>JAKFUF010000185.1 GCA_021732845.1 Planctomycetaceae bacterium | reverse complement strand
CGCCGCCATCCATTTGGGGCTGACCTTGGCATCGCTGGTGCAGCGCGTGGCCCGCTCGAAGCGTCTGCGGGCGGGGCGGGATGGCGCGCGGAGCGTGATGATCGGCTATGCCAATGAGCGGCTGCAATCGGCGGTGGCTGCGGGAGAGGCATGGGCCTTGCAGTTTTGTGCGAGGGCAGGCGTGAAGACCGCTGCTCCGGCAGACGCGGGAAAGCTGTTGGAAGTGCCGCTTCCCTCACATCGCGTGGCTCAACCGGTTGGGCAGGGTGAGCCACGGCCGGATTTGGCGGAGGCGCTGAGCAGGCGGCTGGTCGTCGCGCTGGACCGCGGCGAGCCGTGGGCGGTGATGTATTGCCTGAGCCACCTGGATCCCGATGGCCCGTTCTTCGCCAAGTGCCGCCGCGGCTGGCAACACGACCTGTGGGCGGAGCAGCTCGTGGCCGCTCCGATGGTCACGATGAGCGCGGCGAAACCTGGTGATCGCGCGGCTGTGGATGCGAAGGAGGTGTTGGAAAGGCGTGGGGATGCCGAGCCACGGTTGATGGTTGACGCTGATGAGGGTTTGGGCGGTGCCATGGCAGCGCCGCCTGTCCGTACCCGTAGTGTGGACTTCAGTCCACAAACAAGTTGCCGGCTCGTCATGGCCGTGTCGGCTCAAGCCAACGCTACGAAAACAG
Source organism: Planctomycetaceae bacterium (assembly GCA_021732845.1). GTDB lineage: Bacteria > Planctomycetota > Planctomycetia > Planctomycetales > Planctomycetaceae > JAKFUF01. The sequence continues at coordinate 20,342 of JAKFUF010000185.1, read as the reverse complement.
CCTGTCTCGCGCCCCCTATCTCTGACTGCCAGTTCCAACGCCGGCTGCGCCTTCCCGCCGGTGGATCAGGGGTCGGTTCCGGCGAAGCGCCGCCTGTCCGCACCCGTAGTGTGGACTTCAGTCCACAAACAAGTTGCCGGCTCGTCATGGCCGTGTCGGCTAAAGCCGACGCTACGAAAACAGCCTGTCTCGCGCCCCCTATCTCTGACTGCCAGTTCCAACGTCGGCTGCGACTGCCCGCCGGTGGAACAGGGGTCGGTTCCGGCGAAGCGCCGCCTGTCCGCACCCGTAGTGTGGACTTCAGTCCACAACCAAGTTGCCGGCTCGTCATGGCCGTGTCGGCTCAAGCCGACGCTACGGAAGCAGCCTGTCTCGCGCCCCCTCTCTGTGGTGGCCAGTTCGAACATCGGCTGCGACTGCCCGCCGGTGGATCAGGGGTCAGTTCCGGCGAAGCGCCGCCTGTCCGCACCCGTAGTGTGGACTTCAGTCCACAACCAAGTTGCCGGCTCGTCATGGCCGCGTCGGCTCAAGCCGACACTACGGAAGCAGCCTGTCTCGCGCCCCCTATCTCTGGCGGCTGGTTCGAACGTCGGCTGCGCCTGCCCGCCGGTGGATCAGGGGTCGGTTCCGGCGAAGCGCCCCCTGTCAGCACCCGTAGTGTGGACTTCAGTCCACAACCAAGTTGCCGGCTCGTCATGGCCGTGTCGGCTCAAGCCGACGCTACGGAAGCAGCCTGTCTCGCGCCCCCTCTCTGTGGTGGCCAGTTCGAACATCGGCTGCGCCTGCCCGCCGGTGGAACAGGGAGCGGGCGGTTCCAGGGAAGCGCCGCCTGTCTGCGGGCGATGGCGCGAACTTCGATCAGTGGTCGTGCGCCCCCTGTCACGAGAACGGTCGCATCGGTCCCGACCAGCGAAACCGCGCCACCTGTCAGCTCCTCCTGGCCGCGTCGGCTCAAACCGATGCCACGAAAGCAGCCTGTCGTCGGAGTCGTCCTCACACGAAAAGTCGAACCACGAGTCACACGCTCCTCGACGAAGCATGATGTTTCCCAAGTTGATTCAGTCGTGCGTTTCTTTCGTGCCGGGGTAATAACCCGCTGCGTCAGCGAGGGACGGTGTCAGTTGTCACCGGCAACCGGCGTCGATCAGTGAGCCACGGTTCCCGAAGCTGACGCAACCGAACTCGCTTGGTCACGCCAGGCCGAGCGACTTTTCAAAGATCACCAGGTTGTCACCGCGGTCTGGATCCCAGCGGATGCCGACGATGTCGTAGTTGCGGGCGATTGCCAGGTGCAGCATGGGGCGGTGCTGGTTGTGGCACTCGAAGCGGATCCCCTCGTAGCCCTGGTCGGGAGCCCACGCATGCACAGCGTCCATCAACTGCGAGGCGATCCCCTGCCGCCGGAATTCCGGCAGGACGCCGTAGAGCCACGAAAAATACATGGTCGGCTTGAGTTCGAAGCCGATGTAAAACCCGGCCGGCTCGTTGTAGACCGAGGCCACGAGGATCAGAATGTTGCAGCGGCCCTGAAAGCGGCGGCGGAAGGAGACGGCGTCGCGGGCCGGCTTGAAAATCTTGTTGAACAGCTCGGTGATCTGCGGGATTTCACCGGGTCCCACGATTTCGATTTTCGCTTCCGCCATGGTCCACACCTCTCGCTCTGGCAAGAATTTCGCCGATCTCGTCGGTCGGAATTATAGCGGGGCTCAACGCTTCCGTCATGCCGCCAGATTGGAAGCATGCCAACAAATCTGGTCTGCAGAAGTACAATAGGACCCAGGGAAAATCTCCCGATTTGGTTCTCTGCGAAAGATTTGCTGGACGAATTGACCATCGCGAGTCTCATCGCGGTGCTTTGCCGACGCAGCCGAAACCTACCTCCCGCGGGCCTCGCGCTTTCGTCCCGCCCGCTCTTCTGTCGGTACCAGCACGCTTTCCAGCAGCATCTCCACGACACGGTCGGAGGTGATCCCCTCGCTGTCGGCCTGGAAGGTGGTGACGACGCGGTGCCGCAGGACCGGCGGGGCGACGGCGCGGATGTCCTCCGTGGTGACGTAAAACCGGCCCTGCAAGATGGCCCGTGCCTTGCCGCCCAGAATCAAATACTGCCCGGCCCGCGGACCGGCACCCCAGGACACGAGTCGTTTCACAAACGCCGGAGCCTCGCCTTCATCCGGGCGCGTGGCTCGCACCAGGTCGCGGGCATAGACGAACACATGGTCGGCCACCGGCACCTTGCGGACCACTTCCTGCAGCGCCAGGATCTGCCGACCGGTCAGCGCCGTCTCCAACTGTGGCTCTTCGCCACTGGTCGTCTGCTTGAGGATTCGCAGTTCTTCCGCAGAGGTTGGGTACTTAACCACCAGGTTGAACATAAAGCGGTCGAGCTGCGCCTCTGGCAGCGGATATGTGCCTTCCTGCTCAATCGGGTTCTGAGTGGCCAGAACGAAGAACGGCTGTGGCAGCCGGTAGGTGTTCTGACCCGCGGTCACATGACGTTCCTGCATCGCCTCCAAGAGCGCGGCCTGCGTCTTGGGCGGCGTGCGGTTGATTTCGTCGGCCAGCAGGATGTTGGTGAACAACGGCCCCTGCATGAACTGGAAGAACCGCCGCCCGGTCTCGGGATCGTCCTGCAGGATGTCGGTCCCGGTGATGTCGGCCGGCATCAGGTCGGGCGTGAACTGGATTCGCCGGAAGGCGAGCTGCAGGATCTTAGAGAGGGTGCTGACCAGCAGCGTCTTCGCCAGACCCGGAACACCCACCAACAGGCAGTGCCCGCGGCTGAACATGGCGATCAGCATTTCGTCGACCACCTGGTCCTGGCCGATGATCACCTTGCCAATCTCTTCCCGCAGCCGCAGATAAGCGGCCGACAGCCCGCGGATGGCCTGAGCCTCGCGCTCCCGCGCTTCGGCATCGGTCAGCATGGATTCCTGAGAGTCAGACATGAAGCCTCGGCAGTGGGGGGGACGATTCCCCCGTGATCGTATCATCGGTCGTGGGCATTTTCGATTTTCGATTTTTGATTTTCGATTGAATGGAGCATGCCAATCCGAATCGAGAGCGATGCCACAGGCTGGCGCGGTGCCGCCGCACCCAACAGGCTGGCGCGGTGCCGCCGCACCCAACAGGCTGGCGCGGTGCCGCCGCACCCAACAGGCTGGCGCGGTGCCGCCGCGCTCCCTATCGAAAATCAAAAATCGAAAATCGAAAATGATGCCCGCCTCGGCTACACTTTCTCAAATTGCGTTCCTGATTCCGACCCGTCTTGAGCCGCCGCATGCCTGCAAATTGGATTCGCACCCTGACGGCAGCCGTGCTTCTGGGTGTTGCCCTGTCGCCATCCAATGCCGCAGTGGCTCAGGAACCGGCCGAAGCGGGGGCGAATGCGGTGCCCGTGGACGGGGACGAACTGGGCACGGAGATCCGGCAGAGATTGGACGACATTCTGGCGCAGCCGGAATATCGCCGCGTGCGGATCAAGGTTGAAAAAGGAACTCTCCCGCCCCCGCGGCCACAGTGGCAGCCGCCCCAGTGGCTCAGAGATTTCATGGACAGTATTGGACGCTACATCTTCCAGCCGATCTTTCGCGTCCTGTCACTGCTGTTCACCACCGCTCCGGCGTTTGTCTATCTGGCGCTGGTGGCGGTGATCGGGTTCATCGGCTACCTCGTCGGGAAGGCGATTGCGAGCTACCGGCATCGGGTGCGGACAGAGACAGAACAGCCGAAGCCGGAAGAAGGAGAAACGGACCTCAACCCGGGTGACGTACCGGCGGACGTTTATCTGCAACGGGCAGCCGAATTCGCCCAGAAGGGGATGTACCGCGAAGCGATGGCCCACCTGCTGCTGGGGGCCATGAGCCAGGCGGAACGTGCGGAATGGATCCGCCATCGGCGCGGCCTGACCCATCGCGATTACCTGCGTTCCATGCGCGGCCGCGACCGGCCCTACGCCGGCTTCAAGATGATGGTCGGCATTTACGAGCCCGTCTGCTTCGGACGCCGCGAACCCGCCGCCGAACACTATGAGACGGCGCTGCAGGGATATGAGTCGGGATTCAAGAGTTGAGGGGCATGGTAATTTTCGATTTTCGATTTTCGATTTTGCTGTTGAACGGCGATGATCAGAGATGCACGTCCTCCGAATGGCAACGGTAAGGGGCTTGATTCTACTTACGAATCGGGTCGACAATCACTGTCAGTTGTGTCGTGGTGCAATCGCTTTTATTCGTGAAGATTCGTGCGATTCGTGGTTAAACCTCTTTTTTTGACATAACAGGTGCCGCAGCCTCAGCCGGGCAGCGCGGTCACATCTTGCGACCGTGGATGATTCAAGGGCGTGCCGCTGTGGAGCCGGCCTGACATGGCGTTCTGGCGCCAGAGCGCGGGGGCGTCGAAGCAGGCTGGATCCAGCGTCATGTCCGTGACCAGAATGCCCGGGCGATGCCGCTGCAGTTGTCCGACGATCAAACCGTCGGGACGGACGGCAAAACTGCCCCAGCACGAGGGGCGGGCGGTGCTGTTGTTGGCACTCACCCAAAAATGGTTCTCCGCCGCGCGGCACTGCATCGTCGCGGGAACAATCTGTTTCCAAATGTTGTATTTGGGATCGGCGACCACCGTTTTGCGGGCGTTGTGAAACGACTGGAACAGGACGTTCACCCCGAGTTGGTGGTAGCCTCGGAACAGTTCGGGAAAGCGGTAGTCGTAGCAAATGGCAATGCCACAGGTGATCCCACGCACCTTGAAGGTCACGAACCGGTCGCCGGGCGAGTAGTGGCACAAATCCAGCGTGGGGCTCTTCCCATCGGCTCCCGTGCAGAACCGCTTGTCATAGCGGTTGACGATCTTTCCCTGCGGACTGATCACATACACGCAGTTGTGCGGTTTGTGTTGGTCGTCCAGGCGGTGCGTCGATCCGAGCAGCACCCACACTTTGTGTTCTTTGGCGGCGGCCATCACGTCCTGGGTGGCGGCGACAAGGGCCTCCCAGTCCAGTGCCGCGATGCCCTCCATGTCGACGCCGGCATATCCCGAGAGGGCACATTCCGAGAAATGCACGACCTCGGCCTGCCGGGCCGCGGCTTCGGCGATCTGTTTCAGCACCCAGCGGCGGTTGTGCTCAATCTGGCCGTCGACAGCAAATTGGCATGTCGCCACACGCAGCGATTTCATGGAATGTTCCTGTGGTGTCGGCTTCAGCCGACAACGATTGTGTCAAATCTCCCAGCCTCACTTTTGGACGCGATGTTACTCGAAAATCCTCCCTCCGCGAACCTGCAGTGCCGAATCCAGCAGGACTGGCGTGTTTTTCAAAAAATCAGCCGGAACGCGTGAGCGCGCGTGAGCGTCCGGTTCCCGATTCTGCGCGATCGCCGCTATTTGGCACGGCCAGAACCGGGGCCTGACGGCCTCCGGCTGATTGGGGCTTTGCCATTTTCTAAAAACTGGCCAGCCCTGCCGAATCGCTCGGCGTGACTTGCGGCAACAACAATTCTTTTCGACGATGCCGCCTCAACACATCCCGATCGACCTGCATGCCGGAGAATGATGATGGCGGAGAACTCGCAACCCAGCACCCAAACGGCTTCGTCCCGCAAGGTGGCGCTCGTCACCGGTTCGGCCACGGGCATTGGCCGGGCGTGTGCCGTGCGCTTCGCCCAGGCGGGATACGATGTCGTCGTCAACTATTCGCGCAGCGAGGCCGACGCCGAAGAGACCCTGCGACTCGTTCAGGCCGAGAATGTGCGGGGCCTGCTGCTGCAATGCGACGTCGGCAACGATGCTGCCGTCAAGACGATGCTGGGCAAAATCGAAGCCGAATTCGGACGATTGGATGTATTGGTCAACAACGCCGGCACCACCTGGTTTATCGACCATAAAAACCTCGATGAAATGTCCGAGGAGAAATGGGACCGGATTCTGCAGGTGAACCTCAAGGGGCCGTTCTTCTGCATCCGGGCCGCGGTCCCGCTGCTGAAAAAGTCCGGTGCCGGGGCGATTGTCAGCGTCAGTTCCGTTGCCGGAATCACTGGCGACGGCTCGTCGATCGCTTACGCCGCCAGCAAAGGCGCGGTCAACACCATGACCAAATCGCTGGCCCGTTCCCTCGCCCCGGAAATTCGCGTCAACGCCGTCTGCCCCGGTCCCGTCGACACCCGGTGGCTCCGTGCGGTGATGAGCGAAGAGCAACTGAAAAACCGCACCAGCACCTTTCCGCTCCAACGCCCCGCCTACCCCGAAGACATCGCCGACGCCGTGATCTACCTCGCCACCGGCACCACCCTGACCACCGGCCAATGCCTCGTCGTCGACGGCGGCCGGACGATGTGATGCTCCGATGAAATTAAGCGAAGTTGAGGAGGCCAAGACCCTCGGTAGGGAGAGAAAAAGGGAACCACGAATTTTCACGAATTATGCGAATGACACGAATGAAACGGAGCATTCAAGCCCGTTGCTTCGATCGCATGACAGCACTACTTCGCGAGCTTCCTATTTCCATTTGATCAGGAAATTATCCGACATCACGGACGACCTTGATCCACGGCTTCATTCGTGTCATTCGTCGGATTCGTGAAAATTCGTGGTCCCTTTTCTCTCTGCCGACAGTAGACCCCGCACCACACCTAAGAGGCCACGATCTCGATGTGCCGCGCCTGTGCCGAATCGAGCTGCGGGAAGTCGGTGCGGAGGTGGGTGCCACGGCTTTCGCGGCGTTCCAGCGCGGCCGCGATCATCAGTTTTGACACCAGCAGCATGTTCTGCAGTTCCCATCCTGGGATTGACGAGAACTCACGGGGAGACACGTAGCGGTTCCAAAACTCGACCTGCTTCTGGGCAGTCTCCAGCCCCTGTTGGTCGCGCTGGATTCCAACGTTGCGGCCCATCTCACTGCCCAGAGCGTTGCGCAGGTCGACGACGTTCAACTCGTCATCGGCATGTTCTGGCGGCGGCCAGTCGCTGACCAAGGGGACCGCGGAGTAGGTGTCCGGCTGGGCCAGGGCAATCTCACCCACGGCACGTCCGGCACGCATGCCATACACCAGACCTTCCAGCAGGCTGTTGGAAGCCAGCCGGTTCGCTCCGTGCAGGCCGGTCGAGGTCACTTCACCCGCCGCCCACAGGCAGGGAACGCTCGTCCGGCCACGGGGATCGACGGTCACGCCACCGATCATGTAGTGCGCCCCCGGCCGCACTGGAATCTGGTCGCGGGTGATGTCCAAACCGAACTCTGCGCACACCTTGCCGATGTGCGGAAAGCGGGTGCGGATCAGTTCCACCGGCAGGTGCGAAAGATCCAGGTAGACGCAGGGGTGCTTGGTCTTGCCCATCTGCGTGACGATCGCCTGGCTCACGACGTCGCGCGGGGCCAGCTCCAGTTGTGGGCTGTATTCCTGCATGAACCGCTCGCCCCGGCTGTCGCGCAGGTAGGCCCCTTCACCCCGCACCGCCTCCGTGATCAAGAACCGCGAGCTGCCGGCGATGTACAGCACCGTGGGATGGAACTGCATGAATTCCATGTCACGAACGTGCGCCCCGGCGCGGATCGCCACGGCGTGCCCATCCCCCGTGGCTACCGGCGGATTGGTCGTTTCGCGAAAAATCTGACCCGCGCCGCCGGTGGCCAGAATCGTTTGCTTGGCCCAGATGATCGTCTTGCCGTGGCTCGCATTCCACATCAGCGCGCCGCGGCACACCCCGCCGTCGGTCAGCAGATCCAGAATGAACGTCTTCTCCCACAGCGCGATGTTGGGCAATGTCCTGGCCCGGGCGATCAGGGCCCGCATGACCTCTTTGCCGGTGGCATCGCCCAGGGCGTGAGCCACGCGGCGGTGGCTGTGGCCGCCTTCCTTGGTCAGCGCCAGTTCGCCGTTCTCCGTGTCGAAAACCGTGCCCCAGTCGGCCAGTTCGCGAATCCGCTCCGGCGCGTCCCGCACCACCATGTTGACGATGTCGGGGTCGCACAGCCCCTTGCCGGCGGCGAGCGTGTCGGACAGATGATTGGCGATTTCATCGACCGGGTCGAGAACGCCGGCAATCCCCCCCTGCGCCCAGGCGCTGTTGGAGGTGGCCAGCAGATCCTTGCTGACAACAATCGCCTGCAGCGGCGGGGCAATCTCCATCGCCGCCCGCAGCCCGGCGATCCCCGTGCCGATGATCAGCACATCAGTGAAGACGTGCGGAATCCGCTTGGGATGAAACCGGACCAGATACCGCCTGGGGATCGTCAAATGCAGCATTGCGGAGTTCCGAGAGGCGAACTGAACGATGCCAGCGTATCCGCGAAGCTGGTTGAACCGCAACGCTTCGCGGGGGCGGCTTTGCGTGCGCCCTTTTTCGTCGACGACCTTTAACCCCTTGCGGTTGTTATGCAGTCCACGTCAGCTTTTTCCCAGACTTCAATCAACAGGCCATCCGGATCGGCGATTGTCATGAACTGGCCATCGCCTTCGTCCTCGATCTTCACACCATTGTCGGCAAACCATTGGGCGGCACGTGCGAGATTGTCGACTTCGAGCCACAGCAGTTGCATGGCATGAGTGGGAAACTCCGCCGGGCTGGGCTGTTCGGCATTCGGCATCAGATTGATGTCGAGGGTGCCGAGTCGGAACCAAGGCACCGCCCCCACGTCTGTGGGTTTGCGTTTCGCCCCCAGGACCGTCTCATAAAACGTGACGGACTTTTCGAGGTCGGTACAGGCAATGGTCAGAGACCGCGTGCGAAAGCGCGGGGCGGCCTTCTTGGTCTGCTTCGCAGGAAACGGTGATTTTGGGGGATCCGGGTCGGGCGGTTGATCATCGGATGACGCCGCGGGAACGAAAGTCTCGTAGACAACCAGCCGTCCCAGCCAATCGGCAAACACGCGCTCGACGATCGCCTTCACTTTCTTCCACGACAGTCCGCCATATCCGACACCAATCCGCGGCATGGCGATCGACCGCAGCCCTTCGCTCAGCGCCATCGTTTTCATGGCCGTGAGCGCCGTCTCAATCGCTTGATAGCTGGCTCGGGCGTGCCAGATCTCTTCCTGAGTGCCCAGGTTAAACACCCAAGGATCGGCCTCCGACTTCCACAGCCACGCATCCCCGAGGTTGAACTCCCGCGGATTGGCTTTGCATTTTGCCCGAAACTGCTCAAACATCTGCGGATATCGAGCACGAAATTCCTTGGCAATGCCCGCCCCCATCGAACCCTGGCAGTTGCATCCATGCGCAAAGGCCTGCGTCTGGTGTTCGTTGGCGAAGAGATCACCTGCGACGAATTCAATGGGCATGGTGGGACTTCAACCAGGGAGCGTGCCAATCCGTTGTGCGTCAGCGTCGCCTCATTCCGTGCGCGAGCCATTGAACTTTCCCCATTCGACGGCGATTTGAACGCCGAACTCACCCAACACCGCCATGGCGATCGCCATGCGTGCCGCTTCGAGGTTGACATCAAACGACATGCGACAGGCAATCGTCGTCGCTGCGGCCGCGGTCGGCAAAGCGAGATCCTTGCCCGCCACACAACCAACTCCTCCGGCATGAGATTGCAAGGCGTGTTGCGAGCAGGGACTCAACCCGGCAAATCCGCCGGTATCAAGCAACATCTCAACATCTGCGAATGTTACCAGCCCCGGCATCAGAGAACTAAGAACTGTCAGCGGATCATGCATGATGGAGCAGGGTTTTCCAGTCTGGACCCACGCTTCAAGGTGCCGCACAAAGAGAGTCGGCAGTTCGCCGGCCGAGCGCAGCGCGGCGGCGAAGGGATCATCAGGGTAAATGCCCAATTGTTGACGCAGTCCGTCGCCATATCGCCCCCAGGTTGAGTGACTGGGCACGAGCCGTGGCTTGCGAACCTGGCACAGGACACGATGAAACGCCGCAGGGTCAATTCGCGCATTGTACTGCGGCGACTCCCGGCGGTACGCGCCGGTCAGTGCCGGCCCCATCTGCACCAATTCCACACGATCCGCCAGATCTGGAACCTGCGCAAGGGCGGCGTCCAAATTGGTCAACGCCCCCAAGCTGAAGTACCGAACGCGAGGGTGTATACGCAATGTTTGAATCAGCGTCTGAATTCCATCGGTGTCGAGCGGCGTTGAGTCCGGGATGAGCGGTGCCTCTTCGACGAGACACTTTTGCCGTCGGCGCTGGCTCGGCAGACCAGCGGCCACGGGCACCTGCACACCCGCAACCTGGACGAGCCCAGCGAGAAATCGCGCCCGGCCCTGAGCCACGGTCTCATCGTTCGTGATGAGCAACACCGGGCGAAAGCGGGCCGGAGCCTTGAGGATCATCACCGCGACGCAGGTGTCGTCTGGATCTGACCCGATATCCATGTCGAAAATGGCGGGGAGGTCACTTTCGACCGCCTCAATGTCGATTGTGTGGCCCTGCAGGCTGAGATGATCCGCTGCCATAATTCCCTGTCTTGCCTGAATCTCAGCGGTGGGCATTGGCCGCGGCGATCGCAATCACGGCGATGAACCCGCCGCAGCCGAGCAACGGCAGCAGGGAGAAGACCAGCCCGAGAATCGCGTAGACCTTCTTTCGCCGCGGAAGCAGGACTCCCACGAGACCCAGCGTGGCTCCCGCAACCAAAAGTCCCACTCCAGCAATGGCCGCAGCACCAATCGTCATCTGCTGGTCCGGCGGTGGCTGACCTCCTGGCCCCTGCAGCACGTACGCCGTGAACGCGAATGTCGCGACCAGCGCGGCCCACCCCAGAAGCGCCGCGATGAACGAGGCGATTCCCGGTCCGGAATGGGGTGGCTCAAAGTGAGGGCCAACTCCAGACCGTGGTCCGCCTTGTCTCATTTTCTCCCCACACTGGGGGCAGGCCAAAGCGCCCCGCGGCACCTCGACACCACACATCGGACAAGCGTTCGAAATGGCCATTTTCTGCCGATTGCGTGAAACTGGACGACAAAATGGAACGCCAGCCGGTGCTTACGCCCGCTTGACCTGGGCCAGTTCCTGCCACAGGTGGGCACTGGCACGAATCCCACGATGAAAATCGGCCAGGCGGAAGTGTTCATTGGGGCTGTGCAGGTTGTCGGTGTTCTGACCCCATCCCAAGAGCAGCGTGTCGATCCCCAGGATTTGACGGAGGGTCGCCACGACCGGAATTGAGCCACCTTCGCGGATCATCACGGGTTCGGCGTCAAAGGCGGCCTGAATCGCCTTGCGGGCGGCACCAATGTAGGGGCTCTTGGTGTCGACGGCACAGGCCGGGCAGCCGTGGCCATCGGTGAATTCCAGCTTGATCCCCGCCGGACACTTGTCGCGCAGAAATTTTTCCAGGGCTTTGACGATCTTGACTGGATCCTGGTTCGGAACCAGCCGGCAGGTGATCTTGGCCGTGGCAAACGACGGGACAATTGTCTTGGGGCCTTCGCCCTGGTAGCCACCGAAGATGCCGTTCACATCGCAGGTGGGCCGCGCCCAGCGGCGTTCGAGCGTGGTGTAGCCGGTTTCGCCCCAGCCGGAATCGATGCCCAGCTTTTGCAGGTCGGCGGCCGCGTCGAAGGGCAGCTTGGCAAACCATTCTCTTTCGACATCCGACAAGGGCGGGATGTCGTCGTAGAAGCCGGGGATCTGGATGCGGTTCTGGTCGTCGTGCAGCAGCGCGATGAGTCGCGCGAGCTGGTTGACCGGGTTGGCGACAGAGCCACCGAACACGCCGCTGTGCAGATCCTGCCTTGGTCCGCGAAGGGTGACTTCCACCGCCACAATCCCGCGGAGGCCGTAGGTCACCGCTGGCACGCCGGGGGCGAACTGGCTGGTGTCGCTGATCACGCCCACGTCGGACTTGAGCTGCGTGCGATGATCGTCCAGATATTTGTCGAGATTGTCGCTGCCGACTTCTTCCTCGCCTTCGATGACGACATGCACATTGACGGGCAATTTTCCGACCGTCTTCATCCACGCCTCGATCGACTTGAGGTGCGTGAACATCTGCCCCTTGTCGTCGGTCGCGCCGCGGGCATAGATGCAGCCGTCGCGCACGGTCGGCTCGAAGGCGGGAGAGATCCACTTGTCGAGCGGATCTGGTGGCTGCACGTCGTAATGACCGTAGACGAGCGCCGTGGGAGCCCCCGGTGCTCCGAGCCACTGGCCGTGGACAATCGGATGCCCGGCCGTTTCCACCAGTTCCGCCGTCAGGCCCATTCCCTGCATTTGTGCCAGCACGAACTCCGCCGCCCGCCGCGTGTCGCCATTATGCCGCGAATCGGCGCTGACGCTCGGAATGCGGAGCAGCGTTTTCAACTCCTCTTCGAAGCGGCTGGCATTGGTTGTCAGATACTGTTCGACGTGTTGCATGGCGTGCGCATCCGTGTTGAACTGGCCGTGATTCCTCGGCGAATTTGACCAGATTGGCGGCTGCTGCGGTAGGTTGCGACGGGGGCTGGGGAGGACCCACGAGGAGTCGGGCGTTCGAATTGTCGTGCTTGCCAAGGAACCGGCGTTTCGCTTCAGCCGCCGCTGGAATACACTCAGTCAATGGACCAGGAAGCGGCATTTCTCGCGGAGATTGCGGCGAATCCGGACGACAACGGGACTCGGCAGGTCTATGCGGACTGGCTGGAGGAACAGGGCGATCCGAGGGCGGAACTGATCCGTCTGCAGTGCGGCAGCCAGACGCCCAGCGTTGCCGATTCTGTGCGCATCAGCGAGTTGCTCCAGACCTGGCGTTCCGCGTGGCTCGAACCGATACGGTCGGCGCTGCCCCCGGAAGTCGAGCGGACCATTGTCGACTACCGTTTCAACCGCGGGTTGGCGAACGAGATCACGGTCGGTGCCGAAGACTATGTGACCCATGGTGCGGTTCTGGCGGAACGGGCGCCGCTGGTCGATCATCTGGGGCTGAAGATTGATGTGTTTCGGCTGGAAAACCTGAGCCACATGGAACTGTCCCGGCTGCGGACGCTGTCCATTTCCGGGCGGGTGTTGCTGCAACAGCCATTGCGGGCCGTCGCCGCGGCGTTGGAGCGATGTCCGCTGCTGCGGGGGCTGGAACTGCGTGAGAGCGGGCCGAACACATTCGACGCCGCGGGCTTCGCACAGCTCTGTGACACGCCGCAGTTTCAGGGACTTCGCCGGCTGGTGCTGAGGCTCAGCCCCGCCGAGAACCAACTCGCCCGGCTGGCCGACTGCCCGCTGTCGGAGCTGACACATCTGGATTTGCAGGGCTGCGTTTTGGGGGTGCGTGGAGCCGACGCGCTCGCCTCGGCGGGGCAACTGGAACGGCTGGCCGAGCTGGATCTGGCCCGCACCCGCATTGATGCGGTGGGGGTGGAAATTCTCGCCGATGCCCCGCAGATCCGGCAGGTGCGGCGGCTCAATCTCGCCGACCTGAATCTCCGCAATGAAGTGGCGGAGATGTTCGGGGCGCGAAGCTGGCCGAACCTCGAGCATCTCGATCTCTCCGGCAACGAGCTGGGAGAAAAGGGGATCCGGCATCTGGCCGTGCCACTGGCCAGACTTCGGTCGGTGAATCTCAGCAGCAATGCGCTGGGAGATGATGGTGTGGCGGCGCTGGCGGAGCTGGATTGTTCTCAAGTGGAGCAGTTGCACCTGGCCAATTGTGGCATCGAGAAAGGCCTGGCCGCGCTGGCGAAATCGAAGCGGATGGGCTTGGTGCGCGACTTGTCGCTGTTGGGAAACCGCGTTGCCGCCGCCAGTGTGCAAAAGCTGCTGGAGTCGCCAGCGTTCCGGCAGTTGGCCATGCTCCGGATTGGCGGTGCCTGGGGTCATTTCGGCCCTTCATCCGCGCAGGCCGTGGCTCGCGCCATGGATGGGCTGGCCCTGCGACAACTTCAAATCGAGCATCCCCGCGACGGCGACGACTGCGTCAAGAACCTGGTCAGATCGGCGGGCTTCAAATCGGTGTACAGCCTGACGCTGATCAATGCCAAAATCGGCTTCTCCGGGGCAGAGGCGCTGGCTAACTGCCCAGACCTGCAGAACTTGCGCCGTTTGTGCCTGTGGGGGAACCGCATCGACGATGATGGGCTGGATGAACTATGCCGGTCACCGCATTTGCAGGGACTGACGGCACTGGAACTTGGCGGAAATTCGATTGGCACGAGGGGAATGCAGTCGCTGCTCCGTTCACTAGTGCTGCCGAACCTGACGCGGTTGAGCCTCGACCGCAACCGGATTGCTGAACAAGGTTTACTGGAACTGGCCGACCTGGCGGTCCTGCCGGCGTTGATGCATTTGAAGCTGGATGCGGCGACCGTCGGCAACAACCTGCGGTCGGCGCTGCGGCAGCGGTTTGGGGCACGGCTCACTCTCGTTTGACTGGTGGCATTGTCCGGCAGTTCAGTCTCGACTTCACATCTGACAGATGGTATTCGTGAAGGAACCGTTTTGCGCAAACCACGGAATTGTCTTAAACTTCAGAAAGCTTCTTCGGATCGCAACCGCAGTCGCCAGCGGATATTGCACCCGAACACCCTGCCTCCCTCCGTTCACGTCCAAATCGCATGCCTGGTTCCGAGCCTTCCCTCAACATCGAGTCACTCGCCTTCCTCGAAGATGCGTATGCTGACTACCTGAAGGATCCTGCCTCCGTCACCCCGGATTGGCGGGAGTACTTCGATGACATGCGTCCGACGGGGCATGGCGAGGCACTCCGCGCCGGTGCGCCACCCACCTTCGCGCAGCGGAGTTCACTGCCGGGCCCCGACACGCACGGCTCCAATGGAGCCACCGCGAACGGTGAAGCGGCCCATGGAACCAACCGGCATGAGTGGAATGGCGAAACCGCCAGTGAAGGTGCCGAAGCGCTGCAGGAACGCGTCGACCAGTTGGTCCGCGACTACCGGGTGCGCGGGCACATCGTGGCTCAACTCGATCCGCTCGGGCAGCCACGGCCGGCCCCTCCCGAACTGGATCCCGGCTTTTATGGCTTCACCGAAGCAGACCTCAACCGCAGGTTCTCAACCAAGTGGATGGGCGGGGCCGACGAGCGGACGCTGCGCGAGATCATTGACTGGCTCAAAAACACCTACTGCCGCACCATCGGCGCGCAGTTCATGCACATCGACAGCCTGAAGGTCCGGCAGTGGCTCCAGCACCGGATGGAGTCGACCGGCAACCGCCTGGAACTCCCCCGTTCCGCCCAGATGCGAATCTTGCGGCGGCTGACCGACGCCACCGTGTTTGAAGAGTTCCTGTGGAAGAAATATCCGGGTGCCAAGACCTTCTCGCTGGCCGGTGCCGAGAGCCTCATCCCGCTGCTGGATCTGGCGATTGAGAAAGCCGGAGAAGACGGCGTCAAGGATATTGTGCTGGCGATGGCCCACCGCGGCCGCCTGAACGTCTTGTCCAACATCATGGGCAAGAGCCCCCGCCGCGTGTTCCGCGAATTCGACGACGTCGACCCCAACCTGCACACCGGCGACGGCGACGTGAAGTATCACCTCGGCCATAGCAGTGACTGGGTGACCGCGACCGGCAAAAAAGTCCACATCACGCTGTGCTTCAATCCGAGCCACCTGGAGTTCGTCAACACGGTGGCTCAGGGCCGGATGCGGGCCAAGCAGGACCGCATGGGCGACATCGAGCGGCGAAACGGCATGGCGATTTTGATTCATGGCGATGCCGCCTTCGCTGGCGAAGGAATCGTGCAGGAGACGCTGAATCTCAGCCAGCTCAACGGCTATTCCGTGGGCGGCACGATTCATGTCGTGGTCAACAATCAGGTCGGCTTCACCACGAATCCCTCGGATGCCCGCTCCTGCACCTATGCCACCGACGTGGCCAAGATGCTGCACTCGCCGATTTTCCACGTCAACGGCGAAGACCCGGAAGCCGTGGCTCAAGTCCTGCAACTGTCCCTCGACTTCCGCAAGACATTCCAGCGGGATGTCGTGATCGACATGTACTGCTACCGGCTGAAGGGCCACAACGAAGGCGACGAGCCCTCTTTCACCCAGCCGATGATGTACCGCGCGATTGAACGCCGAAAATCCGTGCGGGACAGCTACCTCGATTATCTATTGGCGCTGGGCGGCATTTCCGTGCTGGAAGCCAAGAAGATTGTCGAGAACAGCCAGCAGCACCTTGAGCAGGAACTGAAGGCGGCCCGGGAACCGACCTACCAGGCCCCGACCGAAGTCCGCAAGGTGTGGACCGAGTTCATTGGCGGGCCTGAGTCTCAGGCCGTCGATGTCAATACGGGTGTGGATGCCAAGGTGCTGATGCGGCTGCTGAAGCAGCAGACCGAGATCCCCGACGATTTCCGCCCCCACCCGAAAATCGTGCGGCTCCTGGCCCAGCGCGTGGAAATTGCCGAGGGCAAGCGTCCGCTGGACTGGGCAGCCGGAGAGGCCGCCGCGTTTGCATCGCTGCTGGTCGAAGGTGTCCGTGTCCGTCTCAGCGGGCAGGATTGTGCCCGGGGCACATTCAGCCACCGTCACGCGGTGCTGCACGATGTGACAGACGGCCACACCTATACCCCGCTGCTGAATCTGGCCGACAACCAAGGGCCGCTGGAGATCTACAACAGCCCATTGTCCGAGGCGGGGGTACTCGGTTTCGACTATGGCTACAGCCTCGACTGGCCGGAAGCGCTGGTCATCTGGGAGGCGCAGTTCGGCGACTTCGGCAATGCCGCGCAAGTCATCATTGACCAGTTCCTGGTCAGCGGCGAGGACAAGTGGAACCGGCTGAGCGGGCTGGTGCTGCTGCTGCCCCATGGGTACGAGGGGCAGGGACCCGAGCATTCCAGCGCGCGGCTTGAACGGTATCTCGCTCTCGCCGCCGAAGACAACATGCAGATTGTCAACCTGACCACGCCGGCGCAAATCTTCCACTGCCTGCGCCGGCAGGTGCTTCGCAAGTGGCGCAAGCCACTGGTTGTCATGACACCCAAGAGCCTGCTGCGGCTGCCCGCGGCGGTCTCCACAATTGATGAACTGGCCACGGGCAAGTTCCATAAGGTTTTGCCCGATCCGGTTGACGCACAGGGTGTGAGCCGCATTTTGCTCTGCACCGGCAAGATCTACTACGAACTCGTCCAGCAGCGGGAAGAACTCGGCCGCAAAAATGTGGCGATCGTCCGCGTCGAGCAGCTTTATCCGCTGCCCACTGCCGATCTCGAAGCGGCGCTGGCCAACTACCCGGACACAACACCGGCCTACTGGGTGCAGGAAGAGCCGGAAAACATGGGTGCGTGGCGGTTCCTGCGGATTCACTGGGGCGAGCGACTGTTCGGCCGGTTCCCATTGCAGGGGATCTCACGGCCGGCTTCGGCGAGTCCGGCGGCAGGGTCGCAAAATCGGCATAAGAAAGAGCAAAAGGCATTGCTGGAGCAGGCGTTTGCACCGTGACATGTAGCATCTCCCGCGATGTCACTTTGCGTGATTCCGGGGCGCGTGAGTCTCACGAATGGCGGGCTGAAGCCCGCGCTACGGGGAGGGGCTGGCATGGTGACACACGATCTGTTCGCGTTAAACCGCCGCCTGTTTCTCGGGCGGAATGCCGCCGGGCTGGGCTCCATCGCGCTGTCTGCTTTGGGAGCCACGGCTCACGCCAACCCGGTGGCTCACTTCGCCGCGAAGGCAAAGCGGGTCATCTTCCTCTACATGTCCGGCGGACCGT
The DNA here is from genome assembly GCA_021732845.1 of Planctomycetaceae bacterium. Classification (GTDB taxonomy): domain Bacteria; phylum Planctomycetota; class Planctomycetia; order Planctomycetales; family Planctomycetaceae; genus JAKFUF01. Next base: position 2,742 of record JAKFUF010000185.1, on the reverse strand, counting down.
CGCAGTTCGAGACGTTTGACAACAAGCCGGCGCTGGTCCGCCATGATGGCCAGCCGATGCCAGAATCGGTGACACAGGGCCAGCCGATCGCGCAGCTTCAGGGGAGGAAGCTGGTGTGCATGGCACCCCAGTTCAAATTCGAGCGGCACGGGCAGTCGGGCCAGGAGATTTCTTCGGTCCTCCCGCACATCGCCAAGCAGGCTGATGAGTTGTGCATCATCCGCTCGATGCACACCGACCAGATCAACCACGACCCGGCCCACACCGTGATGAACACCGGCACGCCGCTCACCGGCCGGCCAAGCCTGGGTTCGTGGGTGCTGTACGGTCTGGGATCAGAAACACACAACCTGCCCGGATTCATTGTCCTGACCTCCAAGGCAGGCCGGAGTCCGCAGCCGATTTCCGCGCGGCAGTGGCACTCGGGATTTCTTCCTGGGCAGTATCAGGGGGTCGAGTTTCGCTCGCAGGGCAGCCCCGTGCTGTATCTGGAGAACCCGGCGGGCATCGATCGTCCGCGGCAGCGCGACGTGGTGGAGGCCGTCGCCACGCTGAACGGCCTGGGGACCGGACAGTCTGATCTGGAGGCGACAACCCGGACCGCCCAGTACGAGAAGGCGTTCCGGATGCAGGCTGCCGTGCCTGAGCTGACCGACTTTCGGGATGAGCCCCGGCATATTCTCGACCTCTACGGCACGCAGGGGGCCGACGGCTCGTTTGCGGCCAACTGCCTCCTGGCCCGCCGCCTGGCGGAGCGCGGCGTGCGCTTCATTCAGCTTTATCACCGTGGCTGGGATCATCACAACGATCTTGAGATGTTCATGAATGTCTGCGCCAAGGCGACCGATCAGGCGGCCGCCGCGTTGATTCAAGACCTGCGGCAGCGCGGCATGCTGGAAGACACGTTGATCGTGTGGAGCGGCGAATTTGGGCGGACGCCGATGTCGCAAAGCGGCAAGGGGCCGCAACTCGGCCGCGACCATCACATGCGGTCGTTTTCACTGTGGATGGCCGGCGGCGGCATCCGTGGCGGCGTGACCTACGGAGCCACCGACGAACTGGGATACCACGCCGCCGAGAACCCCGTGCATGTCCACGACCTGCACGCCACGATGCTGCACCTCCTGGGGATGGACCACCGCCAACTGACCTACCGTGCCCAGGGCCGTGACTTCCGGCTCACGGATGTCGCCGGGCAGGTACTGCACCCGCTGATCGGCTGAGACCGGGGCGTGGCCCTGCAGTCGACTTTGGTCGACCACATTTGTTTCTGGAATCACAGTCGGTCAAGCTTTGTCCAGCGGATGCCACAGACATTCTGTTCCACGCACCAGTGCGTGGTCAAAATCGTGCCATCCTGCAGGCGGATGGCGGTGGGGAATCCGAACTGAAAGCTCGCGAGTTCATCCACACCCGTGGCTCCGCTTTCCGGCCCGTCGCGGAAGCCACGGGCATCGTAGAGCAGCGCTTCTTCCTGCACGGTCCAGGCGGTGGGGGTGAAGGTCACCACCGCCATCACGATCCCCTGCTGCCCATAGCGGCGGTTGTACAACACCAGCAGGCGGTCGCCTCCCAGCGGGAGGACGGACATGGTTTGGCCGCGAATCCCCGTGGAATAATGCGGCCCCCAGGTCTCTCCATCGTCATCCGAGAGGCAGAACGAATCGCACTGATCGTGGTAATCGCCGAGGGTGACGGTCCAGGCGACACCAATCAACCGGCCGGGCGAAATCTCGGCAATTTTTTGTTCCCAGAAACCCAGTTTTCCGGCAGGATCGCGAAACACGGTCCGCCGCCGGGGCCAGGTCAGGCCGCCGTCGTCGGAGACGGCGACCAGCACTTCCTCGCCCAGCCGATCCTTCTGGGCCAGGATCGCCCCCGGTGCCAGCAGTTTGCCCGAGGCCAGCGGCCGGATGGCATGGGAGATTTCCATCGGGCAGTCGGGCATCGGCACCAGGCTGGGAGCGGACCACGTGCGTCCGTTGTCGGTCGATTTGCAGAACAACGTTTCGCCGACGCGTTCCCCGTACCGGTCATCCAGGGTGCCCACGTAGCGCGTGCCGTAGGCATAGATCGTCTTGCCGTCCGCCGAGAGACTGAGCTTCAAGGCGTTGGCCGTGATGGGATTGGTTGTCGGCGGCAGCAACTGGCCTTCGACTTTCCAAGTCAGCCCGCCGTCCGTCGAGCGTGCCCAGTCCGAGCCACCGTGAACGAACTGGCCGCCGCCCACGCTGAACGAGCAGAGCAGATCGCCGTCGGGAAGCTGCACCGCCTGGGGAAACGCCGATTCGCGCTCGTCGATCCGGCCCGTATTCAGAATTCGCAACGCTGGCACAGACACCCCGATTTGCCTGAGGACTCACATGACACGCACAGATCCAGATCTTAGCGAATCACCCTGACTTGAGAGAAACTCACGACAAGACAGCTCCGTCGGGCCGAATGGTTTTCTGCCTTCCAAAGCCGACCCGCGAGGTTCACCGGAGGGCTCGCGCCCAGCCGCTTTTATTTGAGCGGCACGACGCACGCCGTCCAGTCTTACGCTGGGACAAACCGGTTGTTTCCAATTGTCGATCGGCGCGGCGGATAGGGGCAGGGAGGGCCGATTGGTCTTAGTTATTACCTCGGCCTGAAACAACATCACCTAAGTTCGGCGGCGTATTGGGCGCAGGGGTGCTGGAAGAAGGCCATGACATGCTGGGGGAGCCGTGCGAGCCTCTGCATGAAGGCGTTTAGGTTGGA
>JAKFUF010000191.1 GCA_021732845.1 Planctomycetaceae bacterium | reverse complement strand
AGCCCGCGCCATGCCTTTCGTGGTTATTCCTGCACGGAATGATGGTCGAGATTTCGTTCACCTGGTTCACTGAACCACGAAAGGCACGAAGCACACGAAAGGTCGAACCACGAGTCACACAATCCTCGACGAATGAGAAACCGCCGAGTTCAGGTCAATGGCTCCCGGGTCGATTTCGCCGTGCGAGTCTTTCGTGCCGGGGTAATAACATGGTGAAGTTGATTGGGATGGACGCTGAGTGAGGGCAGATTCATCAGCCGGCACGCGTTAGCGTCCGGTTCGTGGCGCTGGCGTCTTCCGATTGTCCTCCAACCGGGGGCTAAGGCCGGCTAAGGCCCTCCGGCTCATTGGCTGTTATTCTTGCAGCGGTCCTTACGGGGTCTCGGTCTCGTTGGAAAACCGGCCCTGATACTCGAACAAGGGTGCCAGCCGTGGCTTAAGTTCGTTGGCGCGGTCGGCCTGGCCGGTCGCTTCCAGCAGTTCAATGTACCGCTCTAGGTAACGGGGCCGGTCGGAAGCCCATTCCGAGCCACGGCGGGCGCATTCCAGGGCGCGTTTCATGTCACCGGCTCTTTCATGGCAGTCGCTCAGCGAGATCCACAAATCTGCTGTGGGGCGCAGCTTGACCGTCCGCTCGAGCCACGGGAGGGCTTCCGCCAGGTTGTCCTGCTGATAGAGGGTTGTGCCGAGGGTGTAGCAGGCGCTCGCCAGACTGTCTGGGTCGGCATCTGCCGCTGCGATAACCGAGCGGGCATATTTCTGTGTCAGATCTGGGTCGATATTCCACCACAGCCGCGCCAGAGCGCCTTCCACTTCAACATCAGCCAGCCCTTTGGCCTGCACGGATTCCAACAGCTTGCGGGCACGCAACTGATAAGTCTCGGCGAACTGCGTGTGGCCAGGCGAATCTGAAAGCTGCAGATACCCCAGCCCCAGATTTCTGTCCATCAGCGCTCCTTCTGGAGGCGACGCCGCAAGGTCGATCAGTTCACGGGTGAGTCTTGTTCGCTGCGGAACCCCTGGCGCGGATGGGCGGCTGGCGCCGCCTGCTTCATCCGCTATCGGGGTTCCTCGCTCACGGGTGAGTCTTGTTCGCTGCGGAACCCCTGGCGCGGATGGGCGGCTGGCGCCGCCTGCTTCATCCGCTATCGGGGTTCCTCGCTCACGGGTGAGTCTTGTTCGCTCCGGAACCCCTGGCGCGGATGGGCGGCTGGCACCGCCTGCTTCATCCGCTATCGGGGTTCCTCGCTCACGGGTGAGTCTTGTTCGCTGCGGAACCCCTGGCGCGGATGGGCGGCTTGTGCCGCCTGCTTCATCCGCTACCGGGGTTCCTCGCTCACGGGGCGTGGCTGGAGGCTCGGCGTTGGTTTCGTGAATCCCGATGCGATGATGGGTGAAGGCGAAATGCGGGATCTCGGTCGGACTGCGGGGCATGTGGCAGTTCATGCAGTTGTCCGCGGCATCCTTGGCCCGACGCTTGGTGACTGGAATGCCGCAGGCGTTCTCCGTGTGGCATTCAATACATTTGGCCCGGTAGCTCGCGGTCGCGGTTGCTGGAGTGGGCTTGTCGTGAGGATCGTGACAGGTTGTGCAGGTGAGGGTTTTGGTCTCCGTCCAGCATTTGCTGAGCCGCATCTGTTCCATATGGCCGACCACCTCCATCTGCGCCTTGTCGCCCTTTAGCCCAAAATTCGCGACATAGTCAGACAACCGCTGGCCTGGCCGGTAATCGGCCTCGCGCCGCCCCGGCAATTCCACCGTGGCTCCGGTATGCAGGTGGCACTGAGCACAAATATCTTCCTGCCGGTCACGATCCAGCTTCGCGGGATTGACGATCGTCCAGTCTGTGGCGGAACCCTCACCCGCCTTCACATCTTTCCGGTGAGCAGCATGCAATTCCCCGGGTCCATGACAGCGCTCACAGTCAATGGCCAGGGCATGCAGTCGCACCCGGTGCGGACTGCGGTCGACCGGTTCCAGGCGGCCGGCGTGGCATGTCAGACAGCGCAGTTCCGCAGGCCGCTGAAAGCCGGAATTGTAATTCTCATAACCCGGCGACAGGCCCCAGGCATGTTTCGCGCTGTACCAGGTCGCCGGCGACTCGAACAGGAACCCCTCTCGATCAACGAGATAACTTCGCGAGAAACGTCCGGAACCGATCACGTACTTGATGGGCACATCGGTCAGCACCTGCTGCTCGCCATTGGTCTTGCGGATCGACTCTTCATGCCGCAACTCGTCGCCCTTGCGGTAAACCCGATATTGGCGTTCAGACGCAGGATCTTCGAAACTCCCATCTGGCGGCTCATTCGCCAGTTCGATTTCCGCCAGTGCCTGGCTATGCGCCGTCTGCATGTAGCTCTGGTGTTCGCCGGGATGGCAGGCGGCACATTGGGCCGCACCGATGTATCCCACATCCTTGCGGGCATTCTGATAGGGCGTGGCGGCAAGCGGCGGCAGCAGACTTTCCAGACTGGCCGGTGGCTGGCCTTGAAATCGCAGCAGGACAATCACTGCGATGACGAAACCGACGATCAGTGTGAGGATGCCGGTCTTCCGCCAGTCGACCTTACGCTGCATGGGCAAAACCCGCGGAAAACGCGATGAGAGCGGGGACGGTCAGAGAGAATCGAGTTCAGTCGGCGTGAGCGGCCGGTTGGCGACCGGGCGAATTTCCAACAGGGGATCGACTGTGGCAACTTCGTCAATCTTAAATGGGCCACCCTGTCCTTCACGGCTCATCAACACGAGCCACTCGCGGCGGCTTTGCCGATCATCCGGCGAACCTGTGTGCTGCGATCCGTCGCGAAGGGTGAGACGAACTTCGATCGCCTCGTCGAAGCGGCCCATCTCCAGATTGACCAACGAGGGAAAACGGCTCCACGCCCAGATCCACAATGTGGCTTCCGGAGCCACGCGTCCGGCAATATCGGGCCACTCGGCTTCGGCCCGGCGCAGGTCGGCGGCGGACGCGGTCCGACACCAGGGGATCAAAACCAATTCAAGCCAGTTCCGCCGCGAGGCCGTGAGCCACTGATAGTCGTGAAGCGTTACGAGCGGAATTTCAGGCTGAATGGTGTCGTCGGTCATTGTTGGGCGGCGATGTTTTGCCGGTCACGATTTGAATTCAAACGTCGCGAGCTTGCCGTGCCCCGAGGCATACAGCGTATCGAGCGATTCGCTCAGCGAGAAGTCGTAGATGTGCATCGGCGCGGTGTCCTGATGCAGCAGTTTGTTCGCCCGCAGGTCATAGAACTGGACGAAGCCACCATGGTCTCCGCCGGCACACACCAGCCAGTCGCCCTGAGGATGAAAGGCCATCCGTTCCACCAAGCCCTTCGATTTGTCGCCGGGGAACTCATGCGTTCGCTGCCCGTCATGCCACGTAAAGACTTCCACCCGCGCCAGCGCTTCCAGATGGTCGATGTTGCCAATTTGACCGGTCCCGCCGACAGCCAATTGGGTGCCGTCCTGCGAGAACGCCAGACTGCGGATGCCACCAATCGAATGTTGCCGCTGCCGTGGATCCCACGTGTACATCACTGGTGCTTCCAACGTCGCCAGCGACCGACCCGTGGCGACTTCCCAGACGACGACATGGCCGACCTTGTCGGCCGTCGCCAGAAAGAGACCATCGGGTGAGAACGCGCAGCAGTACAGCATTGAGGGAAAATGGGTTGGCGTCAGCTTGGCGTGACCCTGCAGCGTGTGGACCAGTTCGCCCGTTTCGACATTCCACAGCTTGCAGTCCATGTCGTCCGCCACACTGGCGACGAGTCTCCCATCGGGCGAGGTAACCACCCCGCGGATCCATCGACTGTGCGCGTTGACGCTGCGAACAAGCGTCCGCGTGGCCGTGTCACGCCAAATCAGCTTGCCGTCGTAGGCTCCAGAGATGACGCTCGCCCCGGCGAGAGCCACGCCCATCACGTAACCCGAGTGCTGACCAGGGAGTTCGATCGCCTCGGGCTTCTCCGCCGTCAGGTCGACCTCGTACACCTTGGCATCCGAAGCCCCAAAGTAAACCCGTCCCGACCCAGGCACCCGCGACATGCCGAAGCAGATGCCAGGACGGTCAAGATGCCGCGCGACTTTGAGCTTCGTGGGGTCGGGCATGGTCATGTCGAGGGTGGAGGAATTCAGGCGGGACAAATGGTTGAAGCACCGCTGCGAAAACGCATTGGCAATTGATTATGGGAAATGCGATCTTTGGACACAAGGCGAGTGCCAATCCCTTTGGCGTGGGAACCATGTGGCGGCTCGGCGACCTGGCCAGCCACCGGCTTGAGAGACGCCCCACAACGGGCGGGCAGATCCTTGTCCGTTCGTGTAGAATTTCCAATCGAATGTGGGCTGCTCGGCGGCAGGCGAGCGTAGACGGCGTGGCGGAGGCGAACCATGAACGCGGATCGCAATTTGTTGTTTGGCGTCCTGGCGCTGCAGTTGGATTTTATTTCGCAGCCCCAGTTGATCGCCGGGATGCAGGCCTGGGTGGCGGAAAAGACGCTGCCGCTGTCGGCCCACCTGGTCAAGCTGGGGCATCTTGCGGCGGGAAAGGCCGCCTTGCTGGAGCCACTGGTGGATGAGCATGTCCGCCAGCATGGGGACGACCCGGCGCAGAGCCTGCAGGCACTGAGCAGCGCCGCGCCGGTGGCGGTCGCGCTGAATCCGCTGGCAGGTCAGGATGCCGAGATTGCGGTCAGCGTGGGGCACCTGGGCAGATCGCGTGCATCCGCCGTTGAGACTGCGCTCCCGAGCCAGGCAGGAGCGATCGATCCCAACGCCACCCATGTCCGGCCGTATGTGTCACAGTCATTGACTGGGCGGTTTCGCATTTTGCGGTCGCATGCCAAGGGCGGTTTGGGTCAGGTCTCGGTGGCCAAGGATACGGAACTGGGACGCGATGTTGCCTTCAAGGAAATTCAGCCGCAACACGCTGACGACCGCAACAGCCGCGGCCGGTTCGTGTTGGAGGCGGAAATCACCGGCGGGTTGGAGCATCCCGGCATTGTGCCCGTGTACGGGTTGGGCACTTACCCCGATGGCCGGCCATTTTACGCAATGCGGTTCATCCAGGGAGACAGCCTCAAGCAGGCGATCCTGCGGTTTCATGCTTCGGTACCGGGCAGCGAAAAGGGATCGACCAAAGCCGCCACCGAGCGGAACCTGCAGCTCCGCGAACTCTTGGGCCGGTTTGTCGATGTCTGCCAAGCCGTGGCTTACGCCCACAGCCGCGGCGTCCTGCACCGCGATCTGAAGCCCGACAACATCATGCTTGGGAAGTACGGAGAGACGCTCGTTGTCGACTGGGGGCTGGCGAAGGCGGCCGGCAAAGACCTACCCACCGTCGAAACGCCGCTGGAACCTGCCAGCCTGAGCGGCAGCGGTATCGCGGCGGTGAGCAGCGGCTCCAGTGAAATCGACCCGACGCAGACCGGGCAGGTGCTGGGCACACTGGCCTACATGAGCCCGGAACAGGCGGCCGGCAAGATCAGCGACCTCGGCCCGGCCACTGACATCTACAGCCTGGGAGCCACGTTGTACCACCTGCTGACCGGCAAGACTCCGTTCGCGCACTGGACGAAGGATGTGGATTTCGGCCTCCGTCTGACGGACATTCAACAGGGACGCTATTCCCCGCCAATCTCCGTCGTCCCCACGATTCCTGCAGCCCTGAATGCGATCTGCTTAATGGCAATGTCGGTCAAGCCTGCTGACCGGTATCCGTCGCTGGCGGACCTCGCCAATGATGTCGAACACTGGCTGGCCGATGAACCGGTCGCCGCCTATCCCGAACCGGTCACCGCCCGTGCGGCGCGGTGGGGGCGAAAGCACCGCGCGGCGGTCACTGCTGGCGTCTCGACGGTCCTCGTTGCCAGCCTGGCGCTGGTGATTGTGACTGGCATCACGTGGCAGAAGAACAATGAGCTGAAAATTGCCAACAGGAAGGAGCGCGAGGCGACGAGTCGCGAGCGTCAGGCGGCAGAACGCGAACGATTGGCCGCTTCAGAAGCGAGAGAACAAACCGAGAAGACTCGACACGCCTTGGTCGCAGTTGAAGCGGAACGGGCGGAAAAAGAAGTACAGCGAAAGCTGGCGGTAGACAATGCAGATGCGGCCAAGAAGCAAAGTCAACTCGCACTCGCGACGTTGAACGGCGTGGTCTTCAACTTGAGCCGCAGTCTCAAAAGCCTGCCTGGCGGCGGAGAAGTCCGCCGTGAACTCCTGCAGACCGCACTCAAGCAATTGGACCGCCTCGCGACTTCTTATGTTGGACAGGCACAAGCGGACAGAACGACAGCGGTCGCGCTCCTTGATCTGGCGGGAGTTCTGCTGCAATTCGGTCGTCCATTGCGGCCTATTGACGCTGAACCCGAATTGAGAGGAGTGGAGGACCAGGACGCGCTGCAGTTGGCACTTCGCCTGACGCACACGGCCCATGAGATTTGCCTGAAACTGGCAGCGGCCGCACCCGCCGAAGCGCATGCCCAGCGCGATCTTGGGTTCTCATACAACAAGCTGGGGGACATTAGTCTCCAAATGCGCGATTTGGATGCCGCGCGGGTCTCTTATCAGCAAAGTCTCGAAATTCGGAGGACACTGGCGGCGGCCGTACCGGCCGACGCCCAGGTCCAACGCGACTTGGCGATCTCTTACTACAACCTCGGGGAGATCAGCTTCCAGACAGGCGATCTGCAGGCCGCACGTGAGGGGTATCAGCCGTTTCACGAGTTTGCGAAGAAGCAGGCGACCGCCGTGCCGACCGACAAGCTGGCCCAACGTGATCTGTCGATGTCGTATAACAACATGGGAAAGATGAGCCTGCAAACAGGCGATCTACAGGCCGCGCGGGTGGCGTATCAGCAAAGTCTGGAAATTCGGAGGACACTGGCGGCAGCCGCGCCGGCCGATATGCAGACCCAGCACGATTTGTCGATGTCGTACAATAACATTGGCAAAATCAGCCTGAAGACAGGCGATCTGCAGGCCGCACGCGAAGCATATCAGAAGTTTCACGAAATCGCGAGAAAACAGGCGGCAGATGCACCGACCGACGCGCAGGCCCGACGCGATCTGTCGGTCTCCTACGACAACCTGGCTAATTTGAGCCTTCAAACAGGCGATTTGCAGGCCGCACGGGAGGCGTATCAGCAATTTCATGAGATCGCGAAAAAACAGGCGGCGGACACACCGACCGATGCACAATCCCAGCGCGATTTGTCGGTCTCCTACGACAACCTGGGAAAGATAAACCTTCAGACAGGCAATCTGCAGACCGCGAAGGAAGCGTACGGCCTGAGTCTTGAGATTCGGAAGAAACAGGCGGCCGGCGCGCCGACCGACGCTCAGTCCCAACGCGATCTGTCGATCTCCTTCGAAAACCTGAGCAAGGTCATGCTACAGACACGTGATCTGGAGGTGGCGCTGAAGTGGTCTCAGCGAAGTCTTGAGATTCGGAAGAAACAGGCGGCCGACGCGCCATCCGATGTGCGGGCCAAACGAGACCTGTCGGTCTCATATAACAGGCTGGGGGAGATCAGCCTACAAATGCGAGATCTGGACGGCGCGCGGAACGCGTTTCAGCAAAGTCTGGAAATTGACAAGAAACTGGCGTCTGCGGCAGTGGCCGACGTGCAGGCCCAACGCGACCTGTCGGTGTCCTTTGACAACCTGGGGGAGATTAGCCTGCAATCACGCGATCTGGTGGCCGCGCGGGAGGCGTATCAGCAAAGTCTCGAAATTCGGCGAACATTGGCGGCGACCGCACCGACTGACGCGCAGGCCCAACGCGACCTGATGCTCTCGTATAACAAGCTGGGTGCAATCAGCAAGATATCCGGCGACTTGAAGGCCGCGCGGGAGTCGTCTCTGCAATGCTTGGAGATTGCCAAGATATTGGCGGCGGCAGCACCAGCAGACGTTCAGGCCCAGCGCGATTTGTCAGTTTTATATAACAAGTTGGGCGAGATAAGTCTGCAAACACGTGATCTCGACGCCGCTCGTGAGGCATATCAGCTCAGTCACGAAATTCGGAGGGCGATGGCGTCAGCCGCGCCGGCCGACCCGCAGGCGCAACGAGATCTGTCCGTCTCCTACGATAGCCTGGGAGATATCCGCCTGAAGCTGCACGATCTCGGCGCCGCTCGTGAGGCATATCAGCAAAGTCTCGAGATTCGGAAAACGCTGGCGTCGGCCGCACCGGAAGACCCGCGGGCCCAACGCGATTTGTCGGTCTCCCATGACAGGTCGGGGGACATAAGCCTGCAACTCCGCGATCTGGAGTCCGCGCGCGAGTCGTACCAGCAAAGCTTGGAGCTTCGGAAGAAACTGGCGGCGGCCGCCCCGACCGACGCGCAGGCCCAACGGGACCTGATGGTCAGCTATTTCAACCTTGGGCAACTCAGCAATGAGACCGGGCACATTGTCGTCGCAAAGTCGCAATTCCACGCGGCGGTAAAGACGCTCACCGATTTTTCAGCCAGGTCGGGTCGGCGGCCATATGAGAAGGAATTGAAGGGATTGGGAGCGCTGATTGCGAAATGCGAGCTAGCGGAACGGATTGTTGGCAATATTGAACTCGTCCGCGAACAACCGGCGGCTGACCAGGCACGGTTGTATTACCAGCGCGCACGCGTTTGCCTGGCCCTCGCCCAGGATCAGCCCGACAAGTGGCTGACGCATCTAGGTGAAGCGGCTCGCTCGGGCGAGACACTGCGGCAGCAGGAAGGAGCCGTGTTTGCATGGAAATACTTCGCGGCCTGTTGCCATGGGCTTTGCTTGACGGAACTGGATCGCGCTAAAGTGGGGGAGGCTCAGGCGGGCCAACCGGGACCGGCGCAGTCCGCGGAAGGTCAGGCGCTGCGGGAGAAGTGGCAGACCGCGGCACTGGAAGCGCTGAAAGCAGCAATTGACGCGGGCTTCAAGGACGGCAAACTGCTCGCCACGGACCATGACTTGGACGCGCTGCGGGAGCTGCCGGAATTCAAGGAGATTGTGCGGCCTTTGTTGGAGGATAAGGCGAAGGCGGAGGACGGCAAGCCCAATGACAAATGACAAATGACAAATGACAAATGACAAATGACAAATGACAAATGACAAATGACAAATGACAAATGACAAATGACAAATGACAAATGACAAATTGGCGGTTTGTTGATCAATGTTGTCGACAAATTACAAGTCGCACATGGAAGTTCATGCCGGAGACCACACCATTTTTGCCGCGTATCTCGAGCCGTTCTCACATCTGAAGCCGCTGCGGGAGCGGGTCGAGTTGGTGTTGAACGCGTTGCCGGCGGTGGTGCAGCGGGATTTTTTGGAGGATCCGCGGTTTCATGTGTCGATCGAGAATTATGTTCCCGGGCAGGGGTGGACGTTGTGGATGGACAGTCCGGGGCCGCTGGGGGTGGTCAGCCGGAGCGTGGTGCTGCGGCCGAAACTGGCGGATTTCTCGGAGGCGTTCGCCTGCTGGGTGATCGCCCATGAATTCGCGCATGCGTATCTGCGCAACGGTGGCTGGGGTGAGATCACGGATCCAGAACTTGCGGCTGACGCCCTCGCCGCCAGTTGGGGTTTTGAACGGCCGCGCGGCCGGTAGCCGGGGCGGCGTGGCGTCGCGCGACCACCTCTCAAAAATCGAGAGGTGGTCGCTCTGCCGTGTACGGTCGCTTATTGTTCCTCGGCCAGTTGTTCCAGCAATTCGGCGATCTCGCGGTGGGCGGCCTGTGTCTGTGTGATGACAAGGCGGCCGGGAAGGGTCTGCATGGTGGCGGTGGGCAGTTCCGCGTAGTGCACCATTTCCAGGGCACTGAGTGAGGCATGCGTCATCGTCGTCAGGGTGTTCACAACCCCGTGGCCCAGTTGCTTCATTTCTTCCGCCGTGAGTTCTTTGGTCGCTTCCGGCTTGACTTCGCCGGTCGTCGAGGTGGCTGAGGCCAGGGAGACTGCTCCTTCGGTCACCACTTCCAAGGCAGATGTACCGGCCTTCGCCAGGCTGCCGGCCATCGACTTTGGCAACCGGTCCGTGCCGTTCTTCAACTGCTCGCCCAGGTCATTGATGTGGCTCCGCCAGCTCCAGGGGCGAACTGACTGGCGAATGATCGCGGCCAGTTGGTCCGAGGTCACGCCTGGCAGGTTCTTCAGCGAATAGACCCGCGTTTCCTTCTGCAGCAATGTCATGAAGCGGAAGCTGATCAGCAGGCCGTCCTCCTCCACCATGTAATCGAACTTCGTGGCTTCCGTGAACATTGCCGGCAGCATCAGTTCGTCGTCAGATTCTGACAGCGGGTTGACGACCGAGAGGGAATCCAAGGCCTGCCGGAGGGCGGTCCCCAGGGTGACGGTCTGGGGATTGAATGAGACGAGAGAGATCTGCATTTGGAGGAGATGATCGAAGGCATTGCCTTCCTGCTGGACCTCTTTGGGCTCCTGAGTCGGCTCCCAAGGCTCTTCGGGTGGAGCGGCGGGGGCGGCTGGTGCCGCAACGGTCGTCGCTGCCGCTGGCGGTGCCAGTGGAACATTGATTGGATTTTCTTCGCTGTAAGTCACGGTCACCACGCTCGGTGGAATCGGCGTGACAAGAGCAGAGCGACCGTCCGCGGATAGAGGCGGAAGGGGGAAGGGCTGCGGCGTGACATTTGACGCGCTGGGTTTCAAAGTCTCGCCAACCGGGCTGCCGTAGGCGTCACCAACCGTGGCCGGAGAGGCTTTCGTGGCAACAGGTGGTTTGCTGGGTGCCACCGGGGCCACGGTCGGTTGTGGTTTGGTGATCATCTGAGATTTGGCGACGGGTGATTCTTTTTCCGACGCTGCGGGCTTTTTGTTGGTGGAGGGAGGCGTGGCAGGCGCCTCTTCCGCAGGCAGGGAAACAAAGGCCTCCGGCCCATACAGACCGGCCAGTCCCGGCGCATCGAAGCGGATCGAGAGCTGGTGGACCTTGCGGATTTCGGCGAGGAACTCCGCGACGGAGACGCTCTTGCGGTCGCCAAAATCGAGGTTGGCCGGCTGGCGGAGCTGTGCTTCCAGCTTTCTGCGACCGGCCGTGGCGCTGGTCTTCTCCTTCGGGGCGGTCGGCTTGCTCTCCGCAGCGGCTTTGGCGGCGGGCAGTGGAGCCGGCTCTTTCAAAGGCTCCGCAGCCACGAGTGAGGAACTGAAGCCAAGACACAGACAGACACCAAGGCGATGTATCGACAGGGGTACGTAGCGGGACATGGGCCATCATCCTTGAAGGGCGCGGGAAGCCACAGAACGGGCAGAGTTATCGAATTCCATTGATCCAGAGTCAATACGTCTTGGGGGACGATGGCAAGCTGGCAGTTTGAGGGGTTTGCGAAGTCTTCTCTCCGGTTTCGGATCTCTACCCGAAGATTTGGAACATTGGTGATTATCCGTCCACATGGAAAAGTCGAACCTAGAGTGTTGAAGATGGATCCCTGACAAAACTTAGAAACGACGGGCACATTCCAACGCCGGGCGATCAACGTCGGCTGCGAGGCGATCGCGTTTTGCGACAACGAGGGATTCACGTGAACGATTACCCGAGGATCACCGCTTCAATTGGCCTTGGCAGCCTTTTGGTTCTGGCGCTGGCCGGATCGGCCGCGGCCACAGAACCACGGGGTCTGGTTTCCAAGGCGCACGGTCCAAAGCCGATCGAAGTCACGTCAGCCACCGACGCCGAACCGGCACCACCCGCTGCCGTCAATGAGCCGCCATCGGAACCAGAGGCCGATTTGCAGGCCCTTCCTGAAACGCCTCCGGCACCACCGCCTCCGCCTCCAAAAAAGCCCGCCCCGCCGGTCTTTCCTGGTGCCAAGACGCTGCCGGCCACCGGGCCGTGGAAGATCCTCTATTTCGAAAACGACTTCTCCTACAAAAACGACCCGCAGCACGAGCGGTTGTTTGGTGAGGAGTTGAAGGATTTGAAGTCGGAAGTCTTTGGAATTCCGCTCAAGTTCTCGACCGGTGGCGAAGTTCGCTACCGCTTCATGAATGAGGACAACCGCCTGCGTCCGGGCGGCCCCGCCCAAAGCGAATACAATCTGTGGCGCTGGCGGCATTATGTCGACATGCAGTACGGCGACTTCCGCGTGTACGGCGAGGGCATAGAGGCCGACAGTTTTGGCAGCAACTCCCCCGACCAGGCGATCGATGTCAATCAGTGGGACATCCAAAACCTGTTCGCGGACTACACGTTCCTGCGGAGCGATTTCGGGACGCACACGCTGCGCTATGGCCGGCAGGAGCTGCTGTTCGGCCGGCAGCGGCTGGTCTCGCCGCTGGACTGGGGCAACACCCGCCGCAACTTCGAAGGGCTGCGGTACATGCTCAAGGGTGATGACTTCAAGCTGGACCTCTTTTCGACTCATCCGGTCAATTCCGCCACCGGCTTCCAGCCGGTCGCCTTCTTCGGCAACCATTTCGACAAG
Source organism: Planctomycetaceae bacterium (assembly GCA_021732845.1). Classification (GTDB taxonomy): domain Bacteria; phylum Planctomycetota; class Planctomycetia; order Planctomycetales; family Planctomycetaceae; genus JAKFUF01. Next base: position 8,643 of record JAKFUF010000191.1, on the reverse strand, counting down.
CCACGCGACGATGTTTGGTTCAGCGGAGCCTATTTCACCTACACTGGCTGCCAGAACACCGTCATCGACGCCTACTGGCTGTGGCTCGACTCCGGCGACAGGCCGGATGTGCTCCGCCCGGATGGTCAGCGGCATTTGTTCGGATCGCGCTACGCCCGGTTGTTCCCCACCGATGACGGCTCCCGCGTGTGGGATCTGGATACCGAAGGCGGTCTGCAAACCGGCCGCGACAATGGACGCGATGTGCTGGCGGGGTTCTACACCTACGTCGTGGGGCACACCTGGAAAAATGCGACCTTCACCCCGCGGCTGTCGCACCTCTTCTATTATGGATCAGGACAGAGCGGCTCGTCTCGCACAAACAATACGTTCAACACGTTTTTCCCGCTGGGCCATGCCTATTGGGCTCTCAGCGACAATCTCTCAGGTCAAAACCTGCTGGATTACTCGATCCAGGGAGACATCAAGCCGACGAAGAAGTCCACGTTCACCACGGCGTATCATTGGCTCGACCTGGCATCGTCCAACGACCGGGCCTACAACGTGGCGGGAGTGCCGACGGGCCAACCGGGCAACGGACGAGACCTGGGCACCGCGCTCGATCTCTATGGTTCGTACGCCTTCAATCCCAACTTCGACCTGCAGGCGGGCTACTCGTGGTTTTGGTACGGCAACTACATTGAATCGCAGCCGGCGCTAAGGCGCGGCGATGCCACGCAGTTCTACCTGCAGGCATCGCTGAGGTATTGAGATTTGTAGAGATGTATCTCAAGAATCGATAGTGGCTCAATAAACATCGCGGCAATAGCGTTTCGCTTTGGCCATTTGAGCCACGTAGGCGGCGGCCTCTTCGGCACTCTTGCCGCCGAACTCTGTCACGATCCGTTTGAGGGCCTTGTCCACATCGACCGCCATCCGTTTGGCATCACCGCAGACATAGATGTGAGCCCCGGCTTCAATCCATTGCCACAGTTCGGCCCCATGCTGCAGCATGCGGTCCTGCACGTAGATTTTTTCCGTCTGATCGCGGCTGAAGGCAGTCTCCAAGCGTGTCAGAATGCCGGACTGGCGCAGCGACTCGAGTTCATCCCGGTAGAGAAAGTCGGTCGACGACCGCTGGTCACCGAAGAACAGCCAGTTCTTCCCGGGTGCGGCCGTGGCGCGACGTTCCTGGAGGAAGGCACGAAAAGGCGCGATCCCCGTGCCGGGGCCGATCATGATCGCCGCGGCCTCGGGGTTGGTGGGAACAGAGAACCCGTGCGACTTCTGCACGAAAACCCGTACGGGATGACCGTCGGCCAGCCGGTCGGCGAACATGGTCGAAGCCACGCCCTTCCGCGTTCGCTTGCCGAACTTCCAACTGACCCGGCCCACCGTGAGATGGACCTGATTGGGCACCGCCTTCAGTGAGCTGCTGATCGAATACAGCCGTGGCTTCATGCGGGACAATGCCGCGATGAACTCGCTGGCGGGCAGCCTGACCGCCGGGTAGTTCCGCAGCAACTCCAGCACATCCCAGGTTTCGATGGATGTGGCGTCCGCCTGCAACTGCTTCAACCCCTCGGATTGGGTGACATCGGCACAGCGCCGACACATTGTGTCGAGCAGTTCGTCCGTGATCTCCGTCAGACAAGCCTGAGTCGCCAGTGCTTCCCGCAGTGACAGGCGCTGCTCATCGACGACGACCTCTTCGTCCCCGGTTGCCAGGAGGGCCTCGAGCAGATGCTGCACCAAGTCGTGGCAGTTGGTGGGAAAGACACCCAAAGAGTCGCCGACATCGTATGTGAGATCTCCCCCAGCCAGGTCGATTTCCACGTGCGCGGTGAACTTGTCCGAACCGGCTCCGTTGAGGTTGCGGATCTTCCCGACCTTGGCCGTGAACGGGTTGGCCCGGCTCCACTGAGCCACGGGAGTTAGAGGCGTGGAACCAGCCTCATGCCCATTTCCATTGGTGGCAGCCTTGGCGTGCCCATTGGGACTGCCGTTCGTTCCATTGGCCCCGTGGCTTCCGTTGGTCGCCGTGCTGTTTGTCGACGAAAGCAGTTCTTTGAGGACTTTCGCGGTATCCTTTCCGCCGGGAGAGCAGAGTTTCAGGCTCTTCTCCTCGCCGCTGACAATCGCCTCGGCGTACCGCCGACAGTCGTAACCGCACGAGCCACAGTCGAGCTGCGCCATGGCGGACATCAGCCGGTCTGCTGTCGGCCGGCCCTCGCTCATCTGCAGGCGGTCGTCAATCGGCAGTGCCGGGTCATGCCACGGGAAGTCTTCCGCTGCGTGCTCGGCTGTTGGTGCGTCCAGCAGGGCCGTGGCTGCTTCCATGGGCATTGAGGAAGGTACTCCGCCCTGGAGGCCAATCCAACCGGCCAGAAAACCGTTGAGCCACGCCCGCTGTTCTTCAGAAAATGGAGCTGATTCAGGCACCATCGAGAATTGGTGAGACATGATTCTGATCCAGACCACATTGGACAAACTTGACTGACTTCGCGGTTGGGACCGCAGGGAGGCCGGTCGTGTCAGAGGCAAACAGCTTTCTTCTGGCGTGGCTCCACCGTGGGCGAGGCCGCAGCCAACAGTGCTGATAGTTCTTGACGATTGGCGAACGCGGCAAACGATTCGCCTTGGCGACGTTCATCGAGATAAAACAGCAGCAGCCGCTCGATCGTGGGTGGTATGTCGCTGAAGGCCATCTGCGAGAAGAGCTGGCGGCCCACGTTCTGCTGGTCGGCGTAGCCACCGCCCACGACGATTTCATAGCCTTCGACCATGTCCTCTCCGGCCTCGACCTTTGTGCCCCGCAGGCCGATGTCGCCGATATAGTGCTGGGCACAACTGTTTGGGCAGCCGGTCACATGGATGTTGATCGGCACGTCCAGCTCGACGCGTTCATCGAGGTAAGCAGCCAGGGCCATCGCCTGCCCCTTGGTGTCGGCGGCGGCGAACTTGCAGCCGGCGTTGCCCGTGCAGGCGATCAATCCACTGCGAATCGCGGTCGCGTTCCAGTCCAAACCTGTGGCTTCAATTTCGCGTTTGACGGCGTCCAGATCGGCTTCCGCGATGTCGGGGATCAGCAGGTTCTGCCAGACAGTCAGCCGAAGGCGTCCGCGGCCATGGCGCTCAGCGATATCGGCGATGGCCCGGGACTGCGCACAGGTCATGCGGCCGACCGGCAGCACCACGCCCACGTAATAGCGGTCCGCCTGCTTTTGCGGATGCACGCCGACATGCGCCCAGCGGTCCGGTGCCCGCGGCAGTGTGTAAGCGTCGGAACTGGCCTTCCGCAATTTTCGACCGAGCTGTTGTTCCACTTCCGCGACAAACTTGGGAAAGCCCCAGCGGTCGAGAATGTACTTCAACCGTGCCTGCTTGCGGTCCGTGCGGTCTCCGTGGTCGATAAAGACCCGCAGAATCGCGTGGGCGACTTCGACACATTCTTGCGGAGCCACCAGAACCCCAGTGTCGCGGGCGAAGTCGCGGTGACCAGTAATGCCGCCGAGTGTCAGGCGGAAATAGATTCCCGCGGGAACTTCCGCCGTGGCCCCCGCGTCCAAGACACGGACTGCCTGGAAACCGATGTCGTTGGTGTCTTCCAGCGTGGCAATCGCTCCGCCGCCATCAAAGCTGATGTTGAACTTGCGCGGCAAGCCAAACAGTTCGCGGTGATTCAGAATATGATGGTGCATCTCCCGCGCGAGCGGCAGCGTCTCGATGAACTCCTTGGGGTCGATGCCAGACGTGGCCGACGAGGTGACATTGCGGATGTTGTCCGCCCCGGAACCCTTGTTGACGAGCCCCAGATCCGCCAAACCCTCATGCACGGCGCAGCCGCCGCTGGCAGCAATCTCGCGGATTTGCAGGTTGGCACGCGTGGTGATGTCGACGTAGCCGCCGCCAAACTGTTCCGCCAGTTCGGCGATGCCCCGCAACTGCCAGCTCTTGAGTTCCCCACCGGGGATCCGCAGGCGGCACATGAAAGAGTCCTGGGCGGGAGCAACATGGAACAGTCCATGAAACTTCCACAAGAACACGTCCGTCCCTTTTGGGAACTGGTTGTCGCGGGCGGCCTGCTTCATCTCGGACCAGATTCCCAGTCCGTCCTTGTCCCGTTTGGCCTGCTCCTCTTTGCTCAGCTTCTTGCCAGCGGCCAGGAACCGGTCCTGCGCCTTCGCCTCTAAACTGGAATTCGACGTGCCCGACGCAACCTGCACGCCCTGCGGACCAAGCTCGATGGCGGCCTCCGCCATGCCTCCGCTGCCGGACAGCACGGGCAGGGATTTGACCTTGCGCGCCACGTCGGCACCGAGCGCGAAACCTTGGAGGTAGTTTTTCTGAGCCTCGGTGAAGCCGTTGTTGGTGGATGACATCGTGAGTTCGATCTGGAAAAAGCACGATCCTGAAACAGGAGGATCTTTGATTCAGGAATTCAACCGCAGCACGCGTACCGCACAGGCCTTGTAGGAGGGTTGTTTGGAGTAGGGGTCAAACACGGCGTCCGTCAGGCGGTTGGTCGCCTCGTAATGCATGGGAATGAACAATTGGCCTGCAGCCACTGCCGGCGTGATCAGGGCCATCACCCGCATCTGCCCCCGTTGGGACGCGACGTCGATCCATTCGTTGGGACGAATGGACATCGCGCGAGCGTCGACCGGGTTGATCTCGACGAAGGGTTGTTCTGGATAGAGCTTGCGCAGCACGGCCGACTTCGAGGTGCGGGTTTGCGTATGCCACTGGGATGCCGAGCCCCGGCCCGTCAGCAGGATGAACGGGTACTCGCGAGTGGGTGCTTCGGGCATCGGGCGTGGTGCTTCAAACAGAAACTTGGCACGGCCGTTCTCACGATAGAACACGCCGTCGGCAAACAGCCGCCGCTCCTGGGCGGGAATGCCACTGCCGGCCGGGCAGGGCCATTGGATTCCGCCCTGCGCGTCGATCGCATGGTAGTCTTCGATGCCGGTGAAGTCGCAGGGGGTGCCCTTCGAACATTCCTTTAACGTTTCGAAGACATCGGCCGGCGCATTCCAGCGGTCGAAGAGCGAGTCGCAACCCCAGTAGTGAGACACGAGTTTGAAGATGTTGAAGTCGGACAGGGCCTGGCCGGGGGCCTTGCGGACTTTCTTCAGCACACCGAACCGGCGTTCCGAATTGATGAAGGTGCCTTCTTTTTCTCCCCAGCCGGCAGCCGGCAGAACCATGTCGGCCAATTGCGCCGTTTCGGTGGTGTGGTACATGTCCTGCACCACCAGAAAATCCAACCGGTCCAACATTTCGCGGGCCACGTGCTGGTTGATCCACGAATGCGCCGTGTTGGTGCAGATCACCCACAGGGCGCGGATCTTTCCGCTTAAAATGCCTTCCATGATTTCGTGGTAGGCCCAACTGTTCTGCGTGGGGATCAGCGATTCATCGATCTGCAGAATTCCGGCGATCTTCTGGCGATGCGCCGGATTGGTGAAATCATGGCCTCCCAGCAGGTTGGTCGTGTTGCTGAACAGCCGCGAGCCCATCGCGTTGCACTGTCCGGTGATCGAATTCGCTCCCGTACCAGGGCGGCCGATGTTGCCGGTCATCAATGCCAGGTTGATGATGGCTTGGGCAGTCCGCACCCCCTGGTAGCTTTGATTGACGCCCATTGTCCACCAAAACGAAACCCGCTGGCGTTCATGGATGGTTTTCGCGAGGCGTTCAATCTGCTCTGCCTGGAGTCCGGTGTCAGTCACCGCCCGCGCCAAGTCGAACGGTTCGACGAACTCCGCGAATTCCGCGAACCCTTCCGTCGAGGCGTCAAGAAACGCCTGGTCCAGCCAGTTGTTCTTGATCAGGATCCGGGCAATGGCGTACAGCAGCGATTGGTCGGACTTGGGCTTGATCGCCAGGTGCTGCGTGGCGCACATGGCGGTCTCGGTCATCCGCGGGTCGATGACGATGATCTCTGGCGAATGGGGGTTCCGCATGACGCGCTCCCACATGATGGGGTGCGCGATGCAGGGGTTGCTCCCCACGAAGATCAACGCGTCCGACTCTTCGAAATCCGCATAGGTGTAGGGCGGGGCGTCGAAGCCAAACGCCTGCTTGTACGCGACAACCGAGGTCGCCATGCACTGCCGCGTGTTGCCGTCGCCATGCAGGATCCCCATGCCGAATTTGGCCAGCGATCCGAGCAGCGCCATCTCTTCGGTGGGCATCTGGCCGGTGCTGATGAAGGCCACGGAATGCGGGCCGTGCTCGGCCTGGACCGCCTTCATCCGGCGAACAAACTCCTGCATCGCCGCGTCCCAAGAGACTGGTTCCATCGTGCCCCGGCTGTTCCGCAGGAGCGGCGTGGCGGCGCGGTCGGGGGAATCCAGAACGGATAACGCCTCCCATCCCTTGGGGCAGGCCATCCCCAGGTTGACCGGGTGGTCTGTCGAGGGAGAAAGGTTGACGGCTTCGCCCTCACGCAGGTGAATCTTGAGACCGCAGCCGGTGGAACAGAATCCGCAGACCATGTTGGTGGTGCTATCGGGCTTGAGGCGCGACGGCACCTGCCCCAGCCCGAACCCTCCCGGTTCCTGCAGCAGCTCCCTCGTCAGCCGTCCATCGCGTTGATGGATCAGGGAGAGCAGTGGCAACTGTGAGATCTTGTCGGCGAGCGTGGTCATGGCCGCACGCCTCCGGGCATTCTGGGGGCCGAGACCGCGGCGAAAAACAGGTAGCGTTCAAGCAACTCACCCACAAGACATCCCGCCCATACGATCAGGGTCGCGACAATACTGAACCACCCTCCAGGCAGACTCCCGGTACGGGACACTTCATCCAGAATCCACAGGGGAATGAACACGCCGCCAACAGTTCCGGCGACAAGCCGAACCGCTCCGTATCGCCACAGAACTCCAGCCACCAGCAGTGCGGAGCGTTTCAAGGGCGTATGCCGAAAATTGGCCAGATGACGCAGCAGGGTGAGATCCACCGCCAGCTTCAGCGCGGAGGCGACCAACAGTGCACGGGCCAGGACGGGGGTCAATTCGTGCGTGAGCTGGCTGGTCGCCGGATCGTGAACCACCACTCCGAGAATCATCAGCGAGAGCCACGTCGTGGCGATGCCCAAGACCGCCGTTGTCAGCCCAAACCGCACCAGTGTGCGTTCAATGTTCCACAATTCCCGCTTGGTGAAGACGTAGATCATCACCGAACAGAACACGCCGGCGATGCCCACTCCCGCGACGCCCATCCCCAAGGCGGGCAGGGCGGCAATGAGGGTGGTGGCTCCCGGCACAGTGAGTCCTGACGGTCGTGAGGACAGCCAGCACACCGCGGCGTACGGCACTGCGAGACCCGAGAACAGGCCGAAAGCGAGAATCTCACGGCTGAGCCACGAGTGCCGCAGGCCGAGGATGCCGCGAAAGGCATATTGCGGACGGCCGAGGTGGCATGTGCTCGCACCCAGCGCCAATAATCCCAAAAGCAGCGCGCAGGTGGCTTGGTACGGGCGCAACAGCGCCGCCGAGCCGGCATCCAGCGAGCTGTCGAGCCAGCAGCCAACCGTAAAGGCCCCGACGGAAAGCTGGGTCAGCACCAGCATCACGATCAACGGCCAGTGCGGGTGCTGGGCATTGATGGAGTGGTAATCCACCGGCAGCATGTTGCGTGGGAAGACGCGGTTGGTCTTGTAGGTCGTCGTGGGCAGCGTCAGGTGTGGCTCAGGCGCGCCAGGCAGGAAGTCATCGACCTCCGCATTCTCCATCACGCGGCTCACATCGACGACGCGAATGGCGATCGCACTGTGCGGGCAGGCCTGGACACACGCGGGGGCCTCCCGCTGTGACAGGCGGTTCGAACACATGTCGCACTTCCGCACGATCCCTTTTTTCGCGTGATATTTGGGGACATCGTAGGGGCAGGCGAGCGTGCAGTACTGGCAGCCAAAGCACTGGTCATCCAGGTGTTTGACGATCCCCGTCCGCGCGTCCTTTTCGTAGGCATTGACGGGGCAGGCATTGAGGCACGCTGGTTCCAGGCAGTGATGACAGGCGGTGGTCACATGCTGCATGACGGGAGCCAGTTCGCTGCCCCCGATGAGCAGCCCCACGTCGCGCCAGGTTTCCAGTTCATCCAGCCCGTTCAACGAGTGGCAGGCGACAACACAGCCTTTGCAGCCGGAACAGCGGTCGAGATCGACTTCGAAGGCGTACTGCTGGCCGGGTCCGGGAGGGCTGGCGGGAAGCAGCGTCGAGTAGTAGCGGGACTGGTCAGGCAGCCCAACGCGGTCTATCTCGCGAGTGAATCGATCCACCGCTGGAAGCCGCTGCTGTTCGCGCAGGAACAAGTCGACCAGCGTAGGGCCGGCACTGGCCAGTCCAATTCCCTGGTCATTCAAAAGCATGGACCGGCTTCCAAGGATGAGATTGCATGAGTCGATGAGGGAATTCGGGATCCTTCATCCCTTAAGAAATCGCCGCCGCCAGGGTTGCCGGGGCGTTTTGAAGCCCAGCGGCGGGATCCAAGTCGGACACCGGGGGAGTCTCCACTGCTTCGGGAAACCGCAATGCCAGCGCCGCGAATGAGGCAAAAGTGATAAAGACTCCGAGAATCATCAGCGCCGTCGGCCAGGGAATGGATTGCTGCTTGAACAGAAATCCAGCAGCCACGGCCCCTGCGTTCCCCCCCGCC
>JAKFUF010000017.1 GCA_021732845.1 Planctomycetaceae bacterium | reverse complement strand
TCCGCTTCTCTGCTCACTCCAACCAGATTGTCAAAGAACAAAAGCGAAAACGCCTCAACTCGACTTTCACTTGCGTGTCAGCCGTGTGTGGCGTTCGTCGCTTTGTGTAGGCCCATCTTAGAGGCCCCGATTCAGAGTGTCAACGCCCTCGCGTCTGATTTCTGGAAAAACTTCAGAACGGACCGTGATCGCCAGCCTCGGACCATTCTTAAGCCCTTGCCAGGCAATCCAATACGTAGACGCGATGAGCTTGTACCGCTCAGATTCGGACCCGCGCCCAATGTAGGCTCATATGAGTTGGACTCCCCGCGTACCATGCCAGCAACAAATGGCCCGGATCCAGCAAGCGGACCGCGGGATGCCCAAAACTCCACTTCACCATGTCTTCCCAATATTGTTTGAAGTCGATGTTCGAGCCGCCCTGGGTGACTGCCGCCTGTTCCTCGTGGGTGTGGATCACCAGTTGTTCGCCGACGGGCCAGGTCGCCCCGCCATCCGGAGAGCACCACAACGACATGGTTCCTGGGCGGTTTCGATCGACCACGAATGCCACCAGTCTCCCATCCGGCAAATGGCATGGTGCAGCAATCTGGCCGCGGATGGAGGTCTGAACAATCGCTTCGGTTCGTACGCTCGCGGAACCATTAAAATGGGAGCGGATGGTTCCATGCCGCAGATGGACATCAAGATCGCGCTTTTCGACGAGGTGGTGCGTCCAGAACAGTGCCGTGAACTCACGGGGTTGGTCACCAGGGCACAGCCGCTGATCCCAATAGTAGATTTCGTGTTTCGGGTGCTGAGCCACCTGCAGCGGAGGAAGAAAAGTTTCGCCACCGTCGCGAGAGATGGTGAGCCACGCCGCGTGGCGGCCGGGACGCAGATCGTCGAATTCTTTGAAACTTTCAAAGGAAATGACGATCTCCCCGTTGTTCCAACGGATTAGTGGCCCCGTCAGCGCACAGCCCTTCAGGTCGCCCGTGGGAAGTTCCCGCCAGGAACTCCATGTGTGGCCCTCGTCGTTCGAGACTGCCAGCAACTGCTTCGAATGCAGCAACCCTTCAGTGACCGGGTCGAACAGCGGCCGTTCTGGTTCAGAGCGGTCGAACCAAGTCGAGCAGAGCAGGATCCGGCCGGGTGCCACTTCCACCATCTCTGCCCCTCCGAGTGACCCGGGGCTGCCGTCGATTTCGGTTTCGAACTCGGCTGGCATCAGCTCCCAGTTTCGTCCGCCATCGACAGAGCGACATAACCGCACCGTCGAAGTCACTGCATGCTTGCTGGGGCCATTTTGAAATCCACACAGGATCGTGCCGGACTGCAGCGGGCAGAGTGAGGTGAAATACGCAATCCGTCGCTCTGGCGGCTGCTGTGTGGCGTCAAAGATGAGGCCCCGGTCTTCGACCACAAACATCGTGAGGGCTCCCTGATCACAGCAATTATCGTGGGTTGGGTTGGGCGATCGGTTTTGAATCTCAATGCGGCACGGCTGCTGCACGAGGACAAGTTGCGCGATGGAACTACAAAACCGCCCTCCGACATCCCCAAGCGATTCAAGGGGACGCCGAAGGGCGCTGGAGTCAGGCGGACAAACCGTTTACGGTCTTGTCGTTCTGTCTATTTGAAGGCCGCATGATTCCGGTCACCGCGGGACAGGAGGTACGCCATCAGGTCCAGAACTTCGTCCCGTGACAGGGAGTTGAGCAGGCCCTGTGGCATCATGGAGGTTTTTGACACCACCTGTTCGTCGATCTGTGACCGCTCGACGTTGGTCATGGCGTCCGGATTGAGCATGTCGGTGTTGATGATCAGTGTGTCGCCGTTGAGGTTGATGATCCGGCCGGTCACCGTCTTGCCCTGAAGGGTGGTGATCGACACGGCGGCGTACTGGTCACTGATCACCTTGCTGGGCTCGACCACCGATTCCAGCAGGTCGCGGGCGCTGAAGCGTCCGGAAACACCGCTCAGGTCGGGGCCGAAGGCACCGCCTTCATTGTCGTAGCGGTGGCAGGCAAAGCAGTTGGCGGCACCGAACATTTTGCGGCCGTTGTCGAAGTTGCGTCCTTTGAGCCCGGCGTCGACCAGTGGCTGCAACTCCTCAAGCTTCCACTCTTTCACAAACGGTCGTGGCGGAGCCACGTTGACCGGCACGGTTTCTGGCTTTGCCTCCAGGATCTCCTTCAGGGCGACCTTCTCCTCGTCGCTCAGCGTCGCCACCGCATCCTTCTTGATGTTGGCCACGAAGAGCGAGAAGCTCGCCCCGCCCTTGTAGTTGGCCGCCTTTAGGCACCAGGTGAAAAACTTCTTCCGCAGGTCTGGAGTCCACCCAGCCTTGAGCATCCGCAGGGCGCGGGCGTATTCAATCTGTTCCTCCTGCGTGGGGGCCTGCTCCAGGGCGGCAATCGCCGGCGCGGCAACGGTGGGTGACTGCAAGTAGACCAGCAGATTCAGCAGGTCGCCGTTCACCTCTTTGGGGCCGGCGGGGAACCACGGTGCAAACCGTGCGAGCGCCCGTTCGCGCATGGCCTCATCCGCTGGACCCAGACGGTTGAAGGCCACCGAATAGGTCCGCAGCAGGGCGAGCTGCTGCGTCACGTCCAGGCTCTTGAAGTCGATCTTGTCCAAGGCACCCAGGATTTCCACAAGCAGCTTGGGATCCGGTGGTGCCGCATCCTTCGCACGGTGGAATGGATCGGTGCCGCTCACTCGTACCAGGGCCAGAAGGGCGTTGATGGCCGCGGTGGGTTTCGTCTCGGTCAGTGCCATCTCACGCCAACTGGCGGGATCCTGGAACTCCAGAGCCACCCGTGCCGCGTAGCGGATGTGGCGGTCGGCGTGTCCCAGGTACGGCCAAGCCGTCTCAACCGCCTTGGGATCCGCATGACCATGAAAACTCTCCAGCTTCCGTCGAATTCCGCTTTCGGGCGTGGGCTGAGTGACTTCCGCCATCACTTCTTTCGTGTTTTCCGAGCCAGCGTAAGTCACGCGGTACAGCCCCGACTGCACGCGCCGGCCGCCAATCGTGAAGTACATCGCCTTGTCGTGCGGACTGATGATCACATCGGTCAGCGGCAGCGGTGCACCGGTGACAAACTCTTCCAGCGAGCCCGTATACGAAGCTCCCTGCGGCGTCATGTGGACCGCGTACAGCTTTCCATAACTCCAGTCGCAGATGTACAGGGCATCCTGATACTTGGCGGGGAACTTCGCGCCATATCCAAACGCGATGCCGGTGGGCGAACCCGGACCCACATTGACCACGCCAGGAATGCTGTCGGGATAGTAGGCCGGCCACTTGCCTGCCCCGTTGCGCCAACCAAACTCGGCTCCGCTGACCACCTGGCAGACGCGCGTTGGGCGGTACCAGGGGGTGTTCATGTCCCATTCCATGTCGGCGTCATAGGAGAAGAGGTCTCCCCAGCGGTTGAAGGCGGCATCGAATTCATTGCGAAAGCCGGTGGCCAGCAACGTCCATTCTTTCCCGTCGGGAGTGACCTGGTAGATGCAGCCGCCAGGCCCCAGAACATCGCGCATGAAGCCACGACCATCCGGCATGCGGGGCAGCAGGTGATCTTCGCCCCAGAGCTTGGGTACTTTGTTGGCGGCCAGATCGGTCATCTTCGTCTGGTTGCCAATCACCACCACCAGCGACTTGCCGTTCGGAGTGAGCAGAACGGCGTGCGGTCCGTGTTCGCCGCCACCGTTCAGCATTCGCAACGGCTCGACGGTGTCGACCATATCGTCGCCATTGGTGTCGCGGACCCGGTACAGACCGTTTTCGTACTTGCCGCCCTTGTTGACCACCACGTACAGACTGTCGAAGGCCCACAGCAACCCCTGGGCTTCGCCAATGTCGGCGGGGATCTTCTCGACCTTGGTGTCCGCCACGGCGCCCCCCAGTTTCGGCGGAGTGATGCGGTACAGCCCGCCGTACTGGTCACTGACAATCAACCGGCCCCTTGGGTCTGTGCAGAGGTTGACCCACGAACCTTCGTCGCCCTTCGGAACGGTATACAGCAGTTCGACCTTAAAGTCCTTGGCGACCTTCAGTTGCTCCACAGGCGTGGCTGTCGGAGGGCGAGAAACCGTTTTAGACGCAAACAAGGCCGCATTCACGCCATCGCGTGGCTTGTCACCCAGCTTCCCCAGCGAAACGGCTGCCGACCATTTCGAATCGTCGAACCCTGGCCTTTCCCAGCCTTCCGCAGCTTTGTCGGTGGCCTTCCATGAAGTGTCGGTGATCACTGCCGTGGTGGCTGAGCCACGCTGAACGAGGACGCGCAAAATCAAACCCGCCGGACCAGCGCTGTTTTTGGCCCGGACGGCCAGCACGCAGGGGCGTTCTTTCTTGTCTTTGAGCCGCAACGTGTTGGAGAGATCCTGGGCGGCGACCTCCGACCAGTTCCCGTGGCTCAACACACTTTTGCCATCGACGTACAGCGTGAACTCGTCGTCACAGGTCCCCAGCACCTTGAGCGAAGTCGCATCCGCTGGCAGTGTAAAGGACTTGCGGAGATAAACTGTCTGATCGTCGACCTCTTTTTCACTCAGCCAGATCCAGTGCGGGAGGGCGTCAGCGGCGACGAATGCCGATTCGGTGCCAGTTTTCGGCTGAGCTTGCACGGTGGCGGGGATGAAAGCGATTGCTGCAAGAAACAACACGAACAGCGGGTTCCGCAGATGCGCGGAACAGAACTTCGACACCTCAGCCACGGGGATCTCCAGTACAGACGAGCGTTGGAACAGGCAGGTCATGGCGAGTGTACTGTGACCCGGAACCAATCTGTAGGGAACCGGTTGCCGCGTGCCTCGACGGGTGTCGCAGATCGCTGCATCGGGATCTTCGGCAACGTCATTTTCCGGCGATTGACCGGTACATCCCGAAAAGCTCATGCTGATGGAACTTTTGGTCGAAATGAGAGGGTAGAGGATTCGGAGTCGATCACTGTCTCCGCCGCTGTTTCGACGAGGTTCGCCAGAATGCCTGCTTCATCACATTCCGACCGCTCGGCTTTCCCAGTGCCGAGCCTGGACGCTCCCGTGATTCTGGAAATCCTCCATGGGCGCACACAATTTCCCCAACGCCCGGTCGCCGGATCGCGGTTCCTGATTGGATCTGGCGAAGCCTGCGACCTGCGTCTCGGTGGGACCGAAATGCCCCGGCTGCACTCGGTCCTGGTCATCGACCCGGATGAAGTCGCGCTGGAAGCCGTGGCTTCCGAGCCACCGCTGCTTGTCAACAATCAGCCGATGACCCATGCGTCGCTGAAAGATGGCGACATCCTCACGATCGGCGTCTTCCAGATACGAGCCCACATTCAGCCTTCGGTCGTCGAAATGGTCGACTTGGAGAGCCCGGCGACAATTCCGCTGTCGGAACTGTCGGCCAGCACGTTGGTGGACTATCTGGAACGCGATCTGAAGGAAATTGAAACGTACGACCGCCGTCGGCACCTTGGAGCCGATGCGCTGCTCGAAGCCGCCCGCCGCCAGAAGCGCGCCAAAACCTCCGCGGCTCCCCGGCCTCACTTCCCGTTGGTTCAACCTGAAACAGCAGATGTGACCTCGCCTGCCGAGCACGAACGGCTGGGTCACGAATTGGACCAGTTGGCGGGCGTGCTAAGCCAATTGTCCGAGGAAATCGGGCACCATCGGACACACGCGGCCGAACGTGAAGCCACACTCGCGGATGTGACCGAGCAACTTCTGGAGACCCAGCATCGCCTGGCGAACCAGTTGGAGGTGCTGACACAGCAAGTCGGTGAACTCAAGCTGCAGTTTCAGCCATCAGGCAAGTCGCGGGCCAGTGCCTGAACCCTGGTGTTCCTCATTGAATACCAGCGCAGGAGCAGCCGATGCTAACTGCGTCGACGATGTTGGTGATCACGCTAATCCGTTGGTTTCGACGCCGGCGCAATCGCGCGCAGGCTGTGCGCGTCGCGTGTGATGACGTCAGAACCCACCCGTAGCGTGGGTTTCAACCCACCTTGGCGATGTGCCGCGCTGGAGCTGCGCCTGGTTGCTCAAGGCCGGACCCCGCGCGGGTCGGCTAAAGCCGACACTACGAACCCGCCGTAGCGTGGGTTTCAACCCACCTTGGCGATGTGCCGCGCTGAAACTGCGCCTGGTTGGTCAAGGCCGGACCCCGCGCGGGTCGGCTGAAGCCGACACTACGAACCCGCCGTAGCGTGGGTTTCAACCCACCTTGGCGATGTGCCTCGCTGAAACTGCGCCTGGCAGCACAAGGCCGGACCCCGCGCGGGTCGGCTAAAGCCGACGCTACGAACCCGTCGTAGCGTGGGTTTCAACCCACCTTGGCGATGTGCCTCGCCGGAGCTGCGCCTGGTTGCACAAGGCCGGACCCCGCGCGGGTCGGCTGAAGCCGACGCTACGAACACGCCGTAGCGTGGGTTTCAACCCACCTTGGCGATGTGCCGCGCTGAAACTGCGCCTGGCAGCTCAAGGCCGGACCCCGCGCGGGTCGGCTGAAGCCGACGCTACGAACACGCCGTAGCGTGGGTTTCAACCCACCTTGGCGATGTGCCTCGCCGGAGCTGCGCCTGGCAGCTCAAGGCCGGACCCCGCGCGGGTCGGCTGAAGCCGACGCTCCGAACACGCCGTAGCGTGGGTTTCAACCCACCTTGGCGATGTGCCTCGCCGGAGCTGCGCCTGGCAGCTCAAGGCCGGACCCCGCGCGGGTCGGCTGAAGCCGACACTACGAACCCGCCGTAGCGTGGGTTTCAACCCACCTTGGCGATGTGCCTCGCCGGAGCTGCGCCTGGTTGCACAAGGCCGGACCCCGCGCGGGTCGGCTCAAGCCGACGCTACGAACCCGCCGTAGTAGCGTGGGTTTCAACCCACCTTGACGATGTGCCGCGCTGAAACTGCGCCTGGTTGCACAAGGCCGGACCCCGCGCGGGTCGGCTGAAGCCGACGCTACGAAGGGCGGCTGCAGCCGGCACCGCCCATTGGGTTGGACAAGGTTGGAACATTTCTTCACAATGCGGCTGCTTAAAGGAGACGTCTCACACGCACGGGTCGTGAATTCGTGCCATGAAGCAGGAGAAGGAACTCGCGATGGCAGTGCATGCGGAAGTCACCGTTCCCCGGACGTTGTACTGGGTTGGCGGAGTCGATGGGCACCTGGTGTTGATCGACCAAACCCGGTTGCCGGTCGACTTTGTCGAGATGGAATGCCGGACGGTGGAGACTGTCTGGGAAGCGATCAAGATGCTGCGGGTCCGCGGTGCCCCTGCCATCGGTGTTTCGGCGGCCTATGGAGTCTGCATTGGTCTGCAGACTGTGGCTGGTCAGGCTGAAGGCCCCTTCTTCGCCCGCCTGGACGAGGTTGTCAAATACCTGGCCGAAAGCCGGCCCACGGCCGTGAACCTGTTCTGGGCTCTGGACCGCATGCAGCGTGTGGGGCATCAGTTGAAGGGACGCAAATCGCCTGCGGAGGTGGCCGAATTGCTGCTGGCCGAGGCTCACGCCATCGAGCAGGAAGATCGGGAAATGTGCCACGCCATTGGGAGGTTTGGCGCGGAACTGCTGACGGACGGCCAGGGCGTGCTCACCCATTGCAACGCCGGCGGACTGGCCACCGCCGACTATGGCACGGCCCTCGCCTGTTTCTTCGCCGCACACGAGGCTGGCAAGAAGCTCAAAGTCTTTGCCGACGAAACGCGGCCGCTGCTGCAGGGCGCGCGGCTCACCGCCTGGGAGCTGAAACAGCGCGGTCTGGATGTGACCCTGATCTGTGATTCGATGGCCGCCCAGGTGATGCGTGAGGGCCGGATCCAGGCGGTTATCGTGGGTGCCGACCGCATCGCCGCCAACGGCGACGCCGCCAACAAGATTGGCACGTACGGCGTGGCGATTCTCGCGGCCTTCCACAACATCCCGTTCTATGTGGCCGCCCCCAGCAGCACTTTCGACTTCGGGACGAAGACCGGTGCCGACATCCCCATCGAACAGCGCGACCCGCGGGAGATCACCCACGGATTCGGCCGACAGACCGCGCCAGACGGAATCGGGGTCTACAATCCCGCCTTCGACGTTACGCCAGCCAAGCTGATTGCGGGGTTCATCACCGAGCGCGGCGTCATCCGCGCTCCGTATGTCGAAACCCTTGCCCGCCAGTTGCGGTCCGCGACGGCAAAATCCGCATAGGATCGATCCAGCCCATTGAGTATTGTTCGGCCCTTCTCCCCCGCGCTCACCAACTCCCTAACCACCACACCTCCACATGAACCAACTGAAATCCCTGATCCGCACGATTCCTGACTTCCCCAAGCCGGGGATCGAATTTCGCGACATCACGACGCTGCTGCAGGATCCCTGGGGCTTCAAACGGGCGATTGACGAATTCGTCTCCCACTACCGCTATTCGCCCATCGACAAGGTCGTGGCGATTGAGTCCCGTGGCTTCGTCATTGGCGGCGCGCTGGCCCATCATCTGAGCTGCGGCCTGGTGATGGCCCGCAAAAAAGGCAAGCTGCCATGGATGGTGGAACGGCAGGAGTACCAGCTCGAGTATGGCACCGACGTGATCGAAATCCACAAGGACGCCATCGTGAAGGATGACCGCTGCCTGGTGGTCGACGACCTGCTGGCGACGGGCGGCACCTGCGAAGCCGCCTGCAAACTCGTCGAGCGGCTGCAGGGAATCGTCGTGGGCTGCGCCTTCGTGATCGAACTGCCCGACCTCGGCGGCCGCGCGCGACTCGCCAAGTACGACCAGCATTCGCTCGTCAGCTTTTCGGGGCATTGATTCGTGTGGAACTGCCAGCACTCAGCGGCACACTGATATTTGGTCTAAATAATTTCAGATTTCAGTTTTCAAATTTCACAGTCTGTACAGCCACATCGAACTGTCGGCTGTGGCGCAGCCGTACCTACCATGCGCCGCCAGCCAAAGATCCGGGGTCGAATGGCCGATTCAATCGAAAATCATAAATCGAAAATCGAAAATCCCCTCACCTCTCCCATTCGTCGATCGTCTTCGGCCAGTCCTCTTTGAGCAGCCGTGACAGTGAGCGGTCGGCGAGCAGTTTTCCGTCGGTCTGGCAGCGCGGGCAATAGTTTGTCTCATTCTCCGCGTAGCGAATGCGTTGGACGGTTGTGTCACAGTCGGGACAGGGCCGCCCATAACGACCATGGACAGCCATCTCCACGCGAAACGCCGTGACGTTTTCGGGGAAGTTCGTGCCCGCCTCCTTCCGCAACCGGTCGATCCACAGGTTCATGGTGTCGCGCACGGCGGCATACAGCCGCGCGATCGCCTCTTCTGTGAGTTGTTGTGAACGCGCCAACGGTGAGAGCCGGGCGCGGTGCAGAATCTCATCCGAATAGGCGTTCCCGATTCCGCTGAAGACACGCGGGCTGGAAAGCACCCGCTTCAGAGTATGGTTGCCTGCCACCAGCGCCGCCCGAAATTCGGCCAGCGAGCAGTCGAGTACTTCCAGGCCGCCTGGATCCAGCGCGGCAACCGCGGCTGCACCTGAGACAACATGCAGCGAGGCCCGTCGCTTGGTGCCAGCCTCGGTCAGCAGCAGCGTGGCGTCATTGAAATCAAACGCGGCAAGGTCGACTTTCCGCGAGAGCGCGGGACGGCGGGTTTTCCAATGCAGCCGCCCGGCGATCATCAGGTGTAGGATGAGCCACAGGTCGTCGTCGAGCCCCAGCGCAATCCGTTTGCCAATCCGGCGAAGTTGCCGCACGGTCTTTCCCTCCGCTGCTTCCAGCGGCGGGTCGCATGTTCGCAGCAAAAAGGGGCTCACCACACGCACCTGCCGGAGCACCTTTCCCAGAACGCGTGGTTCCAGCGCCTCCAGGTAAACGGTGACATCCGGCAGTTCGGGCATCGTGGCTCACTGTTGCTGCGGCAGCTTGAGATCGATCCGTTTGCCGCCGCGGAGTACGGTCACCGGAATGGCCTCGCCTGATTTGTGTCCATGCAGCAGTTGCGCCATCAGCGCGGACTCTGTCAGCGGCACCGTCTGATTTTCAACTGCCACCAGGATGTCATCTTTCTGGAAGCCTGCGTTCTTGGCGGCGGCATGTTCGCCATATTGTCCCACATGCTTGACCCGCAGAGCGAGCTGACCTTCCGGGATCTTCGCGTCGCGCCGCGCCTCATCGGGCATTGACTCCAACCGCAGCCCGCCGAGTGCCATCCGCCGCAAGGCCCACGACGTGGCCCGCCAGGAAATGTCCTCCTGTTGCCGCCAACCCTCCGCCAGTGTCACGGGGAGGTCGACGGTTTTGCCTGCTCGGGAAACCTTGGCTTTCAGTCGTGCCGTGGGTCCGGCGTGATGCAACACCCATTGGACGTCGGCAATCGACAAGATCGGCTGCCCTTCCAGTTCGACAATTTCATCGCCAGTCAGAAAGCCGTCCTTTGCTCCCGATGAGCCGGCGACAACCTGGCTGACCTTGGCCTTGGCTTTGGGGTCGAGAATGAGACCCAGGATCTTTGGATTGGGGTACGGGTACAGCACTTTTTCGGGAATCGGCTGGTTCCGTGATCGGGACACTGCGCGAAGCGCCTCACCCACCTGATGGCAATGGATGCAGCTCTGCACCACCTTGCCCTCGTAGTTCAGTTTCGAACCATACTTTCCCTTGAGGGAAGGAAAGTCCTCCGGCGCTTGTACGGTGGAATTCGGTCCGCGCTTGGCGGCCAGCTTATCTTTGACTTCCGAGAACCGGGTGTGCAGGGCGAGTGCGCCCGACAGGGCCTTTCCAAATCCTTCCAACGAGACATCGTTGTCGGATTCGGTCTGATGCGAGCGGGTGCCGTAGCGGCCATAAATTGTCATGTCGGCGTTCATCAGAAACGCCGCCCACGACTGGTCATAGTCGAACTGAAACTGCGAGAGGTCCATGCCATTGGCGTGAACGATGCGCACGCAGACAAACTGATCCAACAGCCCACGAATCCCCGGGTCGCGTTCCACCACCTGCTCATCCAGTTGCGCGCACGCCTCGCAGGGAATGCAGCGGAACACCACCAGCAGGGGTTTGTCAGTCTCCTTCGCCGTGGCGATCCCCTTTGGCAGGTCGTTATAGATCCAATCGGGCGAGGTTTCGAACTTCGCCCGGTCATTGCGGACCTTCGTTTCGCGGTCCTGCGCGAACGCCGGTACCACTGATGCCAGTGTGATTGTCAGGATGCCAATGAACTGCAGTCGCATGGGATGTCCTTGGTGGTGCCGGATGGGTCTGTGCCACGCTTACGCTTCGCATCGGGTTTTGCCGTCAACTTTGAAAGGCCGCCTCCACCCGTGGGTCATTCAAAACCGTCAGGCCCCAGATGCCGAAGGGAATCCCCAGGACATAAAACGGCCCGAAACACGGGATCAGGCTGAGGTAGCAGGCCCAAAGCGCCTGCCTGTGCTTCCGCAAGTGTCTCATTCGCCTGGCACCGACCAGGATCCGGCTGTTGACAATCAACATCACGACAGACCAGCTTGCCCGAAAGACGATCTGGGACTGTTTCGAAATGCCCCGTGGCTGCGGGAGTCGCTGTGCGGCACCGGAATAAAGCAGCCAGACGTTGAACATCAATGACCACCAGATCAGTGCCCACCAGATGGAGGCCAGCACCAGCAGACCTCTCGCTGGGTGGGCCAGGCGACGTCGAGCCTCTTCCTCCGCGGCTTCAAGGCGTTCGACATCCGACTCCGCGTCGAATCTGAAGATCGGCTCATGATCTTGCCGGTCAGGCATCGCGCGCTCACTCCTCACGCATTGTTCAAACCGGCCGAGAGCCCTCAGTTCTTGTGACGCCGCATTCGCCGCGTCAGGCGGGCGGTTGGATGCACTCGCGCGTCACCGAGCGGGCCGCCTTGTAGCCGTGCTTGATGGAAAACGAGCGGGCTTCGATGGCATCCGGACCGTAGTATTTTCCCTGTCCCGTGCTGAGCGGAAGGCCGGCCAGTTCCAGAGTCAACGGCAGCAGATCGACGAACTCTTTGTACTTTTGGGCGGCCTCAACCGGGTCGGGAGCCAAAGTCTTCGCGGTCTTGAAGGCGTGACGAATCACGAAAAGGCGGGCTTCAATCTGCTCTTCGCCGTAATACCGATCGACGCTGGGTGGAAGACCCGCCAGAGCCAAGGTCAATGGCAGCAGATCCATGAACTGTTTGTAGTTGCGTTGCAGTTCAGCGGGGTCGGGCACGGCAGGCCTCTCAGCGGATGATGGCACTCATCGACAGGGCAACTCGAAACGTAATCACCCGGCGCTGAAAAGTACAGTCGCCGGGTTGATTGTAGCACCCGCAGCACGTCGTTCCATCAGATCCGGGCTTGAAAAGCACGGCCATCGTGCCGACGCACGAGGCTCATTTGCCACCCGGCGGCGGACGGCGCGCCATGCGGGACTTGATGATGTCGGCCGCCGCCATGGAGGGGTTCACCGGAGCGGGAGCCGCGCCTTCAACAGGAGCAGCGGGTGCGGGCTTTGGCTCTGGAGCCTTGGCACCAGTTTCTTCCGGTGGCGGCAGGAAGACGGCCGGCAAAATCGGTGCCCGCCGCTTGGGAGGCGGTGCCTGGCGAGCAGGGGGTGCCGAGTGGAACGTCGTGTCGCTCTCGGCGATTTGGCGTTGATCGTCTTCGTAGACAGGAATTTCGCCGGAATCGAACGACATCGTCTGCGAACCGGCCGACGCCTCCTCCTGATAGACTTCTTCTTCGTATTGAGGTTCGGGTTCCTGGTATTCGGGTTCGACTGGAGCCGCAGCCGGTACGGGCACGAGTTTGCGGATCGCGAGTTGGAAAGCCAGCTTCCCAATGTCCACCCGGTCGCCTTCGTTGAGCACAACCTGCCCCTGGATCCGTTCGCCATTCACGAAGGTTCCGTTGGTGCTTCCCAGGTCGCGAACGCGCACCGTATAGTCATCGACAATGAAGACACAGTGGTGGCGGCTCACCATGTCGCTGTTGGGCCGCAGATGACAGTCCGCTTCACGTCCCACCAAAAACTGCTTCACGTTCAGCGGGAGTGACTTCCCCTGATGCTTCCCTTCAATCACTCTGAGTTCAGCACGCAACATGCTTCGTTACTCCGCCAAGGCCGGCTGGGAATCGAGTACTCACCGAAATAATGGCAAATCGAATGGATAAGCCAAGCCTTGCTGTCAATGGCGTGACGTCAATCACGCGGTTTCCACAGAGATGTCCGCAACTCAACCCCAAATTGGGAGGAACGGACCACATCAGAAATGACTTCCTTGTTTGCATGCTACAACTCACACTGCGGAATGTCAAATTTGAAACTTCGGGCGATTTGGTGAATGATGCTCCCGCCTCAACCACGCCAGTTTCTACATCCCAGCCGAAGCCTGCTGCCTGGGAGCAATCGCTCGCCTACGACCAATTTGAGGGGAGTGAGGGACCGTATCCGTCCCGATGTGTTGAATTTTGCGGTAGTCCAACTCCGTCAGTCATGATGTCATTACTTTTCATCAAGGTCTACAACCATGTCTGATTTTGCCCTGCCGTATGTTCCTCAGTCTTTGTCGACCGCCTTTGAACATGACGATCCCAACTGCCACGGCAAGCACCATGAGCGGGCGAACCTGGAATCACTGCAGCGGCAGATCGCGGCGATTGGAGCCGGAGATTTCGCCGCCCTCCAGGCCGAACTGGATCCCGACATCCACTTCGAGATTCATTGTCCGGACATGTTTCCGTGGATCAAACACGCCCGCGGGTTGCAGGGTGTCCTCAGCGCCATCGGACACAACTTTTCGGTCTTGAAGGACCAGTCCACCCACATCCTCACCGTCGTGGCCCAGGGCGACCTCTTGAACGTGACATTGTCCGAGACTGGCAGCCTCAAGGCCTGTGGCACGGCCTACGAGGTGATCGGCCTGCAACAGTTTCATTTTCGCGGCGGGAAAGTCGTTCGATTGACCGAGTTTTTGACCGCGAAATCGCCGGTGCCGGCAACCGCATAAGGCTGCATGCCGAAGCTAGCCTGAGGCGCGATGCCTTGGACGATTTCAGAGGCCGAACGCCGCCGCACCAAATTTCATGTCACCATTGCTGATCCGGCCGGCCTTGATCGTCACGGGGAATTTCTTATTCAAGTAGCCCTCCCGTTCGTGCCACACGCGGAATTCGTAGTCACCCGGAGGCAGATTCGGGATCTCGAAATGGCCGGAAGAATCAGTCACCGCGGCGAATGGGTGGTCTTTCACCAGAAGCCACGCGGTCATCCACACATGCAGATCGCATTTGGCGGGAAATGGAGCGGACTCTGATCTGTCGAAGTTCAGACGTTGATCCCGCAGCATGTCCGAAAACACCCGGCTGAACTCGCAGCTGCGGATGGGAGTTGGGTGGAGGGAATGGACAATGGCATCGCCATTCCGAATGATGACGGGCTGATTGACCCGCAGCACCAGTGCGTGCGGGGTGATGCGGCAGCCTTGGGTATGCATGACCGCTGGTTCAGAAGGTGCCGTTGGCCGGGACTCCATGTATCCAGCGGGTGCCTTGCTGAGATAAACGAAGACGTTGGCAATCCCGTTTGTCCTTGGATCAACGAGCAACGAGTCATTGGGGATTTCAGCGGCAGCACAGACCTGACAGTCCATGACACTTTTGTCGCCGGCTTTCACCCATGGCGGCAGAGCCGGGACCGAGCCCTCCAGGCGAACCGTTCCCCTCAAGGTGCCGGTCATCTCCACCCGGGCCAGCGCCATTGGACTGTGGAGGGGGCTGTCTGGTACCGCTGAAAGGGTATATCCGAAGACCAGCAGCAGGCCGACCAGCACCCAATATCTGTTGGAAAGGGAGTCACTTCCCGGCATCAACAGCAACTCCTTCCTCGACTGGATATTCTCTAAACACCAGCCATCCGGGCGCAAGCTCTTCCAGGGTCGCCTTGGCTCTCTTTGTCACCAGGGTGGTGATTCCGTATGAACCCCCGGTCATGAAATCACAACCTGCAGGAATCTCGTGACGAGCGATCAATGGAACAAGCACTCCCGGTCCAGTCGGCGGGCAGATCATCCATAATTGCTCCATTCGATTGGCGATATCGGGCCTGTGCGGCCGCTCCAGGATGTACCCCTCCGGGCCTGAGTACGCCAACTGTGTCTCAACAAGCGGCAAATTTCTGTTCCAACGAGTCCAGTCAAATTTCACGATGTGATGCTTTTTGATCGGACTGAATTGCAGCCCCTCCAGAGATGTCGTCAACAGTGCTTGCCGGACCGCCTCCGTGACCACAATTGGCCCAGGAACAGAGATGGGAGGCACAAATGGGCCGGTACGGAACAGGAGCATCTCGGAATCGTTCGCGTCGGATGAATCGCACCACCCGGCAACGAGCACCTGGCCAAAAGACCCCCAACAGAAGTTGGTGCTGGCCACATCATAGAGCGAGAAAATTGAATTCATGGGCACACTTGCCCGACTGATGCGCCAGGTTCAAAGAACCGATCACCCGAACAGTTCCACCAGCGGCCGGCCATTCACCAGATGATGCGGACGGTCCAGCGGATCGTAGAGCAGCGATTCGGGAGAAATCCCCATCGCATGGTAGATCGTGGCCAGCATGTCTTCGGGCGAGACCGGGTTGGACCGGGGGTAGGCGGCCTCGGCGTCGCTCGAACCATACACCTGTCCGCCGCGAATGCCGCCGCCGGCCAGGACCGCCGATTGGCAGGCACCCCAGTGATCGCGGCCGTTGGCCTTGTTCAACTTCGGCGTGCGACCGAACTCGCCGTACATGGCCACCAGCGTTTCGTCCAGCAACCCGGAGTTGCTCAAGTCCTCCATCAGGGCGGAGTAGCCCTGGTCGAGCGACGGCAGGCAATACTCCTGCTGCAGCATTTCCGTCCCGTTCTTGCCTTCAAACGGGCCGTGATTGTCCCAGACGTTGGCGACATTGCCGCCCTTTTGAATGTACATCCACGAGATGGTGACGAGCCGCACGCCGGCTTCGACCAGCCGCCGCGCCATCAGGATCGCCTCGCCCCATTCGTTGCGGCCGTAGCGGTCGCGAACCTTGGTGTCTTCACTGTCGATATTGAAGGCCGCCCGCGCCCGCGGTGAGGCCAGCATGCTCAGCGCCTGCTCGCGAAAGCTGTCGAGGCTCAGCCCCTGCGCCCCGGCTTGGAACCGCCGCTCCGTGTCGTCGAGTGTCTTCAACAGTCCCTGGCGCGCCAACACGCGCGGCAGTTGCAGGCCATCCGGCATCGTCAGCGAGTGCGTCGGCGTCTCCTTGGTTTCCCCGGCGTTCTGCGTCTCCATCGGGTCGTTGGTGGCTCCCAGAAAACCGGCGTAGGTTCCTGAATAAGTGACGCCATCGTGACCAATTGGCCGCGGGATTGTCACGCAGCCCGGCATGTTTTCGGTGGAGAGAAACGACGACACCACCGAGCCAACGGTGGGAAAATCCCGGCGGTTGCGGGCGTTCCGCGGCATCACCTTGGTGGGATCCGTCCGCCCGGTCAGCGTGCGATACACCGACGGCTCGTGGACGTTGCTGTCGTGGGTCAGCGACCGGATGATCGCCGTCTTGTCGGTATGCCGCGCGAGCAATGGCATCTGGTCACAGACCTCAATGCCCGGCACAGTCGTGGGGATCGGCTTGAAGTGGCTCCGCACCCCTTCCGGGGCATCGGGCTTCATGTCCCACATGTCCTGCTGCGGCGGTCCGCCCCACAGGTAAATCAAGATGCAGGATTTCGCCTTGCCATCGGACCGCAACAACTGATGCTGCTGCCGCCGCTCGGCGGAAAACGCTCGCTCAGTCTTCAGCAGACCGGGCAAAGTCAGCGCCCCGGCCCCAATCTGCCCCAGTCGAAGCATCGCGTCCCGTCGGTGCAGCGTCATATTTTGAAACCCTCTCCCGTGGTGTGGAGTTGATTCGAGCGACTGCACTGTATCAGTTTTGCTGGGCACAAATAAATAGCTGCTTATTTCTTTAGACGAAGCTCGAGGCCGGAAGCCAAAAAAGGAGCGGAACCGTGGAAACGGTGCTGGTTTCGTCAGTGACATGGAACGGAAGCGGAAGGCCAGGGATTCGAACCCTGATCCCCCGAAGGGGAACCGCATTAGCAATGCGGTCCGGCAAAGCCGTATCCGGCTGCCTTCCGTGATTGTTCAGTGGACCCACCGGGAATCGAACCCGGATTCTCTGCACGCCATGCAGACGCGTTGTTTGCTTGCGTGATTCCGGCACACCGCCAGCGGATCAAGTGCGAGGCTTGCCGAGCGGATCCGCGACAGGTGTGCCGGAATCACGCAGGCCATTGGACCATGAGCCGACCATGAGCCCATGCTCGTTCAAAAATCCGCTGGCGACCAACGGCCGCCAGCGGAGGTTCAGTTCAATCGAGAATCTCCGTGACGACCCCCGATCCGACTGTCTTGCCACCCTCGCGGATGGCGAACTTGGATCCCCGGCCGATGGCGGCCGGTTTGCCAAGGTCGACAATCAGTCGGACGTTGTCGCCGGGGACGGCCATCTCCGCGCCTCCGTCCAGTTGGGCGGTGCCGGTGGTGTCCGTCGTCCGGAAGAAAAACTGCGGAGCGTAGCCACTGAAAAACGGCGTATGCCGTCCCCCCTCGTCGCCGCTCAGCACGTACACTTCACTCCTGAACCGGGAATGCGGCGTGATCGACCGCGGCGCAGCCACGACCTGTCCGCGCTCAATGTCGGTGCTCTTCACGCCGCGCAGCAGCAGGCCGACATTCTCTCCGGCCTCCGCCTGTGGCTGCACCTGGTTGAACGCTTCGATGCTCGTGACGACACTCTCCCGCTGGACGCCCAGCCCCAGAATCTCCACCTTCTCACCCGTCGAAATCCGTCCCTGCTCGATTCGCCCCGTGGCAACTGTGCCACGGCCGGTAATGGTGAAGACCCCTTCGACCGGCATCAGAAACGGCCGGTCGTGGATCCGCACTGGCTCCGGAAGTCGATCCAGCGCGGCCAGCAGTTCGTTGATGCTGTGGCTCGCCTGCGGATCGCCAGGCGCCGCCAATGCGGCCCGGGCACTGCCGCGGACGAATGTCGTCTCGTCACCGTTGAACCCCATCCGCGTCAGCAGGTCGCGGGTCTCCAGTTCCACCAGCTCGATCAGCTCGGGGTCGTCGACCAGATCGACCTTGTTGATGAACACGACGAGGTTCGGCACCCCCACCTGGCGGGCGAGCAGGATATGCTCGCGCGTCTGGGGCATCGGACCGTCGGCGGCCGACAGGAGCAGCACGCCCCCATCCATCTGCGCCGCCCCGGTGATCATGTTCTTGATGTAGTCGGCGTGGCCGGGGCAGTCGATGTGCGCGTACTCGCGCGTCTCGGTCTCATACTTCACGTGGCTCGTCGTGATCGTCACGACTTTCGTGGGATCACGGACAATTCCGCCGCGGGCAATGTCGCCATACGCCTTTTCGACGGCCAGCCCCTTGCGGGCCTGGACCGCGAGAATCGCGGTGGTCAGCGTGGTCTTGCCATGGTCGATGTGACCGATCGTCCCCACATTCAGGTGCAGCTTCCGCATCATGGTCTTCTTTCCGGCCCTGCCGCCCGAGTGGTGTGTCGGACAGCGCAGGCCATCGAGGTGACAGGTTTCCCGTGCCCGATCGTGAGATCTTTTCGGACGACGCGTCGCTCCAGGGTCGAGAAAACCCACATTGATCCCGGATGGAGTCGAACCATCGTTGCCAGCATGTCGGGCTGGCGTCGTGCCGTTGGACCACGAGACCGTCTTTGAGACTGCAATAAAGACCTTGCCAAATTAGGTGTCACGCAAAGACGCAATGCGCAAAGTCTTGGACGAGTGCCTGCTGAGACGGCAACTTCTTTGCGCCTCAGGATCGCAGCAACAATCACTGTGACATTTGTCTCCCTATCCAGCAGCGAACGCCATCAAGGACAGCGGATGAAGTTGGTGGTGAGGTCGACAGGGCTGGCAAAACGGTGCGGGAATCGTACGGTCATAAATTAACCACGAATTCTCACGAATCTTACGAATGATCAACCAGCATGGCTTCGCGGGTGACGGAATCCTGCTCGTTGTTATTCGTGACATTCGTCTTATTCGTGGTTCCCCCTTCGCGTTGCCTAAGGCCGGCCTTCGGTTAGTACCTTGAAGCGTGCTTTATTCCTTGTCCGGTCCTTAGCGTGACATTTTCTTGAATGTAGTGAGACACTCTTGAGATTGACCGGAGTGGGAGTTGAACCCACAAAAACACGAGGCTCTCGACCTCGCCGCTTTGCCAGTTTGCGTACCCGGCCGTGTCATGCCAAAAGGACTAACGAACGCGAACTAACATCGAACGATCAATTCCAAGTCTCCATCAGCTCAAGTGATTCAAGACATGCACCATTCGTTGGCGGCGTGGGTTGCCAAGAGGCCGATTTGTCATTTGTTATTTGTCATTTGTGCTTCCAAATGCGTCGGGCAGGAGTCGAACCTGCATTGCCCGAAGGCGGGTGGGTTACAGCCACTTGGGCACGCCAATGCCCAGCCGACGCGTCCTAAAAGTAAGTGGCACGGGTGGGGATCGAACCCACAGAATCACGAAGGTTTGAGCTTCGCCGCTTTGCCGGGATTGCGTACCGCGCCATTCTTCAATCTTCACACTCAACAAGCGTCCCTGAGGGGATTTGAACCCCCGATCTCCACTGTGACAAAGTGGCGAGCACTCCGGGCTGCTCCGCAAGGACAGGGACTAAAAGTACGTTTCAACGTGCTAATCGAGGGCCACTCTTAGACAGCGGTAGAGGGGAACCACGAATCTTCACGAATAAGTCGAATGACACGAATGACAACGAGGTGGATTCCATCACCCGCGATGCGCCGACGGTTGACTATTCGTGAGATTCGTGCGATTCGTGGTTTAATCTTTTGGCGATGCGATTCACGAACTGTTTTGTCGAATTTGCCGACTTGGATCGACGACAAGTGCCGAATCATGCAGTGTCATTCAGTGGCTCGGGTGGGATTCGAACCCACAGCATCCCTGGTTCTAAGCCAAGGTGGTCTGCCAGTTGCCTACCGAGCCATGTTTTGTAGTTTCCCAAGGCGGGGGTCGAACCCGCAATCACCCGGGTTTAAGCCGAGCCGCTCTGCCAGGTGGCGTACCTGGGCTGGTTCCATCGTCGATGAGTGATCCCGGATGGACTCGAACCATCGTTGTCTGGGTGTAGGCCAGAAGTCGTCGCCGCTGGACCACGGGATCGGTGATTCATCTCATACATGCAAAAGTGGACTCATCGGGAGTTGCACCCGAATTTTCGGTTTGCAGGACCGAAGTCGTTCTGTTGGACCATGAGCCCGAATACTTACTACTTTACTCACTTCAGGAATGCCGCAAAAATGACTGTTCGTTTTCGATTCGTTGATCCGCTAATGAGCCGGCACGCGTTAGGATCGCGGCAACAATAACATGGTGAAGTTGCTTGGGATGGACGCCGATTGAGGGCAGATTCATCAGCCGGCACGCGTTAGCGTCCGGTTCGTGGCGTTGGCGTCTTCCGATCATCCTCCAACCGGGGGCTAAGGCCCGGCTCATTGGCTGTGCGGCTCGTCAAAAATCGACGGTTATTCTTGCCGCCGTCCTTAGCGTCCGGTTTTACGACTGCCGGAACCGGACGCTAACGCGTTCCGGCTCATGGACTCGTTCACATCGGCCAGCCATCTCGCAAGCAAAACGCCCCTGTTATTGTTGCTGCGACCCTCAGCGGAAGCCGTGGGACTCGAACCCACAACGGGAGCAAACCCGCACCTGTTTTCAAGACAGGGCCCTCATCCGGCCGGATGACTTCCGTACCATTCCTACAATTGATCAATACAAGTTGGTGGCCAATCGGCAGACATTCTGCTCAACAACTTCGTTTCCTTCGGTTGCTTCTGTTCCCAATAATTTGAAACGGCGGCAAACGAAGCTGCGGGAGTTGGAATCGAACCAACGCCTCCGGGTTCAGAGCCCGGCGTCGCTACCAGCAGCAACTGTCCCGCAATAATGATTTGATCCTTTTTGAGCGTGCCGATCCGCAGGACAACGTCGCGGATAGGGGTAGGGAGGGCCGATTGGTTTCGGCTCCCCCCTCCCTCCGAACCGGACTGGCGGATTTCCCGCATCCGGCTCTCCAGTTGATGGTCTTACCTGGGACAGGGTTGAAGTGCGAGTTT
>JAKFUF010000036.1 GCA_021732845.1 Planctomycetaceae bacterium | reverse complement strand
AAATGCCACGATGATTGTTGGGATCCTGAAACATGCTCATGGCCACAACCCGCGTTCTGCAACATCATGGGTTGATCACTCCCGGTGATGCGCCAGGGCCTAAAAGGCGGCTCCGCTCGCCCTGTTCGGCTGTCGGATTTTTCCGCGCAATTCAACCTCGCGCGGCGACTGTGGCACTGGCGGCAAGCAGTGAAAAGTGTGCCACTGGGCAGCTTGTCTGCCAGTGCGAGCGTCTGTCGATGTCCACTTCTTGTGCGGGCCAGAACAGCCGAGTTTGAAAGCTCGCATCTGGGTTTCGGTCGGTGCCAATCGAGAGCCATCGGCGCACAATGAGGGGACGTTGTCGGGACCACGCTCGCGGCCTCTCGCGGAGCGAGAGGCGACACTACGCCGTGGATCGCGGCCGCCATCCACCCCACCGAGTTCATCTCGGTGGTGAACGGGCCTATGCACTACGCCGCGCGTTCCGCCATCCGACGTAGTGCAGAGGCCCGAATCCACTGAGGCAAGCTCAGCGGGGGCGATCTCAAAAAATCACAGCGTCTCCGAGCAATGACCTCGGGTGGGAAGATCGTCTGTGAATGGCGGATCTCGCTCCATGGCTTCACGAAGACCTGACCACACCACTCCCATCTGGCGATAAATGCCAACTCAATTCCGCACCCTTGACGGCAAGGAAAGTCGACCCACGTTCGCACTTGCAGCGAGCGAGGAACCCCGACAGCGGATGAGGAAGGGGGCGCGAGCCACCCATCCGCGCCAGGGGTTCCGCAGCGAGCAGGACTTACCAGTGGCACACTGCCCGATTTATTTCTGTCAAAATTTCTAACTTCCTCTTGACGTCTTGTTGCCACAGGCGTAAAACTGAGAATTGTACAGGCGTATCGATCTGTTGAACAGAAGTTGAAGGGCGGCAGGATATGGACGGGACAGCCTCAGACATTCGCTGCGACGACGCGGGACCGCGGAGGGCCGGGGTGGCGGGCGTTGACAGGCCTGCGACTGGGATGGGCGGTCCGAGTGTGTTTCTGGGGTGCTTGGCGTTCTTGGTGTGGCTGAGCCACACCTTGGTGCGACAGGGATTCCAGGCACGCTCGTGGCTGCGGAAGATCGGCCGCGACCTGTGTCATTTCGCGAAGACCGCGCGGACAGCCGTGAGCCACCCGGGTTTCGCGACTCTGTTCGCGACTGCCAGCACCTCCTCGATTTCCGCGGCCACCCCCTGCATTCCTGGCCCCAGCGGGAATTTCCCGCCTCTTGCAACGCAGTCCCACCGTTCCAAGGACCTGCCATCGCCGGCGTGGCTCAGACAGGCTTCGCCACTGCCGTCTCCAGCCATGCGAATCCTGCCTGCTCGCCATGACGCCAGCGCGGCACTTGTGGCGGAACTCCAGCTCGCCCAGAAGCTGAAAAGGTGCCTATCGTCTTACCGCAAGTCGATGCTCCGCACCGCGCCCTCTCTCTGCGGTTTGTCGGACATCAGCACCGCGCCGCCTCTCTGCGGTTTGTCGGACATCAGCACCGCGCCGCCTCTCTGTGGTTTGTCGGACATCAGCACCGCGCCCCCTCTCTGCGGTTTGTCGGACATCAGCACCGCGCCGCCTCTCTGTGGTTTGTCGGACACCAGCACCGCGCCCCCTTTCTGCGGTTTGTCGTACATCAGCACCGCGCCCCCTCTCTGCGGTTCGTCGGACATCAGCACCGCGCCCCCTCTCTGCGGTTTGTCGGACACCAGCACCGCGCCCTCTCTCTGCGGTTTGTCGGACACCAGCACCGCGCCCCCTCTCTGCGGTTCGTCGGACATCAGCACCGCGCCCCCTCTCTGCGACCCGCCTGACATCGGCCAAAATAGGGTGCGCTCCGCGGCCCGCGTGCGACTGTCGAGCCGGTGAATGTCAACGACCGGGTGGCACTGTCGGTTCACGAGATGAGTTCTCGGCCGTGTGCCACCGATTGGCTTGTCTGGCAGTGGAAAGGGAACCACTATTGCCAATGCGGCAACCTTGAAAATCTAGTTTTGTCAGGAGACCGTCAGACGCTCGCACTGGCAGCGAGCTGACCAGTGGCACGCAATCGCAGGCCGGCAGTATCACCCCGCGCGTGGATCAAACTGACATGACGGTGGTATGCATCGACACCCGAAGGATCAAGGATTGGGATTCGTTCCATTCCGAGTTTGCGACTGCCTTCGGCTTCCCCGACTCATACGGCCGCAACATGAATGCCTGGATCGACTGCATGACTTATCTCGACGATCCAGACGTTGCTGACACGGCAGTGAAGGCCGATCCGGGTGGCGTCGTGGCGCTTCAACTCGACCACGCCTCCGATTTTCATGCCCGTTGCCCCGAACTCCATGACGCACTCGTGGAGGCTTCGGCATACGTCAATTGGCGGAGGCTCAAACTTGGTCGCACTCCTGTGATTGCGCTGTCGTTCGACCGCAACGGCTAACACCCAGCCGAGTCCGTCAGCGCCGCAAAACCGGAGCGATCTCAACCGTCTCACGGGTCTTTGAGATGCTGTGCGCAATCACGCCGCTTCGGCACTTTCAGTGCGGATCGGCAGGGTCTCGCCTTCAGCTTCGGCCGACGTGCCCGCAGCTTCTTCTTCCGCCTCGCTGATGAGCGGATAAACCAGTCCGGCGATGCTGGCCCCGGCGATCGGTGCGAGCCAGAAGAGCCACAGTTGGGCCATGGCCCAACCGCCGACGAAGAGCGCGGGACCGGTGCTGCGGGCGGGGTTGACGGAGAGGTTGGTGACCGGAATCCCGATCAGGTGAATCAGCGTCAGGCCCAGGCCGATGGCCAGCGGAGCGATGCCGGCCGGAGCCCGCTTGTCGGTGGCTCCCAAAATAATCATCAGGAAGAAGAACGTCAGCACCACCTCGGCGGTGAGGCAGGCGGCGAGCGAGTACTGGCCGGGGGAATGTTCGGCATAGCCATTGGAGGCGAAGCCACCGGCCAGCGAGAAGCCTTCCTGTCCGCTGGCGACCAAGTACAACACGCTCGCACCAGCGATGGCACCCAGGACTTGGGCGAGAATGTAGGGAGCGAGATGCGCCGCCTTGAACCGACCGCCGACGCACAGCCCCACGGAGACCGCCGGGTTCAGGTGGCAGCCCGAAATGTGTCCGATGGCGCAGGCCATGGTCAGCACGGTGAGGCCGAAGGCCAGCGAGACCCCCAACAGTCCGATTCCCAGGTTGAGGGTGGTGGCTCCCTCCTCTGCCAGGAACTTCGCGGCCAGCACGGCACTGCCGCAGCCGCCAAAGGTCAGCCAGAACGTTCCCAACGTCTCGGCCACAAATTTCTTTGCCAGCGACATGACACTCCCCATCCTTGAAGGAACCTGCGACCCCAAAATCGGGCCGGCATTCTTCAGGTGGACAGGGATGATGTCAAGATTGACGTGTCCGACAAAGGTCCATTCGCTGGTTTCAACGCAATTTCAAATTTCAGATTTCAAATTTCACAGTGAAATACTTTGTCGCAGCATCCACGCTGTGGGGCAACAGTTAAGTTCGCGCCATTGCAGCTCAGTCGACAGTTCGGTGTGGCTGAACAGACTGTGAAATTTGGAATTTGAGATTTGAAATTGGCTTTTGTCGGACACCTCAAGATTGACATCGAGTGACTTGGACAACCGGACGCACGACATGGTTTGTCCGGCGGTCCGCAGGCATGGTCCGGCATGGACAAGCAACGCCGGAAGGCGCACCTGACTTTCGCGACCGCCACGCCCGACCATCACAGGCGTGGCAAGGACCGGTGGCGGCGGCCCTGAGTCACACAGTAGGCGAGTCACTCCGTGACTCGAACCCGGCCGGAGTGACTGGGAGACTTTGAGACTCAACGGAGAGCTTGCGCCCTGCCGCTCGCTTTGGAGGGCCAGCCGTCGAAGAGGCCACGATGCGAGTCACGGAGTACTGGCAGCCAGTTAACACTTCACGGAAAGTACGGGTTAATGAACAAGAGGCTCAATCAGATCCCAGTTCGGACGACGATCCATGTCCAGCGTGCAAATTGAAGGTCCGGTGGTGATCGCCGGCGGCAGTGGATTTCTCGGCATTTCCTTGGCGGCACACCTCTCGGCATCGGGACGGAAGGTGGTCATCTTGTCCCGAACGGCTCCACGGGTGACCGGTCCGTGGACGCATGTGGCTTGGGATGCCCGCCAGCTCGGTCCCTGGTGCAGTGTTCTGGAAGGTGCCGCAGGTCTGATCAATTTCACAGGCCGCACCGTGGACTGCGTAAAAACACCAGACCATTGCGATGAAATTCTCCGTTCGCGCGTGGAGTCGACCCGCGTGCTGGGTCTGGCGGTGCGGTCGGTTGCGACGCCACCGCCCGTCTGGGTCCAGATGAGTACGGCACACATTTACGGCGATCCGCCCGAAGCGGTCTGTACGGAAGGGTCAGCGTTTGGCTACGGCCTGGCACCCACTGTCGGCCGAGCCTGGGAAGAGGAGTTCACCCGTCAGGTCCTGCCCACTCAACGCCCAGTCATTCTGCGAACGAGCTTTGTGATTGGCCGCAATCGCGGTGCGGGAAACGGCGCGATGGCCAAGCTCGGCTGGCTGGCCCGCATCGGCCTGGGCGGCACCGTCGGCTCGGGCAAACAGGGCACGAGCTGGATCCACGAAGCCGACATGAATCGGATCTGTGAACGCGCACTGGACGAACAGCAGATGCACGGTGCCTACATCGCCTCGTCACCACAGCCGACCTCTCAGCGAGAATTTATGCGCTGCCTGCGCAAAGCCGTGGGGATGCCCATCGGACTGCCAGCACCGGCGTGGCTCGCCAGAATCGGGGCGGCGCTGATTTTCAGAACAGACCCCGATTTGGCACTCTACGGACGGTATGTGCTTCCACAGCGGCTGTTGGACGAAGGCTTTGAATTTCGCTTCCCGCGACTCGAACCAGCGCTGGCGGATCTTGTCTAAAAGCAGCGAGACTCGCTGGCACAGAACGCTCAGCCTGCGGCCCGCAATGGCCGGGCATGGCCGGCGTACTCGATCCAGCGGGTGATTTCCGCCAGGTCTGGTCGTTCCGAGTTGCGGAGGATGCGTTCGCCTGGTGGTGTACGGGCATAGGCATCGACGCGGGTGAACAGCGATTGCGGGTCCAAGCCGACGAGGTGGCCGGGCTCGCGGATGCCACAGGCCACCAGCAACTGGGCGTCGTGGCCCCGCAACTGGGGAATGCGGCAAACCAGTGTGGCCTGAGTTTGCCAGTCGCGCAGCGTGTCGGCCGTGATAAACCGGCTCCGCAGCTTGTTGTTGGCCGCCTCGACATCCAGGTTCAAAAAGTCCTCGACCGTCGCCAGGTTCAACACCGCCAGGCGTTCGGCCATCTTCGGTCCAATCGACGGGGCATCCGCCAGCGGGCTGCTGAGTTGCAGATAGAACTGCAGGTTCTTCCCGCGTGCTGGTGAAGCCTGGCCCCTTGATGGTTCTGCTGGCTCCGGACTCTTTTGTGCCGCCGTATGTGGCAACACGTCCCGTGGCTCGGAACGTTCAACGGGGCGTTCCTCAGAACGTGACGCTGCTGGTTGTGGCTTGGTTTGAGTCGGAGGAAACTTGACGGGTGTTTGAGACACCGGCGAAGTGGAGGGACTGTTGAATTGGGGCACGGCCGTCAGCGGCGACTGCACTTGAGCCGGTTGCGGCACAGGGGGTTTTTGGGCCACGGGTTGTGGTGTTTGGGGGGGAGTGACGACACTCGGCGGAGTCATGGCGGCAGGCCGGGGCGCAGCCACGGGCTCGGTCTTCGCTGACGGCTTTGGAGTGGCGGCGGTTGTGGCCTTCGTTGGGCTGGAACGAATCTTGATCACCGCGCCGGTGGCTTCCGCTGCGCCAAAAATCGGTTGGGTCGAGCGCGAGCGTGGCTCGGCACCCTCGCGGAAGGCCGTTCCCGTTTCGCCCGGCAAGAGGCTGTCGAGATCCTGCTCCGTCATCTGCAATACTTCCTGCGCATACAACCGGCGCACCGCCCGATCGTCTTCCCGCAGGTTCTGAACAACATGGCCGGTCGATTTGAATTCCTCATACATGGCCCGCAACTGCCGCTGTTCGCCGATGTCCTGAAGCTGCGTCACGATCCAGTTCAACGGCACATTCATCGTCGCAATGAGGCCGGTCAGCGACACATCCACGGCGGGAGGCGTCTGCTCGCAGTCCTCGAACGCCTGCTCCAGGATCCGCGCGAACCCCACCACGGCATAGCCCACCAGTCCGGCGATGCGATCCTTGATCTCCTGGTCGAGCCCCGCGGGAGGATCTTTGACACCCCGCTTCAGGTCATAATGGTCGATCACGACTTGATAGTGCGGATTCGACTGTTCAGCACCGGCCCGCACCATGTCGGCCAGCCAGTCCTCGCCGCCGGGGACTTCCAGAGCTGGATATCCGCCAAGATCCTGTTCGATAATTTGCTGAAATTCGTGGTAGCACTTGCACATGCTCCACTCGGCCGCCCGGTGGATCTTCGTCTCTTCCTCGGACTGGGCCGTGTGAAACGGCTGAATCGGGTCGGTGTAGTAGTGGCTCAACACCCCAGCGGCATACACCGCCTCCTCCCAACTCCGCTTACGCAGGGCGTTGACGGTTTTGTCGTACCACTGCCGGGCGGCGGGAATGGCCCCGCCCCAACCGCCGTCCTTCACGTGCAGGACGTGGTTTTTGAAGTCCTTGAACAGGTCGTCCGGGGCCTTGGAGCCGGTCAGATACGGCTCGTAATGAGCCAGAAAGAGATTCCGCCACAGCTCCGCCTGCTCGCCCCGCAGGAAACGCAGGGCGTCCAGGGCGAGTTTGTGATGCGTGCTGCGTGCCCGGCTGGCAAAAATCACATTAAACAGCAAAGACATTGCGTGCGGCTCCTCCGCGGCTTTCGTCATCCATGACAGGCGGGAATTTACCATTAAACCCCGGAATTCCGGAAGACGAGGAATTCAATGCGGAGTCCGAACTGCCGGAGATTCTCATAACACACCGCCCAGCCACGCCTCGGTCGTCAGAAACGGGGCTTTCGCACAGGCTCCGTGCAGATCTTGCTCAGTTCGCAGGCAAACAATCGTTGATCCGAGCCGAAAAGTGAGCGATGCAAGGACTGCCATTCTCTCCTTCAGAAAAAATATGCCCGTGTAACTCATTCATCATTCGGCGGTTGCGTCTGGAGTGCAGTCGAGCTTGGCAGAGAACCACAGCGTTCGGCACGCACCTTGCGATATGGTTATTTCGTGACGCAAAGGTGAGAAACAAAAGTCACAGAAAAGTTCAAGTTTGTAGCCAACTGCGGCAACCCGGAAACGGCGCTGCGGCAGGACCTCGGGGATCGGTCCTGCCGCGCGTCGGTTCTTTCCCGCTGAAATCAACATGCCGATAGCGGATCGAGAAAAGCGACTTTGTCGCCGATCCGCGTCAGGCGTGTTTATTTCAGCAAATCGAAACAGAGACCTTTGAACGGCGTTGCGGCACTGATTGGGGATCGTCAGTGCCGCACGCCGCTTCAGTCCCTTGCATAATTCAGGAATGCCGACCCGTTTTATTTCGGCATTCTGCTAATCAGTTCCGCTGAAATCGGCACACCTGTCGTGGATCGGCAACAAAGTTGTTGTTCTCGATCCGCTATCGGTGTCCCAATTTCAGCTGACATGACGCAGGCAACCAACTACAGCAAGTGGCAGCGCTTGGGGATCGGTGCTGCCACTTGCTGGGTTGCTGTGTGAGTCCTACTGAAATAGACACGCCTGTCGCGGATCCTCGACATGTCGCTTTTCCGATCCGCTATCGGCATGTCAATTTCAGCGGTGGTCAGTTCGCACTCACTCATTCCACACACCGGAAGCAGTAAGAAACGGCGTTGCGGCAAAGCTTGGGGATCGGTTTTGCCGCACGCCGCTTTCTTTGACTCTTCCATCTCACGAATCATTCAAACAACGGAAGCAGCCTGGAACCGGTGTTGCGGCTCGACTTGGGGATCGGTCGAGCCGCACACCGCTTCTCCACCCATTGAAGCGCAGTGACCCGTGAAACGGCGCTGCGGCAAGACCTCGGGGATCGGTCTTGCCGCGCGCCGTTTTGCATTTGGCCAGAACAATCGGCCAGTCAGCCGTGCTACCGGCAGTTTGACGGGATTTCAGTTTACTTTTCGAGCAGGGCACACGTATGCTGGAGGCTGAAATCTTCCTCCCATTCGGGATTCTGCCATGCCGCTGCGATTCGCGACCTTCGCCGCTTTCGCCCTTTTCCTGGCCGCGTTGAACCCACTGAAAGTCAGCGCGCAGCCGCCTGCCGAGGACAATGGATCCGCAGAGACGGAAGCCGTCGAAGATTTCTCCGACCCGGAAGAGCGCCTGGTGGCTCAGGACGATCGTCGCGAATTCCGCCGGAACGACGAGGGAGATGACAACCGGGGCGATGATCGGGGACCAGAAGGTGGTCCAGGTGATGACAACCGTCCCGGCTTTGCTCCGCCGTTTATCCCCCAGGCTCCTGAACAACCAGCGCTTCCCGGTTTCGTGCCACCCACGCGTCCCATCCCCACAGTTCGGGAGCGGGTCACCTATGCCCTGCCGGACGAGTTTAAGAGCAAGGACACGAACCGCGACGGGCAGATCGGGTTTTACGAATGGAATCGGCGGGATCTGGCGGGGTTCAAGCGGCTGGACCTCAATGACGACGGATTTTTGACTCCGTTCGAGCTGCTGAAAACGAGCGGCAAGATTGTCGGCATCGTCAACGCCAAAACGCCGATCGTGTCCGTAGCTGCCCCTTCCACATCCGGTGGCTCAACCACCTCGGCTGCCACGACAAGCACATCCTCGGCACCTGGCGCCGCGTCAACGAGCGGTTCCTCAGTTGTTGTGCGGGCTGAACTCACATTCGCCACCATCGACAAAAACAACGATGGTCAGATCGACGATGCGGAGTGGAAGGGAACCCGCGTGGCGCGCCGGGCTTTCGAACGCGAGTCGATTGCCGTCACATTCCCGCTGGCCAAGGCGGCATTTGTCGAACAGTATGCGAAGTTGCTGCCGCCGAATTGAATTCCCGAGACCTTCCGCATGAACTTCCGCTTGTGAGTGATCCAGAATCCGGGGCGGTCGAGGTCCAAGCCACGTCTGGCGGTGCCGTGCCATTGCTGGCCATGGTCGCGCTGGCTCACCCCGTGGCTGTTCCCGCAGAGCTATTCGTCGCAGAGTTTCAGCGAATCTCCGGAGCAGCGGTGGATTCCAATGCGGTCCAGCAGAACGACCAAACGCTTGTCATTCCGATCGCTGGTGGTGTTGCCGCTGTCTCCCTGATGGATGCCCCCATTCCGTGGGGAGAACTTGCCGGGCCGTGTGCGGCCGCGTGGTGGTGGCCCGAGGCTCAACAGCGACTCAGGCCCCATCTGGCGCACTTGCTGATCGCGCATGTGCCACAGCCCGGTCTGCCCCAGAAAACGCCACTGGAGCGGCACATCCTGTTGTCGCAGTTAGCGGCCACGGCGATCACCGTCTGCGGCGGACTGGGCGTCTACTGGTGCGGCGGGACTCTGGTCTACCCTCCGGACGAATTTTGCCAGAAGGTCCGCAGCCTGTCCGACGAGGCGTTGTTCCCGGAACTGTGGATCGACATGCGGTTTGCGGGAAACGCCGATGGTTCAGTGCAATTCTTCACCACGGGCCTGGCGGCTTTGGAACTGCCCGAACTGGAGATCCGCTCGACACGGCGGACTCCCCGGGATGTGTTGGATTTCTGCTATGGTCTGATCCTCTACATGCTGACCGAGGGAACGCAGATCGCTGCCGGAGACACCATCGGCCGCACAGAGTCCGAGCGGATGACCGTGGCGTACGGCCCGTCACAACACCACGCCGCCGGGGTGATGCTGTTGAGCGACGCGTGAGGGGCCAGTGATCGGGCTTTTGGAA
This sequence comes from Planctomycetaceae bacterium, assembly GCA_021732845.1. Lineage (GTDB taxonomy): Bacteria > Planctomycetota > Planctomycetia > Planctomycetales > Planctomycetaceae > JAKFUF01. The sequence continues at coordinate 11,264 of JAKFUF010000036.1, read as the reverse complement.
TTGGTCCCTCGCGCATGATTCCGGGACACCGCCAGTGGATCCGGAGTGAGCGTCAGCGAGCGGGTCCACGACAGGTGTGCCGGAATCATGCAACTGACCCGGCATGATTCCGGGACACCGCCAGTGGATCCGGAGTGAGCGTCAGCGAGCGGATCCACGACAGGTGTGCCGGAATCATGCAAACTGACCCGGAATTTCACTCTTTTCTCCGTGCTGTCGTTTCTCTACCATCGCTCTTTCAATGGCAAATTCCCAGGAGCATCGAAGTCCATGGCAGAGCAGAAAGCGACCAACGTCACGTGGCACGCCCACACCGTCACCAAGGCCGAACGCTGGCAGGGGAGCGGACACAAGGCAGCCGTTCTGTGGTTTACCGGCCTGAGCGCCAGCGGCAAGAGTACCGTCGCCAATGCCGTGGACAGCCTGTTGAACAAGATGGGCAAGCGGACCATTGTGCTGGATGGCGACAACATCCGCATGGGCCTCAACAAGAACCTGACCTTTTCGGCGGAAGACCGGGCTGAAAACATCCGCCGGATTGGCGAAGTTTCCAAGCTGTTTGTCAGCGCCGGCGTGATTTCCATCACCGCCTTCATTTCGCCCTACAAGGCCGACCGCGACAAGGTTCGTGCCCTGCTGGAACCGGGTGAATTCATCGAAGTCTTCATGGACACCTCCCTGGAACTGTGCGAACAGCGCGACCCGAAGGGGCTGTACAAGAAGGCCCGCGCCGGCCTGCACAAGGGGATGACCGGCATCGACGACCCGTACGAAGCTCCAGACAAACCCGAGCTGGTTTTGGACGGAAATTCCAACAAGTCGGTCGAAGAGCTGGCCCAGGAAGTGGTGGCCTACCTCGAAAAGCAGGGCGTGCTCAGCGTGTAATTTTTGAGCCACGGAAACCCTGCGTGCCTGATCGGCCCGCAGGGTTTTTTCATTTGCCAGAGATTCCTGCTGCCTGTCCTCATTGCAGATTTGAGGTGTCCGACAAAAGCCAATTTCAAATCTCAAATTTCACAGTCTGTGCAGCCACATCGGACGGTCGGCTGAGACTCAGTGGTGCGAACGCAACTTCTTTCCTGCAGGGGTAATATTGACCAAAACATGTTATTTATGTAATTTAACTGTTCTTTTGATGTGTGAGTCTTGGCAAACTCTACGCCATCTTGTCCATGATCACTTGAACAAACAAAGACCTTGAGCAACTGATTTCGACGCGTTTCTCTCATCGACACAGCCAGTGACAACAAGCCCATGGAAGCCGTCGTCTTCATCGGGATTCCGGGTTCGGGGAAATCCTCCTTTTACAAAGAGCGGTTCTTCTCGACGCATGTCCGCATCAGCCTGGATCTGCTGAAGACCCGCCGCCGCGAGCTGCGGTTCCTGGAGGCATGCCTGGAGACGGGACAGAAATTTGTCGTCGACAACACGAACCCGACGGTTGCCGATCGGCTCAGGTACATCACCGCGGCGCGTGCCGCGCGGTACTCGGTGGTGGGATATTACTTTCAATCGAAGGTCGAAGATTGCCTGCGCAGAAATGCGGACCGGAAGGAACGGGTGCCCGAAGTCGCCATCCTGTCCATCGCGAGGAAGTTGGAATTGCCAACGGTCGACGAAGGGTTCGATTCGCTGTCGTTTGCGCGTCTGGTGGACAGGCAGTTTGTGGTCGAAGCGTGGCAGGATGAGCCGCGTCAGAACGGGAAGCTGAACGATGAAATTTGACGACCTCGACCGGAAGATGCGGGTCTTTGAAACGGCTGCGGACACCTGCGTCCTGCCGGGCATGTACATGGTCGCGCGGCTGGATGGCCGGGGCTTCACCCGCCTGACCAAGGAGGTCGTGCCTTTCGAAGCCCCTTTTGACGAACGGTTCCGCGACCTGATGGTCGAGACCGCGCTGTCACTGATGACCTGTGGCTTCCGCGTGGTTTATGCCTACACCGAAAGCGACGAGATCTCGCTCCTGTTCGACCTGAACGAGCAGCTCTTTGGACGCAAGCTCCGCAAATACAATTCAACACTGGCGGGCGAAGCCAGTGCGCGGTTCTCGCTGCTGCTGGGCAGCGTCGCCACGTTCGACTGCCGCATCTCGCAGTTGCCGAACCTCGGCCTGGTGGTCGACTACTTTCGCTGGCGTAATGAAGACGCCGTCCGCAATGCCCTGGGTGCCTACTGCTACTGGACGCTGAGAAAACTGGGACTGGACGTGCGGGCAGCAACGGACCGAATTTTCGGCCTGTCTGTCGCCGAGAAAAATCAGTTGCTGTTTGACAACGGGATCAACTTCAACGAGGTCCCCAACTGGCAAAAGCGCGGCATCGGCCTGTATTGGGAAGAATTTGACAAGCACTCCACCAATCCCGTCACCGGCGAGACCGTTGTCGCCAGCCGCCGCCGGATCAAACGCGACTTCGACCTCGCGATGAAGGAACCGTACAGCGCCTTTCTCGAACATTTGTTCGAGAGCGCTTAATTACCCCGGCATGAAAGAATCGCACGGCGAAATCGACCCGGAAACCTTTAACCCTTTAGGAATGCCCCGCAATGTGGATATTGCGACAAAGTCTTTTACTGTGAGATTTGAAATTATTGAGGCCGTACTGACGTCGGAACGACCAAAAGCAAAGCCGGCCGCCAAGGATTCCCCCTGACGGCCGGCAGATCATTCAGATTCCCGATCAGTCTCTACACCTCCACACGCAGCAGCCGGCAGGCTTCTTCGTAGCCGGGGGCACGGGTGCCGTGCTTGTCCTGGCGGTCGTAGCCGAAGGAGCTGGCGGTGACGCGGGCGAGGGCGACCATCTGCCGCCAGCGGAACGCCTCGCGCGTTGTGCGGTATTCCTCGGCCACGGTGTGGAAGTACTTCTCGCCGTGCAAGCGGCCATCTTCGCTGATGGTGAACTTGAGCATTCGCTCCAGCACTGCCGCCGGGGCATGGCCGCCTTCGCCATAGAGCTGAATGGCCGCCGCCGCACGGGCCTGGTCGTTGTGGCGGACGGCATCGTCGGCTTCGTTCAGCAACGCGACCGGATCTGTCGTCTTGATCAGCGCGCGGTGCTCGGCGGTGGGATAGGCGGGCGTGGGGAATGCGCCGTGCCGCGCGGAGTGGTAGGCCGCGACAATCAGGCCGGACGCGGCATGTTGTGGCTCCATCACGCGGGCCATGTTTCGCCACGCGTTGGTGGCATCCGACGAGTGGACCCCGCGCGAATCGCCGTGGGTCCGCCATTCGTTCCCACCCTGTCCCTGCCGCAGAATGAGCAGATTGGAGGCCAACGAAATTGCCTCGCCGACGACTTCAGGGTTGACTCCGTCGGCCAGAGCTGCCGCGACCACGTCGGCGGCCCGGTCCGCCGGACCGTTGTAGATCGCCAGGCTTGTGGCATCGACCCAAGCATCGCCGGGATCACGCTTGCCAAACACCACGCTGGCCAGCTTGTACTGGTCGATCAGCTTCGGCAGGACCGTGCGAATGGCCGAGAATGGATACTTGCGGGCGATCATGTTCGATTCAACATCGACACAATACCCGAGGCACTGCCGCAGCAGCGTGTGGGCAAATTCATGCCCCAGCAGTTTTGACAGTCCGTACGTGCGGTAGGCGAAGACGAACCGGTGGACGTCAATCTCGTCCTGAACCGCCGGCTGCAGCGCCTCGAGCATCTTTTCGGAGGGCTGGCCCTTGAGCGTCACGAACAGATTCTCCGCCTTGCTCAAATCCGGCGTCCGCGTGGCTTCCCGAATCTTGAGGCCCACGGCGTTGGTGTCCGGGGCGTTTTCTGCAGCGTGTTCCGCCTCGTGCAATTCCTGGAGGGTCTTCTTGGACGCTCCACCGAACTGCTGAATCTGTTGGGCGTTGCGGTAAATCACCTTCAGAATTGGCAGTGGCTGGCGTTCCGTCGGCAGCAGTTCCTTCAGCCCCAGTGCCGGCAGCATCGCCATGGCGGTATGGAAGCCGACATAGTCGTGTCCGCCGAAGATTTCGGCATTGGCGAGGGCGGCGGCGGAAATCAGCTTCTGCAGGTCCGTCTCCCCGCGGGACAGCTTGTCGACGAGCAGTGGCTGGAGCTTGTCGGCAGGAGTCTCCTGCAGCAGCCGCACCAAATCGGCGTGGGTTCCCAGGGGAAGTGCCGTATTTTCCGGGGAATTCTCCTTGCTGAAGGCGTTGCCAACCCCCAGATCGAGGGCAAGCGACGCGCCGAGGCCGGTCATCAGCATGCCGCGGCCGACATTGTCGAGGAACTTGCGGCGGGAGTGGGGACCCATGGTTGTTCTCCGGAGTTCAGGAATTACGACCTCGCAGAAGCGGCGCTGTTTTCCCAGCGAGCTGCTGCGCAATGTGGATGATTTCAAGAACGCAGACCCGTTACATGAATCCAGATTTTCTCCAAATGTCGGTGTAGGGATCTACGAAGCAACGAATGTCGTCTTTTGTGGGGGCCTGTGCTGTCTGCGTCCTCAGCACCGGTCACGCCGCCGCGCCCCGCAGACGATCGCATCCATCACACCTTCGGCCACTTGTCCTTCCATGGTTGAATCTGCTCCCACGCCCGGGCGACTTGCAGAACAAGCACGTCGGCGTGACGGTTACCCACGATTTGCAGGCCAATCGGCAGCCCAGATTGAGACCAACCGGCCGGGACGCTGGCGGCGGGCTGGCCGGTGAGGTTGAACGGATAGGTGAACCGCGTCCACTGGAGCGGTCTGAGCTGTTCGCCGTCGATCGGGCTGGCCTCGTCCTGGCCGATCGGAAACGGGAGCACTGGCAGCGTGGGACAAAGCAGCAGGTCAAACCGTTCGTAAACGCGCCGCACCTTCTCCCAGAACTCGTGCCGGGCACCCAGGGCATTGGCGAAGTCGGTGCCCTTCAGTTGAAGGCCTTGTTCCACCACCCGGCGCAGCCCGGGATCGAGCAGGTCGCCCTGCTGGGCCAGGTTCTTTTCGAGTGCTCCCGCAAAAGTCCCGAAAAAGAACACGCTCCACGCGTCATACGGGTCGGGCCACCCCAGCTCCACCTGTTCCACCGTGGCTCCGGCCTCGCCAAACCGTTTGGCGGCCCGCTCGCACAGCGCGGCGACCTCCGGATCGACGCGGGCATAACCCAGATTTGGACTGTAGGCGATGCACGTGCCGCGAATTCCTGAGTCGTGCGAGGCCGTATATTTGTCACCGGTTTGGGGCAGTGACAGCAGATCGCGGGCGTCGGGACCGGCCATCACATCCAGTGCCGCTGCCATGTCGGCGACAGTGCGCGTGATCGTGCCGATGTGCCGCAGCATTGCGCCGCCTCCGCCCGGCCAGTTGGGGACGCGGCCAAAGCTCGGTTTGAACCCGAAGACGCCGCAGAACGCCGCGGGGATGCGGAGTGAGCCACCGCCGTCGGTGCCCAGGCCGATTGGTCCCATGCCGGCCGCCACTGCCGCCGCCGCGCCGCCACTGGAGCCACCCGGCGTCAACGCGGTGTTCCACGGATTGCGTGTGGCTCCGAACACACGATTGTCCGTAACCCCCTTCCACCCCTGCTCCGGCGTGTTCGTCCGCCCAATGAGAATCATCCCCGCCGCGCGGAGCCGTTCCACCGCCGGACAGTTTTCGGTGGTGACGTTGGCCTCGGCCAACTTGGAGCCGAAGGTGGTCCGCGACCCCGCCACGAACAGATTGTCCTTCACATGCAGGGGCACGCCGTGCAGCGGACCCAACTGCTGGCCGCTCATCACCGCCTGTTCGGCCTTGCCGGCCGCGCACAGCGCCTCTTCCTTGTTCATGGTCACAATCGCATTCAGCGCCGGATTGTGCCGTTCGATCTGCGCCAGCACCGCCTTCGTCACTTCGACGGGCGAGATTTTTCTCGCGCGAATCATGGCGGCCAGTTCAACGCCGGATAGCCGCGTGAGTTCGTCGTTTGGCATGTGAGGTCAATCTCCAGTAATTCGTGTTGCAATGACGAGCCGCTCCTCTTGATGCTCCGCGGTGTCAAAAAGGCCCATTGATGCTCCGTCGAGAACTGGATTTTGTAGGGCATCCTGAAGGATCTTCTCCAGAAGGAACCGGAGGTCACCAATGAAACAATGATCAATGCTTTGGGCAGCATCGCTCCACGGGCGGCCGGGATTACTCCCGCCTCATTCCGAAGGTCACGTTGTAATACCACTGCATGGACGGCGCGTTTTCAGTCAGCACATAGAACAGCTTGTCCGCATCTCGAAAACGCTCCTCAAGCCTGCCGCTGGCATTTCTTTCGCCAAGATGGCATTCCAGCCAGTTGATCTCGTCGACATCATCGCGCACCTGCAGGCGGATGAGCATTGGAAGAAGAAACTGTCGCAGCGACTGCGGCTAGGCCGTCTCCATTGCCGCCGCGTTTTTCAGTCCGTGCGTTTCGATCATGACTTCGCGCATCTTGAACTTCTGGATTTTCCCGGTCACGGTCTGCGGGAACTCGGTGACGAAGTGGATGTAACGGGGGATTTTGAAGTGGGCGAGCTGGCCTTTGCAGAAAAGGCGAACATCGTCTTCGGTCAGCGTGCTGCCGGGCTTCAGTTGGATCCACGCGGCCAGTTCTTCGATGTATTTCGGGTCGGGCACACCCACCACGGCAACGTTCTGAATTGCCGGAATGGTAAACAAGAATTCTTCGATCTCGCGGGGATAAATGTTTTCACCCCCGCGAATGACCATCTCCTTCATCCGCCCGGTGATCCGGTAATACCCATTGGGCAGCCGCGTGGCGAGGTCGCCGGAGTGCAGCCAGCCCTCGGCGTCAATCGCCTCGGCGGTCTGTTCGGGCATGTTGTAGTAGCCCAGCATCACGCCGTGGCCACGGGCGCACAGTTCGCCCTGTTTTCCGTCTTCGGCGGCCTGGCCGCTGACCGGATCGACCAGTTTTACCTCCCAGCCCGGCAGCGGGCGGCCCACGGTCTTCACCCGCAGGTCGAGGCTGTCGTCCGTTCGCGTTTGCGTGATCACGGGCGACGCTTCGGTCAGGCCGTAGGCAATGGTGACCTCCCGCGCGCCCAGCTCCTTGACCACCCGCTGCATGATCTCAATCGGACACGGGCTGCCGGCCATGATCCCAGTGCGCAGTGATGACAGGTCGCGCTGTGGCCGGGTTGGGTCATCCAGCATGGCGATGAACATCGTCGGCACGCCATACACAGCCGTGGCTTGTTCCTGCTCGAGAGCCACGAGTGTCTCCGTCGCCCGGAAGTACTCATGCGGGACCACCATCGCCGCCCCATGCACCGCGCAGCACAGGATTCCCAAAACGCAGCCAAAACAATGGTAAAATGGAACGGGCACACAGACACGGTCAGATTGAGTCAGTTTTTGCGCGTCGCCCACATAATAGGCGTTCATCAACAGGTTGCGGTGCGTGAGGGTCGCTCCCTTGGGAAACCCCGTCGTCCCCGACGTGTATTGGATATTGATCGGATCGGCTGGCGTCAGAGTGGCCTCCCGCTCGCGCAGTTGCGTGTCCTCAACTTCATCCGCGCGATTGAGAAACGCCCGCCAGCCGTTGACGCCCGTGAGCGTCGGGTGGTCGGTAAACGACACGACCTGCCGCAGCTTGGGAAAGGCCAGGGAGTGCAATCCATGGGGGCCGCGCTGGCAGACTTCCGGAACCGTTTCGCCCAGCATCCCGAAGTAATCGGAGTTGCGAAACTTGTCGACCAGAAACAGGGCCACCGTGTCCGACTGCTTGAGGACATACGCCAGCTCGTGCGAACGGTAGGCCGGGTTGATGGTGACCAGCACCGCCCCCATCCGCGCCGTGGCAAACTGCAGGAGCAGCCACTGCGGCCAGTTGGTCCCCCAGACCGCCACATGTTCGCCGCGCCGCAGGCCCAGCGCCATCAATGCCCGCGCCACCTGGTCCACGTCGGCGTCGAGTTCGGCGAAGGTCCGCCGGTATTGGAACTGCGAAAAGACAACCGCCTCGCCCGTGGGATTCCGCCGGGCCGTGGCCGCCAGCATCCCGCCGATCGTCAGTCCATCCACCCAAGGTTCACTGACAGACATGCCTTCCCCCCGACTTGGCGCTGTTGGGTTCGCATCAAGCCGATGAGTTTATCGCATTGGGCGGAGAAATCCATTGGTCTCGGCGCACCCCGTACCGCAGCAAAGCGATTGGGAAAGTGGCCCAATTCTTGATCAATGAGCTTTGAGTTGCACGATCTTGGCGTCTTCCCGTGCTGTCCAGAATGAAGGTGTCAAACCGTTTGAACAGCGCCCTCCTGTCAGACAATTCGGAGAGCCGTCATTCATTTTGCGTGTCGCTGGCTTCCAATTTGCCCCATCTGTAGCATGTCTGCACCGTTGCCGAATGGATCGGTGCTGGTGTCCCTCTCTCGCACACAGGACGACCTTAGGAATGCGAAACGTCTTGACCCTGGTGCTTGGCGGCGGCAAGGGCACGCGGCTTTACCCGTTGACGAAACACCGTTCCAAGCCGGCGGTTCCCCTGGCCGGACGCTACCGGCTGATCGACGTGCCGATTTCCAACTGCCTCACCTCGGGTCTGAACCAGATCTATGTCGTGACGCAGTTCAACTCCGCAAGTTTGAACCGGCATATCAGCCAGACCTATCAGTTCGACCCCTTCGGTGGCGGATTTGTGGACATTCTGGCGGCGCAGCAGACAACCGACAACACCGACTGGTATCAGGGAACTGCCGACGCCGTCCGGCAAAACCTGCGTTACGTCCTCGATCATGATGTGGACTACGTCCTGATTCTGTCTGGCGACCAGCTCTACCGGATGGATTACACCGAGCTGCTCAAGACGCACATCGATTCCAAGGCGCATGTGACCATCGCTGCCCTGGCCGTCGAGGAGGAGGAGGCGAAGGCCTGCGGCATTCTGCGGCTGGACCCCAGCGCGCGAGTCACTGGCTTCCTGGAAAAGCCGCAGTCGCGTCACGACCTCGACATGGTCAAGACCGCGCCAGCGGCCATTGATGCCCACGGCATCAAGAGCCACGGGCGCGAGTATCTGGCCAGCATGGGGATTTATGTCTTCAACCGCGACACCCTGGTTGAAGCGTTGGAGAAGACCCCCTATCACGACTTCGGCAAGGAGATCTTCCCCACGGCGATCCGCACGCGGCATGTGCAGGCCTACCTGTTCGACGACTACTGGGAGGACATCGGCACGATTCGGGCGTTCTACGACGCGAACCTGAAGCTGGCCAGCCGGGAGCCGCCGTTTGAATTTGTGTCTGACGGGAAGCCGATTTTTTCCCGCGCCCGCTACCTGCCTCCCTCGCGGATCGAGGGGGCGATCGTCCGCAACAGCCTGATCGCCGACGGCTGCCAGATCGAGGCCGGAGCGGTGATCGAAAACAGTGTCATCGGCGTGCGCTCGCATATCGGCCCGAACGTCACGGTCCGCAATTCGATCGTGATGGGTGCCGATTTCTTTGAATCGCCGGCGGAACTCGCCGCCAACGCCGCCCATGGCCTCCCCCGGATCGGGCTGGGCGAAGGCACCCTGGTCGAGGGGGCGATCGTCGACAAAAACTGCCGCGTCGGCCGCTTCACCAAAATCAAGAACACCACGGGACACGACACGTCTCCGGAAACCCAGGAGGCGATGATTGTCGACGGCATCATCCTGCTGACGAAGGGGGCCGTGCTGAAGGACGGCTGGACCATGCCCGAGTTCTGAGCGACGTGGTCGGCGGCGCGGCCGCAAAATCTCAAATCTGACATGTCCGACAAACGTTAATTTCAAATTTCACAGTAAAATGCTTTTTCGCGGCATTCAAACTGCAGGGCAAGAGTTGCGTTCGCACCGCTCAGCCGACAGTTCGGTGTGGCTGTACAGACTGTGAAATTTGAAGTTTCCTGACCATCACGGATTTTGGGGACAGAAAACCACCGGCCCGATTGAAAGTCGTCATCTCCAGTCCGTCCGCCGCCACCAGCCTGGGGATGGGCCGAACGAGAATCGTCGGCCCTGCTAACCGAAGGCCGGTCTTAGGCAACGAGAAGGGGGAACCACGAATTTTGACGAATAAGACGAATGTCACGAATGGCAACGAGCAGGATTCCGTCACCCGCGAAGCCATGCCGGTTGATCATTCGTGAAATTCGTGAAATTCGTAAGATTCGTGAGAATTCGTGGTTAATTTATGACCGTACGATTCCCGCACCGTTTTGCCAGGCCTGTCGACTTCACCACCAACTTCATTCGTTGTCCCTGATGGCGTTCGCTGCTGAATAGGGAGACAAATGTCACAGTTATTGTTGCTACGATCCTTAGCCCCCGGTTGGAGGATAATCGGAAGACGCCAACGCTACGAACCGGACGCTAACGCGTGCCGGCTGATGAATCTGCTCTCAATCGGCGTCCATCCCAAGCACTTCACCATGTTATTGTTGCCGCGATCCTTAGCGTCCGGTTCCGGCAGTCGTAAAACCGGACGCTAACGCGTGCCGGCTCATTGGCGGATCAACGAATCGAAATCGAACAGTTATTTCTGCTCCGCAAGAGGGGGCGCACCCTTCAAAACCTGGCTGTCGGCGATGGCCGCGGTAGCTGGACCATTCTGGTTCTCGCCGCCGGTCGCGATAGGGGGCGCGGTGGGTTCCCTTGCGATGAGAGGTAAAGCGGGCAGCACGTTGTGCTTTTCCAGCGTCATGGCCGGCTGGCAGTCGGCCTCGTCTTCCAAGTCGTCGGTTGCAGCCTGCCGATGTTTGTGCTGCGACAACAACTCCGCCGAACTCGGCTGCGTCAACTCCACGATGGGGGGCGCGGCTGGCAAAACTGTTTCCCCGCTTCTCGGGGAACACCCTTTCTGGTCAGCCACCGTTTTCTGGTCAGCCACCGTTTCGCGAGTGGACACAACGTAAATGGCATCGGGCCTCTTCAGGGTCATCAACACCCGTTCTGATTGCACGACGGAGGGCGCGGTGGCTGCGGAAACACCGCTCGGGGGCGATGTAGGTGCCGCCTTCGTGACAGGGGGCGCAGGCGGCAGTTCGAGTCGCCCCGACAGCAGCCCGTAATTCGCGACGATGTACTTGGTCGCCAGCTCGAAATCATGGATCTTCTCCGGATCCTCCACGACTTCCATCTCGCTGGCAGTCTCCTCCGCCTCCGGTTCGCCCTCGTCCTCGTCCGATTCTTCGACCCGCCGGCGCAACCGGTTGATGCCGCACTGCCCATCCGGTTCCAGGTGACTCAGACAATATTTGATGGCCCATCGCTCCCCGCGCTCCAAAGCCTGGACGAGCTTCAACGTCGAGGCATTCGCCAG
>JAKFUF010000092.1 GCA_021732845.1 Planctomycetaceae bacterium | reverse complement strand
ACGCCGGCTGCGCCTTCCCGCCGGTGGATCAGGGGTCGGTTCCGGCGAAGCGCCGCCTGTCCGCCCCCGTAGTGTGGACTTCAGTCCACAACCAAGTTGCCGGCTCGTCATGGCCGTGTCGGCTCAAACCGATGCCACGAAAGCAGCCTGTCGTCGGAGTCGTCCTCACACGAAAAGTCGCACCACGAGCCACACGCTCCTCGACGAGGCATGATGGTTCCCAAGGTTCCCAAGTTGATTCAGTCGTGCGTTTCTTTCGTGCCGGGGTAATAACTCTCGTCCTGAAGGCCAGATGTCGCCAAAAGACATTTTACTGTGAAATTTGAAATCTGAAATTTGAAATTCCATGAAACTGAGGTGCCCGACTTTTCTCGGAGACCTCAAATTTGAAATTCCACTTCGACAGCAACGCAGGCTCACGCAGGCTCACGCAAGTCCATGCGCTGGAGCAGCAGCAGGGCGTAGTCGTCCCATGAAATGCCCTCGGCGGGGCGACCGGCGCTCAGGTTGTTCTGCGTCAACAGGTGTTCGGCCTGTTCGTACGAACAAAAGCGGGAGAGTTGCCGGACGAACGCTTGAAAGTCGGGGTTTTCCAACGCGGCCGCAAACGAACTGTGGCTCCCGATCAGATGCTGAGGGTTGTGGCTCAGAACCAAGGTGCGGCACTGCTCGGCGACCGGGCGGGCCCCGGCCTCCACCGCAGCCACGCCGGCCAGCAACAGAAACTTGTCCCGTGGCAGCCACTGCTGCCGGTCCTGCGACAGCGCCGCCAGCTTGATGCAGGCCACCATCGCGGCTTCGCTGTTCATGGCACGCCCCGAGCGGATGATCTCACAACCAACCTGTCGCAACCCGTTCAGCGGGTCAGCACCTGCAGCGATTCGTGATCTTGGAACAGGACCACGTCGGCCATGCCGATGAACAGGCCGGTGTCCACGACGCCGGGGATCGAAAGCAGTTGGCGTTCGAAGGCCACGACATCGTCGATCGGCTTCAGCTTGCAGTCGAGAATGTAGTTGCCGTTGTCGGAGACGAATGGCTTGTCGCCCGCTGGCCGGAGTATTGGCGCCAGCCCCAGTTCGGTGAGCTTCCGCTGGCACAGGGGCAGGGCGAAGGGGACCACTTCCACCGGCAGGACGCCGCGCTCTCCCAGCTTTGCCTTGGACCTTTTGATTCCGGAGTCGGCCGGGCCGACGAGGATCACGAGTTGTTTGGCGGCGGCGGCAACAATCTTCTCGCGGACGAGCGCGCCACCCAGGCCCTTGACGAGGTTGAGCTGCGGGTCGAACTCGTCGGCTCCGTCGACACAGACATCCAGCGTGGCGTTGACCTCTTCGAGGGTCTTCAGCGGAATGCCCAGTTCCTTGGCCAGCGCCGCCGATTTTTCGGAGGTCGGCACGCCGATGATCTTTAAGCCACGCTCGACGCGTTCGCCCAGGGCGCGGATGAAGGCGGTCGCCGCGCTGCCAGTCCCCAGGCCGACAATCATCCCGTCGCGAATGTACTTCAGCGCTTCTTCAGAATTGGTCATGGGGGAGCTTCCATGGGGGGACGATGGGCCAGATGCGTGAACAGCCTAACGGAACCGTCACCGCTTGTCAGCCGTGGCAGCCGGCGGCAACCAGCCACTTCCCCGCCGCTTATCGACGAGTGTTATCACATCACAATGTCCTATTTATGACTTCACCTTCATGGCCACCACGGCTCTGGAATGTGAACGACGGACCGTCCGCCCAGGGGCTCGACGCACAAGACCGCCACGGCGCATTTCCGCCGGAAATCTGTTTGCGTTGGCAGGCCATCCTGCATACGCTCGAACTGCCGCGCTGCGCGGAACGATCTCTGCCAGTGTGAATGCCAGAGGCGGGTGGCTCAACTTTTTTAGGCCGATTGCCGTAACTGCTACTACTTCCGGACCTGGTCGCGATGCTGCGCGTGGCAGTCCTTGCAGCTCTGCTTGATCTTCGCCGAAGCCTGCTTGACGGCAGCTTCTGCTTTGTCTTTCAGCCCGGTTTCCAGCAACTTTGCGGCCGCTTTGGCGGTGGCCAGTTGCCTTAGAAAATCGTCGCCGCGGTCGGCGGAGGCTCGTTCCAGCTCCGTGAACGCCTCCCGAAGCAGCGTGGCTTCGGCCTGCGCGTCTGTCGGCGGGGTTTTCCCCAGCCCCTGCAGCACGTGGCTCCAATGCTCGTCAATCTGCAGCATCTGTTCGATGAGCGCTGGCGGAGCCACGCTCTCGGGGAGGGGCGAACTGCCCTTCAATTCCCGTGGGTCAGGGGCCTTGAACTCGGCCACCGTGCGGTACAGGCCGGAGTAATCGGGAGAGGTGCCGGCCTGTTTGAGCCACGCTTCGGCTTGCTGCGGCGTCCAGCCCTCGCGGCCTTCGCAAATCACGGCGACGGCGGCTGGCCCGCGGTGCTTGCCATGGTGGCAATGCACATAGACCGGGCCTTCGGCTTCGTTCGCCGCCCGCAGCAGTTGGGCAATGCGTGTCTGGTTGATGCCATCGTATCCGATCGGCAGATGCACATACCGCAGGCCGTGCGCCTTGGCGAGCGCCACCGGTGGCTCACCACCGTCGACGCTGATGACCGCCTTGACGCCCAACTCCTGCAGCTTGGCAAACGCCTCTTCGCCATGCGGTTCGCCACCGCTGAACACTTGCGGACTCACGCGATATCCATTCGGCAGCGAAGCGATGTCCAACCGGAACGGCTGCATGGGACCAGTCGGGCGCTGACTGTCCAGCTTCGACTCTGGCGCAGCATTGGTTGATCCATCTGCGCGGGATGTCGCCGCGGGTGGCTGCCGTGCCGGCCCGCAGCCGATGCTCATGGCGAGTGAGCAGACGAATACGATTGCGAGGCAGCGCATGGCGATCGCGTCAATAGGAATGCCTGAAGTCGGCCACCGATGGACCGTCTTCAGGCATGATGCGGTTCAGCCGTTGGCTTGTCCATCTACTGTGCCGCGGGAGGAGCCGGCGCGGTGACGGCCGTTTTCCCGGCCGCCGCCGCCAACCGCCGCGGATCGGTCTTGGCCCGGATGACGCAATACACCACGAAGACGCACATCGCGGCGGCGACGGCGAACAGAACTTTCCGCGGGGTGCTGTCAGGCAGGAAACTGGCCATCGTGGGGCTCGGCTCAAGTTGGTGTGGGTGTGAAGCAATTCCCACCGTCAATCAGGCAAACGCCGCGCCAGATTGGGGTCAAGCAAATCGAATCGCCGCACGCTTTTCCTAGTTTTGGTGTTGCGACATGCGGAGTGTCGGCGAGACGGCGGCGCGGGTTGCGAAATGGCAACATCGTTCGTCGCTCGCGTGGCGAATTCGCCATGCGCAACCCGCGTGGACTGCCACCGGAGAATTCCGGCTCCTCCTGAGCCACGAGCCACGGACGATCTGGCGGACAGGTCAACCAGACGCTTCGACGCCCCAGACATTGCCGGTTTCGGCGGAATTGTAGCCTGGAAGTTGATCCAGCAGGCGGCGATAGGCATGGGAGCGGACCACGCTCAGAAAGGCTTTGAAGCGGCGGTCATCGGCCAGGCTCTTGGGAAAACACAGGTCATATGCCTCTTCCTGCACGGCGAGAAATTCCAGGCGGGCTTCGGCGCTGACCAACTGCACACAAACACCAGCGTCGCCCCAGCCAGACTGGATCGCCTCGGCCACTCCCCGGTGATTTCTTGCCAGATGCCGCGGTGCCGGCCGGCCTTCCAGCAACTGGTCGAGACACAGCCGCGCTCCAGATCCGGCTTCGCGGCCGATCCAAGTCAGCTTCGCCCGCGTGGCTCCCTTCACCGACCGCAAGTTGGTCCCTGGCAGGCTGACGATCCCCTCCTGCCAGCGAGCCACGCGCAGCAGTTGGAACCCCGCCCCCAGCGTCGAGCAGACGACCTGCTCGTTACGGTGGGGTTCATGGGGCGTGGAGAAATGCAGCCCCGCCAAATGCACGAGTCCCGCCCGCAACATTTCCAAAGACTGCTGGCTGGAGCGTGGCAAGACCAGCAAACGCAGGCCGGTCGTCATCGCAAACTGCGTGGCCAACAGACCCGCCGCGGGATCGCAGCCAGCCAGGACCAGGGTTTCGGTCTCCTCCCGCGCACCAGCCGGTTGCTCTTCGGGACCACCGTCTGGAAGAGGCGTCAGCAGGGGGGCGGTTGTCGCAGGGTAGAGGACCGTGCGGCCGCCGACCTCCGCACTCCAAAACCGGTCAGGCGTCGGCTGCTCACTTGCCCAGACCTGTGGCGTGGGGGTGACCCCACGCCCAAACAAATCTTCCACCGTGCAACCCAGCACCTCCGAAAGTGCCAGGGCAGCGGCCACGGAGGGAACCAGCCGCTCACCCTCGATGGCGGACACGGCGGTACGGGAAATGCCCGCCCGTTCCGCCAGTTCGGCCTGTGTGAGCCCCTGCAGCGAGCGCCGGTGTCGAACCTGATTGGCTGGTTTTGCGGAAGACATGTTGCTGGCATCTTACGGCACGATGCTGCCGCATACAAACTTGGACTGGCCTGCACACAGCGCTTGCCAGTTTTCAAAAATCAGCCGGAGCGCGTGAGCGTCCGGTTCTTCAGTTTGCACCATCGCCTTTTGGAACGGTCAGAACCGGAGCCTACTAAAGGACAAAGAATAAAGCACGCTTCAAGATGCTGACCGAATGCCGGTCTTAGTTAGTTAGGCAACGAAAAGTGGAACCACGAATTTTCACGAATAAGACGAATGTCACGAATGGCAACGAGCAGGATTCCATCGCCCGCGAAGCCTTGCCGGTTGTTGATTCGTGAAATTCGTGTTCTTCGTACTACTAGCCGTCAGGTTGTTGGCGTGCCGCGACGATTTCGCCAGCGCGTGCTGGAAATTCAGTGATCAATAGCGGGTTCTGCTTCTGGTCAGACTCTGGCCAACCGCCCCAACGGGTGTTGCTGCGATCCTTAGTTAGGCTCCGGTTCCGACTCAGCGAAGAAGCGGCGATCGCGCTCGTCCAGGAACCGGACGCTCACGCGCGCTCACGCGTTCCGGCTGATTTTTCGAAAACTCGCCCTGCCAGGCAATGGCCAGGCCCTACAGAAGCAGTGGGAGTCAATGGCCGATGACGTTCGACCGCTTCATCCGGGCCAGTTCGGCGGGGTCGGGTGACGCGTTGCGGATCAAATTGGGCAGCAGTGACCCGAGCAGCATTCCGATAATGGCCGCCCCCAGGCCATAGAGCTGCGGTGGCACTTCAGTCCACACTGGGGCCTTTGGCACAGCGAACGTTCTGCCAGCCTCCGCCGCTGCGTTGCCCAGGGCTTCGATGTGCGCTGCGTAGCCCCCCTGCAGATACTTTCCGCCGAGCCACGCCATCAGGGCGAGGAGGATGGAAACGACGGCTCCCTGCGTGGTGGCCCGCTTCCAGTACACGCCGAAGACGAGCGGCACGAAGGCGACCACCAGCGTCACGCTGTAGCCGCTTTCCACCAATTGGTACATCGTCTGGTTGGTGTTGAGCGAAATGGACGTGGAGACGACAGCCACGATGACAACCAGCAGCCGCAGCAGCCACAGCATCGTCCGGTCGCTGAAGTGTTTGGTGAACTGCTGCAGGACGTTCTCGGTCAGCACACTGGCGGGGGCGAGCAGGGTGCCGCTGGCGGTGGAGAGGATGGCGGACAGCAGCGCGCCAAAAAACAGCGCCTGGCACCAAATGGGAGTCTTGTTGAGAATGAGGTGCGGAAGGATTTGCTGCACGCGGCGAGGATCGTTGGCTTGAAGCGTCTCAAGGATGCCCTGGTCGAGGATTGTGGCCGAGAAGGCGATGAACATTGGCACGAAGGCGAAGCCGAAGTAGAACAGGCCGCCGCCCAGTGTCCCCCAAAACGCCGTCCGTTCGTTCTTGGCGCTGGTGACCCGTTGGAACACGTCCTGCTGCGGGATCGAGCCCAGCGCCATGGTGAGGAATTCGCCGATGAATGTGAGCCAGGCGGCGGTGGTGAGGTCGGGGAGAAGATTCAATTTGCCCTGCTGATGGGCCTCCGCGACGACCACGTCGAATCCGCCGGCCCGGTTTCCCAGCAGCACAGCCACAATGACCAGGCCAATGACGATTGCCGCAGTTTGAATGACATCCGTCAGCGCGACGGACCACATGCCGCCAAACATCGTGTAGATCGTGACGATCACCGCGCCCATCAGGATCGCGCCATCGAGCGAAAGAACCATGCCGTTGATCGACACGCCTTCGCCCAGGACGTGGATCACCAGACCCAGGGCAGACAATTGCGCGCTGGTCCAGCCCAGATAGGAGCTGGCGATTCCCAGCGAAGTGACGACCTCCACCGTTCTGCCGTATCGATGGCGGTAGTAGTCGCCAATCGTGAGCAGTTCGAGGCGGTAGAACGTGCGGGCGAAAAAGAAGGCCACCAGCACCAGGCACAGCGACGCCCCAAACGGATCACCGGAGACGAACCGCAGCCCTTCGTGGGCGAACTTGGCGGACACCGACAGCACGGTCTCCGCGCCGAACCACGTCGCGAACACGCAGGCGAAGTTCATATAGAGCGGCAGCGACCGCCCGGCCACCATGAAGTCCTTCGAATTGTGCACACGGCTCGAGGCGTAGATCCCCACGGCCACGGTGGCGGCCATGTATAGAGCCACACAGGCAATCAGCATCGACAGCTCCTGCACTTTCCGGTTTTCAGGCGGGCGAGTTACAGGCGATTATGCTATCTCACATCGCAAGACTTCGGAACACCTGTGGCGAATCGCGATTCGCCCGCACCGGGGCCGAACGGCTGATGCAGCATCTCGGATTGCAGCCACTGGATCAACGACAAGACCCGGCTTTGCAGCCGGGTCTTGAAACGGGTTCTCGCGGGTCTCTTATTCCTGGTGCGGAGCGCGGCGTTCCTCGCTAAACGGTTTGTTGTTGTGGTTGGGCTCGAACTGGCCACCACTGCCCTGCTGTTTTCGGCCGTGCCACCAGAAGAGGCGGACGCGGCTCCATGGCGGACAGTAGTCCCAGCCCCAGGTGCCTTCGTTGCAGTAGCGATATTCGCCACCGAACCGTCCGCGGGTCGCCGCGCCGCCACTGACATAGTAGCCGTGGTCACACCGGTCGTAGTTCGGCTTGGCCCACCGCGATGTGCAGTGAGGATTCCCGGCCCGCCAGAACCGTTCCCACGGCGTCTGACATTCAAAGTGGTTGGCACCCTTGCGGTACAGGTTGCCACCTTCCTTGAAATCGATGGGAATCTCCGCCGCGGACGATGAGGCCTGCGGGCCGCACAGACCTGTGATCCCGGACAGCATCAATGCCGCCAGGCATAAACGCACTCGTTGTTTCATGCCAATCCCCCCGGATTGCGTTGCCATGGACTCGTCACCGAACTCTGCAAAAGCTTGATCTAGACAGACAGTGGTCCAGACACTGCTGTCTGGACCACTGACTGATTCTTATGGCGACCGTGCCGGCTAGCGGCGCGGATTGCGGTTGAACTTCATGTAGGGCAGCCGGGCATCACGGAAGAAGACCTGGTCGGCGCGGATGATGCCGAACTCCTGCGGCGAGAAGCCCTGCATCGCCGCGGCGGTGATCACGTCGTCCTGGTCAACACCGTCACCCGATGTTCCATACCCGCCGACCAGCACGCCGCCCTTGTAGACCGCGGAGCTGCCGGGGAAGAACACGATGCCGTTCTGGTTGGCGAGGTTCCCCGGGTTCCGGAAGTTGTGGCCAGGGTTGAACTTGTCGTAGCCCAGCACGCTTTGGAACGATGCGAACGGCGTTGGGGCACCGGTGTTTTCGCCGGTCACCGCGTTGATCCCAGGATCGTTGAGGATCGAGAACGGAGCGGGCTGCGTGAAGTCCACGCCCGACGGATAGCGTGGCTCGGCCAGGAAGCGGAAGGTGCGGGCCGTGAACGGCACGCCAGCCGCGATGCCGGGCACCTGATCCACCGCCTGCAGTTGAGCCGGGTTCGCGTAGTAGGCCGCATTGCGGGCCTTGGCGACCGCGATGTCGATGGAGAAGATCGTCGAGTCGTCCATGCGGAACAGGCCGAGGATGTTCCCCTGCGAGTCGCCTACGGCGAGCACCATCTTCGTGCGGCGGCCCAGCGGCAGCCGGATGGCGGCACGCGTCAGGTTGGCTTCGGTAATGCCCTGCTGAATGATTCTGTTCACGTCGTCGGCCGTGATGTTGTCCACCAGCGAGGCCCGCGGGCTGACCAGCCAGCCGGTGGGCACGGGGAGCCCATCAATGGCTGTCACAGCCGGATTGGTGGTGACCTGCATGTTGGTACCGCTGTTGGTTCCGACACCCAGAGTCACACCGTAGGCCGTTAGGGTCTTCGGGCCGTTTGTAGAGCCACCCGGGCCGATGACTTCCAGTTGCAGTCCCACTAGGTCGATGCGACCCGAAGGCAGGAACACCCCACCGGGCGTTCCGGGAGCACCAGGAATGTTGTTGAGTCCCAGCGCGGCTGCAGCAATGTATTCTGCTTCCAGCACCTTCGGAGCGTTGAGCCGCTGCAGAGCCGTCTGCCCCACGCCCGCCTGGAAGCCCTGTTCGAATGTCGCGTACCCGTTGGTTCCCGGGAAGAACGCGCCGAGCCCGCCCGCCAGCGTGAATCCAGTGCCCGCATTCACATCGGCGTTGTTGCGGATGATGGGAATGCCGCCGGGCAGCGTGGCGATGCCGCGCGACTGGGCCGTGGGCATGAGCCCCGAGACAAGGCCATAGGACTCGGGGGCGAAAAGCGCCTTGCCCGGATCGTAAGTCGCGTTGAAGCGTGTCGCCAGGGTGATGTCGTCTCCGGCACCATTTTCCCGAATCCCGTTGGCTCCTGCCAGGATGAGGCTGTCGCGGTTCGAGGCTTCGATGTTGAACAAGTCGACCTGCGGCGTGTGCTGGACACCCGGCGGGAAATGGCCGGCAACGCCGATGGGAGCCACGAATCCTGGACCACGGATGCTGGGGTCGGCGGAGTTCGGGTTGGCTTCGACTTCACGCTGGGTAATGGTCGTTTCGCTGAGGCTGCGAATGGTGCGGGAGGTAAGCGGAGTAGGGCCGCTGGGACCAGGGCCGTCACTCGTGTCGTTCGGATCGCCGGCCGAGGCGAAGAACGCGGCCGTGCGGGCCTTGGCGACGGCACCGTCAATGGCGAACACCAGCGTGGCCGTGTCGGCCATGGCGATCGGAACCTGGGCTTCAACCCGCACACCAAGGATGCGCCCATTGCGGTCGACAATCGCAAATATGCCGTCCTCGCTGGCGGTCGCCATGGAGGCCCGCTGCAGCAATGTCAGCACTTCCCCGGACGAGAGTTCGCCATTCACTGGAGGCGCGTCGGCGATGTAGGTGTAGCCGCCGTTCATCGCGGATTGTGCCCCACTGGGCACTTCCGACATCGCCGGGCTTTGCAGGGAATCGATGGACGACAGGTCATTGTCGCTGAAGGGCACCTGGCCACTGGAGACATTGCTGCCACCGCCCTGGTCAATGACCGGAGTGACCGGTCCACCGGTGCCACTGTCGGCAGGCGGCAACGGGGATTCCGCCGGATTGCTGCCGGGGTCGCTGAATGAGCCACCGGCGGAACCGCCGGAGCCACCCGAACCCGAACCGCTGTCAGGGGGAGGAGCACCATCGTCCTCCACGGCACCCACAAACATCAACGGCATCAGCGCGGCCACGACCTGATTTCCCAAGCCGCTCGACTCGGACACGGGTCCGGATTCGCCGTCCTCCTGCGCAAGCTCCGCGTCGTTCTCGCCAGAGGCACCCGCTTCAGGCTCTTCATCCGTCGCCGGGTAACTGGCCGGATCGGCCTGAATTTCGAACGGTTGCAGCAATTCCTGCAGGGTCGCCGCGGCATTGGCGGAGTGACCGGCGGCGCTCGCGATTTCAGCGGGGACGTTTGCGCAGTCCCACTCCGGAATCTGTGGGGGCTCAAGCGCGCCCAGGCACAGCCGGGGCTCGAGTTCCTCCACTTGGGCGAAGGCACGGCTGTCCTGTGGGCGCCGTTCAGGACGTCCACCCATAACCAGATTTAGTGTTTGAGTGAGCCAGGACAACGCCGGTCTCCTTAAAAAGTTCCGCTGGCGAATCGTCGTCCTCAATACGATCGGATTCTTCGATGCAACCGGTGTAGTGATTTCGCACAGCAGATTGGGATCAATCGGAATTGACGGGCGCAGTCGCATGCAGACTGCCAGTCTTAACACCGAAGCCAGATGCCCAAGCTGGGTGGATCCGTACGCCGGCGACGTAACAGCAAGCCACGACGGCAACTGCGTCACGGTGCGGTTTTTTGCGGCGAGTTTTGTGATGCCGCCTGCAAATCGGTGAGCGGCGGCCATTTTTTTAAGATGGAGCCCACCACGTAACGGCGGATGACGGTGCGCGCGGCGTAGGGCAGAAGGCCCGTTCATCGCCGAGGTTCAGGGCCTGTCGGTTGAATCAGCACTTGCCATCGCCGGACTGCCGTGCCTCTCGCAGAGCGAAAGGCAACACAAAGTCGCCATGTCACTCCGGCCGGGTTCGAGTCACGGAGTGACTCGCCTACTTTGTTGCTCACGGCCGCCGCAACCGGTCCTTGCCACGCCTGTGGTGGTCGCCGCCTTACGGAGGTGAAGCTGTGGATGCGGTGGGACTCGAACGGCGTAAAGTTGTCTCTTGCTCCCGCAAAAGAACGCGGACGGCGGTCGGCGTCTAATTGGTTCGACCCTCAAAACAAGAACAGGAATTCATTCGTGTTGAGGAGCGCCCGGCAGACCGCTTCCAGTCCATATTGGCCGGCGAGGTCCCGCGCGTCGTGCAGCTCGGATTCAACTGGAAACCGGCTATAAAGCAGGGAATACGCCCGGCGGATTTGATTCCCGGTGTCATCGCCCGCTTCGCGACGAAGCCGGCTCGCCAGAAGTTGTGCTTGCTGGGTCATGAACGGGCTGTTCAGCAGATTGAGAGCCTGCAAGGGAGTCGTCGAGCGGCTTCGTTTGGGGGCGACCTGGCTGCCGTCGGGGCAATCGAACACGCCGAAGATGGCATCCTGCTCGGAACGGACTTTGGTCATGTAAACCATCCGCCGCCAGTCGGCGGGACCAAATGTCTTCTTGGGAAAATAATGCCGGACGTTCTCGAGCTGCACATCGAAGGCACTGAAGCCCGGACCGCCCATGGTCAGGTCCAGCACCCCGGAAGCCGCCAAAATGCTGTCGCGCAGCGCTTCGGCTTCCAGCCGCCGGGGAGGGAACCGCCACAACAGCCGTGTGCCGGCATCCACGGCCACGGCTTCGGGACGCGGCGCGTTGTCCTGCTGATAGGTGGAGGAGAGCAGGATCAGCCGATGCATCCGCTTCAACGACCAGTTGTTGCGCATGAACTCCGCAGCCATCCAGTCCAGCAGGGCGGGATGCGAGGGCGGCGTGCCGTTCGCGCCGAAGTCGTTGGGAGTGTCAACGATCCCCGTCCCAAAGTGGTACTGCCACAGGCGGTTGACCAGCACCCGCGCCGACAGCGGGTTGTCGTTCCGCACGATCCAGTCGGCCAGCTTGACCCGCCGCAGTTGCTCCGGCGTGTCGACGGCGAGACCCAGCGTGCCCAGGCTTTCGACGGCATCGGGCGCGGTCACTTCCCGTGGGGCGAGCGGGTCGCCGCGGTACAGCCTGTACGTCGGTTCGGGCTGGCGGAAGGAACCGACCCAAGCCACGTCCGAACCAGCCGACCGTCGCCGGACCAGTTCGCTCAAGGTACGGTGCCGGCCCAAAAGACTGGTGGCTTCTTTTTGGAGATCCACAGGAAGCAACGCCACAAACGCCGCTTCCTCGGACTCGCTCGACACTCCCTTCCTTCGCGTGGCTGAACTGGCAACGGCCTGCCACTCGCCGGGGTTCACGGCGATTTCGATCAAGTAGTCGGTCGGCACTCGGTCGGGGAACTGGCCGAGGCGATCGCGGCCCCATACAATCCGCTGAATCTCGACTGGCTGCCTGAGTTCAAGCTGCACCCAGCCAGTCCCCGCCACGTTGGAAATCCAACTGTGGGAATTGCCCACCTGGCCGTCGTTGAGATGCTTTAACTGGTGAATTTCATACCCCGGCAGGCTGCCGGAAGCAGTGGGGATGGCCCCGGCGCTCGCCAGAGCCACGTTGTTGCCGGAGGCATCGTAGACTTCGAATTCGTCCAGGCAGGGTTCGGCCCCGTTGTTGGTGGCCCGGATGGTCATACGCACCCAGCGTGCCGCGACTGGAGTCAACAGTTCCTCATTCGTCTTCGGATTGACCGCGGGACGCAGTTCCTTGTCCGGCGTTGATCCACGTTTCCGCTCCGATTCCGCCATCTGCCGCAAAGCGGCCAGGCGCTGTGCGGTCTCGTCGAGTTGCTGTTTCTGTGCAGCCAGTTGAGCCACGCTGTCTGGCTGTGGAGCCACGGGAATTTCCCGTTCACCCTGGTTGACGCCGGCGAACACCGCCTGCACGGCGTAAAAATCCTTCTGCGTGATCGGGTCGAACTTGTGGTTGTGGCAGCGGGCACACCCCAGGGTCAGCCCCAGAAACGTGGTCCCCGTCGTGTTGACCATGTCCGCCAACTCATCCTGCCGCTGCATCAGCGTCAAGTTCTTGTCTGGGCTTTTGACGATGTCATACGGCCCCGCCACCAGAAAGCCAGTGCCAATCTGCACATCCAGGGCATCGCCGGCAAGCTGCTCGCGGACGAACTGGTTGTACGGCTTGTCCTCGTTCAAGGCGCGGATCACGTAGTCACGGAAGTGCCACGCCGAAGTTCGTTCGCGGTTGGTCTCGAAGCCGTTGGTTTCGGCAAAGCGGATGACATCCAGCCAGTGCCGGCCCCAGCGTTCTCCATACCGCGGGCTGGCAAGCATCTGGTCGACGAGCCGCGTCCAGGCATCCGGGCGGTCGTCCTTCACAAACCGTTCGACCTCTTCAGGCGTTGGCGGCAGCCCATGCAGATCCAGCGCCAGCCGCCGGATCCGCGTCACCTTGTCCGCTTCAGGCGACGGCCGCAGTCCCTTCTCCCGCAGCTTGGCGAGAATGAAACTGTCGATGGCGTTCCGCACAAACGAATCGCTCAAAACTGGTGGCTCAACCTTCGCCAATGGCTGGAACGACCAATGGTCTGACTTTTGACTGGCCTTCCTTTCTTCTGGAAGCCTCGCTCCTTCATCGATCCAGCGTTTCAACAGGGCGATTTCAGACTCCGAAAGCCGTTTCCCCTCGGGCGGCATGACGAAGTTCGGGTCGTCGCTCGTGACCCGTTCCACAAGCTGGCTCTTGTCACTCTTGCCCGCCACGAACAGTGGCTCACCCGAATCCCCGCCTTTGACCAGCCCCTCGGGCGCGTCGATCTGCAACTGACCCTTTTGCGTCTTTGCCCCGTGGCAGCGGGCACAATGCTGCGCCAGCAGCGGAGCCACGTCGGTTGTGTAATCGACAGGCTTTGACACGTCCGGCGGGCCTTCGCCGGCAGCCAACCAGCCATATGGCAGGACGGCGGTGCCCAGGATCAGCAGCAGAAGTCCCACCACGCGGAGTGTCATCGAAGGAAGTCCTGTTGCTCGGAAGTCACCCACTGCAGCCTCGCCTCGCCAGTGTCGCGTTCCATTCTAACCACGAATTGAAAGCGCATTCGACCCCGACTCAAGGAGTGGGTGCTGGTTGTGGTTCCCCCCTTTTTCGCAAATCAGCGCAGCGATGCGGATCGTCACAATTCCATGGTTCTAAGCGTCGAGGCCGGTTGCCTGCCGGTAGGTCTGCCGGAACAGCAGGATCATTTCGAGGCGTTGGAGGGTTTGAGCCACGGCGGTCAGGTCGGTTCCAAGTTCTTGCTGCGCGGCTTCGCAGAGGTCGACAAAGGCCAGCGGATTCCACCGTTCGGGGCATCCCAGCCGCTGCCGCCATTCCTGCACGGCAGCCGAAGTCGTGACGGTCAACACCTGGTCCGCGCGGCGGGCAAGTTCGCCGAACAGCGACTGCGTCCCGATCTGGCGAAACCAATACTTGGCATTCGTGTAATCGGGTTCGCGGCGGTGCAGGATGGCGTGCCAGTAATCTCCCAGCCGACCCGCCCCCTGTCCTTCAATGCTCTGCGCCGCACCGTGGCTCTCGTCCATGAAGTCGTGCATCAGCAGCAGGCCGGCCCTGAGCGCGGTCACATCCACCGCCGAGACCACCTTGGGCAGCCACTCCGTGCCAGATCCGGCCAGCACACCCGGCAGCCAGTTCCACGCGGCCCGAGGTGCTTCGGGGACGAGCGCCAATGGCGGCCAATCCTCGGCGGGAGTGTGGTCCACCTTGAGAAGCGTCTGCACGTGCTGGCGAAGGTTTTGAAGGTTGTCCATGTGTCACATGACGATTGACCGCACGGCGGTTTGCCGTTGAAATCGATTTGAACCCGACTTGCGCATCCAAGAGGCGGCACGATGATAACGCCAGCGAAACGCGAATGCACCGACTGCGATGGGACCATGCACGAGGTGAAAATGGTCGACAAGGGGCATGGCAATCAATCGCATCCCCTGGAATATGCGGCGGTTGATGCCATGCCGTCATTCTGGATCGGACAAGTCCCCTACGCCGGAGCCGTCGCGGCCTTCCTGTGCGAATCGTGCGGGCTGATCAAGCTGTATGGTGTCCCGCACCGCTGACGGTGGCTTCAAACGCCCAGAGCGCGCCGCACGAGCCAGATCAGCGGTGCGTAGATGACCTCCAGCGCGTGCTGAACCGACTGCGTCGTCTGCACGGGAAAAGGGCTGGCGCACAGCTCCCACAGGCGGCGACCGTTGTACAGTTCATCGCACACAATCGCGGCGAACAGTCCGACATACAGAAACCCGCCGATCACGATGGCATACAGCACCACGACGCCGGGGCTCAGTTTTTGGTCGCGATGGTCGGACAAGGTTTGCTCCTGGACCGTGTGGCGATCTTCGCAGCCTTCGCCCAGCGGGGGATCCGCCATTCATTCGGGTGGAACAAACGGCTCCGCCTCGGCGAGGATTCGCTGCCACAGATCCTCCACACCGAGAACCGTGAGCCACGCCTGTAGATACTCAGAATCCAGCAGTCCGGCCTGCATTTCGTACACATGCAGGGCGTCGTTGAATTGCTTCTCGCTGCCTCCGGACTTCTTGCCCCAGGATAATTTCATCAGAATCGTATCTTCCGGCGAACTAACATCGAATTGCTGGCCATCCAGTTCAATTCGCTGGCGGCGCGAGAATCGGGATTGATCGAATGGGGTGCTGTCCAGCACCCAGAAGTCGACTTTCTCCCCCGTTGTGCTTTCCAGCAGATTGAATGTTCGCCGCGTTCGAACCGCCTCGACGATGGCGGCTTCGCTCAGATAGAAACGATCTTCCTGAAACGCGCGAAACAACGGCTGCACGTGTTCGGCTTTCAGATTGACCACCAAATCGATGTCATGGGTTGAACGCGACTGACCCTGGAGGCTCGATGCGTGGGAACCGGTCAGCATGAACTCGATACCCAGACCCTGTAGCCGGCCGACGACGTGGCTCAGTAGTTTTTGTTGTGACATCTGGCCCGCATCTGCAGATAGAGCTGGTGGAGCGCCGCTTCGTCCAAATGGGGAAACCGCATGCGCAGGCCGACGCGCATCAGCTCAAGCGTACGCTCGTTGAGCTTGAAGACCTGCTCCAGCTTTTGTTGCGGCGTCATCCTCCGCAGGATTTGAAGCATCCGCTGGTGATTTTCACGCGACTTCTGAAGTGGTGGCTCCATGCATCCGTCTCCGAGTCCGCCCGACAACCTACCGGAATTTTTAGACCCTGCCCGGCGCGGTGGCAACCCCTCCGCAAGCTGGCCAGTGACACAGCGGCCACGGTGAGCGAGGAACCCCGCCAGCGGATGAGGCAGGTGGCGCAGGCCACCCATCCGCGCCAGGGGTGCCGCAGCGAGCAAAACTTAACCAGTGGCGTCAATGATTCACACAAAACTCCGTCGAGGCCACAAGCCCCCAGATCAGGTGGCTCACGGCGGTGGCTTTGTCGGGGTGGGAGGCGAGGAGTTGAGCCACCGCGGCGGTTTCGTCGGGCGCGGGCGGACGGCTGAGGACGCTGAGGAAGAGTTCGTCCGCCACGGCTGGTGGCTCAGCCAGCTTGACCAGGCGGTCGGCCAGGTTGCCGTCCTGGGGTTTGAGCCACTGCGCGACCTGGGCGTCATTCATCAGGAACAGGGCCGCCTTCACGCTGGGGGCGAACTCGACTTCGGGCTCGCGCGGCGGGTTGGCGAACGCCTTAAGAAACTTCGTGCGGACTTCGTCGGGAGCGGTCACTTCGAGCAGCGGCTTGTCGGGGCCGGTGGCTTGCAGCACGCCGCGCATCCACTGTTCGGCCGACAGTGGCTTCTCCAGTGCGACCACGAACAGTTCGGGTTTGAGGTCTTCGCCAGCGGGGAGGCGGCTGGTGGCCTGGTAGGCCTGAGTCAGCGCGAGATGACGCAGCAGGCGTTTGATGTCAAACGGCGCGGTCGTTTCGCCCGCCGGAGTCGGCTTGGCAAACTCGGTCGACAACAGGTCCAGCAGCTCGGGGTGTGACGGCGGATTGCCCGAGTGGCTCAGATCCAGCGGATGCACCAGACCCCGGCCGAGCATGAGCCACCAGAGGCGGTTGACGATGTTGCGGGAGAAGCCCGGTGTTTCCGCCCGTGGCAGTTGCTCGGAGAGGATCTTGAGCGGGCTGAACTTTAATACGCCGGGAAACTGCTTGGCCTTGTCGGGAGGCACCGCGAACAGTTCGTTCTCGGCCAGGGCCGGGATGGGGACCTCGTCCAGTCCCGGCAGCTTGGGGCCGGTGCTGCGGGGCTCCTTCACGAACACCGACATAAAGTCGGTCTTGGTTTTGACCGGTTTTTCAAACACGGCGGGAAACTTCACATCGGTCCGCGGCGCGGCCTGGCTCACAAACGTGAACAGCCCCTGGAAGTCCTGCTGCTTGTAATCGTCAATGAACAGGTGGTCGTGGCACTGGGCACATTGGAGGTCGATGCCGATGAACAGCCGCCCGACATCCCGCGTCAGGGCCGGCAGGT
Organism: Planctomycetaceae bacterium; assembly: GCA_021732845.1. Taxonomy (GTDB): domain Bacteria; phylum Planctomycetota; class Planctomycetia; order Planctomycetales; family Planctomycetaceae; genus JAKFUF01. Next base: position 4,132 of record JAKFUF010000092.1, on the reverse strand, counting down.
CGACCGGCTGCTGGCCATAGTTCTCCAGCCGCTTGGAGAGAAACAGCCCGCTGCCGCGCGTCTCGGGGTCCTCGGCATTGGGGGCGAGAAGCGCCCGGACCAGTGCGTCCCAGGGAAGATTCTTCTCGAACGCCCCCTGCAGAAACTTGGACCATTCGGGATGCTCGCCCAGGCGTTCCATCAGCAGAACATGGAACGCCTCCTGCATCCGCCGCGCATACTCGGGGCTGGCCAGCCGTGCATCGACCAGCTTCGCACGCTTGTCGGGCGCGACCTCCGCCAGAAACTGCCGCGTCTCCGTTGCGGAAGGAATGCGGCCCGCGAGGTCGAGCGTCACACGGCGAAGGAACTCGGCGTCGTCACACAGCACCGGTGCCCGACCCGCCTTGGCAGAGATCAGGTGATCAATCTGCTGTTGGAAGCTCGCCCCCTCTTCGGCCAGGGCGAATGCCGGACTTAGGGCCAGCAGACACAAGGTCAGCAACATTCGCCGCATAGGAGGCTCCGGCTGGATTTATTCGCGAGTTTGACGTGTCCGACTGAAACCAGTCTCAGATTTCTTGACCGTGACGGAATTTGGGGCCGGAGATCATCGGGAGGACGTAAAACGTATCAGGAGAATTGGACAGGATGAAAGAGGATGCAAAAGGAAAAGAAAGGATTCGGTTCGACCGGCTTCCAGTAACAACATCCTCTCTTATCCCTTCCATCCTGTCTTATCCTGTCAAATTCACTGACACCTGCGTAAGTGCTGAACCGGCCGATCTCAAAGTTTGTGCATCCTGCCCCTGTGTTGCGACTGCGATCCACCGCAGGGCAGCATGCCAGACTGGTGAGGGTCTCGCAAGAAACATGGTTTTCCGGTCCCGCCAAGTGTAGCATAACGCAACGAACTCTTCGTCTGGCCTCTTGGCGGTGCATCATGACTGACGTAGGCGAACTGAAACCAGGAACGGTCCTGGGGGGATGCCGCATCGTCAAGTTGATTGGCAGCGGCGGGATGGGTGAGGTGTACCTTGCCGAGCATCAGATGCTGCAGAAGTTCGTGGCCATCAAAACCGCACGCAGCACGCTTCGCGACCAGGACGAAATCCGCCGCCGGTTTTTGAAAGAGGCGCGGCTGGCGGCGAGGGTGGACCACCCCAATGTCATCACCATCCACGATATTGGCGAGTCGAATGGCCTGCTGTATATCGTGATGCAGTTCGTTCAGGGGCAGGATCTGTCGCAGTTGATGCGGAGTTCGCCCAATCCCCTTGGCTGGAGACTGGTGCTTGGGTGGATTCGGGAAGCGACGCTGGGGTTGGAGGCGGTGCATGCGCAGGGGCTGATTCATCGCGACATCAAACCGCACAACCTGATGCTCACCACCACCGGCCGCGTGCTGGTGATGGATTTCGGCCTGGTGCGCGAGGAGGACCCGAGCCTTAGCCTCACCAACGCGGCGGTTGGTTCGCCGGCCTACATGTCTCCCGAAATGTGCCGCAATGACCCGGTGAACGTGCAGACGGACATCTACTCGATGGGAGCCACGGCTTACACGTTGCTCGCGGGCTCGCATCCGTTTCATGACAGCGGCCTGCACTCGATGATTGTGAAGCTTGCACAAAACACGGTCGTGGAACGGCTGGACACGGTGCGGCCGGACATTCCCAAAGAGGTGGCCGACCTGATCGCCCGCGCCATGGCTCCGCTGCGCGAGAACCGGATTGCCGATACTCACGCCTTGATTCACGAAATCGACCAACTGCTGGGCCGCCACTTCCCAGATGCTGGGAACGCACCGGCCGGGGCAGTGACGATCAAGGTACCGAGTGTCGGCCGAGGCTCGGAATCGAACCCGCGGGTTGTCATGGATCCGCGCAACACTGATCCGCGACACGCGAGTTCGCGCCACGCCGCCACATCCGTCACGGCGGAAGAGACGAGTGACCCCAGCGTCTGCAACACACAGCATGTTCAACCGCAGCCGCGGCCTCAGATACAGTCCCGCCGCAACGAACTGCTGGCCCTGCTGGCATCGGTCGCGCTGATGGGAGGGTTGATTTCGATTCTGCTCGCCGGGTTGTGGCTCAACTCCCGCAAGCCACAAGAGGCGCAGACAGTCGCCAAGAATTTGGAGCAACACGGGCGTTCGCTCGCTGCCGGCCCAAAAATGCGCGATGTGAAACTGCCAGATCTTGGCGGCGTGCGGCACAACCCGGTTCCGACTCCCATCGTGCATGATTCACAACCAGTTCCGGGTGGCACAGCAACTGCGGACAAAGGCCCGCCGCCGGAGCTTTCGCCGGAGCCAGAGCTACCACCAAAACTGCCGGTGGAAATGCCGCTGGAAATGCCGCCGATGCCCGAGCCTCAGGCTCCACTGCCAGCCGTCCAGGAGAAGCCAGAGCCCAGGGTGCCGCCGGAAGAAAAGGGTAAAGTTCAAGTGGTGGACGCTGTGGCTGTCGTTTCTCCCAAGGTCGTGCCCCTTGAAAAGGCGAACATGCCTGAGAATCCGCCGATGCCCGAAGCACCTCAGCCACCACAAGTTCCCGCCGTCAAAACTTACGCGCCACCCAGCGAGGCAAAAGCCGGTGAGGCCTGGCAAAGCCAGGAACTGGCGATCGATTTCTCGTGGTGCCCGCCGGGCAAATTTCTGATGGGCAGCCCTCCTGAGGAACGGGAGCGCGACGCCGCCGAAGCGCAGACGGAGGTGTCCATCGCGCTGGGGTTCTGGATGGGTCGGACGGAGGTGACCCAGGGACAATGGTTTGAACTCATGGGCAAGAAGCCGTGGGCCGGATCCACTTACGTCAAGGATGGACTGAATTACCCTGCCGTGGAGGTGGGACACAGCGGAGAGGATCCGAACGCCGAGGATTTCTGCCAAAAATTAACCGCCCTGGCTCGAAAGGGTGGCTTGTCTGAAGAGTGGGCCTACCGGTTGCCGACTGACGTTGAGTGGGAGTATGCCTGCCGGGCCGGCACCAGCACGCCGTATTCATTTGATCCCAAGGACCACCTGGCCGACTACGGCTGGTACAGCAAAAATGCGATGGACCAGCAGGAAAAATATGCCCATCAGGTGCGCCAGATGCCCCCCAACCCATGGGGTCTGCATGACATGCACGGCAATGTCTGGGAATGGTGCGCGCACCGCGAGGGCAAGGACAACGGCGACCTGCGAGTGATCCGCGGCGGGTCGTGGGACTATGCCGCCAATTACTGCCGCTCGGCGAATCGCGGCACGAGAAGCAAAACCACCACGAAGGACAACCTGGGATTCCGCTTGGTGCTGGGAAGAGTGGCTGCCGATGGTGCTCCATGATGAGCGCGGCAAAGCGACTCGGGCGACAAATCACAGCCTGGCGATTGTGTTGCCAGGGGCGTCCGAGCGAGTCAAACTGCGATGTTGGCCGGCGATCCCGCATCCGACGTTCGGGAACTTACGCAGGGACTCCACCAAGTGCCACAATAGACTTCCATGCCTGAGTCGCGATCAGCAAATCCTGCGGGCGTTGAGCAGGCCAAGTTCGTGGTTGGTGGGATGGGGATCACCTTCCACTATGGATTTCCGCATATGCCCGGCGACAGGGGCGACAGCGAACAGCCGTGGCGTACAGCGGACCTTTGACAACCTCGTAATATTACCCCGGCACGAAAGAATCGCACGGCGAAATCGACCCGGGAGCCATTGACCTGAACTCGGCGGTTTCTCATTCGTTGAGGATTGTGTGACTCGTGGTTCGACCTTGCGTGTTCTTCGTGCCTTTCGTGGTTCAATGAACCAGGTGAACGAAATCTCGACCATCATTCCGTGAAGGAATAACCACGAATTTTCATGGCGCGGGCTTGCCCGAAACCCAACACCCCGGAGTGTCGCATCGTCAGCCCCAAGGGGGCAGAATTCGATAGCCCAGGGCGAAGTTGGCAACGCCAACGGAGCCCTGGGTGCAATGACGACGAACGACGGAGCCCCAATCGGGGCGTGACCGTGATGTTTGTCGGATGTTCAATGAATCTCACCCCGTTGGGGCTCCCTTTCTCGCACCGACTCCGACCCAGGGCTCCGCCGACATTCGTCGGCTGCGCCCTGGGCTGTCGAATCCTGCCCCGTTGGGGCGGTTGGCCAGCGGCATTAGCGGCACGG
>JAKFUF010000109.1 GCA_021732845.1 Planctomycetaceae bacterium | reverse complement strand
AGATGCGTGTGGAGGGCATCCAGTTCGGTCTGCTTGAGCACGACGGGACCGAACAGGGCCAGGGTGAACGGCAGGTCCTTGCCAGTCAGAGCATGCCCGTTTGCGTTCTTCCAGCCGGCTTTTGGCGTTCCATGCCGACCATGATTCTGATTCGGACAAGGTGGGTTCGACCAATTGGGAGACTTGGCCAGGTTGTGGCGACAGGGCCGCGACCAACGGAGGCATGCCCAATGGGAACTGCGGGTCAGCCGCCGTAGATTGCGGTTTATTAAAAGACAGGCGTGTCGCTTAACAGGCCCAATTCCTTCACTCATGCGACTTCCGGAATGAGCGTGGCTCAGCCCGGCGGAACGCTTCCTGGATTATCTCTTCATGCCGTGGTCACAACGCGCTCGTGTAATGTTCATACTGGTCGCCGTCTCCTCGCTTCCAGGTGCGATTGCACGCGCCGAGCCACATGTGGAGCTACCGATTCGGGCGGAGTTTGAACCTCCGCTGGCCCGGAATGGAGAGTTTGTCACGTTGTGGATCGCAGTCCAGACTTCGGATCCGAAACGCGTGGGCATGCTTTTCGAGGATCTTGTCGATGTCTCGACGGAGGGGCTGAAACTGGAAGCCACGGGCATGCCCACATTCATGTCGATGTCGTCGGGGCAACTCTTAAGACTCGAGTTTCAGGTCACCGATGAACTTCATGCCAGAATTCAGGGCAAACTCAAGTTGCAGGTGCTTCGCCGGGGCGACTCATGGGAGCAGCAGGTCGAATTCTCCGCCGCACTCCGAAAGCCATGGGACACTGACGTCCCTCCGAGTGACTGGCACGATAAAACGCAGTTTCCACCGATTCATACAAACGCCGCCTTGTACGAGGCCCTGGCCAAACTCGCGGGACTGCTGCTGCTGGTTTCGGTGTGCTGGCTGCCGCGCTGGGCAGCGGAGACCGTGATGATTGACGGTCGGCCGCAAGTTCGTCGTCTCAACGTGGCGACCGTGATTGGCGGCCTGCTCGTTGTCGCGAGTGCCACCTCGCTGCTGCAGTTGGCTCTCACCTTTCAAGATTGGCTGGGCGCTTGGCCAAATGCTGTCACGGCAGTTGTCTGCACTGTGTTTGGCGGATTGTTTGGGGGCTACTTCGTTGCTGCAATTGCCCCGCATGACCGGATGCGGCATGCGCTGCAGGTCGCCAGCATCGGACTGGTGCAGGCGGCGGTGCCGATCTGGCTCGCCATGGAGCAAATGACGTCGCAAAGCCTGCTGAACGACCTGCCGCAACCGATTCTCCAGTGGATGGTGCTGCACTTTATTCAATTTCACAGCCTCCAGGGCGCACTGATCCTCGGCCCGGTGATGACCGTCTGGGGCGGAGCCCTGTTTCTGGGCCTGTTGGATCGTGTAAGGCGTCACGGACGCAGAGCATGGACTTACAAGACGCTGGCCGGCGAGGAGATTCAGGTGTTTGACGCTTGGATGTATCCCGGCCAGTCGCGAATCTGGAATGCCTGCGCCGCACTGCTCATTCTGACCTGCTGGCTGCCAATCCTCGACAATAATGCATCCATGCTCGCGAGCTGGGTGCCCTTGTTCTTTGCCTTCCGAAAACTGGCCCAACGGTGCCGTGGCTCGTCGGCTGAGCCACTGTTGGCGTCGGGAATCGCGCCAGTGGTGTATTTGCGGTCATTCGGGGATGACGGGTTGCGGCGAATGCACTGGTTGTTTGAGCTGCTGTATGGGCTCCAGGCGCTGGTTCAGTCCACGAACGAACAACTGGCGTCAAAACTCTTTCGCCAACTGGGTCCGGCCGTGGCCATCGGCCGTCCCACCGAGGAGATGCCAGAGATCGGAGCAGCACGTCTGTACGTGAGTGACGAACATTGGCAGACCGTCGTGCAGGATCTGCTGGGCCGCGCGGGCGGTGTCATCCTGCAGGCAGGCGAGACCGCCGGGTTGCGCTGGGAATATGCCAGGGTGGCGCAGTGGAACCAGCCCGAACGCACGGTCCTGTTCATTCCCGTGGCTCAGAACCGGGAGGGGCTGTACGCGATGCTGAAGGAGCACCTTGGCCCGGCGATGAATACGGAGTTCCCCAACGAACTGGGGCGAACGAAGTTTCTCTCGTTTGTGGGGACGGTCTCGCCGACCGTGGTCCGCTTGTCACCGTTTACAAGGCTGCCACTGGAACATCCGTTGCGGCCAGCCATTCGCCGCTGGCAACGAATCTTTCTGCTGCGAATGACGGTCGCCCTGGCCTGCGGGCTGCCCGCGCTGGGCCTGCTGCTGCTGGCGGTCGCGTTCTGGTTCGGGCTGGTGCGTTGACGCGTCCCATTGGAAAAAACCTCGCCATCGCCGATGATTGGGCTCGTATCAACCCGCGCCCCATTCGATGCCTGACACAGAAGGAATCTGCATGTCTCCGCAGGATTACAATCGCCGTGACTTCAACAAGCTGGCCGTGGCCGCTTTCGGTGGAGCTGTCGCGGGCAGCATGCTCGGCTGCGGCAGTGGCGGAACGGCGCCCACTCCGCCGGCCGAATCAGCCGCCCCCAAGGTGGCTGAGAATGCGGCGGCAGGTGAAGGGAAAAACGCCGAGTGGCACCTGTGCCGTGGCTTGAACTCCTGCAAGGAACAAGGGGCCGACCACAAAAACGCCTGCGCCGGCCAGGGCACCTGCGCCTCCGCGTCGGTCCACCATTCCTGTGCCGAAGCCAATGGCTGCAAAGGACAGGGCGGGTGCGGGGCGGACCCCGGTGCCAACGAGTGCAAAGGCAAGGGGGGCTGCAGCGTCCCCCTGATGGGCCATGCCTGGGAGAAAGTTCGCGAACGGTTCAAGGGCGAGATGGAAAAGAAGGGCAAGACCATTGGAGAAGCGCCTGAGGCGAAAGAGTCGTAGTTTGGCACCACAGCGGCTGTTTACCTGACAGGCGGCGCTGGCGGCATGCGGGCTCGTGCCTGTTCCAAGAGCTGCCGGAAGGCGGCAACATCCGCAGGGTCAGGCGGCGCGACCAAAGCATGAAACTTTTTCGTCATCTCTTGAATCTGCCGGAACAGTTCATCGGTGGCTTTGTCGTCGTCAAGATCATCATCCATGACAGGCGGCGCTGCCGGTAGCCGGGCCTCGCGTGCCGGAATCAGCCGGCACGCCGTAGCGTCCGGTTCGCCGACATGGTGATCCACGATGATCTCTTGGAACCGGGGACTAACGTCCTTCGGCTGATTGGCCGTCTGGAATGGCGCGTCGGTCCGTCGTTCCGCTTCCACGACAGGCGGCGCTGCCTGCTCCGCGCCGACAGCGTAGCCGTTCGGACGGCGTAAAGTCGTCTTTTGCTCCACAAAAGAACGCGAACGTCTGGCGACAATCCCGTCAGAGTGTTCCTGTGCGGCAGGCTGTCGCAAAGTTGCCGAGTCACTCCGTGACTCGAACCCGTGGCCCAGGCTGGTTGACGCACTCCGGCTCGACTCGGTCGTGTTGCAGTGCGCGTCCGCGCACGGGGTCGCTCCTTCGAGAGGCGGCGCTTCCGGTGGAAGGGCATTCGGTTCGATCGCAGGGCAAAGTTCGGTTTCCATCCGTCGATCAACGTGGCGGGAGGGCGAGGCTCCTGCCGAGCCGCGAGCCACGGACGACTCGGTTCTTGGGGGTGATTCTCCATCCGCTTGATGAAGCGCCTGAGGCAGAGAATCCGCGTCGACCGGACACCGTGGCTCAGCAGGAGCTTCGCCCTCCCGCCACGTCGACCCGTTGATCACCACCAAACGGTCGGTCGTCTCCAGCACAGAGTCTGTGACAGGCGGCGCTTTCTTGCTCAGCACCTGAAAAGCATTCGCGTCTGGTTGTTCGGCCGAATTCGAGTCACGGAGTGACTCGGCGACTTTGGACGTTTCGGTCGGCGGTTCGGCTTCCACGACAGGCGGCGCCGGCGGCATTGGAATCCTGCCCGTCAGCAACCCATGCTGCGCCACGGCATATCCGGACGCCAACTCGTAATCGTGGGCGTCTTCAGGATCGATCTCCGCTTGTTCTTCGTACTCCAACTCCTCTTCGAGTTCACTCTCCAACTCCTCATTCCTCCTCGCGCGAATCTGGTTGATGCCACACGGTCCATTCGGGTCGAGGTGGCTCAAACAATACTTGATGGCCCACGGCTCGCCGTTCTCGACCCCCAGAACCAGCCTCAGGGTCCATGCGTCGGCCACGTCGGGTTGAGCCACCAGCTCCGTGGCTCTCTTCTTTGCGGCCGCAGCCCCGCTTGCAACCGCCGACCCGGATGCGCTCGATCCGGCAGGCGACATCGAGACCCCATGCATGCGGCTCACCCCGAAGATGATCGCCCAGCGGGCCTTGGCCTTCACCGCCTCGTCGAACTGCTCCCAGGCGAAGTGGACCATGACGGCCCGCGCCGCATCGAAGCATGCCTTCAGTTGCGGTGCCCGCTCAATCCGCCGGTACAAGGTCGACCGGACGATCCCCAGCGCGAGAGCCACGGATTTGATGATCCCCATGTGCGTGATGATCGCGACATAGATCTTGAGATCGGTCACCTTGCAGTCGCTGCGTGCTTTCCGCCCGCGGCCTTCGGCCACCTGCTGTTCCAGGCAACCACCCGCTCCCGCCGTCTCATTGGAAGTGCAACCGCTCATGGCCGTCCGTCTCTTGCTAATCTGAATGATGTACTCGTGATTCCAATATATTAGACACGTGTGTGGTAATGGCAATAACAAAACCAAAATTATATTACTGACATGACGGTTGTTGAGGTCGCCCGCTTGTGGTGCACAGGCTCGGCAACCACCGAGGTGAACTCGGTGGGGAGCCAGAAAGGTCAGAACCTCGGTGCAAAAGACGACTTTACGCCGTTTGTACCACTCCGCATCCCCACGGTGCTTGCCTCAGTGGATTCGGGCCTCTGCACTAAATGGCCCCCGCGTGATTCCGGGACACCGCCAGTGGAGCCAGAACGAGCGCCCGCGAGTGGCTTCACGATCGGTGTCCCGGAATCACGCAATTTGATAGGGGCCGAACGGCGGAGCGCTCGGCGTAGTGCAAAGGCCCGTTCACCACCGAGGTGAACGCGGTGGGGTCGTGGTGGTCCGCCGTGGTGGTCCGCCCCGCAATGCCAGGCGACAAGACGCACGAGATCAACGTCCACCATTCACCGTGGCTCAGCAGCTCGCCGGAGGCCTCACCCCTATCCGACAGCCGGAAGCCCTAATTCGCGTCAATTTGCGTTCGTTCGCGGTTCCAACCATCCATTGAGTTGGTCGTTATCGGCCACGAGATCCGCGGGGAGAAACCGCGAATGAACGCGAATCGTTGGAGCCAGCGGAATTCGCTCGGCTTCGACTTTCGTTTTCGATATCATCAAACGTTGATGCATCGCTTGGCATGCCCTCTCGGCATATGGAATCCGTGCGGAGTTTGAGATGTCCTGGATGTCGAAAATCGTCGGCCTGTTGGTTGTATCCGCCGCGGTCATGAGCGGCGGTTTGAACCGGGCCGACGATTCAACGGCTGGGGCACTTCCGCCTGCGGTCAAGCGGATCGTTGACTTCAGGGCAGACATTGAGCCACTGTTCGTGAAGCATTGCGTGCAGTGCCACGGCAGCGAGAAGCAACAGTCGGGCCTGCGGTTTGACCGTCGGCAGGATGCACTGAATGGCGGCGATTCCGGCAAGGCGATTCAACCCGGCAAAAGCGCCGAGAGCCTGCTGATTGAACTGGTTTCCGGCGCTGATCCTGACCGGATCATGCCGCCAAAAGGCGAGAAGCTGACGGCTGCGGAAGTCAGCCTGTTGCGGGGTTGGATTGATCAGGGTGCGAAGTGGCCCGAAGACACCGTAGCTCAAACCCGCTCGACTCACTGGTCCTATCAGCCCATCACCCGCCCGGCACTTCCCGCCGTAAAGAATGCGAACTGGATCCGCAACCCGCTCGACGCGTTCGTTCTGGCACGATTGGAGTCTGAAGGGATTGCCCCCTCTCCGGAAGCCAGTCCCACGACGTTGATCCGCCGGCTGTCGCTGGATTTGCTCGGGCTGCCGCCAACGCCGGAGGAAGTGGCGCAGTTTGTGAACGACGCCCATCCAGACGCTTATGAGCGGCTGGTCGACCGCTTGCTGGCGTCGCCGCATTTTGGCGAACGCTGGGGGCGGCATTGGCTGGACGAGGCACGGTATGCCGACAGCGATGGCTATGAAAAGGACAACCCGCGGCCGTTCGCGTACCGTTACCGCGACTGGGTGATCGACGCCATCAACCGGGACCTGCCGTTTGACCAGTTCACCATTGAGCAGCTCGCGGGCGACCTGTTGCCGGGAGCCACGCAGGAGCAGCGGCTGGCGACCGGCTTCCAGCGGAACACCCTGACGAACACCGAAGGCGGTGCCGATCAGGAGGAGTTCCGCGTGGCGGCCACCGTCGACCGCGTGAACACCGCCGGCACAATCTGGCTCGGTTTGACGGTTGGGTGTGCGCAGTGCCACACGCATAAGTACGACGCCATCACGCAGCGCGAATACTATCAGTTGTTCGCGTTCTTCAACTCGCTGGACGAAGTCAACCGCCCCGCGCCGGCACCCGATGAAGCCGCTGCGCATGCCGCCTTGATGGCCAAGTTTGATGCCGAGCATGCCCCGCTTGTCGCGGCGTTGGCGGAGTTCGAAAAGACAGCACTTCCCCAGCGGCAGGCGGAGTGGGAACCGACGTTCAAAGAGACTGCTCCCACTTGGACGACATTGGAACCCACAAAGATTGCCTCTGGAAAGGGAGCCACGTTGTCCAAGGCGGCGGACGGCGCGGTTCTGGCGGCGGGCGCGGACCCTTCGACCGACTCTTATACCTTTGAAGCCACGACGTCACTGAAAACGATCACGGCAATCCGGCTGGAAGCACTGGCCGACGACAAACTGCCTTCCAAGGGGCCGGGACGAACTCCGCACGGCAACTTTGTGTTGACGGAGTTTCGACTGGACGTCCAGCCGGCCGGAGCCACGGCCGTCGTCGCCGTGCCGTTGCAGAACGCGACGGCTGATTTCGAGCAGATTGAAAAGGGAAAGCCGTACTTTACCGCGGCCGCCACACTCGATGGAAAACACGACACAGGCTGGGCTGTCGCTGGTCAACTCGGCCAGCGGCACGTGGCCGTTTACGAGACCGCCACGAATCTGGAGGTGGCCGGCGACACGCGGCTCGTCGTTACGCTCGACCAGCAGTATGGTTCCCAGCATACGCTGGGCAAGTTTCGGCTGAGTGTGACCGACAGTCCGCGTCCCGTGCGGGCGAACGGTGCTCCAGACCATTTGCCGCCGATCCTCGCGCTGCCAGTCAACCAACGGACTGCGGACCAGCAGGCGTTGCTGACGGCGTACTACAAGACCATCGAGCCGGAATACCTGCGTCTCCAGGCGGCGGTCGCGGCACATCTGAAGAGGGTGCCGCCGGCACCGCCCACCATGGCACAAATGGTGGCGGAACGGGCTGAGCCACGGTTGACGCAGATTCACATTCGCGGCGATTTCCTGCGCAAGGGCGATCCCGTGGCTCCCGGCACGCTGGCCGTCCTGTCGCCCGCAAAGCTCTCTGAAAAACCCACGCGGCTGGATTTCGCCCGGTGGCTCGTGGATCCTGCCAATCCGCTGACGGCCCGCGTGACCATCAACCACTGGTGGAAGGATCTGTTCGGCCGCGGCCTCGTGGCCACCCCGGATGACTTCGGCGTGAAGGGCGAACTCCCCTCCCACCCGGAACTGCTCGACTGGCTCGCCAGCGAACTGATGCAGCCGACCATGGGCGTGACTGGTGGCGGGACCGCCGTGCCCTGGAGTCGCAAGCGAATGCTGCGCCTGCTGGTGACCTCGGCCACCTATCGTCAGGCCTCGGCCTTGCGCGACGACCAGCAGGACCACGACCCCCGCAATGTGCTGCTGGCGCGGCAGGCCCGCTTTCGCCTGGAATCCGAAGCGGTCCGCGACACCTATCTCGCCGTCAGTGGCTTGTTGAATCGCCGAATCGGCGGCCCGAGTGTCCGCCCGCCGCTGCCGCCGGGTGTGGCTGAACTGGGCTACGCCGGCAGCGTGAAGTGGCCGGAGACGACGGGACCCGAAAAGTACCGCCGGGGCATGTACATCTTCTTTCAGCGAACGGTGCCATACCCGATGCTGATCACGTTCGACTCACCCGATTCCAATGCCACCTGTGTCCGCCGCGAACGCTCGAACACCCCGCTGCAGGCACTGACCCTGCTCAACGACCCGGTGTTTGTAGAGTGTGCCCAGGCGTTCGGGAAACGGCTGCTGACGGAATCTTCGACCTCGGTCTCCGACCGCCTGAGGCGTGGGTTCCAGCTCTGCGTGGCTCGAGAACCAAGTTCCGTCGAATTGCAGCGGCTGGAACAACTGCACGCGCAGATTTCCGCCGCGGCCATGGCGGATGAGTCACTGGCCACGAAGCTCGCCGGCACCCCGCCCGCGGGCACCACGCTGCCGGAGGCCGCAGCCACGGTGGCGACGGCGCGGATTCTGTTGAATTTGGACGAATTTCTGACACGGGAATAGTCGTGCCAGCACCGCTGCTCGTGCTCGATCTGGATGAGACGCTGATTCATGCCACTGCGGTGTCGGGCCCGTGCGATTTCCGCCTGGGCAGCCGGTGCGTCACCGTTCGCCCGGGCGCCGCGGAGTTTCTGTTGGAAGCGCGACAACACTTTCGACTCGCCGTCTGGACCGCCCGCACGCCGGCATACGCCCATCGGGTCTTGAAGAAGTTGCTGCCACCGAGCACACCGCTGACATTTGTCTGGTCCGTGGCTGAGTGCCATCGGGCCGTCGACAGTTCCGGCCGGGAGCGATGGTTCAAGGATCTGGAGCGGCTGCGTGTGGCTGGTTTTCCGCTGGAGGCGGTGGCGGTATTGGATGACGCCCCCGAAGCGCTGATCTCACGCGAAGCGCGGGTGCTGGCGATTGCACCGTACGCCGGGTCCGCGGACGACGAAGCCTTGAACGGCTGGACGAGACGATTGGCCGAGGTCGCCTTGTCGCTGAGGTGAGCGTGGCTCGAAACAAGGGAGGACGGTCATCGGAAGGCGATGAAGCCGCGAGAACCAGCATTGACGATTTGCTGTCCGTTGGCGGTGCCCCCAAATCATGCAGGGTCGCCGCAGTCCCGACAGTCGCTTGACCGCAGTTCCCGCGGGAACTATCAACATCTGTTCTGCTTTTCCAAAGATCCTCACGCCAGTCCGCCCGGAATCTCCTGATGGCCGCCGAGACGAAGATTTTGAACCGTTACAGCTCGCGCATCACCCAGCCACGGTCGCAGGGTGCGTCGCAGGCAATGCTGTATGCCACGGGGCTCGTCGAAGCGGACATGAACAAGGCGCAGGTCGGCATCGCCAGCGTCTGGTACGAAGGCAACCCGTGCAACATGCACCTCAACATCCTGGCCGACAAGGTCAAGGAGGGGGTGTCGAAGGCGGGCATGGTGGGGATGCGGTTCAACACCATTGGTGTCAGCGACGGCATTTCGATGGGCACGGAGGGGATGTCCTACTCCCTGCAGTCCCGCGACCTGATTGCCGACTCGATTGAAACGGTGACCTGTGCCCAGTGGTACGACGCCAACATTTCCATCCCCGGCTGCGACAAGAACATGCCGGGCTGCCTGATGGCGATGGGCCGGCTCAACCGCCCGTCGCTGATGGTGTACGGCGGCACGATTCGCGCCGGATGCCTCTCCGACAAGAAGCTCGACATTGTGTCGGCGTTCCAGTCCTATGGCGAGTACCTCAGCGGTCGGCTGCCCGACGACGAACGTCAGGGGATCGTTCGCAACGCCTGCCCCGGTGCCGGGGCCTGCGGCGGCATGTACACGGCCAATACCATGGCCTCGGCGATCGAGGCACTGGGGATGACGCTGCCGTACAGCTCATCCATTCCCGCCGAAGACCCGGCCAAGCTGGAGGAATGCATCCGCGCGGGCGAAGCGATCAAGACGCTGCTGGAACTGGATCTGAAGCCCCGCGACATCATGACCCGTGCGGCCTTCGAGAACGCGATGGTGGTGGTCATGGCCCTCGGTGGCTCAACCAATGCCGTGCTGCACCTGGTCGCCATGGCCCGCGCCGTCGACGTGCCGCTGACCATCGACGACTTCCAGAAGGTCAGCGACCGCATCCCTTACATCGCCGACCTCAAGCCGAGCGGCAAGTTCGTGATGGAAGATGTGCAGGGGATCGGTGGCACGCCCGCCGTGCTCAAGTACCTCTTGGAAAAGGGCCTGCTGGACGGAAGCTGCAAGACCGTCACCGGCAAGACCCTGGCCGAGAATCTGGCGTCGCTTCCCGGGCTGACCGCCGGCCAGCAGATCATTCAGCCGATCGAAAAGCCGATCAAGTCCAGCGGACACATCCGCATCATGCGCGGCATCCTCGCTCCCGAGGGCGCGGTCGCCAAGATCACCGGCAAGGAGGGCCTCAAGTTCACCGGCCCGGCCAAGTGCTACAACTCCGAAGAGGACATGCTGGCCGCGCTGGAGAAGGACCAGATCGTGAAGGGCGATGTGGTCATCATCCGCTTCGAAGGCCCCAAGGGCGGCCCCGGCATGCCGGAAATGCTCACCCCCACCTCGGCCATCATGGGCCGTGGCTTGGGCAGCGACGTGGCTCTGATGACCGACGGCCGCTTCTCCGGCGGGTCGCACGGGTTCATTGTTGGTCACATCACCCCCGAGGCCCAGGGTGGCGGACCCGTGGCTCTCGTGAAGGACGGCGACATTGTGACCATCGACGCCGAAACCAACCGCATCGACGTGAATGTCTCCGACGCCGAGTTCGCCAAACGCCGCGCCGCGTATGTCGACCCGCCGTTCAAGGCCACCCGTGGCACGCTCTATAAGTACATCAAGAATGTGAAAACGGCGACAGAAGGATGCGTGACGGACGAATAGGTGGGGAATGACCCAATGACCAATGAAGCAATGACCAAGGACCAGACAAAGAATAAAGCACGCTTCAAGTTGCTGACCGAAGGCCGGTCTTAGGCAACGAGAAGGGTGAACCGCGAATTTTCACGAACAAGACGAATGTCACGAATAACAACGAGCAGGATTCCATCACCCGCGAAGCCATGCCGGTTGATCATTCGTGAAATTCGTAAGATTCGTGGAAATTCGTGGTCAATTTATGACCGTACGATTCCCGCACCGTTTTGCCAGGCCTGTCGACTTCACCAACAACTTCATTTGTTGTCCTTGATGGCGTTCGCTGCTGGATAGGGAGACAAATGTCACAGTTGTTTTTGCTGCGATCCCAATGAGTGCGCTCGGCTCATTGGTCGTTGCTTGCGCGGGTGGAGATCTTTGCTGTTCCTGTGGAACCTAGTTTCATGACGAAATCGTTTGACACCATTGTCCTCGGCGTGGGCGGTGTTGGCAGTGCGGTGCTTTCGCACCTGGCGCGGCGCGGGCGTTCGGTCCTGGGGCTCGACCGGTTCCCGCCGGGGCATGACCGCGGCAGTTCGCATGGCCAGACGCGGCTGATTCGGCAGGCCTACTTCGAGCATGCCGACTATGTCCCGCTGCTGAAACGCGCCTACACACAGTGGGACGAACTCTCGCAGCAATGCGGCAAAAAACTGTTTCATCGCGTGGGTGTGCTGCAGGTGGGGCCGAGGGAGGGCCGGATCCTGCCCGGAGTGCTGGCGAGCGCCCAGCAGCACGGATTGGCTGTCGATGAACTGACTCCGGACCAGTTGGTCCAGCGGTTTCCCGAGTTCCAGGTGCCGGATACGCTCGGTGCCGTGTTTGAGCAGAATGCCGGCTATCTGTGCGTCGAGGACTGCGTGCTGGCGCAGGTCGATCAGGCGGTCCGGCATGGAGCCACGCTGCAAACCGGGGAGACCGTTTTGGGCTGGAGTGACGAAGCCGGCGGCGTGCGGGTCCAGACCGACCGGGAGACGTACCTCGCAGGCAGCCTGGTGATCGCCGCGGGAGCCTGGGCGCGCGATCTGCTGAGCGACTTGAACATCGGGCTGCAGGTCGCGCGGAAGCCGGTCTACTGGTTCGCCGCGCCGGATTCCTACGACGAGTCGCAGGGCACGCCGGGTTTCATTTTCGAGACGCCAGCGGGCAATTTCTACGGGTTCCCGCGCCGCGGTGAATCCGGCTTGAAGACGGCCGAACACTCCGGCGGCGACATCGTGGGTGATCCGCTGCTGGTCGACCGGAACGAGCATCCGGCGGACACGCAGCTCATCAAGGAGTTTTTGAGGGACTATCTGCCGGGGGTGACTGACCAACAGATCGGCTTTTCCGTCTGCCTGTACACACTCAGCCCCGACCGGCAGTTCATTCTCGATCAGCACCCGCAGCATCCCCAGGTTTCGTTCGCCGCGGGCCTCTCCGGCCACGGCTTCAAGTTCGTGAATGTGCTGGGAGAAGCCCTGGCCGACCTGGCGGAGAAACGCAGCACGCCGCTGCCCGTGGGTTTCTTGAACTGCCGCCGGCCCAGCCTGTTTGCTGCAACTCCTCAGGTCGGGTAATTTGACACTGAATCATCGGTGAGATTAGGGACAGGATTGGAAAGGATGACCCAGGATAGGAAAGGACGTTGTCGCTGTAGGTCCGTATCTAAAAATCCTTGCTCATCCTTGCTCATCCTTTTTCATCCTGTCCAAGCTTTCTGATCCGTCGCCCAAAAGGTGACGGTCACGGGTACAGCAGGGTCTCCTTCGCACCATTAGACGGAATCGGGAATGCTAGCAGTCGAGACCTCTCCGCCGGTCGAACTCGAGTTGAACGGCGTCCAGATCGTGGACACGTTTGCCGAGGCGTTTCCGATCAAGGCCACGCGGCTGATCATCACGGCGGTGAGCCACCGCTGGGCGCGGATTGCCGCGACGGTGCTGTGCGGCAACGCCACCAGCGTCATCGCCTGCGATGTCGAGGCCGCCATTGAGTGTGAACTCACTGAAGCGGAAACACCCGATGGCCGGCCGGGGGTGGCGGTGCTGGTGTTCGGCTTCAGCGTCGATGCACTGGGCAAGGCGGTCCAGAACCGCGTCGGCCAGTGCATTCTGACCTGCCCGACAACCGCCTGCTACAACGGCATTGAGGGCTGCCCTAAAGAGAAACGGATCCGCATCGGCGGAGCCCTGCGGTATTTCGGCGATGGATTCCAGAAATCCAAGAAGATTGGCGACCGGCGGTACTGGCGGATTCCCGTCATGGACGGCGAGTTTTTATGCGAGGACTGGTTTGGCACGCAGACCGGCGTGGCTGGCGGCAACCTGCTGATCGGGGCGACCAGCACCAATGCCGCCCTGCTGGCGACGGAAGCCGCCGTGCAGGCCATCCTCACCGAGCGCGACGTGGCCCTGCCGTTTCCCGGCGGCATGGTCCGCTCGGGCAGCAAGGTTGGCTCGCGGTATCCCAAGCTGAAGGCCAGCACCAACGACGCCTACTGCCCGTCGCTGCGGGCCGGCACCAAATCCGCCCTCCCCGCCAACTGCCGGGCCGTCTATGAAATCGTGATCGACGGCCTCAGCGCCGATGCCGTCCGCGACGCCATGAAACGCGGCCTGCACGCCGCTGCCGCCTCGCCGGATGTCCTGATGATCACCGCGGGCAACTACGGCGGGAAGCTGGGGAAGCACCACTTCGCGTTGCGTGAGTTGCTGTAGTTGACAGCCAAATGAGAACGGCGCGACCCTTGAATCGCATGGGTTGAAGGGAACCACGAATCTCACGAATCTTCACGAATAGAGTTCTCGTAGATATCGTCGCCCGCGAGATGGAGTGACAATCCTATTCGTGATTGGTTTTGCGAGCGCGAGTTTGCCAGCGGCTCAAGTCCTTAAGAGCCAGACCAGCGGGAGCCCAGGCGACGCAGAAGAGAAGAAACATCCCGGCCCGCATGACAATCTCGCCCAGCGTGTGGCTGCCTCGCAGGATGTGTGTCAAAGCGGTCGGCGCCCCGAAAGCCAACAACCCGATAGGGAGATAATAGAGGATATCTCCCGTCCACCAGACGGCAGCCCAAAATCGGCTGACGCGCGTGATGCGCTCGATCTCTTCAGCGTTCATGGGCATGTTGCTGCACTCAATTGGTTCCTGCATTCAAGGCTCGTTCTTGCTCTTCCTGCTCTTTGACGAATGCCAGCAGTGCTTCGATTTGGGCGCGTGATTTTGCGATCTGTTCCGCGTCGAGCAGGAAGGCGAACTGGCTGAACGAATCGATGCGGCGGAATCGACCGGTGTTGGGCTGGAAGTCGCTGGCATCCGCCGCCAGCAATGCTTCCACCGAATAATCTCTGGTGCAGGAAAACGTGATTGAGCCATGCACCAGCAACATTCCGTCATCCCTGTGTCGGAACTCAAGATGCAGCCAGTCTCCGGGTGCTATCCCCTCCCGCTGCTCGCCCCTGAGAACCGCGAGGATCAAATGGAGGCACTCGATGTCAATGTAGTCATAGAATTGAAAACCTGAATTGACGACGCCCAATTTAACTTCCACATAGACTCCAAAGATCCGCCCCTTATCCTCGAAGTAATTGCCTCGTCCGGGAATGATTCGCAAGTCGGCTTCGCCCTGATCCTGGTCGCACCCACCAAAATCTATTGCATACTTCGCCCACTCCCGACGATCTAATCGCCCAGTCTCAAAGGCCTGCCGTTGTCGACCATCGGCATCGAAGTTGTCGGGACTGAGCCACGCTTCGTAGCGGTCACGCAGCTTTTGCCAGTCGCCGTCGATGATCGAGAACCAGGCGGTATCGCGGTTGCGGCCTTTGATCACCATGTGCTGGCGGAACAGGCCTTCGTATTCAAAGCCGAAGCGGTCTGCCGCCGCGCGGGAACGGGCGTTGAGGGAGTCGCATTTCCATTCCAGCCGGCGATATTTGAGCGTGTCAAACGCGTGGCGGGCCATCAGGTAGATGGTCTCGGTCGCCGCCGTCGTCCGCTGCATCGCCGCCCCGTACATCACCCAGCCGATCTCGATACTGCCATTGGCCGGCGCGATGTTGAGATAGCTGATCAGCCCCAGGGGCTGGTTGGTCTGAGGATCGACGATGGTGAAATACAGCGGATCAGCAGACTTGGCGATGGTTTCGAGCCACGTTTGAAAGTCGGCGCGGTCTGGAAATGGACCGACCGACAAATAGTCCCACAGCTTCGGATCCGAGCCCGGCCCCTGGAATTCCGCGAACAATTCGTCCCCGTGCCGCACCACATCCAGTGGCTCCAGGCGGACGGTGCGACCCTCGAGATTCTCCCGGGCGGGAGCTTTGGTCGGTTGCCAGAACGGGGGAAGGGCAGGGAGCATGGTGCGGCTCTTCACAGGAGATCAGTGAATGGATCATACCACCCCGACGTGGAAGTGACCTGCTTTCAGTCTGCAATCCAATTCACTCGTTGGCGCTTTGAGCTGAGATTGAAAAGTCGTGCCAAGTCAGTCGTCGAGCCTGGGGGATTCCCACCGGCAGTGGATGCAGTTCGGGATGCAGTGCATGCGCCAACATCTCCAGACTGTCGACGAGCCGCGGGCCGGGGCGGTTGAAGTAGGCGGAGCCATCGACCACATAAACCTGTTGCGACTGCACGCAGGGCAGGCTGCTCCAACCGGGGGACTGCGTGAGGATCGGCAAGTCCTGCAGTGTGCGGTCGATGCCGAAGCCACAGCAGGCGATGAACAACACCTCAGGCTGGACGGCAAGGATCTCGTTCCAGCCCATGGTGCGTGAAGGCTGCCCCTTGATGCCGATCAGTTCCCGTCCACCGGCCAGCCGGACCAGTTCCGGGCTCCAGTGGCCGGCACAAAACGGCGGATCGATCCATTCCAGCAGCATGACGTCCGGCCGGCGTTCGACCCGCTGGCTGCGCGAAACAACGGCAGCCACGCGCTGGTTCAGATCCGCCAGAACCTGTACCGCGCGCGGTTCGCATCCGGCCGCAGCGCCCACCATCCGCAGGCATTCAAACACATCAGCCAGCGACATCGGTTCCAGGTTGATCACCCGTGGCTCAATCGGCAGCGAACAAACCGCGGCATGCACCTCGCTCTCGGCAACGGCACAGACATCACACAGCGTTTGGGTCACAAGCAGGTCTGGCCGCAGGGACTGGAGCACTGGCATGTCCAGCGAATAGAGCGCCCGTTCGGTCTTGAGCCGCTCGCGCACGAGCTGGTCAATCTCGTGGCTCGAAGCGTCATGCGGAATCAACGACCGCGTGACCTTGGGCAACTCCAGAACCGACGCCGGATAGTCGCATTCGTGCGTCACCCCCACAAGCTGATCCCGCAGGCCGAGTTGGCAAATGATCTCGGTGGCGCTGGGCAACAGGGAGACGATGCGCATCGGTTCATCCACGAAGTGTTTGATGACGCGGTGTGCTGTGGACAACAAGTTTCTTCAGGGGACGTTTTAAAGGGACCACGAATAAAACGAATCTTACGAATCTTCACGAATAAGGCTGCTGCACCACCTCACGGACGACTGGGACATCAGTTTTCATTCGTGAAATTCGTCTTATTCGTGCGATTCGTGGTTCCTTTCCTGCCTGCCCTATAGACCGCTCTCATCCGCTGATTGGTGGTCCATTCTCCTCGCTCATCCGCTTCCCAGTGCCGCCCGGACGGAGTCTCCCATGACTTCAATGATTTGATCCAATTGGGAATACGGGGTGATCATCGGCGGGGCGAGGCAGAAGACTTCAACGCCACGCAGGCGGCTGAACAGCCCGCGCTTTTGAGCTTCGGCGTGGACCTTGTAACCGACGGCCTCGCTGGCTGGGAACAGGGCTTTGGTCGCCTTGTCCTGCACCAGTTCCAGGGCACACATCAAGCCCTTGCCACGCACATCGCCGACATGTGGGTGTCCGGCGAGGGCCTGCCTCAGTCCGGCCAGCAGATAGGCTCCTTTTTCCGCCGCCAACTGTGCGAAGTTCTCGTCACGGACGATCTCCAGCATTTTCAGGGCGATGGCACAGCCCACGGGATGGCCGCTATAGGTGAAGGCATGCATCCAAGGCTGTTTGCCTTCGTCCAGCACCGCACCGATCGTCTCCGACATCCCCACGCCTCCGAAGGGGAAATAGCCCGAGGTGATCGCCTTGGCGAACAACATCATGTCCGGCTCGACACCCCAGTGCTCCAGCCCAAATTGTTTGCCCGTGCGGCCAAACCCGGTGATCACCTCATCGGCGACCAGCAGTACTTTGTACTGGTCGCAAATTTGCCGAATCCGCGGCCAATAATCGTCCGGTGGTGGAATTACGCCGCCGGCACCCTGCACCGGTTCACCCAGGAACATGCCAACGGTTTCCGGGCCTTCACGCAGAATGATCTGCTCCAGCTCGTTCGCGGCGGCGATCCCCTGGCTGACGCCGGGTGGAGCGACATAACGGTACGGGTCCGGCGACGGGATATGCAGGAACCCCGGCACGCGTGGCTCAAACATCGGCCAGTAATTCTGGAGTCCGGTGGCGCTCATCGCGGCCAGCGTCACCCCGTGGTAGCCCCACTGCCGGGAAATGACCTTGGTCTTCTCCGGCTGCCCGAGCATCCGCCAGTAGTAGCGGGCTGTCTTGACGGCAGTATCGACCGATTCCGCCCCCCCCGAGGTGAAGAAGAACCGCTGGATGCGGGGATAGGTGATCGCCTCCAGCTTCTCCGCTAGCTCAATCGCCCACGGGTTGGAACTGCCGGCATAGTTGCTGCAGTAGGCCAGCGTCTCCATTTGACGCGCCGCGACCTCGGCCAGTTCCTTGCGGCCATGTCCCGCTGCGACATTCCACAGGCCAGAGAGCGCATCAATGAATGGTCGGCCGTCGGCATCGAACAGCAGCGCCCCTTCGCCGCGCACCCACACATGCCCCGCCGCTTCATGCATCCGGCGGTTGTGCAGGGGATGGATGAGATGGGCAGCATCGCGCTGCAGAAATGCTGAATTGAACGCCGACATCACGAAGTCCTGGACACCAGAGAGCTTGGTCAACCGCCATCTTATCAGTTGGATGGTCGCTGTTCGCGGTCCGGCGTTGGTCCTCGGAACGCGAGCCACAGGCCGGCGAGTAGCAGCACAATTCCGGCAGCGAGGAGCGGTATCGCGAAATACTCGCTGCTGATGTATGCATTGAGAGCCACGGCAACCTCGGCTGGCTTTGGTGTGACCGGCCCCGCCATGACCTGCTGCAGGTTGTCATAGTACCAAATGACCAGGCCGGCGGCCAAAAGTACGAAGAGGACCGCAGTCAATATCATCAACCAACCGCAGACTCGAGTGCCGGACATTTGATTCATCCGTGTACGGTCGCCAATCACCACTTCGCCACGATCTCCAGCACAAACAGCGCCATGTTGTAGTACACCAGCACGCCGAGGACGTCGCTGATGGCGGCGATGAGCGGGTTGCTCATCAGGGCGGGGTCCATGCCCAGGCGGCGAAGGACAATCGGCAGGATGGTGCCGTTGACGGTGCCGAAGGTGATCACGGCGGCAATGGTCACGCCCACGATCAGCGCGTGGTGCAGATCCTGGTACTGCCAGGCGAACAGCGTGCCCATGATGGCCAGACAGAGGCCCAGGGAGATGCCGGTCAGGAATTCGCGGCGGAGCATGCGCCAGTGGTCGCCGCGGGCGAGCCCACCCAGGGCGATGGTGCGGATGACGAGCGTGGCCGTCTGCGAGCCGGCGTTGCCGCCGCTGGCCAGCACCAGGGGCAGAAACCAGCCGAGCCACTCGTATTTCTGGCTCACCAGGCGGTAGGCCTGAAGGACGGCGGAGGTTCCAAAGCCGGCGACGAGCAGCAGGACCAGCCACACCCCACGCTTCCAGGCGAGCGTTAAGAACGGCGTGGACATGTAGCCGTCTTCCAGGGGTTCGACGGCACCCATCCGCTGCAGTTCTTCGGTGGCCAGGTCCTGCACCAGGTCAAGCACGTCGTCGTGGGTGATGATCCCCACGAGCCGGTTCTGGTCGTCCACCACCGGCATGGCGATGAAGTCGTACTTGGCCATCTGTTGGACGACGGTGTCCTGGTCATCGGTGACCCGCAGGGAGATCACGTCGCGGTCGAGGATCTGTGCGACCAGCGCCTCCGGCTTGGCCAGGATCAGCTTTCGCAGCGACACCAGCCCCCGCAGGTGGCGGCCCTCATCCAGCACGTAGATGTAGTAAATTGTCTCGCGGTCGGGGGCCTGCAGCCGCAACTGGCTCAGGGCGTCGCGGGTGGTGAGGGCTTCCGGCAGCGAGGCGTATTCGGTCGTCATCAGCGAGCCGGCGCTGTTTTCCGGGTAGGAGAGCAGCTTGCGGATTTCGCTCCGTTCCGCCTGGGCGATCAGCGGGAGCAGCCGGTCGACATGGTCCTCGTCCATCTCGGACAGAAGGATGGTGCGGTCGTCAGAGGCCATCTCCTCCAGCAGCGCCGACAGGTGGGCGTTGTCCATCGTGTCGACCAGCGCGACTTGCCGGGGCAGGCTGATGAAGGCGAACACTTCCGCCTGCCGGGGCATTTCGGCCTGTCTGAGCACCTGCAGCAGGTCTTCGTCGGAGAGGGCTTCGAGATTCTCAGCCACGACTGCGGGATGCAGCACGTTGCAAAACTCGCGCATCGCCGGCGCTTCGTGTTCAATCAACATCTCCCGAAGTTCGGGAAGCAACAATGGATCGATCATGACGAACCCCAGGTTGTGCGTGCCGCCAGCCAGGGGCGTAAGGACCAGAGCCCACCATTATAGTTCGTCGAGCAAGGAACGGGGATGCGAATCTGCCCGGAATCAGCGTTCGGGCGTTGTCAGCGAGCGATCAGGAAGTTTGAATTCGCCCTCGCAAAGAACCATGCGGAATGCGACAAACTCAATCAGCGTCATCCGCGGCCGGATCATCCTGCAGCCACTTCATCGCCTCATCCTCCTGCGGATTTGCCGGTGCCGCCTTTTTCGGCTTGGGCGGCGGTGGCTCAGGGCGATGTTCCAGCCCCGCCAGTTCCATCAGGCTGGGAAGGGTCAGTTTGCCCTTCTCCACGGGCAGGACATTCGGGTCGCCGACTCGCAGCCTGGCCTTTTCTCCGTCCCCCTTGGGAGGTGGCGGCGCTTCGGCATTGGGCTGATACGCGATCTTGAAATAGTGCTTGCCAACACCCAGTTCGTCGCCCGGCTGCAGAAATTTCGTATCGACGCGCTTCCCGTTGACCTTGGTCCCGTTGCTGCTTCCCAAGTCGCGCACCTGCCAGAAGCCCCCCAGAAATTCAAGCTCGCAGTGCTTCGAGGAGACATTGGCGTAGGCCAGGGTGATGTCACAACTGTCCCGCCTGCCAATCAGCAGCCGCGACTTGCGCAGGGGGATGGGATCGCCACCGCCCGCGGGCACCAATTCACCAAGCATCGAACTCCCCCTCCAACCGGGGTTCAAAATCGCGACGTGACTGCACTGTCGAGATTACGCAGAAGTGCGGCAACGTGATGAATTGCGATCTGCAATTCCGATTTTATCGTATCGCTGCTGGGCGCGGGCGTCAAATTTCTTCGTGGCGGGGTGGTGGGGAGGAGACCGGCGCGCATGTCAGCCCGGCTGACCACTGCCGCCCTCCACGACCCTCTGGCCGAATCGTCATCACGATCCTCCGCTGACGGTGAAGGACAGGTTGTGTGCCACTGGTCAGCTTGTCTGCCAGTACGAACGTCTACAGACTTTGCAGACCCAAATTGCCTTCGGCAGGGCGGGCTTGATCGTCGAAGGGGGCAATTCGAGCTTTTTAGAGGCCTCCGTGCGGGCATCATCGCTCGACATTCGCACTGCCGACCAAGGCTCGGCGGGTGCCGAGCCTTGGTGAATCGTGAGGTTGAGGGTTATTCCGGGCGCTTGGGGCGCTCGCCGGCGTCGCCGCCTTCGCGGGGTCCACCAGGGCCGGGGCCTTCTTCGGGGCCGCGCGGCGGGGGAGCTTCGGCGAATTTCAGCAGTTCTTCCTTGTCGAGCTTGCCGTCCTTATTGGTGTCGAACTCCATGGCGTGTTCGAGGAACCGTTCTGGATTGTGCGGCGGCCGTTCGCCGGGACCGCCCCCAGGACCGCCCGGCCCACCTTGACCACGCCCGCCCGGGCCACCCGCTCCAGCACCTCCCTGTCCGCCAGCCCCCGGTCGGCCCTCGCCTGGCCTCCCTTCACCGGCACGGCCACCAGCACCTCCCCGTCCACCAGCACCCGCTCGGCCGCCGGCTCCACCAGCGCCCCCAGCACCTCCCCGA
>JAKFUF010000112.1 GCA_021732845.1 Planctomycetaceae bacterium | reverse complement strand
CCCCACGGTGGTCCGCACCGCTTCTTCGACGACGACAACTGTGCCATCGGCCTCCACCAGCGCTACCAAGCCATCGCCAAAACTCGCGAAAACTTCGCCCGCTGTGTCCTCCACCACCCAATCCGTCCGGAAGACGTTTGAAAACTTGGACGCGGTTCGGAAGGGTGTGCTGGAACTGCCAAACTTCGATCAGCGACAGGCTGCTGGGCCGTGGAGGGAACTGGTCACTTTGAATTTTCGCCCGGATGGCGACCGCCGACTGGAGCTGCTCGGGGGAGCATTGGCGCTCAATGCAGGCTACAGCCTGTCCTTGGGCGCGGTCACCTCCGCGCCCAACGCTGACCGAGAGTGGCCCGTTGTGCTGGGAGTTCAGAATGTGGCTGCGTCGACGACCGTGGGCGCGTTTCAATGGAGGAACACTGGACTCTGGTTCCAGTGGAGATCAGGGGCCTCCGCCCGCTGCATGAACCTGCGTCATTGCCAACTGCGAATCACCGCGGACAACGAAGTTCGCATCTGCCGGCTGGGTGGGCCGGCCGTGATCGCAGCGGCAAAGCTCGACCTGCAAACCACGGCGGGAGTCCGCCTGCCCCTGTCAGGCAGCGAGGATCTCAACGATGACGCGATCGGAGTCGACGTGCAGGTGGGAGCCATGCGGGCCACCGGGCTCAAGTTCCAGAGCAAGAAGACTTTGGTCATCAGTCGTGGCACCTCGGTCGAGGCCAGCGATGCCATCGAACTGGAGCTTGGGCTTGACCGTGACAAGGACCGCGGCCTGGTTCTCAGAATGACTCCATTCGCCAGCCTGACCCATCAGGTGGATGGGATGCCAAAGTCCGTGCGGATGGAAGTCCGCCGGTCGAATCTCGAAGAGATCCGGCAGGAGTGTGACGCCGCGTTCAAAGAACAGGCCAGACGCCTGATCGTTCTCAATCAGGAGAAAAAGGAGCTGGCCGCGGCGATTATCGCAGGCGAAAAACAGATTGCCGAAACGCTCAAACTGCGAACGGATGAGAACAAGGACCTGCTGGATCCGCGGATGGCGGAAATTCGCGAAGCCAGTCGCAAGGCATCGCAGCAGCATGCGGCCAGGCAGGCGGCACTCGATCTGGACCGGGCGTTCTACCAAAAGAACTCCCTATGGTGCGAGAGTCTTGCAAAGTCCAGCCAGCGATTAGAATCCATGTTCGTTGAAGTGCAGGTCTACCTGACAACGGAGACACCAGGCGCCGGCAATGTGCTTCTGTTGAAGACCACCCTGAGCAAAGAATGACATGGCTGACTTGTCGCAACTGATTGAGAACATTCACACCCTGCTGTGCTCTGAAGCGCGCCCCAAGCAGGATGCGCTGGTCGCGATTGCCAAGGAGTACGCGGAAGCGGTTGAGCAGGTCAACGCACGCCTGAAGCGCTGTGAAACGATGCTCCACGGGGGGCACCGGGCCGAGGCGCTGAGGCAATGTGGACTTGAGCCACGGTTGCTGGTGCAGGCTTCGCTGCTGGATTTTCATGGGCGGGAACAGTGGGCGGAATACCTGCGGGCCTATGGTCTGCCGACGCCTCCCGAGATTCTGGTGGACATCGCGGCGGAGCTGGATGATGCCTATCTGCAGGAGGAGCCGCTGACGGATCTCATGCGGCTGCACCGGCTTTATGGGCTGGCGCGGGTCTCGCTGGGACACCGCATTTCGGTCATGCGGCGGATCGCCGTCCTCGACCGCGATCCGGTCTGGGACACCGATTTGCGCAGTTTTGAAGCGGTGCGGCACGGGCAGCTCCGCGACGAATTGAGCAACGCCGTCCAGAAAGAAGACTTCAACGCGCTGTCGCGGCTGGAGACGGAACTGCTGGACAAGAACTGGCGTGCCAAGCCGCCGGCGGAGATCGTCCAGAAGGCGCGGCAGGAATCGGCCCGGCTGAGGCGCGGACAGGCCCGCACCGAGATCGCCAAAGTGGCCGACGCCCTCCGCGCCGCTCACGGAGACTTCGACAGCGAGAGTGGTTACCAACTGCGAAAGCGGTGGTTCGAGCTGCAGCAGATCGCGGAACTGGACGCCCGGTCACCGCTATTGGAAATTGTCGAGCCCGCCCTGATGTGGCTCGGGGCCGAAGAGAGTGCCCAGCGGGCTCAGGAAGAGCACGCCCGGAATCTGGCAGCGCTGGAGCAGGCGCTGGACAACGGGGCCGACCGGCCGACGATCGAGCGGCTGTATCACCAGGCGGCGGGCGGAGGTGCCGAACTGGGCGAGGCGCTGCAGCAACGGGTGGCAGAGCAGGTGCGGCGGATCGACCAGGCGGCCGACCGGAAGCGCAAGCTGACCATTGCCGGAGTGGTGGCGGTCGCACTGGTACTGGCCGTGGTGACCGGCACGGCCATTGTCCTGTTCCAGCGGGCGCAGGACCTGAGCGCCAGCGTGGCCGCCATGCGTTCGCTGGTCGACGATGGCAAGCTGCTTGAGGCTCGCAAATATCAGGAAACGTTGGCGAAGGATGCTCCTCATATTATCGCCGACCTTACAATGCAGAAAATTCTGAGCGACCTGAACGCGGCGTACGCCAAAGATGAAGACCGCCTGAATGCTCGCCGCAACGCTATTGAGGCGGCGGAAAAACTGGGTATCGCCGAGGGGGTTTGGGAGACTTTCGAAGGTGGGCTGGCTGAAGCCCAGAAGGCGGCAAAGCTGTCCGTGACCTCCAGTGAGACCAGCGAAGTCGAGTCAATCGTTCGCAAGATCAAGGAGAAACGCCAGAAGCTCCAGGCCGAAGTCGACAAGAAGCTGCTCGTTGAACTTGAGCCGTTCGCCACCCGTGTCGCCAAGCTTCAGAAAAACAACCTGGAAGAGATCGATGAACTGGCGGCCTTGGGGCAGAAGCTGCGCGGGCGCGAACATGCCAGCCAGAATCTGGTGACGCGGATCGACACGCTGCTTGAACAATTGCGCACGGGCCGTCTGACCGAGATTACCGGTCGAGAAGAAGCCCGGCAGTTGCAGCAGATCACGGATGCCGTGGGGGCGGTCGACGCCTATAAGTCGCGACTCGAGGCCTACGTCAAACGCTTTCCCGGCACAAAGCGCTCGGACGACTTTGCCCGCACGCTCAAACAAGATGCCGAAGCGTGGAAGGGGCTGGCGGTCGTCGACGATCTGGTGCGGCGGATCAAAAGCCGCTCACTGCCTTCGCTGACTTCGATGGAGGCGATCACTCTGCATCAGGATCTCGAACGGATCCAGGCCGAACAGAAAGGCCACCCCGCCCTGCCCGCGCTCACGGACATTCTGGACTATCTCGACGCCGTCGGTCAGCGCGTCGATTCCTCGGGGACCCGGCTTGAGGCGAGCCTGCATGAACGGTTCAATGCCAAAACCGTTTCGGGACTGCTCATGCTCCATGCCGACAAAACCCGGTACTACATCAAGGAGCCGCCGGAAATCACCAACGTGGGATATTCATTCCACTATTACAAGGGGTTTGACTTGGCGTCGACCGGCTATACGTCCGTGAAGGCGGCGGAGATTCAAAATCTCAAGTTGGGTGAGAAATACGACTGGGAAGCACCTCAGTCGCGGTTTGCCCGCCAGGTCTTTGACAGCCTCGACACCTTGAAGCCGGAGAACTGGGAAGACTCGTTCGCGGTGCTGCTCTCGAACCTGTACAAGGACCGCACGATGGAGCCGATCGTCAAGCTGGAACTGATGAAGCTTCTGCTTCAGGTGGCCCGCACCGGGAGCGTCCCCCTAAAACTGGCCCTGGCCAAACACGCGGAACAGATCGACAACGCCCGCATCGATCCGGTTGTCAACTGGATTAATCCGCAGGACAGCGAGGGCCGGGCCGCCCGCACCAAGGCCGAGGATGTTCTCCGCAGGATGGAAGATCCCGCCAAGGCGCGGGACATGGTCAAGGAGTATGCGCCCAAAATTCAGTTGGCGCTTCCCGTCGACCGCTATCGTTGGGTCGCGTGGCTCAACCTCGAGCGGACCGGAAAGACCTGGTCCTGCGACACCAAGTCGCCGTTGGCCGCCAGTGAATCGGGCGAGCTGCACGTGATGGAACCCGCCAGTGGCTCGAAGCCCGGGGCGATGGTCAAGATCGGCCGGGTCCAGGCGGGGAAGGTTGTGTTGCTGGAACCAGGCACCGCGTTTGTCGAGGGCCGACCGGTCTATCTCGCGAAGGTCAAGTGACACTGCGCAGGGACGTAGGTACGCGAATCCATTGAAGGGCGGACGAGTTGCAAATTCAGTACTACATCCAATCCAGCGGAAAGACCCGCGGACCCTGCACGCTGGCAGAAATGCAGCAGCACATCCGGCGCGGCCGGCTGAGCCGTTTCCACAAGGTGTCGGTCAACAAGGGGAAGACCTGGGCGGCAGCCTCGAACTTTCCCGAGTTGTTTCCACCGCCGCCAAAAATGCACCTCCCCAAACCGGCAGCCGGCACCAGCCAGGTGCAGCCGGCTGCTCTGGGGGGCCACGCGCCTGCAGACCGCGAGCCGTCGGTGTTCGGGCTCGTCAATGATCCGCAGCCACAGCAGCCCCAATATCAAGCCGAGTTCGCGGCCCAGCCGGCAACACAGCCGGAACTGGAGATGTCCTGGTATTACTCGTACCAGGGTGAGCCACTGGGTCCCGTCTCGCTGCAGGAACTGCAGCGGCAGGTCCAGTCGGGACAAGTCACGGCGGCCTCCATGGTTTGGACTGACGGGCTGGAGGCCTGGGTTGAGGCCGGTCGGGTCGAACTGTTGTTCACCGCCAACGGCGAGGTCGCCGGCCAAACTGCGGGAATGCAGTCCGCCTCTCCTGGGGCCGAGGGGCAGCCGGCGCAGCTCGCCATGGCCAGCATGATTTTGGGACTGCTGGGCGGCTGCATCCTGCCGTTCATTGGCAGCCTGCTGGCGGTGGTCTTTGGGCACATGGCGCTGAACCAGATGCGGCGGACCGGAGTGCAAAAGGGGCGCGGCCTGGCCATCGCCGGCCTGATCCTGGGCTATTTCCTGCTCACGATTTTGCTCGTCAGCGGAATTGCCGTGCTGGCCTACTTGTTGATGCACACGCCCGCACCGGCTGCCGTTGAGCCGTGAACGGCGGCGTTTCCAGGGACTCGATTCCCGGCCATCGACAAGGCAACGTCCGAGAGCATTGCCGATGTTGAAAATTGCCGAAATCGACCTGGCCGACGACGCCGAAGCACGCGACCTTCTGGTGTTGTTGGAATCGTATGCGACAGATCCGATGGCAGGCGATCAGGCGCAGGAGTTTTGGACCAAGCCGCTGGCGTGACGGAGCGTGCCAAAGTCACACGCAACTCCCTGACCGCTCGTTATTCGCCGGTCCATTTCGGCGGCCGTTTTTGGACGAAGGCTTCCATTCCCTCCTGGGCATCGTGCCGCGTCGCGTTGTCGGTCATGACGCACACCGCCCGCTCCCAGGCTTCGGCTTCCGAGAGATGCAGTTGGTCATAGAAGGCGGCTTTGCCCAGCCGCACGGTCAAGGGACTGGCGGCAATGATGGCCGAGGTGAACTCCGCCACCGCCTCGTCGAGCTTTTCCGCCGGCACGACGCGGTTGACCAACCCGGCTTCCAAGGCGCGGGCGGCAGTAATCGGCGTTCCGGTCAGCAGCATCTCCATGGCGAACTTGGGGGACACGCTGCGGACCAGCGGCACCATGGGGGTCGTGCAGAAGAGTCCCAACTTCACCCCGGGGGTTGCGAACTTCGCCTGGTCGCTGGCGACCACCAGGTCACAGCCGGCCACCAACTGGCAGCCAGCACCCGTCGCGGTTCCCTGCACGCGGGCGATTACCGGCTGCGGCAGCCGCCGCATCCGCAGCATCACGCGGGAACAGGCCGAGAAGAGGGATTGATACACCTCTTCGGTTCGCCCGGTCATTTCGCTCAGATCGTGCCCGGCGCAGTACACCGGACCGTTGGCAGCCAGTACAACGACCCGTGCCGCAGCGTCCTCGGCAATTTTGGCCAAGGTCCGGTCGAGTTCCGCGACCACCGCCTGCGAGAGCGCGTTCCGTTTTTCGGGACGGTTCAGGGTGATCCGCACGACGCCAGACTGTATTTCAACCAGCAGGTCAGACATGGCAAGCCTGTAGGGTGTGTGCTGCGCAGCGGAACACACCACGCGCGGCGGGAGAGATCTGGTTCATTGGAATGGCGAGGACACCATTGGCCCCGCCTCCCACCTCAGTGAACCGGCATCTTGCCGCGGGCCAGGGCCTCTTCCGCTTCGGCGATGCGGCCCAGTCGCTGGCAGATGATCGACAACTGGGTGTAAGACACCGGGTTCTTCGGATCGAGCTCCACCACCTTGCGGGCATAAGCGATCGCCTTGTCCGCCAGGCCGAGCCGCTGGCAGTACACCGCCAGGGCCTGGTGCGTGAGGACATGGGTGGGCTCGATCGCCAAAATCTCTTCAAGCTTGGCAACGGCACCGGGAAGATTCGCTGCATCCTTCAGAGCTGTGGCTTCGTCGTACATCGCGTTGATGTCTGGCATGCGTTCCATTCCTGTTGTGGGCGATTGAAGACCCATCATATCGCTTCTGAAAATTGGACGCAAAGCGAGGCGGAAGCCATTTGCAGGCCGCGGCCGGATGGCGTACGTTGCCATCTGCTGTTCAAACCCTCCCGGACCCAAGGCATGGCGGTCGACATCTCCACCGAACCCCGACCGCGAATGCCTGCCGCCACCTGGGCCGCAGAGTGGGTCCTCGTGGCGATGATCGTCTGCCTCGCCGCGTGGCTCAGGTTTCGCGACTTCGACACTCTCGCGGTCGAACACTTCGATGAAGGGGTGTATGCGTCAAACTTCTGGTTTGGTGCACAGGACGGTTTCCAGTATCCGAGTCGGCAGCTCTACGCCCCGCCGCTCCTACCAGCCTTGGTCGAATTCCTGTTTCAACTGACAGGACCTTCCAATGCCGCCGCGATGCTGGTCAGCCTCGTTTTGGGAACACTGACTGTTCCGCTGGTCTGGTGGGTTGGCCGCCGCTGGTTTGAACCAATGGCGGGGTTGCTGGCCGCCTGCTTCTGTGCCACGAGCGACCTCCACATCCTGCTGAGCCGCTCCTGCCTGACGGATGTCATGCTCACGTTTTGGCTGATCCTCTCCCTTTGGCTGATGTGGGAGGCGCTGGCCCATCACCGGACCATGGCCGCGGTGGCCGCCGGAGTCACGACAGCGTTGGCCTGGTGGACCAAATACAACGGCTGGCTTCCGCTGGCCGTCAGCCTGGGCGGGTTGACACTGTGGTTCGTTTGGATGCGAATCCAGGGTGATCGTCCAGCAGCCCGCGGCTGGCGGTGGCTATTGGCCACAACACTCGCCTTGCTGCTTTGGCTGCCCTGCCTGTGGTCGCTTCAAGCCGAGGGGGGCTACGCAGCCGTGATGGCCAACCACCGGAACTACATCGTGGGCATGAGCGGAGCGGCAGGGGCAACGCTGGAGCATCTGCGGGATGAAGCTACCTTGCAGACGTGGGTCTCGGTCGGAACCGCGGCCAGTCTGTGCCTGCTGATGTCCCTGGCCGCCGCGAGGCGTTTCACGTGGAACACCCAGCACGGAGTTTTGTGGGTGGCCTTCGGAATGGCGGCAAGTCTGGCTGGACTGTTTGTGCTGCCGGTTGGGCTGTGGCTGTTGGGAGGCCAGGGTCTGTGGGGTGAATTGGGAAACGCATCGAACTCGACACCAGACGAGGTTCGCCTCACCAAGCAGCCTCGTCAGCTCGCCGTTTGCCTCCTTGCCGTCTGGCTCCTAGGGTTGTTTTTCCTTACGAGCATGTACACACCCTACCCGCGCCTGTGGCTCCCCTGCTCCAGTGGAGGCTGGTTGGCGGCGGGCTTGGCCGTGTCGCAGGTCATCCAGCTCACCTGGAACCAGACCGCAATGCGGACGGTAAAGTTGCGCGAGGGGTTGGTCGTCCTTGCCTTGGTGGTGATGGCGGGCCTGCTGAGCCTCGTCCCTTCCTCGACGGGAATCCAACGGCGGACCGCCATGGTGGATTTGTGCGCCCGGATCCGCAAAGAGGTCTTCAGGGACCTGAAGGGCAAGGTCAACGAACAGGACGGTTATATTGTGTATGTGCATGGGGAGCCGGCGTTGTTCTTCCAGCTTCGCCTGGCGGGCTCCGACTTGGTGCGTCCGGTCCAGAATCTCGGTTTCGCGGCACCAGGCGCCCCTCGACCGGCCCTGCCAACGTACGTGGTCATTGGGCCGCATGCGCGGCTTGTGCCAGACTTCAAGAGCGAGCTTCAACGTGCCCTGCCCAGGCTTCAACGGGTGGGTGCCGCCGAGGAGCGTGTCAGCCTGCTCGTCAGCCTGGATGCCTGGGGGCGGTTTGAGCCACGGCAGGAGTTTGAGCTTTATCGTTGCCGGTAGGGCTGGGCGTTTCACGTGAAACCGGAGGAGTGCTCCAAGAGCGGCAATTCTGCCCGTGAATGGTTCCACGTGAAACGCCATGACGGATAGAATCAGGCTCTCGTGTCGATTGTCCTTCTTGAGATTTGCCATGCGCTGCCCGTTCCCCGGTATGGATCCGTACGTTGAAGCCACATCCCTTTGGGAGGACTTCCATGCGGGGATGATGTCCAGCATTCGCCTGTCCCTTGAAGCGCAGATCGGGGCAGCTCATCAGGCGGTGCTTGTCTGGCGCGAGTATGTGCTAGAGAGCGAGACACCCTTGTCTCCACCGATGGGCAAAGGCTCCGAACCGACGATCGCCATGCCGCCGGTGCCTGTCACTCCACCGGTGGACCCACCGCGCCCGGTCGTTCTTCCGTTCTGGCGTCGCGAGGTCCGCATCCCGGTGATTGAAGTCCTGGAGCGCGGAAACGCGAACCGGGTGGTGACAGTGGTTGAACTGCTGTCACCTGGTGACAAGGTGGCGGGTGCCGGGCGGATCTCGTACATCAAAGAACGGGAACAATTCTGGGAGTCCGGGACGAACCTGGTCGAAGTCGATCTGCTGCGGGCTGGAACCCCCACCGTACGGCTCAGCCCGGAACGGTTGGCGAGCGTCCGCCCTTGGAGCTATCTGGTCGCCGTCACGCGGCAGTCGCCGACACGCCACGAGGTCTACCCGATTGCCCTCGACGGGAAACTGCCGCGGATCGGCGTTCCGCTCGTCCCCGGCATGACTGATGCTGTCCTCGATCTGCAGGCACTCTTCACTGCCTGCCATCTCACCCTGGGCCTGGATGACGGACATTATCAGCAAAGCCCACCTCCCCCAATGACTCCCAGCGAAATCGCCTGGTGCAGAAAGGTGATCGACGCGCAAACCATTGCGTAGGGGTGAAGGTCACTTGTTTCACGTGAAACAGGTGACCGACCGTTTCCTGCAGCCGTGCCTGCTCATTTCGGCTTCGTTGCCTTGGACGACTTTTCCTGAGTCTCCGCCAACTTCGCGACAAAATCTTTGACTGCCATACGGTCCGAGTTGTTCTTGCCGACGTGGCGGAACAGTTCTTTCCCTTCGCCGTCCAGGACAACAAGCGCCGGGAAGTGAACTGTCTGCCCATGAAACTTGTAGCCGTTGGGAATCTTGAACTGCTTCGCCAGCGTCGCGTCTGGGTCGCGGTAAATCTTGGGGAGTTCCTTCAGTTCGTCTTTGCTGAGTTTCCCCGCCCAGGTTTTGATTTCGCCCTCGCCGTCTGGCTTCAGAAACAGGTGTGTCACTCCGGGCTCTTTCTCACCGAGCACGGAGTAGGCGTGGGTGTATTTGAGGCAGTAGGGGCACTCGGTCTTCAGCAGGAAATGCAGCGCGACGACCTCACCGCGGTGGTCGGAGAGCCGAAAGGTCGAGTCATCCGTCGCCGACTTGACCGTGAAGTTTGCGGGATTCGCCGCCAGCACGGTCAGGCTGCAGTTGAGGAGAGCCAAAACCGCGACGACGTTCGAGCACCATCGGATCTTGCCATTTGGCATCGTCAGTCTCCAGATTTGAAGGAAGCACGCCTTGAGTTCAAGCGTTGGAGGTCAGCATAGCAGATTGCCCCACGGCAGCATTTTGCTGGAACTCAGC
Source organism: Planctomycetaceae bacterium (assembly GCA_021732845.1). Lineage (GTDB taxonomy): Bacteria > Planctomycetota > Planctomycetia > Planctomycetales > Planctomycetaceae > JAKFUF01. The sequence continues at coordinate 11,326 of JAKFUF010000112.1, read as the reverse complement.
ATGGCGGGCGGGAAGCGAGAAGGGATTCATCTTGCCGCATCGGTGGGCTGAAGGTACAACGCCGCCACCCCTCGATGACACTTCCACATCAGCGCGGCGCCGCTCTGCCGTCGTTCCCGTCTGTCCTTCTTGAGGCATGACCATGGACAATCCAGCATCCAGCAATCCGATGTTTCGTTCCCGCCTTGGCCGTGGGCTGAACTCCTTGATTGGCGGTGGGCCGTCCCTGGAGGAGCCCAATATCCCGGTGGCCGCCCCGGGCGAGTTTCAACTGGTCGATGTGGACGCAATCTCCCGGAACCCCTACCAGCCCCGCAAAGAGTTCGAAGCCGACGCGATCAATGAACTGGTGGAGAGCATCACCCAGCATGGCGTGCTCCAGCCGCTCATGGTCCGCTCGACTGAAGCGGGCTACCAATTGATCGCCGGCGAACGGCGGTTGATCGCCTCGCGGAAGGCCGGCCTCAAGCAGGTGCCCTGCCGTGTGGTGGTGATGGAAGAGCGGCAGGTCATCGAAGTCGCCATCATCGAAAATCTGCAACGGGCCGACCTGAACGACCTGGAGAAGGCGCAGGCCTTTCAGCAATACCTCGACAAGTTCCATTGCACCATCGAAGAACTGGCCAAGAAGCTCGGCAAGGACCGGTCCACCGTCAGCAATGCCCTGCGGCTGCTGGAGCTTCCCGAGTTCGTGAAGCTCGCCATGCAGGCCGGCAAGATCTCCGCGGGACACGCCCGCTCTTTGCTTCCGCTGGAAAGCGAAGCGGACCAGATCGCCATGTGCCAGCGGATCCAGTCCGAAGGGATGAGCGTCCGCCAGACGGAAGAGGCCGTGCGTGAGAAGACGCAGTCCGAAACCGTCCCCTTCACCGCCGAAGATGCCAAGGCTGGCAAGAAGCCCCCCCGGCTCAGCAACCACATCAAGTCCCTGCAGGAGCAACTCCGCGAGCACCTGGGTCTCAAGGTCGAGATCAAGATGTCGGGCAAGGAGGGCGGCAAGTTGTTGATTCACTTCAGCTCGAACGATGAATTTGAGCGCGTCGTCGGGCACATCCGGAAAGCCGCCTGAACCAAGCAGGGTCGAAATGCCAAATTCGCACGACCGCTTTTTCAAGGAGGCATTGACGCGGGTGGAGACCGCGCAGGATCTCGCCCGTCATTATCTGCCCGCCGAGGTTGTCGCGCGGCTCGACTTGGAATCGATGGCACTTGTCAAAGATTCCTGGGTTGATCCTGAACTACGGGAACATTTCGCGGATGTACTCTACCGGCTCAAATGGCGTGACCCAGCGATTACCTCGTCCGTCTATCTGTTCCTGTTGTTTGAACACAAAAGTCAGCCCGAAAAAGGCACTGCCGTGCAGTTGCTGCAATACATGGCGCAACATTGGCAGGCGCACTTGAAGTCCGAATCCCTGCCATTGCCATTCATTTTGCCGCTGGTTCTTTACCACGGCGAGTCAGAGTGGCGAATCCCGCAAACTTTTGAATCGCTGTTCGGCGAGATTCCAGCGGAACTGCAAATCTACGTGCCGCATTTTTCCTACGAGCTGCTCGATATCTCGCTGCACTCGGACCGCAAGATCGTGGGAGGCACGCTGGTCAGGGCGACCCTTTCACTTCTCCACTCGATTTATGCTCCGGATCTGGCCGCACGGCTGCCGGAGATTTTGAAAGCTCTCGCAACCCGTGACGCGGATGCGATAGAATTGGTGAAGACATTTTTACGCTACGTCACAGAAGCCAGTCCGCTTGATCAGGCGGAAGTGGCCCTTGCCGTTAATGCGAGTCTTCAGGCGAAAGTGAGTGATTTGATGCCAACCCTCGCCGAAAAATGGGTCGAACAGGGTGTCGAACAGGGAAAGCGATCCGCCCTTTTGTCGATGCTGATGAAGCAGGCGAATCGCAAGTTTGGGGCGATGGATGCGATGTCGATCAGCCAATTGGAATCATTGCCGACTTCAGATATGGAACAGTTAGGAGAGATCATTCTTGACCTCACCAGCCTGTCCGAACTTCGAGACTGGATTAGGATGCGGCTGCATGCCGCGGGCTCGCCATGAAATCCAATCCCTGTGCCGGCTGACTGTGTCTCGCATTCGAACTGCCGTCGGATTTCTCACCGCGAGCGTTTGAAAAACCTCTTCCCCTTCAATTCAAACCGCGGCAGTTCCTTCACCGGCACGACCTCTGCCTGGAAGTTCCACCGCAGGCGGATCGTCTCGCTGATCTGACGGCAGAGTTCTGCAGCATCGGTCGCGGCAGGCAGTGGCTCAATTTCGATCCGCACATGCTGCATGGCACGCTCGACCAGCACTTCAATCCGAAACTCGGCGACATCCGGGAAGCGGCGGACGATCTCTTCCAGCGCCGCGGGATAGAGATTGTTGCCCCGGATCGTGAGCATTTCGTCGACGCGACCCAGTATGCCGCCATCGAGTTGCAGGAGTCCGTTTCCTGGAATTGAACGGACGCGGTCGCCTGTGCGGTAGCGAAATATTGGACTGCCCAGCCGCCCGAGCGTCGTGATGACGAGTTCGCCTTCGGTGCCGGGCGGCGCGGGAGACCCGGTGGCCGGGTCGATGATTTCGGCAATACACTCTGTTTCCAGAACCGTCAGACAATTGGGTGAGTGCTCCGTCTCAATCGCCATCGGACCGATCTCGGTCATCCCCCAGTGATCGACGACGCGTGCCCCCCAAGCGTTGCTGATCAACTCCCGCGTGGCGGGAATATTGCCGCCCGCTTCGCCAGCCACGAGGATCGCGCGAACAGCGGTGGCTTTCAGATCAACCCCCTCCTGGACAGCGACCTCGGCCAGCCGTAGAGCATACGTGGGCGTGCAGCAAACCACCGTGGCTCCAGTCTCACGGAGGAACTGCAGCCGGGCGATGCTGCTCATGCCGCCGGCGGCCAGACACAAATGTCCATGACGGTTTGCACCGTCGAAACCGGCCCAGAATCCCAGAAATGGTCCGAATGAAAACGGAAAAAACAATCGGTCCGTGGGTCGCAGCCCCATCATGTCGAAGAGCTGTCGCCAGCACTGCATCAGCCAGTCCCAGCTCTCGGGAGTGTCGAGCCACCGCAGCGGAGAACCGGTTGTGCCCGATGTCTGGTGCAGCCGGCTGTAGCGTTCCACCGGGAATGTCAGGTTGCTGCCAAAGGGAGGATTGGCAACCTGGTCCGCAGCCAGTTCGGCCTTGGTGGTGAACGGCAGGCGACGCAGATCGGCCAGCGAGCGCAGGTCCTCAGAAACGACGCCTGCAGCCGAGAGTCGCAGTCGCTGGAACGCGTTTGACTCCAGAGACAGGGCAACGAGCTGCCGCAATCGCTGGAGTTGGCTCGCTTCCAGTTCGGGTCGGTGGAGTGGCTGCGCCACGAAATTCTCAATGGTTTGCGGTCGGTCCAAGGTCGCTTTTCGTCGCGGGGTGCATCAGAATTCAAACGCGGAGTTCAATGTTGTTTTAACGCAATTCGAGACCGGGCGACACATGAGGGCGTGGTTCCTGCCACTGTTGATTGGTCTGGTGGCAACTGTGGCTGTCCTCACCTCCCCACAGCCAGGCATCACGCTGGACGAGCCGTTCAACGTATGGCACGGCCAGATGCTGGCTCAAACGGTGCGTCAGGCGGACTGGATTGGCTATGAAGTGGCCTGCGAACAGCTTCCGGACCATCCCCCGCTTGGGCGGGTGTGGCTCGGGCTGTTTCAAACAGACGGTGGCGATCCGAAAGTTCTGCAGTTCACCGCCGCCCGGTTTGCGTCCGCGCAGGCATTCGGAGTGCTGGTGTTTCTGGTGGGCTGGATTGTGGCACGGTGGCATGGTCCATTGGCCGGAGCCACGGCCGCAGTGTCTGTGATTCTCATGCCGCGAACCTTTGGCCATGCCCACATCGCCTCGCTGGAGACCTTTGTCAATTTGACGTATGGCGGCTGCATTTTGTTCCTCGCGGATCGTTGGGGTACGCGGTCACCGACCGTGAAAACCGCCGCCATCGGCGGGGTGCTCTTCGGTCTGGCGCTGCTTACCAAGATCCAAGCTGTCTTCCTGCCTGCATCTGTCGGGTTGTGGATGTTGGGATTGTCACTGACACGCCCGGCCGAACCGGAGGAGCCTAGATCTCCTCCGCAGCGCTCGGTACAGAGGGTGAATCCCACATTGCTTCAGGCCATCGGAATGTCTGTCCTTTGGGGAAGCGTGGGCAGCCTCGTCTTCCTAGCCGGCTGGCCGTGGCTTTGGGATGGTTTTCCCAGCCACCTGCTGGCCTATTTTGGACATGCTCAAGAGCGCGCCACGCTGTTGACGTGGTACTTCGGCGAGGCGCTGCCAGACCGGCTCGTCCCGTGGCACTCCCCCTGGCTGTTCTCACTGACGACAATTCCCATCGGTTTGCTCGGCCTGGGATGTCTTGGAGGTGCGAGTACCGCTCGCTCGCACAACAGGTCCTCCTTGATCAGAAGCCGAGAGGCCTTGGTCGCCTTGGCAATGCTGATGCCATTGGTGATTTTCAGCCTTCCAGGCGTTCCGGATTATGATGCAGAACGCCTGTTCTCGATGATCTTCCCCCTCGGCGGAGTGTTCATCGGGATCGGTTGCAAATCCCTTTCGACGTGGCTTACACCGCGCGCGGGGGCGATTCAGGCACAACTTATGCTGTGGTCCGTCCTGGCTTGCCAAGGGTGGGGCCTGATCAGCATGGCCCCCTGCCATCTCAGCTACTACAATCTTTTGGTCGGCGGGCTGCCGGGAGCAAGTGCGCTGGGGCTGCCGACGACCTACTGGGGAGACAGCCTGACTGAGGAGTTTTTGAAGCAGGTGGCCGAGGAGATTCCTCCCGACAGCATCGTGCAGGTGCTGCCAGTGATGCATCATCAGCAGTTGCCGATCCTCGCCCAGAACCTTCACTTCAAACGCCGGGGGCTGAAGGTCGTTCCGTACAACACCGCAAAATCGCCCTATGTACTTTGGTTCTCCCGCAAAGACTACCTACCAGAAGAGTTTCGCCGCTTGGCAGATGCGATCCCACCGCTGCCATCAGAATCCCCACCCCACTCCAATTCAAGCCTCCCTGATAACCTCGTCGAACTGCGCCGGGCAGGCGTTTTACTGGCGGCATTGACTCATGTCCGTTAAGGTCGATTCGCAATTGCGGTTGAGATGCCGTCGCAGTCTGTTTTCTCCCGGTGAACCGTTTTAGACGCCATGCCTGAACTGACGCATTTCGATGAAACCGGCGCGAGTCGCATGGTGGATGTGGGAGAGAAGGCGGTCACCCAGCGGCTGGCCCGCGCCGGTGGCCAGGTCACGATGGCCCCCGAAACCCTGCAGACGATTTTGAATCGCCAGATTGCCAAGGGGGATGTGCTGGAAGTGGCTCGGCTGGCGGGGATCATGGCCGCGAAGAAGACTCCGGAACTGATCCCGTTGTGCCACGCTTTGGGACTGGATCGGGTGTCGATCGACTTCAGACCACTCGATGAGCGGACGCTGGGAATTGAAGCCACGGTGAGCGTCCAGGCGAAAACCGGCGTGGAAATGGAAGCTCTGACCGCTGTCAGCGTGGCCGCGCTGACGATCTACGATATGTGCAAAGCCATCGATCGTGGAATGTCCCTCGGACCGTTCCTGCTCCTCGAAAAACGAGGCGGGAAGAGCGGGACATTTCTTCGACACGCGTAAAGTTTGGATTCATTTGTCTTGGGTTTTGGACTCAACCGTCCTCGCCCGGTGAAATCTCTGCCATGACCAACAATGCCACACGCCACGGAACCTCCAGCGACCTCCTGGCCCAGGCCCACGAGCTGATCGGCGTCGCCCTCCGCGACACCGAACAGGTGTTCCTCAAGGAACTCGAAAGCCGCGAGCCATTCGTCCGCGAGGTGCTGGGGCACTTGATGACCTACCGCGGCAAGCGGCTCCGGCCAATGCTGCTGCTGCTTTCAGCCCAGGCTGCCGGTGGCATTCAGCATGGCCACCCGGTGCTCGCCGCCGTTGTCGAGATGATCCACACGGCCACCCTTGTGCATGATGACGTCCTCGACGATGCCACGACGCGGCGGCATGTGGCCACCGTCAACTCGCGCTGGAGCAACGAGACCAGCGTGCTGATGGGCGACTACCTGTTCACGCACGCCTTTCATCTCACCAGCACGCTGGGCAGCGCCGAGGCCTGCCGCCTGATCGGTCGGGCGACCAACATTGTCTGCGAAGGAGAAATGGCCCAGGTTTCCGAACGCGGGAATCTGCATCTGACGGAAGAACGTTACCTGGAAATCATCGAAGCCAAGACCGCCGAACTCTGTGCCGTGTCGTGCTACCTGGGCGGGAAATTCGCCGGTGCGACGCAGGCTCAATGCGATGCGCTCGATGGCTACGGCCGTGATCTGGGGATCGCCTTCCAAATTGCCGACGACCTGCTGGATGTGGTCGGGAACGAAGCTCAAACCGGCAAGACGCTCGGCTCTGACATCCAAAAGCAGAAGCTGACGCTGCCGATCCTGCACATTCTGTCACAGGCCCCCGCGGGCGAAGCCGCCCGGTTGCGCGAGCTATTGGGGCAGCCCGATGGCCAGACCCGCGCCGCGCTTCAGCCCGCACTGCAGCGCTATGAAGCGATTCCTTACGCCCGCCAGCGCGCTCTGGATTACATCGTCGCCGCGCGGCAGCGGCTGGCGATCTTTCCGGACTCCCCCGCCAAGCAGTTGCTCGAAGACATGGCTGACCGGGTGACCGACCGGACAGCGTGATTTTGGCAATAAATCAGCCGGAACTCATTAGCGTCCGGTTCAACGGTTCTCCTGTGGCAGACATCCCGACCAAACCTCGGGGCGAATGCTACTCGATGATGTTCGAATCCTTCTGCACGACCGGCTCCTGTCCACCGCGGAGCACGGTGTTTCCGTTGAACAGGACGCGCTGGTCGATCGGCGCGGGGTTGAGCCACGCGCTTTCGTCGAACTGTCCGCTCTGGCCATAGGCGGCCAGGGCGTTTTTGTAGCTCACCGCGTCGATGTGGCTTTGTGGGATCCCGCGTTCCAGCATGAGCAGCGCCGTCTTCGGAACGGCCAGCGGATCGGACACGCCCCAGTCGGCGGCGGAATCGACGATGACCCGCTCGGCTCCATATTGTTTGACGATCTCGCACATCCGCTCGTTCCCCATTTTGGTTTTGGGGTAGATCGTGAACGCGGCCCAGAAGCCACGGTCCAGCACTTCTTTGACAGTTTCCTCGTTGTTGTGGTCGATAATGACCTTGTGCGGCGGAATGCCCACATCATTGCACAGGTCCATACTGCGGGTGGTCCCACGTTTCTTGTCGCGGTGCGGGGTGTGAACCATCACCGGCAGGTCGAATTCGACCGCCAGTTCGACCTGTTTGCGGAAGTACTTTTCCTCGGTCGCGGTCTGATCGTCGTAACCGATTTCGCCCACCGCCACCACACCCTCTTTGGAGAGATACAACGGGAGCAGTTCCAAGACTTCCTCAGCCAGTCGTTCGTTGTTGGCCTCGCGCGGGTTGATCGCCATCGTGCAGAAGTGGCGGATGCCAAACTGCGCCGCGCGGAACCGTTCCCAGCCGACCAGGCTCGAAAAATAATCCTGAAACGCCCCCACACAGGTCCGTGGCTGCCCCAGCCAGAACGCCGGCTCGATCACCGCACGCACCCCGGCAGCCGCCATTGCCTGGTAGTCGTCCGTGGTCCGGGCCGTCATGTGAATGTGTGGATCGATGTAGTTCGGCATGGCGGGATTTCAGTCGCAGTAAAGGTCGTGGCTCAAGTTTTCAAAGATAACAGCAAGGGATGTGGCTCGAAACCAATTGGAGCTATCTCGTCAGCACGACGTGACCAAAGTCGACTGGTTGAACTCATGGAGCACTTCCACGACCGACTGGACGCCGCAATCAGCAAATCGCTCAGATCATCCGGGAAGTCATCGAAAGCAAGTGTCTTTACCCTGTGACGGACGCTTCACCTCACGATGCCATGCTCCTTGCAGAGCATGCCGTCAAAAGGAAAAATAGGGGAAGGGCTCTTATAAGGAGGTCTATTTGATGAGCAACCATGGGGGCGACTTGGAACTCGACTCAGCGGAGTTGGCGGAGTGGATCGAAAAGCAAGGCGATCGTTGGTGGACGGTTGACGGAGATCCACTCTTGACAGGGCTGATCACGTTTCCCTGTCCGGGCGACGAGTTGGCGGCCGAACTCAGAACCTTGAATCGCACTCTCCTTGTCCAGGACAGGCGGAACAATGCAGGGGCTGCGCTGCCGGACGCCAAGTTGGATCTGATCGACGCCGTCGTGGACATGATCGGAAACAACATGCATACCACAGGAGAAAAGCACCCACGCTGGCTCAAGGACCGCTTTCTTTGTCTGCGATGGAAAGGCAGCCCGGCAACTGAATGGCTGCTGGTTGAGGACAATGAAACAACCGAGAGCAGCCATGAAGATCTCGCCCAGTCCGGCAGTAAAGCGTAATCATGCCTCATCTGCCATTTGATCCCGCCCTCCGCGTCAAGGAAATGCTGCAGCATGTCCAGGCGATGCCTGAGGACGCCAATTCTCCTTTGCCACACTACAAGCGAACGAGTACCGATCTCTGGAACTCTCTTCAATATGTGGAAAAGGCGTTTGATCAAGTCGACCTCTATGCGGCGGTTATGCAGCGGCACCTCGGTCGGTTAAATGCCATGCTGCTGGTCAACTTCATTGAGACTTTTGAACGATTCCTGAAGGAGGTTGTTGCCAACAAGGAACGACCTTCGTTACGTGAAACGCTTCTTGGATGAAACTGCGCAAAGTTGCAATCGACGTATCGGAGTCCGGCTTGCCGAACTACTCACTCTTCTGCACACGGATGACCCGACCCTCCTTGTCGCCCAGGAGATGGCAAATTCACTCTCGTTGACTTTCGGTTCTCCGCTGACAGTCTCAGGGTCGGCGGGAATCGTTCCACCTCCCTGACGCTTAGGTAGATCGCTGGGACGACGACTGGACGCACAGTCACCAAGCGACTGCTGGGCCAAAGTCAAGAGCCGCCCCTGAACAGGAGCGGCTCTTGATTCTGAATGAACTCCGTATCGCGAGGCTTACGCGATCAGAAAGTCAGCGAACTCATCTGTTTCTTCCTGCACATCCTCCACTTCGGCTTCCCGCGTGGCGGAGACGACGACCTGGGGGGCCGGCAGTTCGCGGGTTTCCGCTTCGATCCGGTTGGGATCGAGGTGGTACTGCGGCAGCAGGCGGTTGATGCGGATTTCGATGTTGGTGAGCTGCGGACCCTCGTCACGGGCGACGAATGTGAACGCGAAGCCTTTCTCGCCGGAGAGACGCCCGGTGCGGCCGATGCGATGGACGTAGTCATCGCAGGACTCGGGAACATCGTAGTTGATGATGTGAGACACGCCGCTCACGTCGATGCCACGGCCGACAACGTCGGTGGCGATCAGCACGCGGATTTTGCGTTCGCGGAACTGCTTCATCGCCCGGTCTCGGGCCGACTGGGCGAGATCGCCGTGCATGTGAGCCACCTGCGGCAGTCGGGTCGACAACCGCTGGTACAGTTTTTCCGCTCCACGCTTGGTCCGGCAGAAGACGATCACCTGCCGTGGCCGCTGCATGAACAGCACGCGTGTCAGAGCCTGAAACTTCTTGTGTGGCTCAACCGTCACGTAGAACTGGTCAACCGTACTGACATCGACGCGGTCGCCTGATAGGTCCACCCGTTGCGGATTCCGCATGTACTTCTGGGCGAGACGTTCCACCGGCGGGGGCATGGTGGCGGAGAGCAGCAGCGTCTGTCGTTCTTCCGGGCACCGCTTCAGAATTCGTTCGATATCTGGACGGAAGCCGATGTCCAGCATCCGGTCGGCTTCGTCCAGCACGACCACACGCAGTTCTTCGAGCGTCAGCAGCCGCCGCTGCATCAGGTCGATCACCCGGCCAGGCGTGCCGATGACAATTTGCACGCCGCGTTTGAGCGCATCGATCTGCTTTTTGATGTCCTTGCCACCGACACAGCAGACGACCTGCACGGGGCGGTTACGGGACAGCTTGCGGCACTCTTCGGCGACTTGTTCGCCGAGTTCGCGGGTGGGGGTGAGGACGATCGCCTGCGGGGTGGTCTGGTCCTTGTCAATCTGTTCGAGAATCGGCAGCACAAAAGCTGCTGTTTTTCCCGTTCCCGTGCGGGCCTGGCCCGTGCAGTCGCCGCCCTTGACGGCGATGGGAATGAAGCTGGCCTGAATTGGACTGGGCGTCTCGTACCCGACGAGTCGAATGGCTTCCAGTGATTCGCGGCTCAATCCCAGGTCTGTGAATCTGACTTCAGATTCTTTGGTTTCCGGCATTCCTGCCACATCTTCCATCGACACTTTAACTTTACTCAAACAACCATCTCCAGCGCCGGCCATGCAATTTCCGGCTTCGTGTATGACTGCGTTCCAGTCAGACTGACAATTCAGCCATGACGAACGTATCGATCGTACGCAATTGCGTCACCCTGTCAATGGGAGATCTGGCTCGGCGGCATTTTGGGGTGAATAATCGGCTTTACGCCGGAATCTGGATAGTTTAGATGGGTCTGTGGGAAATCGGCAAAACTCGGAACCCAAGCTCAAGGAGGGGCTGAAGAAGGCGCGAGAGGTTACAGCTCAAGTGGAGCGGGCGGAGTTGTGGCAGGCGGCGAAGGATGCGGGGCGGAGATTTGTGAAACTGCCTTCCCCGAGCGGATTCTATTACCCCGGCACGAAAGAAACGCACGACTGAATCAACTTGGGAACCTTGGGAACCATCAAGCTTCGTTGAGGAGCGTGTGGCTCGTCGTGGTGCGACTTTTCGTGTGAGGACGACTCCGACGACAGGCTGTTTTCGTAGCGTTGGCTTGAGCCGACGCGGCCATGACGAGCCGGCAACTTGGTTGTGGACTGAAGTCCACACTACGGGTGCGGACAGGCGGCGCTTCCCCGGAACCGACCCCCAATCCACCGGCAGGCAGGCGCAGCCGACGTTCGAACCAGCCGCCACAGACAGGGGGCGCGAGACAGGCTGATCTCGTAGCGTCGGCTTGAGCCGACGCGGCCATGACGAGCCGGCAACTTGGTTTTGGACTGAAGTCCACACTACGGGTGCGGACAGGCGGCGCTTCGCCGGAACCGACCCCTGATCCACCGGCGGGAAGGCGCAGCCGACGTTCGAACTGGCCACCACAGAGAGGGGGCGCGAGACAGGCTGCTTCCGTAGCGTCGGCTTGAGCCGACACGGCCATGACGAGCCGGCAACTTGGTTGTGGACTGAAGTCCACACTACGGGTGCGGAC
>JAKFUF010000148.1 GCA_021732845.1 Planctomycetaceae bacterium | reverse complement strand
CATGGGGGATGACCTTCCACGAACAGGGTTGACGTTTCTTCAAACACCAAACCCTACTTCACTCCGAGGCATCCCCCACTTCCTCAAGAACCATGAGAAAGTCATGCTCAACCTATAGCCAACTACACTTTGCTACCTACTCGAAGGGGGCGGCTACAATTGCCCCAACTATTTGACCGTTGGCAACGCGACACTCAATATACGGTCGCCCTTCCTCGTATCTGAAAATCTTCCCGTCTCCGCTCCGCGGAACCGAAAAAAAATAACTCGTCTCGAAATAACCGCCCTCAACCTTTCCCGCACGCGATAACGCCAGCTTCCACTTATCGGTCGATTGACCTACCGCCCCTCCGTTTATCAATTCCCGATAAAGGTGTCGAACATCTGGGTGCAGCAACTGCAGGTCCTCGTCAGTCAACTTGCTATAAATTGTGACGCGCGGGCCGGCGGGATCTGTCCATGGACGCACAAGAATGGGCAAGGACAGTGCCGCCACCAACATAATGGCAATCACGAGCGTGCAAGCCAAGACCATTCTTTGGGTTCGAATCGTGATATTCATGTTGCTCAATTGACTGGATGGCTGTATGGCTGATATCCCTGAGGTCTCGCCGCAGCACCGGCGGCCAACGGAGGCCTTGGTGGGAAGCGGATCGGCAGGTCGACTGGAGTCCTTTCAGGTTCGCCTAGAAGACTGGTCGTCAACTCAATTTTCACTTGGGTCTCAAAGCCAAACATATTCCTATCGGGAAAAAAGGAATCCGCAAGCCCAGGTGCCACAGTGCCACATGGTGAGTTGTGCACGAAACACGGCAGTGAGTGTTGTTCGCAATTGACTGCCGGGTCGGACCCTCCTTCCAAGCGCCGTCCTGGCATGAAATTATTCGCATGTGACACGAATCTCGACAGGACAGCCAAAGTAGCTGGCGATAGGTTGAAGAGATCCGGGAACCACATGCCCATGAAAACGCAGTGGCCTTCAGTTTATCGCACCAGAGGCGAGAGTTTTTCAAAAATCCTGGATTCACATTGAGGACCGCGGCAGGCAAAGGCAAGGCCGCCCACCCGCAAGGTGTTCGCCAAGAATGTGCGCGACGTGGTGGACGGGCAAAATAAAACGGAGGATGATGTCGGTCAATTGCCGAAAACGGGCATTTACCAATCAATGACCTGGTGCTGTGCGCCGCGAGACTTGCCGGCGGGGAGTGGCAATTGAGCCGGCATTCCGCAATGATCCGCACTCTGAATGGGTCATTCGCGCACGGCAGGCAGACGTGAATTTCCGAGTTGGCCGAGGTCTGGAAGTACTCTTGACCACATCACTGACACCTAATCTGAGCGGAGAGCCAGCCGACGGTCACATTGTCGGCTGCGAGTGGATTGTCGATGCCGGGGGGTGTGCCGCCGATCGGCTGCGGTCACTGGAACTGCTGCAATCCGTTTGCGGCCGTGTTGTTCGGGAACTGGAATTGAAGGTTGTCGGCGAGCCCCTGTGGCGGCAGTTTCCCGACCCCGGCGGTGTCACCGGGCTGTGCCTGCTGACCGAATCGCATCTGACATGCCATACCTGGCCTGAGCACGGCATCGCCACCTTCAATTTGTTCTGCTGCCGCCGTCGCCGTGAATGGCCCTGGGAGCTGCGGTTGCGGGAAATGCTGCTCGCCGGGTCGGTCACAGTCCGCCTGGTGGAACGCGGTGGCTCAGCGTTTCCGCCGGCGTCGCTCCCGACGACAGGAGGTGCGCCATGAAGCCCAAGCTCGCCAATTGTCCCGCCTGCGGTGGGCTCGTGGAATTCCGGCTCGGCACCGCCCTGGTGACCATCTGCGATTACTGCCACTCCGTGCTGGCTCGAGCGGGAAAGAACCTGGAGGACCACGGCAAGGTTGCCGATCTGGTGGAAACAGACACCACCATCACCATTGGGCAGGTGGGACGCTTCGGAAAGAACGGGAAGAAGCCGTTCGAGGTCGTCGGTCGTGTGCAATACCGGCATCCCGCCGGCGGCGTATGGAACGAGTGGTATCTGAAGTTTCCCGGCGATCAGGTCAAGTGGCTGGCTGAGGCGCAGGGCAAGCTCTGGTTGATGTCGGAGGTCCCCGCCACCGGTCGGACTCCGTTGCCCACTTTTGAAGAATTAACCGTCGGCGAGAGCATTGAACTGCCCGGCGGGAAATCATTTCTGGTGGCGGAGAAATCCGTCGCGCAGGCACGTTCCGCGACTGGTGACATTCCCTGGGCATTTCGCGCGCATGACGAACATCGCTCAGCCGATCTTCACAGCGAAGACGGCGGCGTGGCGACCATTGAGTACCATCCTGGCGGGCCGGTTGTCTTTCTGGGGCGCGCGGTGTCGCTGGCTCAACTCGGACTTTCGTCGACCGCAAGCCGTGCGGACGCGGTGCCAGTTGTGCCCAACGCGACGGCACTGCAGTTGAATTGTCCGCACTGCGCCGGCCCCCTGGCGCTGGTGGCCCCGGACCAGACACAGCGGGTCTGCTGCCCCAACTGCCGCTCGCTCCTCGACTGCCAGCAGGGAGCGCTCAGGTATCTCAAAACGCTTGAAGGGTGGTCGGGCTGCAAACCCCGGATTCCCCTTGGGTCCGTCGGCAAACTTGCGGGAATCGAATATACGGTCATTGGGTTCATGCAGCGGAGCGTCACGGAAGCGGGGACGGTCTATCCTTGGACAGAATACCTGCTGCACAATCCCTCGGCGGGCTTCCGTTGGCTGATCTGCAACAAGAACCACTGGAGCATCGCCGAATCCGTGACTCCGGGCAGAGCCCCCGCCAACAATCAGGCAACCTTCGAGGGGGCCGAGTACAAGCTCTATGACCGCGGAACGGCCACCGTAAATTATGTTGTCGGCGAGTTCAACTGGCGGGTCGAGGAGGGCGAAAAGGCGGCCACGGAAGACTACATCGCCCCGCCATACATGCTCTCGTTCGAACGCACGCAGTCGTCCAGCGGCGAAGAGTTGAATGCAACCCGGGCCACCTACCTGGACATCGAAACCCTGGAAACAGCCTTTGGCCTGAAGAATCTGCCGCGGCCGTGGGGCATCGGCGTGATTCAACCCAACCCTGGACAGCCCGATGTCTGGGCCATCTGGGGCTGCTCGTTGGCGGTGCTGTTCTTGCTGTTCCTGATCGTGCCCGAGGGGCAGCCCAACTCCGGGCGGGGATTCCATTTTGTTGTGGCAATGATCGGTCTCACAGCCTGGCCGTTGATGGGGGTCTTTTCGCGCCACACGCGTGAAGTCAGCCGGTGGAGCAACAGCGATTACAGCCCCTATGCTCAGGAGTCAGATTCATGAAGCAAATCTCAACAACTGGGTGGACATACATCGTGTACAGCCTGATGTTCTGCGGATACTTCTCGACCGCCAGCCTCAGTGGCTGGCGCGCCCCTGATTTTTCCGCGGGCGGTGGCTCAAGTTCAGGCGGCTCCTATTATGGCCGCAGTTCAGGTGGTTCCTGGGGAGGCGGCAAATAATGCACTTGATCGAAGTTCTTGCGGGCGGTTCCAGCCTGCTGGCGGCGGCAGAAGTCGGCGACGGCATGGGGTTGGCACTGTTGGGGCGGCACCTGCTGGCGGCCATCGCCTTTTCCGCCGTGGGAATTGCCGTCCTCGGCCTCTGCTTCTGGGGAATCAAACGGCTGCTGCCATTCTCCGTCACCAAGGAAATCGAGGAGGACCATAACGTCGCGCTGGCGATCATCATCGCGGCGGTGATCCTGGGCATGTCGCTCATCATCGCGGCGGCGATTCTCGGATAGCCATGGCCGTGGAAGGCATGGCGTGCCCGGAATTCAATTCTCGGTGAAATTCAAATGGCCCCGCGAAATTCCAGGACACCGCCAGCGGATCTGGAGTGAGCGCCAGTGAGCGGATCCGCAACAGGTGTGCTGAATTACGCAGACTGACACAGATGAACCGCGCGCCGCTCCTGCTGCTGTACCTCAACGTGCTGGTCATTGCCACATGCGGGCTGGTGTACGAACTTCTGGCGGGGACTCTGGCGAGCTACCTCCTCGGCGATTCCGTGACCCAGTTCTCACTGATCATCGGCTTGTATCTGTCGGCGATGGGGGCGGGGGCGTGGCTGTCGCGGCTCGTGCCCGACCCGCGGCTGGGGCGCTGCTTCATCGAGGTCGAGCTCGCCGTGGCCCTCCTCGGAGGATTTTCCGCGCCTCTATTGTTTCTGGCCTTCAGCCGCCTCGAAGTGTTCGGCGTGCTGCTGTATGGAATGGTGTTCGCCATCGGCCTCCTGGTCGGCCTGGAGCTGCCCTTGCTGATGCGGATTCTCAAGGGCCACCTGGATTTCGAGGATCTCGTGTCGCGCGTGCTCACCTTTGATTACGCAGGCGCGCTGTTCGCTTCCCTCTTGTTTCCGCTGCTGCTGGTCCCCCGGCTGGGGCTGGTGCGGACATCGCTGCTGTGTGGGATCCTGAATGCCGGGGTCGGCCTGTGGGGCACGACCCTGCTGAGGCCGCTGCTGACCACGCGTGGCCTGGGGGGCCTGCGCGGCCGGGCGTGCCTGGTCATCGGCCTGCTCGCCGCCGCACTCATCAAGGCAGATAGCCTGACCAGCCTGGCGGAGGAGGGGGCGATCGGGCACCCAATCCTGCATGCCGAGTCGACACCGTATCAGCGGATTGTTCTGACCAAAAACGAGCGGGGATTTCAGCTCCATCTCAACGGCCATCTGCAGTTCAACTCGGTGGACGAGCACCGCTACCACGAAGCCCTCGTGCATCCCGCCCTGTCCACCGTCAGGCCGCCGCAGAGCGTTCTCGTCCTGGGCGGAGGAGACGGGCTGGCGGTTCGCGAAATCCTCCGGCATCGGTCTGTCAAAAAAGTGACGCTGGTCGACCTCGACCCCGGCATGACCACCCTCGCCGACCGGTTCCCGCCTCTGGAACAGCTCAGTCGGTCCGCACTGAAGGATCCGCGGGTGACGGTCATCAACGACGATGCCTTCGTCTGGATCAGCGGTGACGACACGCGCTTCGACGCGGTCATCATTGATTTTCCCGATCCAGGCACTTTCGCCATCGGCAAGCTCTATTCGACACGCTTTTATCGGCTGCTCCAGCAGCGGCTGCGGCCGGACGCGCTGGTCAGCATCCAGTGCACCTCGCCGCTGGTGGCTCCGCGGTCGTACTGGTGCATCGTGAAGACCCTCGAGGCGGTTGGCTTCCATGTGCGGCCGTACCACGCCGCCGTCCCCTCCTTCGGCGAATGGGGCTATGTGCTGGCCGCCATGAAACCGGTCCCGCAGCGGCTCACGCTGCCGCCCGAACTGGCGGGAGAATTAAGGTTCCTGACCGATGGCATTCTCAACAGCCTGTTTGAGCTGCCGCCGGACCTCAAGCGCGTCGACGCCGATATCAATCAACTGAACAGCCAGGCGCTGGTCCGCTATTACGACCAGGAGTGGGGGGCCTGGAAATGAACTTCGAGCCTTCCATGCAAGCAGATCCTGTCAGGCGGGGCTCACTGTGCGGCTGAACCGGCGGGAAATGATCGTGGCGATGCTGGGAGCGCAGGCCCTCCTCGCCGGCTGTTCAGCTTCACCGCAACTGCCCCCGGCGGGAGAGTTGTTCGGCCAGTCGTTCGAGATCGGGCACCGCCTCCGCGACGGATTTCGACCCCAGCCGGATCAATCTGCATGGCGCGAGGTCCAAGTGGTCATCGTCGGCGGGGGGGCGGCAGGGCTGGCGGCGGCCCGACAACTGCACCAGGCGGGCTGCGCGGACTTCGTCGTTCTTGAACTGGAACCGGTCGCGGGCGGAACGTCACGATCGGGACAGTGTGACCTCTCGGCCTATCCCTGGGCCGCGCACTATGTACCCGTACCCCTGCCCCACAACCAGCCGCTGATCGCCCTGCTGCAGGAACTGGGAGTCGTGGAGTCGCTGGCGGACGATGGATCCCCCGTCATCCGCGAGGAGTTTCTCTGCCGTGAACCCGAGGAGCGGGTCTTCTTTCAGAAGGAATGGATCGAAGGCTTGTATCCGGTGACGGGGGCTTCGCCGGAAGACCTCGCGGAACTGGCCGCGTTCCGGCGCGAGATCGACCGCTGGGCGGCCTGGCGGGACGCCGCCGGCCACCGTGCTTTTGCCATCCCGACGCGCCTGTGCTCGGACGATCCGGAAGTGACCCGGCTTGATCAGCTCTCAATGGCCGAGTGGCTCCGGCAACAGGGGTGGACCTCCGCCAGGCTGCACTGGGTGGTCGACTACAGTTGCCGCGACGACTATGGGCTCCCGGCGGAACGGACCAGCGCGTGGGCCGGCCTGCTGTATTTCGCCGCGCGGCTCAAGATGCCAGGCGACGAACATCAGCCCTTCATCACCTGGCCTGAAGGGAACGGTCATCTCATCGCGCATCTCGCCGCCCTCGCCGGCCCGCGGCTCCAGACAGGCTTCGCCGTCACGCAGATCCGACAAGCGGCAAAGCCCGGTGGCGGACCGGTCGAAGTGCTGGGAGTCAACCCGGTTTCGCTGGCGGCCTCGGGCTTCAAAGCGCGGCACGTGATCTTCGCCGCGCCGCAGTTTCTGGCGACCCGGTTGGTCGAGGGATTCTCCAACCGCACGGCACGAAAGGTCGACGATTTTCAATATGGTTCGTGGTTCGTCGCCAATCTGCAGTTGCGGGACCGCCCGCGCGAATCTGGTTTTCCCCTGTGTTGGGACAATGTCATTCACGGCAGCCGCTCGCTGGGCTATGTCGTCGCCACACACCAGTCGGGCCGCGACCACGGTCCCACGGTGCTCACGTGGTACTATCCCTTTTGCGAGGCGGACATCCACGGCATTCGCGAGCAGCTTTTGCAGGCCACCTGGGCGGACCTGGCGGATGTCGTGCTGACGGATCTCGAAGCCGCGCATCCCGACATCCGCAGCCTGACGACCCGCCTCGACATTTTTCGGTGGGGACACGCGATGATCCAGCCACGGCAGGGTTTTCACACCAGTTCGCAGCGACTTGCGGCCAGTCTGCCCGATGGCCGGATCCATTTCGCCAACACCGACCTCAGCGGCATCGCTCTCTTCGAGGAGGCGTTTGACCACGGCTGCCGCGCTGCCGACGAAGTTCTTGCTCAGCTCTCCAACTCCTAGTTTTCCCCGGCAATGGTTTCCGGATGTCATTGCCTGTCACCGACAACCGTGTTCAACCCTCATCCGCGGCAAGCACCGCGCCAGGCGTGGACCTGCCGTGGCTGTTTTCGGCAAAGGTGGATCTCTGGACCTTTCTCGGCAGCGCCGCACTGGCCCTGGGATTGCTGCTGCTGGGAGGTCTGTGCGGCTGGCTGGATGCAGGCTCTCCTGAGTGGCTGTGGATTTC
Organism: Planctomycetaceae bacterium; assembly: GCA_021732845.1. GTDB lineage: Bacteria > Planctomycetota > Planctomycetia > Planctomycetales > Planctomycetaceae > JAKFUF01. The sequence goes on along the minus strand of JAKFUF010000148.1, from coordinate 14,262 downwards.
GTCGGTCGTCCTGATCGATGTGGCTCATGTCTATGCCACCGGTTTTCGCGTTTACTTTGTGGGTGCCGAGCTGCGCCGGCGACCGTGGCTGTATCTGCTTGTGCCAGTCCTCGCCTTCGTCATTGGCACCGCCGTGTATTCAGAGGGGCATCTCCTGTTTTGGCGCGGGCTGGCGTATCTCGCCGTGTTTCATTTTGTGCGGCAGCAGTACGGGTGGGTCGCGCTGTACCGGACCCGCGCCGGCGACCACGAACCACGCGGCCGGCTGATCGACACGGCTGCCATCTATCTCGCCACGATCTATCCCCTCGTCTACTGGCACTCCCATCCGCGCCGGTTTTCGTGGTTCGTGGCGACTGATTTCGCGCAGCTTCCCGTGCTTGCCGAGCAATTCCTGGCACCCGTCTACTGGGCCGCGCTGGGCCTGTACGCGGCGCGCGCGCTCCATCAGGCCATTTGGCACGGGCGGTACAACCCCGGCAAGGACATCGTGGTCCTGACCACCGCTGTTTGCTGGCATGTGGGCATTGTGACCTTCAATTCGGACTATGCCTTCACCGTCACCAATGTGATTACGCATGGCGTGCCCTACATGGTGCTGGTCCATTGGCACGGCCAGCACCAGTCGAAGGCCCCGTCAGCCGTAAACCGGGCTCCGTCCAGCCGCTGGTCACGCCTGTTCTTCTTTGTCGGCGTGCTGTGGCTGCTGGCCTATGCCGAGGAGTTGCTTTGGGACTGCGGCGTGTGGCACGAGCGTTCCTGGCTGTTCGGACCCGCCTGGGACATCGGTGCGTTCGATCAAATCCTGGTCCCGCTCCTCGCCGTCCCACAGATCACGCACTACATCCTCGACGGCTTCATCTGGCGGCGACGCTCGAATCCGGAGTTCTCCGCGCAGTGCGGCAATTCAGCCAACCGCGAATGATCGGGAGACAGCGCCCGCCACAAATCTGCGCCGATGGTCTATAATGAGTCGCGTTCCACGACTCAATCTGCGGATTTCCCCGCTCCTTTTTGCCACGGCTGCCCATGTCGACGCTGATTCCTGAAGCCCAGTTGCCCAAAGAGCTGACGCCGGATCAGGCGGCGGATGTGGCGTATTCCTCGGAATTGGCCCAGGCGGCGGCGGACCTGGCGCGGGGGTTGCCGGTGCTGATCGAGTGCGACAAGGATCTGAGCCCGTTCCTGTTCATGAGCCTGCGCGGGCGGCTCAAACAGTCGAATCTGCAGTGTCTGTATCTCGATGGCCGGCCGCGCGGGCAGGAGCCACAGCAGCCGGGCGCCACCTTTGTCGGCACGATGCTGCAGCAACTGCGCGACGCCGTGCGCGGGTCGGTCGAAAAGAAGGTCGTGGTGCTGCCCCACATCGACCTGCTGACCACCAGCCAGGGCGGGCTGACGGCAGAGGCCCGTGAAGTCATCCCGCTGCTGTATGAAAACCCCGAGATCGTGTGGCTCGGTTTCAAGGATCCGTCCTTCCCATTGCCCAAGGTGATCGAAAACCTGTTCCCCCGGCGGGCGAGCCTCTTGGGGATCCCCCGCGACAAGCTCAAGCAGCTCATCACCCAGAAGGAGTCGCGAAAATTTGGCCGCGAATTCAATCCGTGGGGGCTCTACAAGTATGTCTCGGGGATGAATGCCGTCCGCCTGCGGAAACTGCTGTCGACGCTGGAGGGCGAGGATTACCCGGGCGACCCCCAGCCCGCTTATCAGCGGGTCCGCACCGCCACGCTGGGCAGCACGCTGGAAGTGCCCACGATCGATCTCGAAAAAGACATCGGCGGTTATGCCCAGGTCAAGAAGCGGCTGCGGGCGGAAGTTCTGGACGTGCTGGCGCACAAGGAAAAGCTGACCAGCCCTGAAGAGATCGCGCGGATTGAAGAGCTGATTCCCAAGGGGATGATTTTCTGGGGGCCGCCGGGCACGGGAAAGACGCTGTTCGCCAAGTCGATGGCCAGCGCGATCGGTGCGGCGGTGACCGTGATTTCCGGTCCGGAACTGAAAAGCAAATGGGTGGGCGAGAGCGAAGAAAACCTACGGCAGGTGTTTCACCAAGCCCGCAAGTCGGCCCCCGCAATCATCGTATTCGACGAACTGGACTCCTTCGCCGCCGCCCGTGGCACATACACCGGCTCGGGCGTCGAGCACTCCATGGTCAACCAGTTGCTGACCGAGATGGACGGCTTTCACAAGGACGAACTGGTGTTCGTCGTGGGGACGACCAACTTTGCCGAAATTCTGGACCCGGCCCTGCTGCGGCCCGGCCGGTTCGAGTTCCACCTGCACATTCCCTACCCCGACGCGGAAGATCGTCGGGAGATTTTGCAGATTTACGACAAGAAAATGGGCCTGAAGATGGCCCCGGAGACGCTGGAGGCCGCCGTCAAACGCTCGGGCGAATATGTGCTGGGGGCCGCTCCCGGCACGCGCTACAGCGGCGATCATTTGAACGCCCTGTGCCGTGCGATGGCGCGGTTCCGCCTGCGCGAGAACCAGACCGGCCCCTCCACGCCAGCCGATGTGGAACGCGCCCTGACCGAGTGGCTCGAACGGCCCTCGCTGACTCCCAAGGAGGAACAGGTCGTCGCCACGCACGAAGCCGGGCATGCAGTCGTGTCTTTGTTCTGCAAGCATGCCCCGCCGATTGACCGAATCTCCATTCAAGGGGATTTCGCCGGGGCGCTGGGTTTCGTTCAGCATCAAGATCCCGCGCACAAATACGTCACCACCCGCGGCGACCTGCTGGACCGGCTGTGCATCCTGATGGGCGGCCGCGAAGCCGAACAGTTGCTGATGGATGACCTGTCGATCGGCAGCGCCGGCGACTTGGACCGCGCCAGCGACATCGCCCGCGCGCTTGTCGAATCGTATGGCATGGGCGGCGATGACATCGGCACGGTGGCCTACCACGACCACGAACAAAAGGGGCGGCGGGACAATCTGTCACCAGCTCAACTGGAAGCCATCGACCGCCGCGTCCGTGAAATGCTGAGCGAGGCCCGCGAACGCGCGGCTCAGATCCTCCAGGAACACCGCACTCTGCTGGTGACGCTGCGTGACCTGCTGTTGGACCAGAAGGTGATCGAGGCGAAGACGATTGGAGATCTGCTGTCGAAGAAGTGAGGTGGGCCGGGCATCATTGGTACCGGGATGCTGGCGATCTGCCTCCGTCCTGCGCGTCAGTATTTTCTCCAATCATTTTTTTGTCACACTCAGCCTGATCGGGACGAACCGTTTGTCTCGGCCCCAGAGATGAGTTCGACCGCGTTTCGTGCCCTGGAGTATCCTCATGTGGCGTGCATTGCTGGTGGCAGTCATGTTCGTTGGCCCGCTCTCTGTAGGCGTCGGCCGTGCGAATGCGGAGCCTCCGGCCCATGGCGCGGAATTGGTATTCCCCTTTCACGCCCAACACAACCACGCACCGGGCGTTGTGGAATGTCCCAATGGAGACCTTCTGGTCTCCTGGTACCGTGGCTCTGGCGAACGCAAGGCGGACGATGTGGCGGTGTACGGAGCGCGGCGCAAGAAGGGCGAGGCAACCTGGGGCGAGCCGTTTCTGCTGGCGGACACGCCGGGCTTTCCCGACGGCAACACCTGCCTGTTCATCGACAAGAAACAGCGTTTGTGGGTCTTCTGGCCGCTGATTCTCGCGAATTCGTGGGAGTCCTGTCTGACGCAATACCGCATCTCCGAGAACTATCAACAGGCCGGCCAGCCAGTCTGGGCGTGGCAGGGGAGCCTGGCGCTCATCCCCAAGGATTTTGAGCCACGGATGATTGGTGCATTGGATGCGGCCCTCAAGAAAGAGGCGCAAAGTCCGCGGCTGACCAAGTGGGAGGCCGAGATTCGGGTGGCGATCAAGGACAAGCTTTCCCAGCGGCTGGGCTGGCAGCCACGCTGCAAGCCAACCCAGTTGCCCTCCGGCCGGATTGTGGTCCCGCTGTACAGCGACACCTACTCGGTCTCCCTGATGGCGCTCAGCGACGATGACGGTGCCACCTGGCATGCGAGTACTCCGCTGGTGGGGTTTGGCAACATTCAGCCGGCGGTGCTGCGCCGGGACAACGGCACGCTCGTGGCTTACATGCGCGAGAACGGCCCGCTCCAAAAGATCCGCGTCTGCGAGTCTGCTGACGAAGGCGAGACATGGGGACCAGTCGGCACGATTGACCTGCCCAATCCCGGCTCAGGTCTCGACGCCGCGCGTCTCGCGAACGGTCACTGGCTGATGGTTTACAACGATACCGAAGACGGTCGGAACAGCCTGGCCGTTTCCATCTCAACGGACGAAGGCCAGACTTGGAAACTGACGAAGCACCTCGAACACCAGCCGACCGGCTCGTACCACTACCCCTGTGTGATCCAGGCCGCCGACGGACGCGTGCATTGCGTGTACAGCTTCTTTACGGATGCTGGCAAAAGCATGAAGCACGCGGAGTTCACCGAGGCGTGGGTGGGTGAGTAAAGGCCGCGACCTATGCGCCCGCCATCGCCGCGCGGACGTCGGCGTGGATCTTTTTGCGGACGAGGTATTCATCGTCGTCCAGCCAGCGGCGGCCGGCTTTATCAAGCGTGAAGTCGTCGCTGATCAGCGCCAGGACCAGGGCCTCGACCATGTTCAGTTGTGACCGTGAATAATACTTGTCGGTCAGAAAAATGCCCGCGATCCGGTCCACGGTCTGAAACAGTTCCGTCAGCCGCTCAATCGAAGCGTCGATCGGTGCATGGGCCAGCGTGACGATGTAGGCACACGCCAGCGAGTTCTGGAAATTCGGGTTGAGATCGCCCTCGAACAGCAGGGTCCGCACCTCATCCAGAATCGGCCAGGCCCGGTCCGGCTGTCCAAAATAGAAGGAGCCGGCGGCAACGTGCAGCCGCAGCTTCAACTGCTCCACGCGCCGGCTGTCCGGTGGCTTCGGTTTACCCTTCGCCGGCTTCTCCCGGCGAGCCCGCGCGTCAATTTTTTCCAGAATCTTGCTGATCTCGTCGCGCATCCCGAGCTTGCGAAGCCCGGTAAAGCACTGCTCGACAACCCCCTCCAGCGCCTTCTCAATGTCCTCCGCCGTGTCGCTGTCGATGATCTCGTGAAACCGGCCAACAAACGTCTGCAAATGCCCCGGCTGGTCGAAATGCGCTGCCGCGTACAGGGCCTTTTGCAGCAGAAACAACTGCTCGACTGTGGTGGGCTTCCGCTGCAAAACCGGTTCCACCTTGTCCAGCAGAGACTCGGCGAAAGCCTGCCCGAGACGCGGGGCGACCTCCAAAGCGGCGGTCAATGTCCGCGCCGCCGGAGACGGCTGTGTCGCCGCCTTGCTGTTGAGAAGGTGAGTCAGCCGGTTGGTGAGTTCGGCGCGGTCGTTGATGTCACACAGCACGGCCAGATCGCGATCCAGATCATCGGAGAACAGCATCCTGAAGCGCCGATACGGCTCGATCCGTTCGTGGGGTTCGAGAATCCGCGACAACTCCCGCATCCGGTCGACGACGTATTTCGGATCGCGCTCCATCTGGCTGTGCACTTCCAACAGATTCAATGGTAGCTGGTTTCCGAACCGGCCTTCGAGCGCCTCTTGAACCCGAAACTTGAACGCTTCCGCGATCCACCAGTGAATCGTGCTGGTCGGCGGAACCGCGTTGGTCAGGATCAGGTCTTCAACCGCTTTCTCCATCAGTTCATGGCAGGCCACCGGTTCCCCCAACCGGCCGAGGGCATAGGCGAACATCAGATCGGTCAACGATCTGGTCGGCTTGACGTCGTTAAAGCCACGTGTGGAATCGAGCCACTCATGAACGACACCATGCATCTTCAGGACTTTGTCACGCACCGCGCGAAACCGGTCGTTGAGTGCATCGCCCGAAAACCGCAGGAAGGTGGGCAGATCGAGTTCCACGCTCAAACCGCCTTGAAACAGGCGTTCCAGGGCGCGGTCGCGGGCGCGGGCGAGCGTCAGCACATCCCGCCGCGAGTGCTTGAAACAGCCGAGCCACGCGAGCCATGTGGCTCGAATTGGCAGCAGCGGTTCGTGGTCTTCCAGAAAGCGCTGCACGGCCCCCATCCGCTGTGCCAGCGCCGGCAGTGGCTCGGACGTTTGACCCGCCCACGCCAAATGCCCCGAAAGCGCCGCCAAGTCCGACAGGGCCGGCTTCTTCAGCGCGAGCAGTTCGTCCAACTGCCCCACCGTCCAGGGTTCATCGACCCGGCGGCCCTGCCAGCCGCCGGCCACGCGTTCCCCCTTGTTGGCCCAGGCCCAGAATGACGGAGCGGCATCGTCAAAGCCGAGCCACAGGGCGTTGAGTCCACAAAGAAAACCATCGTGGGTCCGGTCGATGGCCGCGTTCAGCTTGGCCATTTCCGCCCACTGGTCGCGATGCTCCGCGCCGGCCTCCAGCGGCGAAGGGAGGGTCAGAACCTCCTGCTCCAGTTCGCGCAGCCGCTGCAACACCTCGGTCTGCGACTGCATTCGCCCCAGTTCTGGCTTGTCTGGAAGGACGGCCTTGGGTTTCTTGCGGCGACGAGTTTCAAAGGCAATGTCCGGAGCGTTGGGTTCCTCGTCGACGGCGTCCTCTTCCAAAGAATCCATCCCATCGGGCCGTTTCCGGCGACCGCTTGGCGGTGGTTTGTCTTTGACGTCATCCTTGCAGACAAACGGCTCAAACTCGAACCGCATCGCCTGCATCCACGCCGTCAACGGGGCGGCGTTCTGGTCGATGACGTAGTCGACCCAGTCGCTCAAGGGGCGAAAAGCGCTGTCTGGAAGGGATTGGGGAGTAAATCCCTGAAATCGCCCGGTATTGCCGCCTGCGGGCTGGAGCCACACGACGCGGTCGGGATCGGGAGCCAGCAGCGTCTTGACGGTGTCGCGGCGCAGCGGCGGATGCAGGCGGGTCGAACTGGCGACAAACAAATTCGGGAGCTTAAGGTACGGCCGGTAGGCGATCCCATCCAGCACCAGGACCGGCGGCGCGGTCTTCCCCGGCCGCGCCCGCACGATCACTGTTGACTGGCCATCCTGCTGTCCAATGGCGAACGAGAGCCGCCCGAGCAGATGGTCGTCGGCATTTTGTACCAGTTCATCCAACTGTTCGGCGCCCGTTCCGCTCAGCACCCACAATTCGGCAGGCTCCGTGGCATCGCTGGTGACGAGCTGCAACGGCACGTGAATCCGGGCCGGAAGCTGGCCTTCGCTCCATGCGGCTGGTGAAGCCGGAAAAGTGAAGTCAATGACCTCGTCAATCTCGTGAAATCGTCCCTCGTCCAGCAACAGCCAGTCGCGCTCGGCGCGGAGCAGCAGGATCTTGCCGGCTGGCGGGTGGAGCCTCCCGGCAAACGGATGAGACCAGCCGAACTCAACCCACACACGCGGCGACTGTTCCACGTAGGCTCTGGGCGCGGCGGTCGCTCCCTCCGCTGGCAGGCTGCCGTTGGCGGATGGGTCGACGGCCCGCAGCAGCGTGTAATACGGCGGCCCCAATACGCGTAGCAGGGCGCAGGCATGGCCACTGTTTTCCAGCCACCGGTACGACTGGCGGTCGTTGCCCAGTCGCAGCATTTCCCCCACGATTTCGGCCAACTGGCTGTCGTCGTGCAGTTCAAACAGCACCGCGGTCTTGTCACCAACAGCGGGTTCCGCCATCCGTTCCAGTGGCAGGATCTGCGACCAGCAAATGACCGGTTGATCGGTTTTGCCCGTCTTGCGAATGGACACCCCCAGCCGCCGCAGTTCCGTCTCGGTGGCTTTTGGCAGCGTCTGTGCCGTTTCGACGTTGACCTTGCCATCGTCCGCCACGCCAAACCGCGCACCATGTGAGGCGAGAGCCGGTGGGATGGTTCCGGCGGTAATCGCCAGCCGAAGCGTGTCCAGATTGGGAAACAGTAAGTGCATGCAGGCAGAATGATAAATCGCACGGGATTTATCAACGTCTTGACACTCAGGCGGTCCGGTGTCACATCACGATGACAACTTTAGCGGCAGGGCGTGAGCCGTCCGGTGCCTGATTTCAAACACCTTGTGCGGGCCATCATCAATTCCATGGCTTGCGCCATTCCCCTTACGTGGACGGTGAGCGATCGTCCCCACCAACCGGCTCGGCACCCGGCATGGCCTCAAGCTTCGCGACACGGCTTCGCAGACTGCGAAGCTCCAGTTCCAGGCTGGCGTTCACGGCATCTTGTCTGCCTGCGACCCGTGCTGCGGTCAGGCTCCGTTTAAAGACGACGAGTACCGCGGCGTGGAGGCACAAACACCAGCTCGTAAAGAACACGAAGAAAAGCAGTTCTCCCGGACTGGTAACACTTGGCCACTCCAAAATGCCTGGAAAAACAGGACTATTGGAGTTACCACACATCCCAATGCTGCGGTCATCAATCCGACGCCGAGGACAAAGCTCGAGACCGACCCACCCTGATATTCGTCCAGCAACCGACCGTGCGCGGGAGCATCCACAGGGATGGTGACTGGGGTCGCGAGGGTTGGTTGCTCGGACAGGAGCTTTTCGAGGGTTCGCCAACGCCCCTCCCCGCTGCTCCTGAATTGCTTGAAACTTCTGCCATCGGACTCCGTGGCATACCAATCTGCCTGCAGTTCTTCGGCTGCCAGTTGAATGCGAATCTCGTCAAGTGTCAAAATGGCGACGAAATTCGTGCCCTCGCCTCGCGTGACGAAGTAAAAGGTCATTTGGCCCTCACCCTCGGAAGACATTGCTGGCAGCGGTCGCATGACAGGTTTGTGTCATGCTGGATCATACAAATTGCGACTTCAAGTCCTTCAAGTTTCAAGTGATGGGTCAGAGTTCGTTCCGAACTCGGCGAATGGAGGGATCACGAGCGTGAAAGGTGCGCTTGTCGGGGCCAACTTGACCCGCTAATTTTCATAATGGGTTTCCGCGCGGTGTGTTTGTCGTGGCAACCCACTTTCTCCGTGGCTCGCGGCAATGGCTCAGGTTTCCGATCAAGATCGAATTGTCATCACCGGTGTCGGGCTGACCTCCCCCATTGGGAACACATTGCCTGGGTATCGCGGCAGCCTGCTGGAAGGACGGTCGGGCGTCCAGCCCTTCGAAACCCGTTACATGGGGCCGGTGCTGGCGGGCGTCTGCCAGTTTGACGAACTGCGGTACCAGAAAAAGAAAGAACTGCGGCGGGGCACGCGGGCCGGCTCAATTTCCGTGTTTTGCGCCAATGAAGCGGTGCAAGATTCCGGTCTCGACTGGGAACACGTCGCCAAAGATCGCGTTGGCGTCTACATCGGCATCACCGAACATGGCAACGTCGAGACTGAAAACGAGATCTACGAGATATCGAAATTCGGCTACGACACCTCCACCTGGTCGCATCACCACAATCCGCGGACGGTTGCCAACAACCCGGCGGGCGAAGTCACGCTGAACATGAAGATCACTGGTCCGCACTACACGCTGGGAGCAGCCTGTGCGGCGGGAAACATCGGTTTCATCCACGGCGTGCAGATGCTGCGACTGGGTGAAGTCGACTTGGCGATTGTCGGCGGCGTCTCCGAGAGCATTCACACCTTCGGGATCTTCGCGAGTTTCAAAAGCCAGGGGGCCTTGGCGGAGAACGCCGATCCCACCAAAGCCTGCCGTCCGTTCGACATGCAGCGGAATGGGATTGTCGTGGCGGAGGGCGGCGGGCTTTGCACGTTGGAGCGTCTCTCTGACGCAAAGCGTCGTGGAGCCAAGATTTACGCAGAAATTGTGGGGTATGGCATCAATTCGGACGCCAGCGATTTCGTGCTGCCGGCTGCTCGGCGGCAGGCGGAGTGCATGCGGCTGGCTTTGAAACGGGCGGAGATCACCGCCAACGACATTGGCATTCTCAGCAGCCACGCCACCGCCACCGAGCAGGGCGACATTGAAGAGTGCGTGGCGATTCGCGAGGTGTTCGGCGAAAACCTGAAAATGGCGGTGAACAACACCAAGAGCTTCATCGGGCATGCGATGGGTGCCGCCGGGGCGCTGGAACTCCTTGGCAATATTCCGTCCTTTCAGGACAATCTGGCGCACGCTACAATCAACCTCGATCAGATTGATCCGCGGTGTGGATTGCCGCAGATTGTGGCCAATAAACCGCGCGCCATGGGTCAGGTGGACTACATCCTCAACAATTCGTTCGGGATGCTCGGGATCAATTCCGTGGTGATTGTCCGCCGCTTTGAGGCCTGATGGCTCGCGGGATGCTGGTCGAGTTTGCCCCGTCACGATATAACACCTTCCCCGCATGTCGGGCTGCGGCGCTGGCCGCGCTTTGGCGGGCGAAGATCAAAGCGAATCTTGGTGCATGCAGCGCCCGCGAGATCATTGCGGCAGGAAATGCACAATTGACATCTGGAGCAGTTGAATGTCGCCGGAGCAGATCAGACAGGCCCTGTTGAACATCCTGACGCGCATTGTCCCCGATGAAGATCTGTCGCAGCTCAAGGACGACCTGCCGTTCCGCGAGCAGATGGAACTGGACAGCATGGACTTCCTCGACATCGTGATGGAACTCCGCAAGCAGTACCGCGTCCAGATTCCGGAAGAAGACTACCCTCACCTGGCGACGATGGGCGGCGCGGTCACCTACCTCACGCCCCGGATGAAAGACATCCAGGCCTGAGCCGCGATGTACGATACGATCATCATCGGTGCCGGCCTGTCGGGTTTGGCGGCCGGCATCCGCCTCGCTCACTACGGACAAAAAGTCTGCATTCTTGAGCGACACTACACCATCGGCGGCCTGAACTCGTTCTACCGGATGCACGGTCGCGACTTCGATGTTGGCCTGCACGCCGTCACGAACTTCACTCCCAAGGGCACGCGCCGCGGCCCATTGGCCACTGTGCTGAAACGCCTGCAGATCGAGTGGGACGAGTTTCAACTCGCCCCCCAAGTCGGTTCTTCGGTGGCGTTTCCTGGTGTGAAGCTGCGCTTCACCAATGACTTCAAGCTTTTGGAGTCTGAGGTTGCCCGGGCCTTTCCCACCCAGATCGATGGCTTCCGTCAACTGGTGGCTCAACTGGCCGACTACGACCAGATTGACCAGGCCGGATACGAAGGCTCGGCGCGGGAAGTCGTCAGCCGGTTCATTTCCGATCCGCTCTTGGTCGAGATGCTGTTCTGCCCGCTGATGTGGTACGGCAACGCCCGCGAGCATGACATGGACTATGGCCAGTTCTGCATCATGTTCCGCAGCGTGTTCATGGAGGGGTTTTCCAGGCCCTTTGATGGGATCCGGCTGATCCTCAAAATTCTGGTCAAAAAATTCAAAGCGAGTGGCGGCGAATTGCGGCTGCGCAGCGGAGTGCAACGGATTGAGACCGACGCCAGCCGGGTGCAGCGGATCGTGCTCGACAATGGCGATGTCGTGGAGGGGAAGAACGTCCTTTCCTCCGCCGGCAGTTTCGAGACCTTGCGGATGGTCAATCCACCGGTGTCCCAAACCACTGTCGGCGAGCCGGGCCGCTTGTCCTTCATCGAGACGCTGTCGGTGCTCGACCGGCAGCCACGGGATCTGGGGCATGATGAGACAATTGTGTTCTTCAATGACCATGACAAGTTTGAGTGGTGCCGGCCGGAAGACGACCTGTGCGACCTGCGGACCGGCGTGATCTGTTCGCCCAACAACTACGCTTACCGCAATAACGACGGCACGCCGCGGGATCTGGAAGAGGGGGTAATGCGGATCACGCTGCTGGCGAATCACCCGCGGTGGGTCGCGCTTTCGGACGAGGAATACAAGGACGAAAAAGAACGCTGGTATCAGGCGACGCTGGAATCGGCCACGCGCTTCACGCCGGATTTCCGCCCCCACGTGGTGGCGACCGACATGTTCACGCCCCGCACGATTGAGCGGTTCACGTGGCACACCAACGGCACCGTGTATGGTGCACCGAAAAAACGTCTCGACGGCCGCACGCCGTACGAGAATCTCTATCTGTGCGGCACCGACCAGGGCTATGTCGGCATTATTGGATCGATGATCAGTGGGATCAGTCTGGCGACGCATCTGCTGCGCCCATGACTGGCGCTGTGCTGCCGCCATCGCCTGGAAACGCAACCAGGGCTCCACCTTGCGGCAGAAATCGCGTGCCGATTCTTGCAGATTTGTTAAAAAACCTGCTTGCTCTTGAAACCCCGCTCTGTTACACGCTCTCCCCTCTCAAACCCCAATAGTTCTACGGCGACGTCCCCACGGCTGAACTGCGGTGAACGGATCACCCAGGCAGCCGCGTCGCGGACAGCGTGCGCCTGGAGTCTGTTATGAGCAAGAACCACTTTCGAGTGGCAACGCTGCTGGTGGCCGGTACGATTCTGTTTGCTGGCGCAAATCTGAGTTCAGGGCAGGAGCCCCTGCCAACCGGCACAAGAAGTCGCGCTGGCGCACGCCCGCGGCAGAGTGTGCTTCACCAGGTCATCCGGCCGGTCTCCGCCGAAGTGCCGGAATTTGATGAGACAGGCCGGCCTGCGGCGACAGACTACGTCCCCGGCGGCGACGCCAGTTTGAAGGCTCCGGATGCACCGCAGAGCGAAAAGAATCCGCTTGAACTGGAACAGCGAGTCAACGCCCTGGAGGGCGAGATTCTCCGTCTGCGGCAGTCGCAAAAGTCTGAGACGTTTTTTGCCAGCGAAGCGTCACCGGGCGACACGCCGCCAGCGGCTGCTTCATCCGCGGATGCGGCCGTTGCCAATCTCCAAAAGGAATTGAAGGCGTTCAAAGACAGTCTGGCCGCCAAGAAATATCCGACGCTTGAGGTTCATGGCGTGTTCCAGGCCGACACAGGCTGGTTTGGCCAAGACGATGCCAGTCTGGCGTCCGTGGGCGACATCCAAGATGGATCCAGCTTTCGCCGAGCTCGGCTTTCGGCGAATGGCTCGGTCACTGAAAATATGAACTATTTTTTCCAAATGGACTTTGCCTTTCCTGGCCGACCGACCTTCACCGACGTCTGGATGGAACTGGTCAAGATCCCGGGAATCGGCGCTGTCCGCCTCGGACAGTGGAAGCAGCCGTTTTCACTCGAAGTTGTCTCCAGCTTCCGTTACACGACCTTCGCCGAACGGTCAGTCCTGTTCCAGGCATTCGATCCGTTTCGCCATATTGCGCTGGGTTTCTACAACAATTCCGAGAACGAACGGATGACCTGGGCCGGCTCCGTCTACCGCCCTGGTCAGGATCAGTTCGGTGGCTCGATTGGCGACAACGGCAACTACGCTGGCGTCGGCCGCATTACCGCCCTGCCGTTCTACTGCGACACGGAAGACGGTGCCAACTACCTGCACCTGGGTGCCGGATATAACTATGTCGCTCCGCAGAACCGTCTGGCGCGATTTCGCACTGTACCCGAATACTTTGTGGGTGAAGTGGGCGGAGGCGCGGTGGGCACCGCGGGCCAAGCTGCAAATGGCGTCGTGAACGGCACCCCATTCTTCGTCGACACGACGGCCTTCGGCGTCAACAACTATCAACTGCTCGGCTCAGAACTATTATGGGTTCAAGGGCCGCTGTCTCTCCAGGCGGAAGCTCAGTACCTGTTTGCCAAACGCACGAACGACAAGAGCGCCGGCTTCCCAGGAATGTATGCCCAAGTGGGATACTTCCTCACCGGCGAACACCGGCCCTACAACAAGAAGGCCGGTGCCATCGACCGAATCAAGCCGTTTTACAGCCTGTGGGCCCAGGGCGAACGCGGCTGTGGCTGGGGTGCCTGGGAACTCGCCGGCCGCTACTCCACCATCAACCTCAACGACGAAGACATTCGCGGCGGCCGGCTGACCGACCTGACGCTCGGACTCAACTGGTACCTCAATGCCTATTCCAAGCTACAGTTCAACTATATCCACGCGTTCCTCAATAACCCCACCGTGGGACCGTCCAACACGGATATCGTCGGATTGCGGGCACAGGTGGATTTCTGAAGCGGGTGCCTGATGATTAGACGAGTGCCATATCGATGGATTGCCAGGACACACGCTAAAGAACTCAAATCGCAAGGCCAAGTGTCAGTCAAAAGAGGTCACTTGGAGCCCAATCAAAGAGAAAAGTTGAACCACGAATCTCACGAATCTCACGAATACGGACCGCGGCAAGAATAACTGTCGATTTTTGACGAGCCGTACAGCCAATGAGCCGGAGGGCCTTAGCCCAATGGTACTTACTTTACTGTTTTGGTTCAGGGGCCTCCTGTTTGCGTTTTCGTTTTTTGAAACTGGTGGCCTTGTGTTGTCTGTGATAGGCCTCGCGCTCGAAGGATCGTCCGGGACGGTTCG
>JAKFUF010000116.1 GCA_021732845.1 Planctomycetaceae bacterium | reverse complement strand
CGCCCGTTCAACGTCAACCGGTTTCACTTCAACTGGCAATGGTTTTGGGACTATGGCGGGGGCGAATTGGGTCACTGGGGTGTCCAGATGCTCGACATCGCCCGCTGGGGTCTGGGCGTCGGTCTGCCCCGGCAGATCGCCGCGATGGGTGGCAAGCACCACTTTCGGGATGACCAGGAAACTCCCGACACCCTGCTGGTCAACTATGCCTATCCGCAGGCGACCATCACTTGGGAACACCGTCTATGGAGTCCGTTTGCCCAAGATGGCCGGAGTGCCGCGGTCGCCTTCCACGGCGACCTGGGGACGCTGATCGTCGACCGTGGAGGCTGGAAAGTCTATGGCGGACGAGACGCCCCAACCGCTCCTGGCGGAGATTTTCTGAACCCGCATCTGCAGGATTTTCTGGATTGTGTCCGGACGCGGCAACAGCCTGCCTGCGACCTTGAAGCCGGCCGCCAGAGCAGTGCCTTGTGCCACCTCGGCAACATCGCCTACCGCCTCGGCCGCAGCGTCGATTTCGATCCGGTTCGCGAATCCTTCGGCTCCGACCGCGCCGCCGCTGGATTTGCAAATCGCGAGCCACGCGGGCCGTGGACGTTGTAATCGGTGGAGCAGACCTGGAATGTGCCGGCCTGAGTCGTTCGAACCGAGCGATCAGCCCAATGTGCTCAGGGCATGCCGACTTTGACTCCGACGAATTCACTCGCATACGCATCCAGAACGAAGATTTCGATTCGCTCATCGGCGCGGACTTGGTCGTTCAGGGAGAGTGTCGGGTCGAAGCGGGCGATGCCGATTCGCAGGCGGTCGGTGCGGACTCCGGCGTCGACCAGCAGGTTCATCACGCTTTTTGCCCGCCGATAGGTCAGCGTCAACCGATCCGGAAAGGGCGAACCGGGCTCCAGCGGGTTTGAAGTCGCCAAGCCACGGATTTCCACCTTGTTGGGCTTGCCCGCAATCTGCGTGACCACTTCCTGCAGGACCGACTGCGCCAGTGGCGAAAGCTCGGCCTGACCCGGTTCGAACATCAGCGCACTGCCGACACTGACCCCCGCCCCTTCCCGACCGGTAAACACCCGCACGTCTGGGCCAGGCGTGGCCCGGTTTATTGTGCCGCCGCGCGCGATTTTGTCTCGCATCGTGGAGCCGCCGAGCATCGTCAGCTTTTGCAGCATGCCGGAGAGCGGGAAGGCGTCGCCGTGCGGAGCAACGGGCGCGCTGTTGAAGCCCAGGTGCTTCATGATCGATTCGATCATGGCCTGGTACTTTTTGTCGCCCTTCAGCTCGCTGAGCGAGACGAGCATGATGAAAAACGTCAGCAGCAGGGACATCATGTCCCCATAGGTGACGATCCATTCTGGCACGCCGGCGGGCGGATCTTCTTTGACGGCCACATTTGCTCCCCACCGCCGGACCACCATGACGCAGGGGCTCTGCGAGTGCCCGTCCGGTGTGCCGCTGTCTGCGCACGATCTGCCGCTCGGGGTGGCCCGTCAAAAACTCTGTCGGCCAAAAACAGCCGGCGGCGTGAGAATATCTCGCGCCGCCGGCAAAGTCAGATGATCGGAAGTCCGCCATGGCTGGCGAACCCGGCTGCACAGATCCTAGAAGTCAGTGTCATTGATGCGTTCGCTGCCATCGCGCGTCGCGATCGAAGCCAGGACACCCGCATTGGTCGATTTGGCGATCGACTTGGTCGAACCATCGACCATGGCGAAGTTCGCGACCTGGCCGTGCCAGCTTCCAAAACCGATCACGAAGTAGCTGGCGCTGCTGTTCGAGGAGTCTTGCAGCGGGCCATTGACGTAGTCGAGCGCCACACGGGAGGTGTCGGTGGCCGCCGGGATCCGCGCGCAGCAGCTCAAACCGTCACCCCACAGCCCCCATTGCGATTCGCCGATGAGAATCGTCTGGCCAGTTCCATCTTTCACGGATTTGTGGGAAATGTTGCTGTTGCGGAACATCATGCCATTGGTCGGAGTCGTTCCCGTGCAGCCCTTGTAGGTCGTGTAGCCAAATCCTCCGGGACGAGTGTTTGCCAGACTGGCGCTGGGGCAGACATAGGAGGTGATGACCATGCCCACCGCACCCAGGTTTGTTGGATCGGACTTGGCGAGGCGGAAATTGACGCCCGCCGTCTGGGCATCCATCTCGGACAACACCAGTGCCTGCCAGCCCCAGTCGCTTGAAATCAGCCACTGCGTTGGGGCACCGCTGCCATCGATCCCTGGAATGATGATCTCCGAGTTCCCCGAGAACGAGCCGATGATCAGTTTCTGGTCTTCGCCCATTGGAACGGAAGCGGGGCCGGCCGCAGGCTGTGTGGGCAGACAGCGGGTATTGGCCACCGGGTCGCAAATCCATCCCGAGGGAAATGTGTGATGGGTGGATTCGTAATTTTGTGCGGCGAGGCCAATCTGTTTGAGGTTGTTCAGGCACTGTGTCCGTCGTGCCGCCTCGCGAACCTGTTGGACGGCTGGCAGCAGAATGGCGGCCAGAATGGCAATGATCGCCATCACCACCAGCAGCTCAATCAGTGTGAAACCGCTCGGTGTTCGTGCCGGACGGACCCTTCGAACACAACGTGTGTGCATACCAATATCTCCGACGGCAGGGAACGTGTGGAATGGGGAGCGGCGGGCCACGCCAAGGACATCGAAATCTTTCGGAAGACGAACGATTACCGTGAGCGTAACAGCCGATTTTCCGAAATGCAATTGGAATGATTTTGCATTTATGGCGACGGCCGCGGTCAGCGCAAATCCTCGGACAGAGATTTGTAATACTCCTCCACCAGCCGCTTGTATTCTGGCGGAACCGGTCCGTCCTGGTCGAGTACGGCATCTCGCAGCACGATCGCCTGAATCTGTGCCTGAAGAACCTGCATTGTGCGTTTCAGGCCGTTGAGACTCGCTTGAGGAGCCACGTAGTTCCCGCGCGGATCCTTGTCATCCGACCACTGCTCATGGGCCGTGGCGGCCATCTGCTCTGCCGCCTCTTGCAGCGCCTTTCCCGGCTGGGCCAGTTTGCCGAGCGCCTGTGTCAATTCTTCCAGCTTCTGACTGGCGGCCGCCTTGTCCCCGGCGGATTTCGCATTTTCCAAGGCTTTGGCCGCCTCCGCCGCCTGCTGCTCCAAAGCCAGCAACTGGTCGAGGGTGGCTCGCACCAGTCCGCGATGCGCCGAGTCGAGGTCCGCCGCCAAGGCCTGCAAGGTCTCTGCGGCTTCGGTCGCCTCGCGGGCCGCGGCCGGGACCTTGCCTTCCTTCAGGTCGTCCGCCGCCTTTTCCATCTTTCCCGCCGCATCGCCCGGCGAATTCGCGGCTTCCGCCTGTTCCAACGCCTTGCCGAGGTCATCCTCGCTGTCCGCCGCGTCCCTCTGCAGCCGGGCCAGCAGGTCGTTGAGAGTCTTGGCGGCTTCCGCCAGCCGGCGTTGCTCCGCCGACGTGGGCATATCCTGCGGTTTCCCAGCGTCACCTGACTCTGCCGATCCGCTCTCTTCTTCGCCGGCCTGGTCGCCCCCGCCGGGCGCGCCAGAGTTCTCTTTTCCGTCCGGCCCCGGCTTGTCCTGTGGCTCAGCACCTTGGGAATTCAGTTTTCGGCTGAGTGCCCCCTGCTTTTGCGCCAATTGCTGGGCCAGGTCGCGAGCCTGACCAACGCGCTGGTTCAAGTCCGGAGTCTTGAGCGCTTCGATCTGCCGGGCCAGTTCCTCCAGTTGTTCTGCCGCCTTTTCCGCAGCCTCCGCCGCCTTTTGCGGATCCTTTTCGCCCAAGGCATCGGCGCTTTCGCGGATGGATTCCGCACCCTGCTTCATTCGTTCGCGGGCGAGTTCCGAGAGAGACTCGTCCTGCTCCAACCGCTTCTGCAGTTCCTCAGCCTGGGCTTTCGCCTCATTCTGCTTTTTCTCCAACGACTCTTTGGACTCTTCCGGATCCGACTCGCTCTTTGAAGACGACGAACTGGAGGACGAAGAGCTTGAAGAGGAGGATTTCTTTTTGGCCTGCGCCTGCTGCTCCTCTTCGGGCTGCTTGTCGACCTTCGGTCCCTTGGACTTGGGGTTCAGTTCCTCGGAGAACTTTCGCTGCTTCTTGGCGAGCTTTTTGACATCATCGCCGAGCTGGACCGTCTCTTCTTCCTTCTTCTTGGGCTTGGGCGGCCGCAGTTTCTGCTGCTGTTGCTGGTCGAACTTGCGGCATTCCTCGCACTGAGATTTGCTCTGCTGCTGAAGTTTTTGCCGCAGATTCTTGCGGGCTTTGACCAACCCGGCGAGAGCCCGTTCCTGCGAAGCCACCGATTGTGGCAGTTCTTCCCGCTGCAGTTGTTCCGTCGCCGTTTGCATGGCAGCGGCAGCGTCGTCCAGTTCGGGAACGGGGCCGAATTTCTGGGCCATCCCCTCGGCAAATTCCTGCGTCGCCGCCGCCAGCTCTTCCTCATTGGTCGTGAGCCGTTTCAGCGTCTCTGGAAGCACCGGCGTGGCCTCCCGCTGGGCGAAGGACCGGTTCAAATTCAGCCGCTGCCGCACGATCAGCTCTTCCAGCGTGACGGAGGCCCCGCTGCAGCAGCTTCCCCCTTCACACACCTGAAACGTCCGCTTGAAGGGCCGAATATCGATAAACCGCAGTTCCGTCTCGACCCGATGTGGCTCAGCCGGCAGGTTGTCCTCGACGAAGGCCCGATAGGTCACGGCATCGTTAAAGGTCACCTTGTGTTTTTCGAGGTACAGCCGCGCCAGTTCTTCGACGGCGGGTGGCTGGTCGCCAAAATCCTGCAGCAGCAGCGTCTCTTCGGGGCCGTCTCCAATCTTGTACATCAGCCCCACTTTGGCGACACCAAAGTCATCCCGCGCAGCCACGCGAATGTCGACTTCGGCGACGGGATGAACCTCCAGAGTCTCCTCCGGTTCAACAAATTGAATCGTCGGCTTGGCGTCAGCCGTCACACGAATGCGAAAGCTGGGCGACTCCAGCCGCTCGCCATCGGCCGATTCGGCAATCAACTGATAGTCAACCTCGTCCACAATCGACGGCAGCGATGCCGCGAGCGTGGCTTCCTTCGTGGCGGGCTTGATCTCCAGCGGCAGCGTTACGGCGGGCTTTCCTTTCGGTCGGAACTCAATCCGGGCTGTTTTGGGTTGACGGTCGATTTCAAATTTCAGGTCCACCCGGCTGCCGGCGATCACTCGCAGGTTGCCATCTTTCACCGTGGATGGTTTCTTCTTGGTGTAGGCTGGAGGCGTTGTGCTGGCCACGACTGACTTGAGTTTCAGCGGATGAACCACGGTCAGGCGATAAACCGGGCTGACGATGTCGCCGGTGACCACCTGGTACTCCAGATCTCGCTGACAGTTTGTGAGCGACGATTCCAACTGCCCGGAAAGCAGCGGCCGCTCCACAGGTTCGGAGGCCTCTGTGCCCTCGGTCGCTTCCACAGGTGGTGCGACCGCACCCCCCATCGCCACAGTGGTCCACGGTGTGTCTGCGATCTTGCCTCCGTTCGCCGCGTCCGCGAACCGATGCCGCAGGGTGAGTTCGCGCACCGGCCGTCCGCTGAGCTTCGCCAACACCTTGAACGTCGAACCCTCCTTGAGCTTTTCGTCTCCCGGTTTCACCTCCAGCGCCGTGTAGTGCGCCGGGAACAACAGCAGGCGGGCCGCCGCCGTGCGCAGTTCGGAGTTGATCGCCCCGGCGATGAAAACTCCCAGCATCAGGAACGCCAGAACCGCTCCCCAGGCGAACAGCCGATGCCACGGGATGAGGCGGTCATACTCCAAGTCGGCCGTTCTCTGGCTCGTGTCGCGGACCAACTCGTCCACGAGTGTCCGCGAGGCGGGGGCCGTCCGCGGCGTGGGAGCGAGGTAATCCAGCGACGTGCAGACCCGCTGCCCCAGCTCGGGAAATGATTGTTCGAGAGCCACGGCCGCGTCGGTCGCCTGCAGTTTCTTTAACCGGCCGAGCGTCTGGCCCAGGATGACAGCAACGCTGCCGACGATCCCCCACAGTCCCACCGCCCTGACGGCATAGGACAGAACCCACATCCAGTCCGCCCAGACCAGAAACAGGCCGATCCCCCCGGCCACAAGTGCCATCCGCACCAGGCCGCTGCCAAACTGATAGCCGCGCAGCCACCCGCGCGTCGTCTCAAGCTGATTGAGAATGACCGGCGATGGGGCGGCAGCAAGCTGTTCACGAGGTTCCGAGAGCACCGAAACGGACATCACGGACTCCGACCTGCGGTTGTTCGAGAATTGGACAATCTGGAATGTACCCAGAGAGTTCAAGGAATGACAAGCCGTCTCTTTCTTGCATTCTTGCAGTTGAGCGTTGGGGTATTCGAGGCCGATGTCCGGAAGACCCTTTATGGTGAGGCGGGATGACCGGAACTGGGCACGAGGTTCACCAAGATTGAGGCGGTAGCGTTTCCGGGCTATTTCGGCCACGGACAGGGCCGAAGCACCGTTTCACCCTTGTCGTCTTCCACGACAAAGAGCGCCGCATGTTCGGCCGGGCCATGTTGATGACCAGGCAGCAGCATTTGAAACAGACCGGCCTCCCGCCGCTCCAGGAAAGTGCGGGTCACACAGACAATTTTCCCGTCCAGCGCCAACGCCAGTGTCAGCGGAGCCGGCGGAGGGACGAGTGTGCCTGGACTGGCTTCGGTGGGCGGCAAGCCAGTTTGAATTTGCCCCGCGAGGTACAGCGTTTTCCCCGCGATCCGTTCACGTCCCCGGACCACTCCGGGCATCCAATCGATCTGACAGTCCAATGGCGGGCCTTGTTTGAACTCGGAGACCAGCCGGCCTGTCCGATGCCCAGGGTCACCCAGTTCGGCCACCCGGTCGGCAACCTGATTCGAGAGCAGCGGCCAGTCTGCCTTCGGCACTTGCACCGGATAGTCAGGAGACAACAGCATCAGTCCCGTATCCAGATTGACAAATCGCTTTCCTGGCCGCCTTGCGGCGTCAGCCTTGACGAGGCTGCGCCCATCGACGGGTGGAGCATTCCGAACCTGCAGCACATCGAGAATTGTCGGGAAGGCATCGATCGCCTCCACGGGTTCCTCAACGATCCGGCCGGCGGTTTGACCCGGCAATTTGATGAACAACGGGATGGAAATAATGTCGACCTGGTTCGTGCTGGTCGCCGTCCGGCGGCGGTCGCCCGCGCGGAAGGAAACACCATGGTCGGCCATGACCACCAGGAGGCACCGGTCATACAGTCCGGTTTCAATCAGGCGTTGCCGCACCTGGCCTATGAACTTGTCGGCATACCGAGCCTGCCACTGATATCGCCACTGACTCTGGGCGGTGAACAGTGGATCTTTGGGCCATGTGTCGCGGGCCTGGTTTCCATAGCCAATCCCAAATTCGGCCGGGCGGGGAAAGTCCCACATGGAAGTTTCGGTGGTGCAATACTCGCCATCGGCGTCCTGCGACCAGGGAATATGCGGCAGAACGACATGAAGAAAATAGAGTGTCGGCCAGTCCCGCCCCGTGCCATCAATGGTCGGCATCAGGCCGTTCAGGAAATGCTGTAGCTGATTGGGTCGGGGACCATTCCACGGATATCGGGCCACACCACGCAGAACATTGACATTCATCGGGCGCTTGCAGACACCATGCCAGACTTCATCGATTCCCGGCAGTACTCCCCGCCACAGCAGTTCCGTTGGCACGACCTGATGGGCGTAGGCGAGGCCCGCGTGCCACAGGAATTCGCGGCCTTCAAAGGGATCCACCCTTCCGGAGTCAATCTCGCGAAGGTTGGGGGTCTGACAGAAGCGGGTGACAGGTTCCAACACAAGACCGTTGTAACCGTTCTGGTCAATCAGCGAATCAAACAGGGTCTGCCCGGGAACAAACTCATCCGCCGGCGGAGGCGGGGGATACATCCCGGAAAGCAAAGCTGGCATGGCGAATGCCGTCGCACTGTGGACAGAAGTCGCGTTTCGATACCAACTGCCCTCACGGGCCAGCCGCGCAAAATTGGGAAACAGGGTCGCATCGATTTCGCGTTCCCGGTTCCAAAGCGTCGTTCCGGAAAACTCGTCGAAGACGATCATCACGACTGGAACCGGCAAGCCCGTCGACGATGATGTGGCTCGCGCCTGCCGCGGAAAAAACAGCGGATGGACGGACTCGCCGCTGATAAACAAGGCCGGAAAAGCGACCACGCCAATCGCCAATGCCTGCAACCCAAGGCGGAAGCGACCGGATCGCTCCGTGAGCCACAGCAACCCCCCGACGACCGTCGGCAGCATCACGCACAACAAGATGAGTGGAAAGCTCTGCAGGGTCTGGAGCAGCAACAACGTCCAGACCAACAGGTGTAGTACCCGGAGGAGCCAGCGACACCACCGCTGCGACAGCCGCCCGATCAGCGCGGCGAACAATCCCAGCCCCAGTGGAATTCCCAGACTGACGGCGAACAGGCACAACCACAAAAATTCTGCCGGCGCGTGGCTGTCATGGATGAAGGCTGTATGGGTGCGCAGTTGCTCAAAGAAGGGCTGGGAAACCGCCATTCCCCAGATGCCAATGAACGCCAGAATCCGGCTGAAAGTTGATGCCGGGAGGATGATCGGCGGAAGTTGACCCGATGTCGTCGCAATGGGTGGAACTTGAGCCTCGTTATCGGGATCGACCGCCACCGACATGGTTTGATTGGTCTCCGGGGGCCAACGGCAAATCAGGCCCGGGGGCGCACTCGGTAAAGTGTGCGGTGGGAATCCGTCAACTCGGCACACTGTTCGATGTCGAACAACTGCCGCAGACCGCGCTCGAAATTCTGTCGGGAGTATTCGGGGCAGCCGTCCTGGCGACCATGCAAAAGTCGGGTGGCGAGGGGATCTTCGCGGTCGACAAATTCCAACACCAAGGGGCAGCGGAGTTCCGCCAGCCACTGCAGA
The DNA here is from genome assembly GCA_021732845.1 of Planctomycetaceae bacterium. Lineage (GTDB taxonomy): Bacteria > Planctomycetota > Planctomycetia > Planctomycetales > Planctomycetaceae > JAKFUF01. The sequence continues at coordinate 12,726 of JAKFUF010000116.1, read as the reverse complement.
ACTTCTTCCATCGGGAGACTGTGACTGATGACGAGGTGATGCAGCAGCGCCAGGCAAAGGCACAAATCTGGTCGACCGCGTTCCACCAGCCCTTTGCGTTCGCGCCCGCGCCAGCCCATGTTGGGTGACGAATCTGCCAGATCACCCACCAGCGGGAGGATGTTGGTGCGTCCCTCGGCCCGCAACGCCAGATAGAGCCGGTCAATGCAGGACACGTCGGCGTCAATGGCGATGACGTAACCGCCCACATCGGCGCACAATCGGGAATACTCGCCCGTGTTGCAGCCCAAATCCCAGGTGAGCGCGGGCTTGATTTCCGTGACGGTGGATTGCACAAAACGGGCTTTGAGTTCCCGATCAGCCACGGAATAGCTGTTGTCCTGAACGTATCCGGTCCAGCTTGTGGAGACAGCATTGAACTTGAGCCGCTGAACAGTTTTGCGCAGGTGACGGACTGTCGAGCGGACGATATCCAGGGCCAGTTCGGCCTTTCCCAATCCGGTCCGACTGAGACGGGCCTGAGTGGACTGGCTGGTTTCCGACACATTGCGCTCAAGGAGCGCGTGCAACAACACATGTTGCAACACACCCACACGAAAACAGTCGCGCCAGGAGAGTAGCTTGCGAAAATCGTCGGGACTCACACCGTCCAAATGACCGCGCAGCCACGGCTGAAATGGCACCTTGCGATACGCACGCAACATCAACGGAAACAAGAACAACTGGCAAAACTGTCGATACCCAGCCCAAGGAGCGCCGGGCCTGTAGCGTTCGAATGAGACGATGTCCAGGAAAACCGGCCGCACTCCCATCCACTGGACGTTGAAGGCCGTGCCGTCTTTGGTGGTGAAGCCCTCATGCAGTGCCTCTTCCAGCAGATCGAGATGCAGCAATGCCGCATCGCGGAGCATGCTGAAAGACCATTCATAGGGGTACGAAATGAACGGCACTCGCTCATGTTCCAAGATCTTCGGCCAACGCTGCAATGGCGCGTCCAGTTGCCCGGCTTCAGTCCCGGCAAGTTCACGGGTGCGAACCAGTCTGCCATCTTGCTGAGACTGGCTGAAGAACTGGGTGACCTTGAATTCTTCCCATTCGGCCGCAGCCGCCTTGTCGAGCCCGCGCAGGACGCGTTGTCCGACATAGAACACCTGTGCGCTGCCATCCCGGTATGACCCTGGCTCGGGGACAAACGCCGCCCGTTCCAAGGCACCATCGTCCATCGTCATGGGAGTAGTCCGAATTGTCCATCGCTCGAATCAATTGCTAGGGTCGGTGCATCATGCGGTCCCACACGTACCGCGCCAGCACGACGAGCCCAGCTCCGCCCCCCACGAGCATCTGGGCCAGCAAACTTCCCGACCCTGGGTCAAAGTATCCAAACAGCATCAAATAGCTCCCTTATCAGCATTGGACATATCATTACGCTGCTAACGATCTAACCGTTCTGGTCGACAAAGGTGTCGATTGAAGGGGGCCGAAATCGAGAATCGAATGCGGCAGAGACGTCGGCAGTGTCCGGATCACTCTGTCAGTGAGCCGATGGCCACCATTGGTTACACAAACACAGCGCTTGCGCAAATGTAGGGGCTGCAGCCTTGAATTGCCATTTCAAGTTTGAAGTCGGTGGGCATTCGATTGCTGGTAGTCCCACAGGGACTTGCATTGGGGAGCGGGGCGACTATACTGTCCCCTTCCAATTTTTCAATGAACTGTATTTGTGGAGTTGATCAAATGGGTCAACGATGTGCATACTGCGACAAGTCTCCCGTCTCCGGGAACAGTCTCACTCAGCGCGGCAAGGCGAAATATCTGGGCGGCAACGGACGCAAGACAACCGGCATTACCCTCCGGGTGTTTCGGCCGAACCTGCAGAAAATCCGCGTTCAGGAAGGTGGAAGCACCGTGACCCGACGGGTTTGCGTGAAGTGCATCCGCAGCGGCAAGGTGACCAAAGCCGTCGTTCGCAAGCCGTTCACAATCCCCAACGGGTGAATGGAAAGCTGACGAAATGCCAGCCGACGAACTCACGCGCGACGATGTCCTCAAAGTCGCCCAGCTTGCCAGACTCAGCCTCACTGATGCTGAAGTTGGTGCCTACCAGGCCAAGCTGGCGCAGATGCTGGACTACATCCAAATTCTGCACGAGGTCAACACGGACGATGTGGAGCCCATGGCTCATGCCGTCGAAGTGCAGAACGTGTTCCGCCGCGACGAAACTCTGCCTTCTCTGACCCCGGTTGAGGCCTTGGCGAACGCTCCAAAGACGGACGGCCGGTACTTCCTGGTGCCGCAGATTCTGGATCATTGAATCCTGTCGTAGCAAACGAAAAGCCGAACCACTCTTGAGAGCGGTTCGGCTTCGTGCTTTCGATCAAGAGTTTTTACGCCGCGCGACGCAAAGTCACATCGGGCCGCTCCAGCTTTTGCCAGTATTCACCCGGCATGCTCAGGGCCAGCTTCAGCGCGCCCGAGGCACCGGCGAAGACGGAATCGTACACCTTTGTGCAGTTTCCGCCGCCGTAAGGCTTGAGCGCCTCTTCAATCAGTTTGTCCAGCCCCTTCAACTGGCTGCCACCGCCGCCCAGCAGCACATTCGACAGCAGCGACTGCTGAAACTCTGGGTCGAACTGGGACACCAGCTCGCGGATGCCGTCGATGATCGGCTGGACGATCGACTTGCACGCCTCCTTGAGCGGCTCAGTCACATCGAACGACTGGGGGATGCCGCTGACTGGTAGCTGGACGATGGCCCGCTCATTGACATCGTGAACAAAGCCGTGCTTCTCCTTGATTTCGCGGGCCATGTTCAGTGACAGTTGAGCCTGTGGATACTTCTTCCGCAGCAGGTCATAAAAGGTGTCATCCACGGCATCGCCACCAAACGGCAGCGTGATCTGGTCCTCGTCTTTGGGATAGACTCCGTACATCGGGCACAGGTCAATCGTGCCCGCGCCGATGTCGACCACCAGCGTGTCCATGAGTTTTCCCATGCCGTATGCCACGGTGAACGGCTCGGCAACGATGACCACGGCGTCGAATGTGCCCAAGGCGGCGGCCATCAGCACTTGCTTGTTGTGAATGGTGGCCCGCGACGGCGCACCGATCACGCCGTAGACCTTGTGGGCTTCGGGAGGGCGGCACAATGAAACCGCATGCTCCACCAGGAGCTTTGCCGCCTCCTTGTGCTTCTCGACCTTGCTGGGGGCCACGCCGCCCTCGGTATGGTCCAGGTATTTCAGGGCTCCCTTTTGAAAGGGACGCACGACATCCAGTGCCAACCGCTTTTCGTGGACATCTTTTCCGAACACGACATCCCGTCCCAGTGTGGCCCGGGCAATGTAATCCTTGGGCCAGCCAACCGCCGACGGCACCACGTCACGGCGGCCGTTCGAACAGGCGACCGACGTTTTGAAGGTTCCCAGATCCATGCCAATGAAGACTATCTCGCCATTCATGGAAGAAATCCTTTCGAGAAGCGGTTTCAGGTGTTAATTGGGTGGGTTTCGAACCGGACCGAGGGCAACTGCCATGAACTTCCGCGTCCTGGACGTAGTCTTCAAGCAACCACTTCCAGCCGGCTCAAATCGTCCTGAAGCTGGACATTCTTCTCGAAGATGCACTTCACTAAGTCGGCCTCGCGCTGGCGTTCTTCTTCCAGCCGCTGCGCTTCTTGATCGGCAAAGGATGCTCCGGCAAACGCCATTGGGAGCACCATGGGGTTTTCCGGCACATCCATGTCCGCCGGATCGTAGTCGTCGCTCTGGTCTGTTGCCGCGGAGTGAGCCCCGGCCTGTATCGGAACTCCAAACGTCGTCACGCCGTTCATCTGGATCTGGACAGGCGGCATGTCGACGCGGAAGACCGTGGAGACCACTGTCCGCATGATCTTGTAGACCATCGCCAGCAAGGCACCGCCAGCGATGAGCAGCAACAAACAGAAGCCAATGGCCAGCCCGGTGGCTGTGGCTGGAACACGCATGTCGCTCCAGTCGAGCTTCATCAGCGTCGGCCCGGTTTCCGGCGGAGCCGGCACGTTGACGACCACCGGCGGTGCGGCGGGAGCGGATGCCGAACGCGCCTTGTCGGCCGTCGCCGCGTCGTCTGCCCGGAGCCCCTGTATTTCCAAGAGCATGGCGTCTGGCGTCAGCACGTCGTGGTTGGTCCATGCCGTCACCTGTTGAGCGCGCAGCACGAGCCACGTCGCGCTCTCGTAGCTTCCCGTGTGAGCCAACTGCCGGGCCTGCCGCAGCATTTCAACGGCATCTTCCTTGGAGTAAGCACCCTCCGCGACGGGCGCGGCCGGGGGTTCCGCGCGGCTGGTCCACGCGGGCAGCGCTTGCTGTTCGTGAGAGGCTTCCAGCAGCGGGTGATCACTGGCCGATTGTGGAACCGCCAGTTCCTGAACCGGCCGGGTTTCGATTTCGGGCAGCAGTGGCTCACTGGCGGGAGCTGTCTCCGGCTGCTCCTGGTCATCCCACAGATCACGTTTGGCCTTGGCCACTTTTGCCGTCGGTGGCAACTCAGGCGGTGGCAGCTCCTCGACTTCGAGAGCCGACGGTGCTTCAACCCGGTTGATGGGCTTGCCCGCATGCCAGACCTCAAAGGCCGGCTTTCGCCCCGTCGATCGCGCGGCGCGCCGGCGGGAGGCTTCCATATCGCGAACTTCAAGCACCAATGGCGGTCGTGCCTCGGGCACCTCGTCTGCCGGCTGGCGACCGCGCAAGTGCTGCCGTTTGCGGAGTTCAAATTCGGCCGCCAGCGCTTTGCGCTCGGTCTCAGCCAACTCAAGAGACTGTTCGTCAACCACCTGTGCCACCGGATTTGCGGCCGCGGGCTGACCCGCCGGCTGGGCAAGCAGGGCTTGGCCTGGCAGTGCGGTGAGCACGGCAGCCAGCGCCCAGGAGTTTGGCTTAAGTGCGGTGGCCCAATTCGGCTTGACAGCCCTGAGCATGACGAAATCCCCCATCGGCCTGGATGGTCCGAGTCGCAATCCATTACTGCGCCAAACATTATCGTGGGAACCCAGATGGTTCTGACACGCCGAACGCCAATGCGCAGCAGACTTTCGCTGTACTCAGAATCGGCCTTTGCCTGCCGTAGCGATTAGGGAGTTTGAGCAGAGGCTGCCAGTTCTTCGGAAAATTCCAGTTGACAGAGGAATTCAGGGCCTTGAGGCCGAACCGGAATTCGCCCATTTGTCACGCGCTAGGCGATTGCCACTTATCCCATAACCTCATGACTTGAAACCACATGAATCACCCGAGCTTCTTAGGCAGAAGTACGGGAGCGGCGGTCCTCAGTCAAAGGATTTCGCGAATCACCTGGCCCCGGCTGATAGGCAGCGGCCGGCCCTCAAGGTCATGAACTTCCTGGTCCGCCGCGTGACCCAGGCAATGGAAGATGGTCGCCATCAGATCGCGTGGCTCAACTCTCCCGCTGACGGGAAACGCCGCGTGCGCGTCGGACTTTCCATGCACCACGCCACCACGTACTCCGCCTCCCGCCAGGGCGATGGAAAAGCAGTGACCCCAATGGTCGCGTCCCGCCCGGGGATTGAATCGGGGGGTGTGACCGAATTCTCCCACCCAAACCACCAGTGTTTCATCCAGCAGGCCACGTTCCGCCAAATCCGTCAGCAGCGCCGAATAGGCCCGGTCCATCCACGGCATGAGATATCGCTGGAGCAGGTCATTGTGCTTGTCGTGCGTATCCCAACTGCCGCCGTTGGGCTCCCCTTCGACTCGGCACCAGTTGACCTGCACCAGCGAGACCCCGGCCTCCACCAGTCGCCGGGCGAGCAACACGCTCTGAGCCCATTGTGTTCGACCATAACGGTCGCGCGTGGCTTCGCTTTCCTGCGTCAGGTCGAAGGCCCGCCGCGCCGCGCCGCCGCCAAGCAATTCAATGGCCTGCTGCGTCTGACGGTTGAATCCGGCAATCGGTGCAGCATCCTTCAATCCGTCATTTTGGCGGTTTAACTGATCCAGCAGGGCCAGCCGGTCCTCGAATCGCGCCTGTGACAAGTCCGGGGCGAGTGCCAGATCGGGAATCGAAAAATTGGGTTTTGACGGGTCGCAGGTCAGCAGCCACGGGTCATATCTGGGACCCAAAATTCCCCCAATCTGGCCCGGCCAAACAACCTCGCCGGTGTTCGCGATCCGTGTTGGCAGCGTGATGGCTGGCGGCAATGCCCGCTGGCGCGGTTGCGACTCAAATTGCCGAACATACTTGACCACCGCGCCCCAGTGAGGCGCGAGGTTGGGAGCCTTGGAAACGGCGTTTTCCACGCTCAGGGGAATGTGCGGAGTGCCGGTCATCATTTGATAGCCACTCGACGAATGCGCATTGTCACCCGTCACCATTGCCCGCAGCACCGCGATTTTGTCTGTCAGCGTTGCCGTCAGTGGCATCAACTCGCCAATGTGCAAACCGGGCGTTTGCGTGGCGATCGTTCCGAAGCCACCGCGAATCTCTGCTGGCGCCTCCGGCTTGGGATCCCAGGTTTCGTGCTGAGGCGGTCCACCGCCCAGAAAGATCACGATGACGGATTTCGCTTTTCCGAAAGTCAGGCCCTCCGTAGCCACTGGAGTTGACGAAGTCCCCGCCAGCAACGGCTTGGCGACCCCACCAAGGGCGACCCCGCCCAGCGCCAAACTTTCGCGGCGTGACAACAGCGGACGCACCGATTGATGGGACGCAAAAACTCCGCGCATAGTTCCCTTCCTCGCGATCCAAGCCAACTGGACGATTGGAGTGATTATGACACAAACTCATCACTGTTAACACATCGGACAAACTCGATGGGCCGATGCAGGCGGCGCGGCGGATGGGTGCGTCCACCGTGGCCGCTGGTGTTGGCCGCATTGACCGGATAACGTGGCTCTCACCAAGGACCGCGCCATCGAAACTGTTATCAGGAATGATTGATTGATGAAGATTCCTCCAAGCAATCGCTCCCGAGTCGGCAGCGCCATTTGCCTGCTGTGGATGCTGTCGATTCACGCCACCGCGGCGGAACCAGCGCCATTTTCCGGCAAGAAAAGTGCCTGGGAGGGTTTCGACCGGTACGACTTCACCGTCGATGGCAAACCCGCACTGGTGGTGGTTCCCGCCACGCCCGCGCCTGGTCGCCCGTGGCTTTGGCGCGGAGAATTCTTTGGCCATCGCCCCGAGCCGGACATCGCGCTCCTCAAGCAGGGATTTCACGTCGTCTATCTGGGCGTTCCCGACCTGTTCGGCGCGCCGCAGGCCGTCGCCGCCTGGGACAAGTTCTATGACGAGCTGACGAAAACGCACGGACTGGCACCCAAGGCGGCCCTGGTGGGTGTGAGCCGCGGCGGGCTGTACTGCTACAACTGGGCCGCGGCCAATCCCGACAAGGTCGCCTGCATCTACGGGGATGCACCGGTCTGCGACGTGAAGAGCTGGCCGATGGGCAAGGGCCATGGCAGCGGAGCGCCGGGGGAAGTCGTCAAGCTGCTCAAAGTCTATGGTGTCGCGACGGAAGCCGAACTGCTGGCAAAAGCGGTCAACCCCATCGATCACCTTGAGCCACTGGCGAAGGCCAAGATCCCACTGCTGCATGTTTATGGCGACAAGGACGCGCCTGTGCCCTGGGACGAAAACACCGGAATCGTGGCTGAACGCTATAAAAAGCTGGGCGGCGAGATCGTGCTGATCGCCAAGCCCGGTGTGGGTCATGTGCATGGCTTGGACGATCCAACGCCGATCATCAAGTTCATCCTGAAGCACGCGTCCAAGACTTCGCCATGATCTTGTCCAGTTCAACAGCGATGACGCCCGAACAACCCGTTGCAGAAAGCAGTCGCGATGACGCCGTATGAATTGCAAGGCATTCTGGCGAAGACCTGGGACGACCATCAGTTGTCGCGCGGCGAGCGGCAGGCACTGAGCACGTTGTTCTCCGGCGGCAAGCGGCTGGAACCGGCCATGGTCCGCAATGCCGCGTTCGCTCATGCCCGCGAGGCGCTCGGCAACAGCCTGGAACCAGCGCGGGTACTGGACTGGCTGGAAGAGGTCTTGAAGCTGTCGCAACCAGTCGCCGCGGCGGCGACTCTCTGCGAAGTCCACGTCAGTCCTGGCGAAACCTGTCCCCGGCGGATTGTGTCGCTGTTGGACCAGTGCCGCACGCACGTCGATATCTGCGTCTTTACCATTACCGATGACCGCCTGGCATCGGCCATTCTGGCCGCCCATGCACGGCGGGTCGCGGTGCGAATCATCACCGACAACGAAAAGGCGTTCGATCCCGGCTCCGACATCCAGCGGCTGGAAAAGGCCGGCGTTCCGGTCCGCATCGACTGCACGCCGTTTCACATGCACCACAAGTTCGCGCTGTTCGACAAGCGGCTGCTGCTGAACGGAAGCTACAACTGGACGCGCGGCGCCGCGGAGAGCAACGAGGAGAACTTCCTCATCACCGGAGACCCGCGCCTGCTTGAACCGTATACCGAGTTGTTTGAGTCGCTGTGGAAGCGATTTTCGGGCAAGTGACGTTGATTTTCGATTGTTGCCGTGCGGGTCCCGGAGCGGCCATCCCAGCGCTCTCGCGGAATCTGTGATTCATCCGTGGCTCACGTCTTCCACCCAATTCGCCCAACTGACAACCACGCTGGTTTTCAGCTAGACTGAGATCATTCGCGTGTTGGCCCGTTCCATTGCCGGGATGTTCCGTGACTTTCGTGCCGTTGTTCGCCTTTGGATTCCTCAGCCCGTGGCTGCTGCTGGGCGGACTGGCGGCGGCTTCGCCGATCATCATCCATCTGCTGAACCGGCGCAAGTACCGGGAGATGGAATGGGCGGCGATGCGGTTTCTGCTGGAGGCGGTCCGCAAGAACGCCCGCCGGATCCAGGTGGAACAACTGCTGCTGCTGGCATTGCGGGTGCTGATCCTGCTGCTGTTCGCGCTGGCGCTGTCGCGGCCGTATGTGGAAACCTTCGGTGAGATTTTTCAGGCCAAGGCCGAGGTCCACAAGATTCTTGTGATGGACGCCTCCTACAGCATGGGGTTCCAGCCGCAGGAGGCGGGGACGCTGTTCGAGCAGGCGCGGGAGATCGCCCGGAACATCGTCAAGAACAGCCGCCAGGGCGACGCATTTAATCTCGTCCAGAACAGCGAGTTGAACCGGGCGGAGATCGTGAACCCGGCTTTCAAGCCGGCGGATGTGCTGTCGGAAATCGAAGGGCTGCGCCTGCCCGACGCGCGCGGCAACCTGCGTGGCTGCCTCGAACGGGTGCGGAAAATCGTGCAGAGCGTGAAGTCGCCCGTGCCCAAGGAGATCTACCTGCTGAGCGATTTTCAGCAGGCCACCTGGTCCGGCGAGACGGCGGAGGAGACAGAGGCGATCCGCGTGCTGCTTCGCGAACTGGACGCCGCGGGGGCTCTCATCCTGGTCGATGTCGGGCAGAGCCACGCCAGCAATCGCGCCGTGACCGAGGTCAGCCTGCTGTCACCGCTGGTTGTGGTGGGGGAGCCGGCCCGCATCCGGGCGACCGTCACCAATTTTTCGATAGAACCCGGCGAAGCCACGCTGGAATTGCTGGTCGACGAGCATGTTCTCGAGAAGCGGCGGGTGACGCTGCGGTCCCGCGACAGTGCCGTCGAGACATTTTCGCATCAGTTCGCCGAGGGGGGCGAGCATCGCGTCGAACTCCGGATTTCCGAGGATGAACTGAAGGTCGACAACCACCGTCATCTCACGGTCTCCGTTCGAGACCGGATCCGCGTGCTGTGCATCAACGGCCGCAGTTCCGGCAGCAAACTCGGGAAAGCGACCGACTTCCTGACGCTGGCGCTGGCTCCGGAAACTCCGTCACGCAACATGGACCAGCCCCGGCCCTCTGCCGCCAACAGCCTTTTCGCCCCAGAGGTGATCAGCGCCGGTGAACTGCAGGGACAGGATTTGACGAAGTTCGACTGTGTGGTGCTGTGCAACGTGGCCCTGGTCACCCCCCAGGATGCCCGGATGTTTGAAACCTACCTGCGCAGTGGTGGGGGCATGGTGTGGTGCATGGGTGACCGGGTGCAGCCGGATGTCTACAACCAGATCCTTTACCGGGATGGCCAGGGGCCGCTGCCCGCCAAACTTGGCGACCGGGCGGGAGACCCTGCCAACCGCGAACAGGCCTTCAATTTTGACGCGGGTGATTTCCAGCATCCGATCGTGGCCCCCTTCGAAGGCAATCCCGACGCCGGATTGCAGAGCGCCCCAACCTACGCCTACCTGAAATCGGTTCTCAACAGCGAGAAGGGGGCGAAGCTGGCCCTGCGGTATGACACCGGCGACGCGGCGATTGCGGAGATGCCCTATGGATCGGGACGGAGCGTCCTGGTGACCACGTCGGTGGACGAAAGCTGGACGAGCTGGCCCGTGTGGCCGAGCTTTTTGCCAATGGCCCGCGAACTGGTGTTGCATGCGGTCTCGGGCGGTCCCGGTCAGCGGCAACAACTGGTGGGCAGTCCGCTCATGCAGACCTATCACACGCTCGCTCCCGCGGGTGACGCTGCGGTTTCGCGGCCGCAGGTGGTTGACGGCAAGGGGCAGGAAACGGAGCCGGCCTCCGTGGCGCTGACCGAGGTGGACGGGGCACGGCAGTTCAGTTACCAGGACACGGACTTAAGCGGCATCTATGCGGTCGCGCTCCCACCGCCGATTGCCCGCACCGAACTGTTTGCCGTCAATGTCGACCCGCGCGAGAGCAACCTGACGAAGCTGGAGTCGGACGAACTCAAGGCGGACATGTTCTCAGGCTTGGAGTTCGACTATCAGACCCAGTGGCAGGAGCGCACTGGCACACCCGGCCAGTCGATTCCCACCGTCCAGCGGGGAATTCTCCCGCAATACTGCCTCTATGCCGCCCTGTTCCTGCTGCTGGTCGAACCGCTGATGGCGTGGAATTTTCGCGCCGGGCTTTGGATGCTGGGAGCCGGTGTCTCTGCGGTCTATGTCACGGCGATTGTCTGGTGGAGCCTGCGGACCCATCCGGCCTGGCTCGCCCTGGCGTTGCTGCCGCTGGTGTGGGTCTGGGGCATGCTGTCGTCACGTGCCCGGCGCTAAATGGCCTTGCGTGATTCTGGGAAACGGTCAGTGGATCTGAAAAACCGACGATGTGTGGAATCTCTCTTCCAGACCGATGACAAATGTTATAGACATCTCGTATAAACAAGAGTTGATCGAAAGTCATTCGCTGTTCGCTGGAGGGGTCATGTCGCAAAAGCGGTATTGTGACGGAGTTTCCCGCCGCGATTTGCTGCGGATTGGAACCGCCTGTGGTTTGGGGCTGTCGCTGCCCGAACTGCTGCGGCAGCAGGCTTTCGCCAATGAGGGTGTACGGAAGGATGTCTCGCTCATCATCCTGTTCCTGAAGGGCGGACTGAGCACGATCGACACATGGGACATGAAGCCGGATGCGCCGGCGGAGTTCCGCGGCGAATTCCAGCCGATTTCCACGAATGTTCCCGGCATTCAAATCGGCGAGCATCTGCCCCGCGTGGCTCAGATCCTGGACCGGTTCTCACTGGTGCGGTCATTCTATCAACGCAGTTCCGACCATGGTCCGGCCGACCATTACATGCTCACCGGCTACCATCCGCTGGCCGGCTTCAACCCCAACCTTCATCCAAACAACCAGCGGCCGTCACACGGGTCCATCATCGCCCGCAAGCTCGGCGCGCGTGGCTCAGTTCCCCCCTACGTCTGCCTGCCCCGCATGCACGCCAGCGCGGGATCGGCGTATCTGGGCTCTGCCGTCGCGCCGTTCGTGGTCGAGGCGGACCCCAATGCGCCCAACTTTGCCGTTCCCGACCTGACCCCGCCGCTGGCGATCCAGGCCGACCGGCTCAACGACCGGCAGGCATTGCGGGCCTCGATCGACCGCTTTCAAAAATCTGGCGAAACCGCCGCCAACCGCCAGGCGCAGGCGGTCGATGTCTTCCAGCAGCGGGCATTCGAGCTGATGACTTCGTCCGCCACCAAGTCGGCGTTTGACATCCACGAGGAGCCCGATGCCCTGCGCGACGCCTACGGTCGCAACTCGCTGGGTCAGTCGTGTCTCATGGCAAGGCGGCTGGTCGAGGCTGGCGTCCGCTGTGTCACCATTGACCACACCAACTGGGACACGCACGACAACAATTTTTCGGTCCTTAAGTCCGACCTGCTGCCGCTGTTGGACCATGGCATGTCGACATTGTTCCGTGATCTGACGGAGCGTGGCATGCTGGATTCCACGCTGGTCGTGGTCACGGGCGAATTCGGCCGCACGCCGCGGATCAATGGCAACGCGGGCCGCGACCACTGGGGACCAGCCTTCACCGTCGCGCTGGGCGGTGGCGGCATCCAGGGTGGACGCGTGGTCGGAGCCTCCGACGCGCGGGCCGAACGTCCCGAAGGCGTGGCTCATACCCCTGAGGATCTGTCAGCCACGATGTACCGCCTGCTGGGGATCAACCCCGCCGACGAGTTTTACACCCCCGAAGGCCGCCCAATCAAAATCGCCAACGATGGCAAGGTGATAACCGAGTTGCTGTGACGCTTGCCAAGTTGAGCGCGGCAGCGAGCAGTTCCCAGTTTGAGACCAAGGATCGCAGCAACAATAACCGTGACACTTCTGCCGATATCCAGCCGCGAACGCCATCAGGGACAACGAATAAAGGTGTTGGTCAGGTCGGAAGGTCCAGCAAAGCGGCGCGTGGATCGTAGGGTC
>JAKFUF010000257.1 GCA_021732845.1 Planctomycetaceae bacterium | reverse complement strand
AAGCCCGCCAGCGGCTGATGTCACAAATCACCGTCGTCAAAGAAGGACGCACATAATGTCGAACCCTCCCCCCCCCATGATGATGCTCCAGACTTTGAGCCACCCCTCGAAGCCGCAGTCTGGTCGATCCTTCGCGAACCCGTCGACGCGGACGCCATTGCCCGAGTTGCCGCCCGGGCCGAAGCCATCTTTCCCGAGGACATTTCGTCCCCAACTGTATCGCGTCCTGTGGACGCGACCCGCGCCGTTCGCCCCTTCCTCTCCAGGAGTCTGCTTGTGAAATCTCTCTCCACTGTGGCCGCTGTCGCTGTTCTGTGCGGCCTTGCCTTTTTCCTGCAGCCCACATCGTCGGCCTTCGCCGAAGCCATCAAGCAGCTCCAGACACCTCAGGCGATGTCCTATGTCAGCCACATCTATCGCGATGACAACTCGCTGATTGGTGACACCAAGGTGCTACTGGCCAAGGATGGCCGACAACGCCGCGAATCAGTCGGCGGTACCGTCACCATCTCGGACGCCTCATCCCGACCACACATCACGCTGCTGACCAAGTCCAAGGTCGCCATCGTGAGCGAGCAGCCGGACCAGCCGGCCAAAGGCACGGGCACACAGTTGACCTGGCTGGAGCATCTGCGGTCGCACGGCGACAAGCCGGACGAGAAGCTGGGCCAGAAAGAGCTTGATGGCCACACCGTGGAAGGCTTCGTGGTCAAGCAGGACAAATTTTCCTACACCGTGTGGATCGACACCACGACAAGGCAGTTGGTACAGGTCGAGCACGGCATGGCTGTCAAAGGGTCGGGCATCTCGCGGGTGGTGATGGACACCTTCCAGTTCCACGAGTCCCTGGACGAATCCAATTTCAGTTTCGACGTTCCCGCCGGCTACAAGGTCCAGAAGCAGGCGGTCCTGCCCAAGCTGGCCGGAGGCGAACAGAGCGTCATCGAAGCTCTGCGTGGCTTCACGAAGCGCTCCAAGGGGAAGTTCCCCAAGAGCATCACCGAATGGGGCGAGTGGGCCGTGCTGCTTTCGGCCGAGAACAAGGATGGCAAACCCACTGACGAAGCGACCGCCGTTCTGGCCCACCTGGGAGCCACCATGCCCTTCCTGCTCGAACTGAAGCAGGAGGACTACGAATACACCGGAGCCGGCAAGTCGACAGAAGACAAACGCTGCATCGTCTTCTGGCACAAGACCAAGGACGGCAAGCTGCGGGCGATCTTCAACGACCTGACCGTGGCCGAGGTGAACAAAGAGGAGTTGCCGAAGTAACGCCGAACGAACAGCTTGATGGAACAAGGCCGAGACGATCTCGGCCTTGTTCGTTTCTGGTTGTCAGTTGGTTGATTCTCGCTGCTCATGCTCGATCAGGGCTGGGCACCCAGGACCACGATCCGCACGACTTGCGAATCACCGGGTGTCCGCCTGTCTTTTGCCAGATAGACCGCGATGCTGGTGGAATCGGCCTGTTTGTAGGTCCAGACTTCCGTGACCTGTTTGGTCGACAGGGCGCGGGCCAGGCTCTGTGGCGTACCCTTGGCCTGCCGGACCTCCGAGGCGGTCATGCCAGGTTCGATCCGCCCCTCCGCCAGCGCGATTTCGCGCTTCCGCTCTGGCCGTGCCGCATATTCGGCCTGCGTCATCCAGCGCTTGTCGAAGAAGCGATAGCCACGGCCAGTCAGCAGCGTCTGGACTTCGGCAGCCCCCGGGTGGCGCTGGGCCAGACCAATCAGCAGCTTGTCGGCCGCCTCATCCTGTTTCAGGAGGGTGCGATAGTCGTTCGCCAGGTCCAGTCCGGCCTCAACATCATTGGGAGGCAGGTTTCGCCGCTTTAGAAACAACCACGACTCCAGCACCTGGGCCGCTGATTTCTCATTGTTCCGCTCACGGTAGGCCTTGGCCAGTTCCGTGACCTCACTCCGGCTCATCTTGTTGACTTCGGCGGCCTGCATGGCGAGCACCGTCTCGCGCAACTTCTCGGCCCTGGTGTGGAGTTCCGGAATCTTCTCGTCAATCAGGGCCGCAATCTCAAAGCCATTCGCTCCATCGGCGGCGAGTTGCGGCAGGATGATTTGCTCCTGCACGTCGATGTACAGATAGCGGTGCAACGTCAGCCGTGTCGCCGCGTCGGCCTTGTCGTATTCGGGAACGGGGGTGATCAGATAGTTCCGCTTCAACGCCCCGTCAACAACGCCGAGTGGCTCTTTGCAGTTCGGCAGCTTCTCGGCGAGTTGGGTTGCCAGCGTCTCCCAGTCTTGGCGGCTGGGGGGAACCGAAGCCTTTTTGAGCTTTTCCCACAACCGGGCACAGTACTCGTGGACGAGGCTGGTGCGAATGGAATCCGGAAGTTCGCGCTCCTTGACGCGCTGGGCCAGTTCAAGCAGGACTTCCGGGTTGCCGTCTTTGACCTGTTTGCGTTCGATGGCGAAGCCTTTGGCATAGACCTCCTCGGCCTTTTTCTGCAGATCGACATCGTCATAAAACCTCGCCCGCGCTTCGCCCCACCGCGCCGCCTTGTACCACTCCTCCGCTGGAGCGGTGCGGCGGATGCTTCCAACCAGAGTCGCCAGTGCCTGCAGATCCTCTGGCGCGACTTCAACCGCCTTCACGCTGAAAATTGTCTCGGACTGGCCACCAGTGTTCCGCAAGACATGCCCCACCACCCGCAGATTCTTGGAACGATCGGGAATCTTCACCGACGTATTGGCGGGCTTGAAGCGAACCTCGCACTTGCGAAAGCGAATCTCGCCGCCCGCGATGATGGCGACCCGCCCCTCCACGGTGACCGGCACATTGGCGATGTACTGTCCGCGCTCGACGAACGCTTCGACAGAATACACACCAAAACCCTCGGCACCAGACGCGGAATTGAACGTGATGCCCGACAGCCAGACGCACAGGATCAAGCTCCGCAGCACGGTCAGTGCGCCATGGGACGGCGGCGTCGAGGGATCGAGTTGCGGCTGCTGCATATTGCCCCCGTCCGACAAATGTGGATCTTCAGACCTCAAACCTCCCGACTGTCACTCTTGACGGCTTTAATCATGTGACAGGGTATCGGACAGGATGGAAAGGATTGAAGGGATGAAGAGAGGATATCGGGGCTGGAGAAGGTGACAAATCCTTTCTCATCCTCCTTGATCCCGTCAAAATTTTTCTATGTGTTGAAATTCTACCGAATCGGAACCCCGGCTTCTGTCAGATTCATCCTGTCAAATTGTGCGGAAAGTGTCCGCAGCTACCGTCTTTCTGCGATAAACCGGTCAATTTCCGCGCGGCGGGGGAGCGATGGCTGGGCACCGCGCTTGGTGACACTGAGGGCCGCGGCGGCGTTGGCCCATTCCACAGCCTCAGGCAGGCTTCGCCCCTCTGACAGGGCCACGGCCAGCACTCCATTGAAGCAGTCACCCGCGGCGGTCGCATCAATGGCATTTACCAGGTGTCCGGCGATTTGCATGGTTCCCTCTCCCAGCACCAGGCAGCCCGCCGATCCCAGCGTCACAATCACCGCGTGGCAGCCACAGGTGCGCAGTTCGTCCGCGGGAAAGTAGGCGGTGGTTTGAGTGCTGGTGGAGTCCGGGTCGTTGGAATGCAGTTCCGTGACGAGCTTCTGGGCCTCGGCTTCGTTGGGTGTCAGCACGTCAACCAGCCGCAGCATGTTCCGCGGGAGACGCTGGGCGGGAGCCGGATTCAAAATCGTCGTCAGTCCCAGTGCCCGCGCCCGTGCGAGTCCGCACTCCACCGTTCGCAATGGCAGTTCGAGGCTGGTCACGAACACCTTGTGGCTCGTAAAGACCGAATCCGGCAGGGCATCAATCTCCGCGGCGGTCAGCGAAAGGTTCGCCCCCGAAGCCACGGCAATCGAATTCTCCCCCTGATGATCGACCATGATCAAGGCCACGCCCGTGGCAACTCCCGGCAGCACTTGGACATTGGTGCAATCGAGCCCTTCGGACCGCAAATGTTCCAGGGATGCCTGACCAAATCCATCGTTTCCAACAGCTCCAAGGAGGCTAACGGTCGAATTCGCGACCCGCGCGGCGGCAACCGCCTGGTTCGCCCCCTTCCCTCCGTGTGCCTGATAGTACTCGCCGTTGAGAACGGTCTCACCGGGCAGCGGCAGAACCGGCGTTCGAATGACAAGGTCGGTATTGATCGAACCGAGAACAAGCACGGACATGACAATGGCGGCCTTGGTATAACCTTGCGCGGCAACGCTGTTCGCAGACTTGGCAGTGGCGGCATCTTATCACCGAACATTCCCCAAACCAAAGCGGTCGCGCGAGGCATGGACATTCTGCATCGTTAGGGACCCTGTCCATAATCCATGTTCGAACTGAAGAAACCGCCTTCGGGTTCGTTCATGGAGCTGAAATTTTCAAACCGCATGGACGACTTGTTGAAAGTCAGCGTGACAGTGTCCGTCGGACCGCTACGGTTTTTGGCGATGATCACATCGGCTTCGTTGGGCCGGTCTTCCGGGTCGTAAACATCCGGGCGGTGCAGGAACATGACGATGTCGGCGTCCTGTTCGATGGCACCGCTCTCGCGCAGGTCCGACAACTTGGGCCGCTTGTCAGGGCGGGCGTCGACGGCACGGTTGAGCTGCGACAGGGCGATCACCGGGACATGCAGCTCTTTGGCCAGAAACTTCAGCCGCCGGGTGATCTGGGCAATCTGCTGCTCACGTGGGTTTCGCTTGTCCTCTGGTTCGATGAGCTGCAGGTAATCGATGATGACCAGGCCGATGTTCGAGCGTCGCTTGAGCCGCCGGCTGATGGCACCGATCTGGGCCATGTTGCGGCCCGGCTGATCATCGATGAACAATGGCATTTCGCTGAGTTCGCCGGACGCCTGCAGCAGCACATCACGTTCGGCATCCGTCAGATCGCCCTTGCGGATGCGTTGCACCTGCAGTTTGGCGCGAATACAGAGGAAGCGTTCCGCCAATTCAAGCTTCGACTGTTCCAGACTGAACAGCAGCACGCCCGCCTTGGAGTGCTCGGCCACGCCTTCGGCGAGGTTCACCACGAGGGCGGTCTTGCCCATGGAGGGCCGCGCGGCCAGGACGATCAGTTCCGTCGGCTGCAGGCCGTTCGTCTTCATGTCCAGGTCGCGAAATCCCGTCGTCAACCCGCTGATTGCCCCCTGCCGCTGCATCCGTTCCCAGATCCGGTCGAACGTGTCGATCAGAATGTCCTTCAGATCCAGCTTCGAGGCGGAAGTCTGGTACTGGATGATCTGGAACAACTGCTCTTCCGCGTGGCTCAACAACTCGGAAGTGTCCTTTGTCTCCTCATAGCATTCCCGCAGAATGTCGCCGCAGGTGGTGATCAGCCGCCGTTGCAGCCATTTCTGCCGCACAATTTCCGCGTAGTATTTGCCGTGCGCGGCGTATGGCACCGAGGCGATGATCTCATGCAGATACTCGTCGCCGCCGACCTCCCGCAGCTCGTTGGCTTTTTCCAGCGCCTCCGAAACGGTCACCGGGTCGAAGCCATACACCTTGGCGTCACGCAGCCGCATGATCGCCTTGTAGATCCGCTGATGCGCATCGAGGTAGAAGTGATCGGCATGAACGATGTCCGCCACCTCATCCAGGTAGTCGTTGAACAGCAGGATGCTGCCCAGCACACCTTTTTCGGCGTCGAGATCCTGCGGCGGCAACCGGTCGAACCGCTCCTTTGCCCGCTCGCGGTCACGGCGGCGGTCGCCATCCCGGTCCCGGTCTCGATCGCGGCGGTCGTCTCTTGAGTCATCGGCCATGGTGTCTCTGCGGGGGGCCGCCCAACAATGAGCGGAGGAGATCGTCCCGGCCGGTTGTGGCCGAACGAAGTACAGTGATGTTTGTCCGCGCGCCACTCAGGGCGGACGGATGAGTCAATCATGAGAAAGTTGGTCGGTCACTCCTTGACCAGGTTCGAATCACGCAGTGACTCGGCAACTTTGAGTGGATTCGGCGACCTCTCCGTGAGCCAAATGAATCCGTCCAAAAACAAGACGTGCCGCGAAGCTCGTCCTGACAAAATCCATCGCGGTTCGGCGCTGATTTTACGCTGTGGCGGCCAGTTTCGACACAGCCCCCGGCGGATTTCCGCAACCAGCGTCCGTCAGGCCACATCCGTCTTTTGAAACTCGCGCAGCAGCACCGTGGCGTAGCTTCCCGAGGGCAGGGTGACGCTGATCTGCAGATCGTCCTCCAGTGGCTCAACAGCCAGATCCTGAGGGAGAATCAGGTAGGGCCGCCGCGTGCCGCCGGTCAGATTGTCGAATGGCACGAACATCCCGGGCGTGAGTTGGGCACCATCCAAAAGCCGCTGTTCCCGTTCTTTGACCGTACCCGCTGGGGCCTTCATTTTGGGACCGAACATCGGTCCGGTCACCAGGGTTTCGCGGCAGTCATAGCGCGGTTGTTCCGCCGCCACGTCTTCCACCACAAACGGACCGCCAGAAGCCGCGACCTGCATCACATCGCCCAGGAGGACTGTGTGCAGCAGCCCCTCTTGCATGCGTTCCGCGAGCGCCTGATTGAACAGGGATGACTGCGCCGCGGAGAGCGCCAGACGCAGCAGAAATTTGCGACGGGAGTGCGGAATGCTGCCTGGCCGCCGCGTGCCACGCAGCAACTCCAGTCCCAGTTGGAGCGTCTCCGCATCCTTGCCAAACCGCTGGTCACCAAAGTAATTCGGGACACCCTCCACACACAGCCGTGCCGCCACGGCACGGGCCACGGAAAGCGCTTCGGGCATCGGGTTGCGGAGGCGAATCACGAACCGGTTGCCGCGCAGATGCCCGGTGCGCAGCTTGTTGCGGTGCCGCTTCCGCTCAAGGATTTGAATCTGGGGATGCGGTTCATCTGGCAGGTCTTCAGCCTTCTTCGCCGGAACGGAAATCCATTGTCGGGTCACCGCCCGCCGATCTTTCATCCCCGCCATTCCAATGTCTTGATGCGCGATCCCCAAGACTCGCGCCAGATGGCTGGTGAGTTGCTCTGCGGACAGGCCCCGCTTTTCGACCCACAGGTACAGGAATTCCCCCTCCCCTTCGGGCAGATATGCGGGGATCTCTTCAACGACAAAGTCTTCGTCGTACTGTTTGAGCGTCCCGCCCACGCCGGGCAGTCCCGCCGTGAGGCAGGGCAACGGGAACGACCGGGAATCTTCAGACACGCCACATTCCTCTTTTGACCGGCAGCAGGCATCCGCATTCGGAATGCCCTTCTCGGGCGCATTGTAGCTCAAGTGCGCCCGTTTACCCCGTCAGTCTTTCGTTTCTAATTCCAGGTGCTTGTCGCCTTCACTCCAGGTCACCTTCAAGGGTGTCGTCGTCCAACTTAAATACTCGGGAGGAATCGGTGCCGGATTGCCCGCCGATTCCAGAGTGATTCGATACGTCCCCGGAGACAACCGCAGCGGCCCCTCAGCGGAGTTCTTGACAAGCGTGAATGATCCATCGTCGGTTGTGGTTGCAATCCCGATCGGCAGAAAATCGCCAACTGTCGAGTCGCGCTGGTGGACGGTCAGTTGAATGTCGGCGCTGGGTTGCCTGCCGAACCGGAGGGTGCCGGGCGTTCCTCCGGTGACTGGCGTGGGGCCGCCGCAACCTGTCGCGCACGCGGCGAGGATCAATGCCAGGCACCAAAGTTGTGCAGCCTGCCGTGACGCATGCTCAAGGTTCATGATGTTACCCAGTCAAGGTTGGGCTCACGCCGGCTGATGTCGGCATCGCAGTCCCAGCCAGCGGCTGACAGTTGGGATCCGGCTCAAAATCAGGTTTTCCGTGATCAGCACGAGCAGCAGCGATGCTCCGAACAGCGGCAGAAGCACGGCGAACAACACCGTCAGAACCCCCAGCCCGATCGAAACGCGCGGAGTTGCAAGCACCTTTGGTGCGCCCAACACCCCCTGGTCGCGCCGCCGCCACCACAGGACCACGCTGCTGCCACACAACAGCAGCAATCCCGCCGCGGTCAGCAGCCCCAGCAACTGGTTGGGCCATCCGAACAATTGCCCTTCGTGCAGGGCGATGCCTGTCCCCACGATCTGGTCGATCAGGTGCCGGTTCATGAAATCCTCGCGGCTCACGATGGCTCCCGTCGTGCCATTGACGACCAGGTTGACCCGCCACGGCCGGTTGGCCGTCATCGACTTGGCCGTCCAGTCCTGGGAGCCGGATGCCGGCGGGGCAATCTGAACTGGAGGCTGCAGTCCCAGTGGCTGAATCGTGCTGACGATGCGGTCGATGGCGGTGAGATCCTTCGGAGTGGGGCCGCCACTCCCGCGCCGGCCTGAACCACCACCCGGTGCGGCATGTTCGCCGCCAGAGTGGGAGCCGGCACTGGCCCCGCCCTGCCTGGTCTCGCCCAGACTCGGCCGTTCGGCACCGACCGTCCAGTCCTGCTGCACGACAGCAGTGTGCGTGAGTTGCCGCACGGTCTTGAAGTAGCTGCCCCAAAACTTGGCCCACGGCAGCCCGCTGAGCAGTAGAATGAGAGCAAAGGTGGAAAACCAGACGCCGGTCACACTGTGCAGATCGCGCCAGAAGATCCTCGAGCCCATGTGCCAGCGTGGATAAGCAACGCCGCCCAGGTTCCGGGAATTGCGCGGCCACCAAAGGTACAGGCCGGTGACGATCAGCAGGATGGTCCAGGAGGCGGCCAGTTCCACGAGCATGGAGCCACGGTCGCCCATCAAGAGTTCGCCGTGCAGCCGAAACAGAAAGCGCATGAACCGCTGATTTTCTGGAAATGTGTGGAGAACCGCCAGCGTTTCGGGATGCAGATACACCCGGATCGCCTCACCCTTGTGCCGGACGACCACTCGGACAGCGGAATTGGGCGTCTTCGGCAGCTCGTAGAAGCTGAGCGTTGAACCAGGCAAAGCCGCCAGGGCAGCCCGCGTCTGCTGTTCAGCGGTCGCCGGAGTGCCAGAAACCTGGAGGTGGTCATAGGGCGCGTCGCCCCACGCTTCGACCTGGGGTTTGAACAAATAGATTGCGCCGGTCAGCGACAGCACAACGACAAATGGCACGCAGAACAGGCCGGCATAAAAGTGCCACCGCCAGACAGCACGGTAGTCCGGCCAGGAATTTGCCACGGATTCAGACATGGATGAAGACTCGTTGGTATTGGATGCAGTGCAGTTCGATGACACCCCGGCGGCAATCCTGTCCTTGATTTCTTTTCCGCGCCGCGGCGACTTTGAGGACGCCCGAAATGAGAAACCGGTGTCATGAGCAACCGGGAGGACGCCTGCCGGACACCCAGGGCCTCACATCTCGCGGTCCGTGATTCATGGCTCGGCGTTCAGGTGGCATTTGTCATGAAAGCTGAGATCTAGCTGAGACCTGAGAGAATGCACTCGCCGCAATGGGTCGAAAATCATTGCCATTGCGGCGAATCGAACAGTGCTGAGTCTAAAAATCTCCCAACACCTCGCTGCCGTTGCGGCTGTGAAGCCCGCGGTGGAGCGTGGCATCAATGCTGTTGCTGAGGAACCGCACCGCTCCGTCGCCCAGCACGACATGCGCGCCACCGGTGTGATAGCTCCGCGGTGCGAAGTAGCCGGTGAAATGGGTCACAACATCTGGAATCCGGCTGTTGGGCGTAGTGTAACCGTTTGTCAGCGTGCTGATCGCGCCGGAGTGCGCCCACGACGTGCCGCGCCCACGCAGAGCCGCGCTGGCGGCTCCGCGCCAGTTGGTCATGGTCGGCCAGACGACACTCAGATCCGGATAGTAGATGAAGCCAGAACCGTCGACGTAGGACGACCAGGCACCGCCCGAGGCAGCCATGCCTTGGGCCGCCTGCCGTGCGGAACTGACGCCGGTCGAACCGTTGAGGGTGAACTGATACGGATATTGGGGCACGGTTCCCGCTGGCAATGTCATGTCCGCACCGGAACTGCGGACGCTTTCGCTCATGTAGACCGTGTTCGACGCACCGTCGAGTACATCACTGATGCGGGCGTTTGAATTCTCATAGACAATTCCGTCCGTCGGCCAGCGGAGATCATAATTGGTCTTGGTTCCGCTGCCATAACTCACCATGTAGTTGGTGCCGGCATAAATCGAGCCGCCGGCCCCGGTGTTTTGGACGGGAGCTGGGTCACTGGGACAGAGCAGCACTGGAATTGGCGTGGCAAACGCTGCCGCGAACAAGGGGTTCGGGACCAGCGCGTTAAACGGGCCGGTGAAGGCTGGCTGTGAGAAGTCGAGCAGGTTTTGGAGGTTGGCCTGCTCCAGATACGGCAGGATCCGCGCCTGGGGTGAGAACCCCTGCGTATTCGGCAGATAGTTCTGCGCATTGGCCATGGGATAGACGCGGAACGTGCCTTCATAGTTGTGCAGGCCAAGCCCCAGTTGCTTGAGGTTGTTCTTGCATTGTGCTCGTCGCGCCGCCTCGCGGGCCTGCTGCACCGCTGGCAGTAGCAGTCCGACGAGGATGGCAATGATGGCAATCACGACCAGCAGTTCAATGAGGGTGAAGCCACGCTGTTTTGAGAAGCGGCTTGGGATTGATGATTTGGACATGATTTCCTGATGGATTCGTGGGGCGGTGCGCCGCACCTTCGGGGGTGCGGACAGGCCGAGGGCATGTATTCAGCGTCAAACAATGGATTTGCTTCGAACGGGACGATCCTCACGCCGGGGCGATTGCGGCGCGTGATGGCACGCTCATGCCGGGAGACGAACCCGAACTTGTGGAGAGCGAGCCATTACACCGGATGAGCGTGCGAGCACGAGCCGCACCATCCCCTTGGCAAGGCGGCCACCGGCCAGAATTCAGCGCGGCGGCGCACTGTCACGCGATCAGGAATTCGCGTGGTGGCGGCACCGGCGGGTCGACGGCGTGGCTCGGCAAAAAGAACACCAGCATGGAGCCCACCAAGCCCAGATGGTCTCGCTGAAACACCACCTCAACCCGAGTTGGGACCATGCTCCAGGGCAGCAGGGACCAGAGGGACGTCTGTCCCTGACATTGTTGCGCGTGGACGCCGATCAGGGGCGTGCTCGCGGCTTCAGACGGCTTCACATCCGCGAATGTGTGCTTTGTGGGAGAGACTTTCCCAGTCGGTTCCATTGCCGGGCTTGTACAACTCTTCTGCGTTCTCTTCACCCCGGCCGTCTTGTGACAGCAAGCTTTGGAAGGTGTCGAGGCAGGTTCTTCGTCATGAGCCGCGACGTACACGAACTCTGGGAGTTGAACATTCCGGGCTTTCGCCCAGGCCACCTTCTGGCGATTGGTGAAACAGCAGCAGCGCTTCCAGCACTGCTCTGCGGAGTGGCAGCCACAGGTGCGATCGAGACACGGGAAGGGGCTCGAGGCGTCTTTCGCCTGGTGTGGGACCGGGAGGGGAAAGTGCGACAACAACAGGCCCACCACACCACACAGGATGAGGCCCCTGCTGAAATTCGCGCGACAAAATTTTTGGAGCCGGGACAACATACGGTGCTTCCCGCATTCAAGGGGAAGTCCAGAATCCTCACGCTCGCCCTCCACGCGCTCTACTTTAGGAAGGCACTGTAGATCCTACAATTGTCTCACCCTGCCAATTCCAGTTTTCTCGCTTTCGAGATCTGGTGGCCGCTGGGTGGCGCGGGGGGCGTGGGGGCGTGCCAAAGGTTTGACATTCGTGAACCAGTCACGCACGATGAGCGTTATGCTGCACGATGGCCTCGACTCAACGCACTGTTCAGCTTAGCTGGAACTCGCTTCATGCCTGTCTCCGATGTCGACCTGCTCCTGGTGGCTCAGATTCGCCGCGGCGATGAGGCTGCCTGGCGGGAGTGCATCAGCCGCTATGAGGGCCGCCTGCTGGCCTTTGTCGACAGCCGTCTCCGCAATCGGACGACCAGCGAGGATGTGGTCCAAGACACCTTCATGGGGTTTCTCGTCTCCCTTCCCAACTACGACGAGCAAACGCCGCTGGAGGCGTTCCTGTTCTCCATCGCGGCGCACAAATTGACCGATGTGCTGCGGCGTCAGGGCCGCCGCCCAACCATGCCGTTTCTGACCGGCGATGACAGCGAACCGGTGGGTGAACCCGCCTCACCCACGCGTCAGGCCTCCAGCATGGCCCGCAGCCACGAGAAAAGAAACCTGCGGCGCATGGTGCTGGAAGAAGGGCTCCGGCAGCTCGCCCGCACCTGGATCGAACGCCAGGAGTTCGAGCGGCTCAAATGCATGGAACTGCTGTTTGTTCTGGGCTGGGCCAACAAGACCGTGGCGGAAACGCTGAACATTTCCGAGCAGGCTGTCGCCAATCACAAGCATTTCGTCCTCTCCCGGCTGCGGGAGTGGGTGGCCCAATCGGGAGCCCGCGGAATTGACGTGGATGACCTGCGATAAGAGGGCGGTCGCGATCCGCCCGTGTTCGAGGAGAGTTTACTCCCTGGTTGCAGTGCCGCGCTTCTTGGATATGACGAAACTGGCACCCCAACGAGCCGCCTGATCCATGAGGGATCAGGCGATTTCCCCGCCAGAGTCAACTCCGTGATGACATCCGCTACTTGATGGATTCAATCATTTCGATAATCGATTCTTCGTCATATTTGTCGCCCTTTTGGATGATCATCAGGACCACAACCTTTCCAGGTTTGCTGGGCGGGAGTTCGCCAGTGACCATGTGCATTTCTTCGCCGGAATCCGACTTGCCCTTGGCAAACTCGAACGAGTAATCCTTGCCACGAAGGTTGAATGTCTTCGTCGTGGTTTCTTCGACTTTCATCCGCTGGGTCTTGCTCTGCTGCTGCATCTGCTGCTCGGCCATCATCTTGCCCTGCGCCTGGTCGCCCGTGACCTCGATCAGCATGAGCATCCCGTTGTCCGGATTTCCATCGGCGGCATACATCACCATCTCCGCCACCCACAGGTTCATCGCCATCAATGGGGTCCATCCCTCTGGGATGGTGATCGGCGCGATTTCCTGAGCCTTCTTCGTCACTGAGGCGGGAGTCATGTTCGGGGCGAGTTGCATACCGAGGTACACAACGCCGCCACAGCAGACGAGCCCGCCCACACCCAGAATTCCCAGTATGATCACCAGCCACTTGCCGCCGCCGGATTTCTTCCGCGCGCGGGGTGGAGGATTGTCGTCGTCATATTCGGGGTCATCAGACATGGTGTCATTTTCCAGAGGATGTGAAATCTGAAATCGCAGTTTACCCGCAAGACTGGCTGCGAGAAAAGCGAAGCCAAGGAGATTGCGCGGTAAAGAGATTGCGTGTGGACGGCAACCCCGCATCTGGTTTTCACCCGTACAACCGATGCATTGATTGGGAAGGGAGTGCCGCTCTCCCTTCGTCGATGGCATGGCCTGCGGGAACCGAGTTGGTCATTGGGGCATTGGCCATTCCCCTTCATTCCTTGAGGTTGAGATCGACCCCCAGATCCTTCATGAAGAATTTCATGTCTTCCCACACATCCTTCTTCGCCGGCGGATTCCGCATCAGGTAGGACGGGTGGTAGGTACACATCACCTTGGCGCGTCCCCAAGTGTGAAATTTGCCGCGCAGTTTGCCGATGGCCGCAGTGGACTTCAAAAGATTTTGGGCGGCGACCGCACCCCAGCAGATGATGTATTCGGGATCAATGATCCCCAATTGGCCCAGCAGGTACTCCTCGCAATTCGCACACTCGTCTTTTTCCGGGGTGCGGTTGCCGGGCGGACGGCATTTGAGAATATTGCAGATATACAGCTCTTCGCGTTTCAGCCGGCTGGCCTTGATGATGTCATTGAGCAATTGCCCGGCCCGGCCCACGAACGGCTCTCCCGTGGCGTCCTCGTCGGCTCCCGGTGCCTCGCCGATGAACAGGATCCGTGCATGGGGATTTCCCACCCCAAACACGGTCTGACTGCGTGTGGAAGCGAGGACCTCACACCGCGTGCAGCCGGCCACCTGTTGTGACAGGATCTTGAGCGCTGCCGAACGATCGGCCACGGGCTTTGGAGCAGAAGGAGTGATCGCGGGAGCCATTCCGGAGGCGGTTCCTGACAGGGGAATTGGAGCTTCAACGGCAGGCACTGCCGCAATCGTAGGGGCAACGGTTGCCACGGCTTTCGGTGGAGGTGGAGCCGTGACGGCTGTCGGTTTCGCGGGGACGAATTCCGGCGGAGGGAGCTTGGCGACGGGCAGATGTGTCAATCCGGCCCGCGCCAGTGCCTCCAGGTGTTGAGTCAGCACGCGACGGTCTACGGAATCCATCTGGATTCTCCGGCAGGAAGAAGTTTCAGGGATCATGTCGGGTCGGTGGTTGCGGTTCAAGCCTGCCGCTCGGGCAGGCAAGACCCTTCAAACAACCGCTGTCGCGAACCTGTCGCGAACCTTGAATCTGCCTGCGTGTCCAAATACACTGCGTGCATGAGTGGTGGGTATAGCTCAGTTGGTTAGAGCATCAGATTGTGGATCTGAGGGTCGCGGGTTCAAATCCCGTTACTCACCCTAAATGGCAAAGGCCGCTGGAACTTCCAGCGGCCTTTGCGTTTGCATTCACCACCCGCAAGCGAGGAACCCCGACAGCGGATGGAGACAGTGGCGCAGCCACCCATCCGCGCCAGGGGTTCCGCAGCGAGCAAAACTGACCCGCCAGCGAGGAACCCCGACAGCGGATGGAGACAGTGGCGCAGCCACCCATCCGCGGCAGGGGTTCCGCAGCGAGCAAAACTGACCCGCTCGACCTATTTCATCATCGGCGAGTAGTCCGTTGTGGTCATGTAGTGGCTCTCGACCTTCTCGACAATTTTCCCATCCTTCTCCGAGGCATCGCGGGCCTTGATCCACTCGGGATCTTTGCGGAAATCGTCCCAGGATTTCGTGGCAGCTTCCCGGCTGGCGTGGGAAATCACGTAGATCAGCGTGTTCGGCTTGTCCGTCGCGGTCCAGTACATGACGTTCTGCATGCCGTGCTTTTCGAACAGCTTCATCGTGTGGTCTTTGAACCGCGCGTTCAGCGCGGGCAGCCGGCCTTCCAAAGCCGTGTAAATCCGCAGTTCGTAGATCCGGGGAGCCACCGTTTTTTCCTCGCCAGACAGCCTTCCAGCCGAAAATGCCGCGGCGCCAACGATCAGCGCCACGCCCAAGACAGATGCAAACTTCAAGGTGTTCGTCATGTCGATTGTTCCCCGATTGCACTTCAGTTGCCGAATTCGGAATCACACGACCCGAAGTTTAGTCGCTGGGTTCAGGGAACACGACCGAACACGCTGGCCAAAAGCAAAACCCCCGCGCCAGAAGGGTGGCGCGAGGATTGCAGTGCGGAAGGAATCACAAGGCGATCAGGCTTCTTCTTTTTCCTCGACCTTGCGGCCGATGACTTCCGGCTGGGCTGGCCCGCCTTCGGCACCAGGCTCGGCGGCGGCCTGTGGGACCGCCACGCGGACGACGATCGTCTCGGGGTTGTTGAGGCATTTGACGTTCGAAGGCAGTTCGACTTCGCGAACGTGAATCGCCTGGCCGAGCTGCAGATCCTGAATTTTCACGACCACATGGTCGGGAATGGCCGTCACCAGACACTCGACGGTGAGAGTGTGCAGTGCGTGGTCGAGGATGCCGCCGGACATGGTGCCGGGAGCAACGCCCTTGAGTTCGACGTGGACTTCGACGGTGAGCCGCTCGTTGGGGTCGACGCGCTGCAGGTCGACATGCTGAATGTAGTCGCCCAGGTAATCCCACTGCACTTCGCGCAGCAGGGCGGTTTCGGTCTTGCCACCCAGTTCAATGTTCACGAGCCGGTTGCCCGACTTCACCAGTGCCAGCACCGAGACGGCATTCGCCGAGAAGGCGACGGGATCCTGCTTGTGGCCGTACAGATTCCCCGGCACTTCACCCGCATGGCGAAGCTTGCGGCACTGCAGACTGCCGTGGGCAGTGCGGGGATTGGCGGAAAATTTTACCGGGCTGCTCATCATCACGCCTTTCGTCAACGACCGGAACGGATTCCGGCCCACAATTTAAGCTCAATTTTTCCGAATGGGGCAAAATAGCGACTGGCAGCGGGCGTTGCAAGCCGGTGGCTGATGTTTTTGCGGAATAGGACGGCCAACACGATGTCCCAAAGTGAAACAGGCTCAGGAATTTGCCGTTGCGGACGGCAGAGCCGGGATTCTGAGCTACAGTTCGCGGGAGTGAACCTGTCGAGGGAACGGCGGCGGCGTGGCGTTTCACTGGTAAGTCTTGCTCGCTCCGGAACCCCCTGGCGCGGATCGGTGGCTTGCGCCGCCTTCTTCATCCGCTATCGGGGTTCCTCGCTTACTGGTAAGTTTTGCTCGCTCCGGAACCCCTGGCGCGGATCGGCGGCTTGCGCCGCCTTCTCCATCCGCTATCGGGGTTCCTCGCTCACTGGTAAGTTTTGCTCGCTCCGGAACCCCTGGCGCGGATCGGCGGCTTGCGCCGCCTTCTCCATCCGCTATCGGGGTTCCTCGCTCACTGAATCACGACCGTCAACATCGGAACTCCCGGAAAGTCGCAGACCATGGTGTCGCAACTGGCAAGTGGTTCGGTCGAGATTGACCATCGTCGCGACACTCCCGTCTCCCGCGCGGCCTATTCCCGGTTCTCGCAACTGTTTGGAGAACCGCTGGACCTGTGGGTGCGGGTAAACCACTGCTGGTTGAATGTGCGGGGTGCCAGCGGACGGGGCGCGGCCGACAAAGCCTGGGCGATCCCCCCTTTGTCCTTGCCGGAAGACTTGGATTTGTCCGCCGATCCGTTGATCACCGAGATTGCGCCGGGCGTCCTGCGGATCACAACCGCCCTGCCACTGGCCGACGCCGTGGATGACGCCGACGCTGTCGCCGCCGTCTGTGGGACCGTGCGGTCCAATCCGCGATATCTCATCGAGTCGCTGCTGCACAGTGAGTACGCCAAGAATTCGCTCCGCGGTGAAGTGAATGAATCCCGCTCGGGACTCGCGCCGCACCTGGAGCAAATCAGCCACGACTTTGAAGAGCTGACGTGGCTCCGGCGGCTGAACATGCACATCGAGTATCGCGACATCGGGAATTCGGTGATCAACATCGCCCAGAAGGTGATGCCAGACCTGTGCGGATTGATCAAGGCGGAGAGCCTCGTCTTTGTCAGTTCGGTCCCGAAAGGTGGTTCCGTCGACATCGGGACCATCGTCGCGCAGACCGGCCGCATCCCGCTGGACCCGTCGCGTGTCACGCACCTGATTCAGGCCCTGCGTCCCCTCGAAAAAGCCGGACAGCCGCTGGTGCTCAATCACCTGCCGAGGACCGGCCGCCTGCCGGAATTCGCCGAGGTCGCCTCGTGCATTCACATTCCCGCGATGCACCACGGAACGTGCTTCGGCTGGCTGCTCGCGCTGAACCGCGTGGCTTGGGAAGATCATTCCCCTGTTGCCCGCGATCAAGTCCCCACCGGTCTGTGCGAGGATGAGTTTGGAACCTGCGAGGCGAGCCTGATCCACGCCGCGGCGGGCACCCTGGCCGCCCATGCCTACAACGCCACGTTGTTCCGGGAAAAGGAACTGCTGCTGATCGGCGTCATCCGGGCGATGATCAATGCGATTGATGCCAAGGACTCCTACACCTGCGGCCATAGCGACCGGGTGGCGATCATCTCGAAGTGCATCGGCGAGGAACTGGAACTCGATGCGCGGGAATGCGAGCGGTTGTACACCTGCGGATTGCTTCATGACATTGGAAAGATTGGAGTTCCCGACCACGTGCTGAAGAAGCCCGCGCGGCTCAGCGACGAAGAATACGCGATCATCAAGAAGCATCCGACCGTCGGCTTTGACATCCTCAACCACATGCCGGAACTGGAATATCTGCTTCCCGGCGTGCTGCACCATCACGAGGAGTTTGATGGCAGCGGCTATCCTCTGGGCCTGAAGGGGGAGGCGATCCCCCTGTTCGGACGAATCCTGGCTGTTGCCGACTCCTACGATGCGATGACCAGCAGCCGCCCCTATCGGACGGCCATGCCGACCGCGAAAGCAGAAGGGATTCTATTGGGCGGGGCCGGCACGCAATGGGATCCGCGGGTTGTGGATGCGTTCATGCGGGCGCTTCCCACCATTCAAAAAGCGTGCGATCAAGCCGAGCAACAGTTGCCGGAATTGCTAAGAACGCCAGTCTCGGCAAATCCGCTGACATCGGACCCTCTGACCCGCGCCGTGGTCATGACCCGCGATGCATAGAACAAAGGGCAGCGCGGTCATGAACATTCGAAAATTGAAATTCGAAAATCGAAAATCCCCACGTGGCACGACCCTCTATGAAGTTGTGATCGTTGTGCTGATCATGGGCATCACCAGCGCTGCTTTGCTTCCGCGCTTCGCGGGCAGCCTTGGCAATCGGCGTGCGGAGGCTGCCGCCAGGACACTTGCCGCCGACCTGAATAGTGCGCGGCGACAGGCCCGGATGACCGGACAGTCGACCTCGATCGCGTTCAGCCTCCCGAACAACTCCTATACGATTACCGGCGTGACCAACTTCGACCGGCATGCCAGCACCACACGTGTCGTCCCCCTGATCAATGGCACGCTCAAAGCCACGCTGAGCGCCGTGACGATGGCCAATGGCGGCACGACAGTTTCATTTAGTGGCTACGGTGTCGCCAGCACCGGTGGCACGATCCTGATCACGTCCGGAACGAAAACCAAGCAGGTTCGCATTGATGCGGCGACAGGGTTGGCAACGGTGCTTTAAGAGCCGCAAAAGAACTGATCGTTCAACAACTTCCTTCACATTGTCCTCCCATGCAGCCTTTCTCTCCACCATCGACCGCACGTGGCTCGCGCCGTGGTTTGGCGCTGATGGAGTTGACAATCAACCTGGCGATCACCGCCATCCTGATGCTTGGCATGGCGTCGGCAGTCAAGATTTCTCTGCTCGCAGTGCCCACGGCGGCAGGGCGCGTGACGACGACATTGGATGCGAGCGAGGCGCTCGAATTGGTGGCGGCAGACCTGCGGTATGCCCTGGAGGTGACCAGCATCGGCGCGACTCAGGTGACTTTCACCGTTCCTGACCGCGACGGCCTGGTGCCGGCAACCGAGACGATTACCTATTCCTGGAGCGGCACCCCGGGAGCCCCCTTGTTACGAAGCTTCAATGGCGCCGCGGCCACTGTGCTGCCCAGTGTCTATGACTTCGCCCTGACTCCAACGACGCGGGTTGTGCCGCTTCCCTTGACCTATTCAGAAAGCACGGAGTCACTGCTCATCAGCTACTCCTCGGCCTCCAGCCTGGCGGGATTTGACGAGACGTCGACGAATTGGGCGGGGCAGTATGTCATTCCTTCCCTGCCGCTGGCCGACAGTTGGAAGATCACCCAGGTCAAGTTCAACGCCAAATCCAATGGAACCAAGAACGGCACGACGCTGGTGCAGATACGCTCGGCCAGTGGCGGACTTCCTGAGGATCTCCTCGATCAGGCAGTTCTCAGCGAAAGCAATCTGAGCGGAAACTACGATCAACAGACATTCACATTCGACAGCGTTCCTTATACGCCGATCAGTGCCGGTCTATGCCTCGTCCTGCAGTTTGGCAGCAACAGCCCAGCCTGCACCGTGCAGTATCGCAGCAGCGGTGCCAGCCCCGGCAACTGCCGGTTTCTCAGTACAACGAACAGTGGCGCAAGCTGGAGTTCATCGAGTTCGAGAAGCCTGCTGTTCGAAGTCTGGGGAAAGTACAAGACGCAGGATGCACAGCAGTCGCAAACATTGCTGGCCGATGTTCGTTGTGCGCTGCGGTGCGGGACCGATGTGACATCCAGGCTTGAACGAACCATCAAATTCCTCAACGAACCGCTCAGCCCATGATCCGTCGCGTGCAGTTTCCCGCCACACGTTCCCGTGGCTTCACCATGGTCGAAACGGCAGTCTCCACACTCCTGGTGGGCCTGCTGCTGGTGGGGGCGCTGCGCACGGCGGGCTCATCCATGCTGGCCCAAAACCAGTCGATGCGCCGCGCCCAGGCGGCCGCGCTGGCCGATTCCCTGATGACCGACATCCTCGGAAAGTCCTACATGGAACCGGGAGCCACGGCCTCGGCAATCACACGGGAAAGCGGGGAATCTTCCACTTCCAAAGTCAGTTACGACGATGTCGATGATTTCAATCAATGGCAGGAACAACCGCCACAGGCCGCTGACGGCACCGCCCTGTCGAATCTCTCCGGCTGGAAACGGAAGGTCCTGGTCTCGTGGGTCAGCGTGTCGGGAACGACGATTGCCAGTACTTCCACCGAGTCGAATATCAAGCAGGTCACAGTCCAAGTGTTTTTCAATGGGGCGCTGGTACTCACTCGGATCTCGCTGGCGACGAATAGTTGACAGTTCGAGCGGTTTTCTTGTTGGCACACAGGCCATGCGGCAGCGACAGTTCAAGAATGTTCAAGGGATCTCGGGCTCTTTGAGTCGTCGGGGGGCCACGTACGCCCTAGTCCTGGGCACCTCTCTGCTGGTGGCGACGATCAGCATGGGCAGCCTGATGGCCGTCCGCTCACAGGCTGAGACCGCGCGGCTCCTGGGAGAGGCGACAGCCGCCGCCAATCTGGCGTTGTCAGGCGTCTCTTATGCACGGCTGAAAATCAAAGCCGACCCTGAATGGCGAACCACTTATGCCAGCGGCACCTGGTCAGCCGAGCAGCCCTTGGGAGGCGGCGTATTCACTTGGAAAGTCGTGGACGCCACGACCGGCGGGAGCGTGCGGCATAATGGAGTTTCAGCCGCGTTCGATACGGCGAGCGTCAGGTTGTACTCAAAAGGCCGGATCGGCTCGGTCGAGCATACGACATCGGTCATCCTCGCCGCACAAAAAGTGCCGATGGACGTATTGCGAACCACGATGCACTGCGAAGATTTATTCTATGTCGCCGCCCCCGTGACAACCACCGGCGGCCCTGTCTCGACGAATGGCCTGCTGCTGGGGTTCGCAAAGATTACCGGAGCCGCCGAATCGGGCAGCTACTACGGCTTTAGCTCGATCACGGGCGGCCTCACAACTCCCGCGCCGCAAAAGCCGCTGCCGGACCAGGCCGTATTCGATGTTTATCGCGACATGGCCACGGAGATTCCCTACAGCTCTGGCGGAAGCTGGACCGTTTCCTGGCCACTGCTAAGTTCAGGCGTCAATCCCACCGGCAGTGGAACGAACGCCAGGGCGATTTACTACATCCGCGTGCCCACCGGCCGGGTCTTGACGCTGCAGATCAAGCGGATTCTTGGGACGCTGATTATTGACTGTGAGGACGGGGCGTCGGTCCGGCAATGGGATCCCGTCTGCTGGGCCCCGCAGAGCACCGACCTGCCCATTCTATTGATCAGACACGCCACCAACACCTATGTCGAAGACTGGATCGAGGCGGGCGCGAGTGCCATTGTAGAAACGGATGTCGGTGTCAACTTGAACCCCGCCCACACCCCTTACCTGGGCGCCTCCAATGACTCGGTCAGCACATCAGACGTCTATCCCTCCCGCCTGCACGGTCTGATTCACATCATGTCGCCGCACTATGGCAACTCGTCTTATGTCCTGCTTGGCAACCAGGTCAACATTCTCGGGACGCTGATCTGCGAGCAGCGGCTCCAGACAACGGACGGCGGGAGCACGAACTTGAACCATGATCCCGATCTCTTCGACAATCCTCCGCTGGGATACTGCACGCTGAACATGCTCCCCGCCGCCGGTAGTTGGAAACAGGAACTCTCGCCGTGACCGACAAGGAGCGCAGCAGGGATAACTGTCGGCTTTCGATTCGTTGATCCGCCAATGAGCCGGAGGGCCTTAGCCCAATGGCACTTACTTTACTTTTGTTTATGATTGGCACGAATCTTGCGCCTTATAATGACTCCTCGATTTGGGAGTCATTTTGGCATGTCGAAAACAATCAACGCTTCTTCGGATCCCGCGCGGGACGCCGAGTTTGACCGTGCGTTTCAGATGCTGCAGGGGCTGGTGGACTGGCAGGAGCTTGACCGGCTGCA
>JAKFUF010000100.1 GCA_021732845.1 Planctomycetaceae bacterium | reverse complement strand
CAACGGGGCAGGATTCGACAGCCCAGGGCGCAGCCGACGAATGTCGGCGGAGCCCTGGGTCGGAGTCGGTGCGAGAAAGGGAGCCCCAACGGGGTGAGATTCATTGAACATCCGACAAACATCACGGTCACGCCCCGATTGGGGCTCCGTCGTTCGTCGTCATTGCACCCAGGGCTCCGTTGGCGTTGCCAACTTCGCCCTGGGCTATCGAATTCTGCCCCCTTGGGGCTGACGATGCGACACTCCGCGCTGTTGGGTCTCGGGCAAGCCCGCGCCATGAAGATTCGTGGTTAATTTCTAAACATTCGATCCAGGCACCGTGTCGTCCGACCAGCATACATAACCAACAGTATCATTCGATGTCCCTCATGGAGTCCACGGCTGGAATTAGACTTAAATGCCACAGTTATTTTTGCTGCGATCGTCGTTGAACCGTTTTGTCAGCCGCCTTTACTCTGGCCACGTCTCCGGGGGAGGCGGGGTCAGGCCCAAACGCTTTTGGATTTCGTGGTGCCGTTCAAAGCGGCTCCCGAACGTGTAGATGCGGTAGAAGGAGGGCATGTCTTCAAACGCCGTTCGCAATGTCTGGAAGTGTTCTTCGGTCTCCTGCTCACGGTACGCTTTCATGGCATGAATGACGCGTTCCTGTGCCGTCGGCCGACCATTCAGTTCGTCAATAGCGCATCGGACATTCTTGACGAGGTCATTCATCGTACCAGACGCATGCCATTCGGCGATGCGGAACCGTGCGAAGTGATGAATACCGAGCGTGTCGCCAACCGGAACCGTGTTGACGACCCACTCGGTTTCGATCTTCTGCAGAAACTCAGCGAATGTGCACAGCCCCCAGCAGTCGATCAGCGAGTTCTTGTAAACACCAATCAGCGTCAAGTAGTGGAGATGATTGTGAATCACAGCGGGCAAAAACACCCCGGCCACGGTTTCGCCGTCGATGACGCGAGAGGTCGTGTATTTGTACCAGCCCATGGCGTGTGAATTGTTCCACTTAAAGGCATACGCTTCAATGTTGAATTCGGAGTCTCAGTCCTGAGGTTCACCAGACTCCGCCCGCCACGACCGGAGCACAGACCGCACCTGCTCGATGACCTGCTCGGTCGAAAACCGCTGGCCGTCCGCCATGGCTGACAGCAATTCCAAGCCCAGGCGCGCGCGTGGAAAACCGTCGGCTGGGCAAAACTCGTCGGCATGCCGGTCCAGGCACTCCAATACCTTCTGGGACCGCCGGCCATACTCGCCAACAGCCCATAGGACGCCCATCAATTGTTCCTCAGTCAAATCTGCGGCCCAACTGGTGTACTTCCCTAGCATGATCTGTTGCCGGAATGGCTCATTCAACGCGTGCCGGCTCATTGACGGATCCAACATAACGAATGCAGTTGGTGGTGAAGTCGACAGGCCTGGCAAAACGGTGCGGGAATCTTTGTCCGGTCCTTAGGTGGCACGACGAAGGTCAGTACTCGCCGATCGGCTCACCGCCGGCGCGGGTGGCGAGCGCGTCGTAAACGGGGACCGCGATGTTCTGGCTGATGTAGCGGACGGAGCCATCGGCCAGCAGGTGCATGGCGCCGCCGGAGTGCTGGCTGGAGGGGCCGAAGGTGCAGTAGACGCCGGAACTGCCGGCGTCGTAGTAGGGTTTGTAGTTGATGGCCAGATTGGGCAGGGCGTAGGTGGGGTCGGCGGCATCGTCGTAGGGCCGGGCGGCGACGGAGGAGGTGCTGCCGTCGATCCACACGGCGGCGTTTTGCTCGCACGTTTCGGACATCATCACGGTGTTTGAGGTACCATCGGTGATGCTTGCGAACCGAATGCGGCCCGCGGGGGACATGACGCCATTCGCGTTGAGCCACAGGCTGCCGATGTTGCTGGCCCCCATTCCGACGTAGTTGCGGATGGCATACCGCGGCGAGTGCTGGGTGTACATCGGCTCCTGGCTGTAGGTGTTGCCGGAGTAGGTGGGGCAGCGGTAGGCGGAAATCACCTGGGCGGCGACATCGTAATTGCCGGGTGCCAGCGCGGAGATGTTGTAGTTGATCTGGTTGTACAGGTTTCCCTGGTCGATCTGCGGCAGAATCAGGCTGGCCCAGCCGTGCAGGTGGTAATCGGTGGCGTTGTAGCTCCAGACACCGAAGTTGATGTCGCTGGTGTTGCTCGGCGGGATGATCCCAAACGAGCTTTCATAATTGTGGATGGCCAGGCCGATCTGCTTCAGGTTGTTCCGGCAGCTCGTCTTTCGCGCCGCCTCGCGGGCCTGCTGAACCGCTGGAAGGAGCAGCGCGACCAGGATGCCAATGATCGCGATCACCACCAGCAGCTCGATGAGGGTGAACCCGCGCGAAACGCGGGGCCTGACCGAGCGCGATGTCGGATGGCGTCGAGCGGGTGCGCGAAAGTCGGCTGGCAGGGACATGGATCACCGTTTGAGGTGCTTGTCGAAATATTCGATCAGGGCTTTTTCGGCTTTGACGGCATCGTCCCCTTTGAAACCATGGCCCGCGCCCTGGAGGGTCAACAATTCGGCCTCGACATCGTGGGATTTCAGCTTATCGACGAGCCACACCGCCTGTTCGTGGGCGACATATTTATCCTCGGTGCCATGGATGCAGAGTGTTGGGGCGGCATCCGGGGTGACCCAGTACAGCGGGCTGGCGAGGATGTGACGGTGGCGCGCCGTCTCAAGGTTCCCGCCCAGAAACAGCGGCAGGACCTCCGCGGCATCGACACTGGCCCCGTAGGACTTGGTGAAATCGCTGGGACCATAGACGTTGACGACGCAGGCGACGCGGCTCGACTGTTCAGGGTTGCCCCCGTCGCCCTCGAACTGGGCGACACCACCCGTTAGAGCCAGGAACTGGGCGAGATGGCCGCCGGCTGAGCCACCGGTGACGCCCAGCCGCTCGGGGTTGATCTTGTACTTTGCCGCATTGGCCCGCAGCCACCGGACCGCGGCCTTGGTGTCATGCACGGCCGCCGGGAACTGATACTTGGGGGCCAGCCGGTAGCTGGTGGTGGCGGCCACATAGCCATGTTGCGCCAGCGTCAGGCAGAGCTTGTCGTACCCTTCGCGCTTGCCCGCACGAAAGCCGCCGCCATGAATGCAGAGCACCGTCGGAAACGGCCCGTCACCGGTTTTAGGCCGCGCCAGGTTCAGTTGCAGATGCTGGCCATCGGGGTTCGAGTATTCGAGGCCGGTCTCAAACACCACGCCCTCTGGCACCTCCTGGGCGTGGCTCACACCCGCAAGGACAGTCAGAAAACACAGCAGACTGAAAGCATGGAAACGGCAGCGAAGCATGCGGGGACCTGTGCGCTGGGAAGACTGGGGATCGAGATGGGCCGGCACCACTCGTGCCGGAATCAACGCTGCGGATTATACGCGCGGGCATCGTCGAGCGGCGAGTGCCGCGAAAGATGAATTCCGTGCCATGTTTTGACCCCGGCACGAAAGAACCGCGCGACTGACGTACGAATCAAGCTGTTGGTTAAGTCGACTGGTCCGGCAAAACAGTGCGTGAATCGGATGGTCAGGAATTGAACCACGAATCTTCCGAATCATACGAATGTGACGAATCGTCAACTGGCTTGGGTCAGCAAATGAAGCGCCGCTGAGAGCGTTTCCATCACGCTTCCAAAACAATCCGCGTGATTTCCGGCATGCAGTTCCAGCGCAGCGGCACATCCCCCGCCACCCCGCGGCTGACATGCAGCAGCGTTGGAGCCTCCCAAAACGCTCCGCAGGCGTAGTGTCCGCCATACGCGCTCGGAGAATAGACCGGGCCGAACAGCGGCAGACGGATCTGTCCGCCATGGACATGGCCGGCCAGCATCAGGCCGATGTCTTGCTTCTTTGCCCAGCCGATGCAGTCGGGCGAGTGGCTCAACAGCACGCGGAGCGACGGATCTGCGTCGGCGGCCACTGGCGGCAGGTCTGGAAGCGATCCCATCCAGGGGACCTCCGTGCCACACAGGGTGACCGGCTGACCACGCACATCCACGGTTTGAACGCGTCCCGCCAAGTCGACCCAGCCCAGGTTCTCCAGAGCCAACCGTGTTGGTTCGGTCGGGCCAATGTCCCAGTCGTGGTTTCCCAAGACGAAGAACCTGCCGCACGGAGCATTAAGCCGGCCGAGGGTTTCCGGCAGCCAGTCCAAAAGCTGAAGCCGGTCCAACAGGTCACCCGTGAAGGCGACAAGCTCGGGCTTGAGATCGTTGCAAAGGTCGACAACCTGTTCGTAGTACCCGCGGTCCAAAGTCCCGGTGAAGTGCAAATCAGAGATGTGCAACACGGAAATTCCATTCAAGGCGACCGGGAGACCCGGCAACCGAAAACGCTTTTCCGTGATCTCCAGCGACAGGACTTCGTTGCCGGGCAGACGAGTCAGCCAGTGCTTTCCCACGGGTGCAACCGGGCGGCGGCCCATCCGCTGGACCATGCAGAGTTTCTGGCTGGAGAAACCGGTTTGGACCGAGGGCGGCGGTCCGAAGACCCGCCATAAGCCAACGAGCGGTGTCACCAGGCCGACAACCAAGCAGGCTGCCGCATACCCGGCCAAGGGCCACGGCAGGAGGTGCCACAACGCTGTGACATTCAACGGCACAGAGGGATGATTCCGATCGGCTGAGCTGGCCATCCACAGGATCGCCAGCGGCAGCGCGATCATGGCCGGGTACTGCAGCGGCACGAACAGGTGCAACGTATGTCTGCGCATGCGGCGGGACTGCAGCCGGTTGACCACAGCCACCGCCAGCACCATGTTCCCGAGCGTACTTGCCGCCAGTGCGATCCATGCGCTGACCGCCAGTGCAGGGAGGCCCATCACCAGAACATCCGCCCCAGGTCGAGGAACATCACCCACATCATCAGACTGAGAATCATCGCCAGCCCGATCCAGGTGGCCGTCTCCATGACCCGGTTGCTGGCTGGCCGGCCGCGGATCCCCTCCCACAGGAGGAACATGAAATGGCCTCCATCCAGGACGGGAACCGGCATGAAATTCATGACGGCCAGACTCACGCTCAGGATGCCCAGGAACAGGATCAGGTCAGCCACACCTTTGTCGGCAAAGTGCGCGGCCGTTTTGAAAATGGTGATCGGTCCACCCAGGGCACGTTTGGAAACGCGCCCGGAGACCAATGCGCGGATCATGTAGTACATCTCGGCGATTCGATCGCGCGTGTGCCAGAATCCGAGAGAGATCGCTTCGCCCACCGAGGAGGCCTTGTGAATCTTTTGCAGCACTTCCATCTGAATGCCACGAATTGGCAGATACCAGTCCGCCACTTCGGCCGGCTTCAGTTCGATGGCATCAGCGCGGTCTTTGAACTTGATCCTGACCGTAAAAATGGACGAATCCTGCATCAGGTTGAAGACTGCCGCCCAGTTCCGCTTTTCTTCGGCGAAGACGATCGGGTCGGGCTTGG
This sequence comes from Planctomycetaceae bacterium, assembly GCA_021732845.1. Taxonomy (GTDB): domain Bacteria; phylum Planctomycetota; class Planctomycetia; order Planctomycetales; family Planctomycetaceae; genus JAKFUF01. The sequence continues at coordinate 16,890 of JAKFUF010000100.1, read as the reverse complement.
CTTTGGAGTCCGGACTGATGAATTCGACCGTCTCCACGATGGCTCCCGCTTTGATTGGCGGGGTGATGGCCGCCGCCGGGCTCTTGGGGTCCACCTTCAGGACTGTGTGCAGGACTTTGAAGGCCACGCCGATGGCCGGTACCGACAACGGCGAATCTTCTCCCCCTGGGCGTTCGAGCCAACCGGGACGGTCATCGGGGGTCAGAGTCACTTCTTCGGTCGTGGCTTCACCCTTCTGGGGCTCACGCGTAAACCGAATCTTGATCTCTTTCCCGTGATATTTCGCGAAAAAATCCGGCAGCCGCAGCGGATCCAGATCCGCGCCGATCGCCTGCTCGCCGTCGGGTGTGATGACATGGGTCATCTTGTCACCCACATTCAACTTTCCGTACGCGGGCGAATCCTTCTGGATGGCGGCGATCTTGCCGATGTCCATCCGCAGGCCAACCGACTTGAAATGGATCGCCGGAAGAGTGAGATCCACCATTTTCGGCGCTTCGCCCTGGGCACCGGCGCGTTCCACCGTCACTTTTGCGGCTTTGCTGCGGGTCCGGGCAAACGCCAGTTGGAGTTCCTTGAAATTCTCGACTGGCTTGCCGTCGACTTTGAGAATCAGATCCTTGGGTTCCAGTCCAGCTTTTGCCGCCGGGGCACCCTCGGGCGTTGGAGGATTTCCCAGCCGCATCGACTGCGAAGGAGCCACGCCAATTTCGGGAAAGTACTCTCCCATTCTGGGGGTGACGTGGAACGCCACCGGTTTCCCATCGCGCGTGCCAGCCAGGTCGACCGGCTTGTCCGAGAGAGCCACGGCAATTTTGAGATGGTAGAACCACTGCTTCTCATCAATGCGGTTTTCGACCTGGGTGATGACATCCCCGGTCCGCATCCCCTCCTGCCAGGCCGGACTGCCGGACTGGATGCCGCCGACGATGGCGGGTTCGTAGCTCACACCCATCAGGAAGGCGATGATGAAGAAGAACACCGCCGAGACCATGTTGTTGAACACGCCAGCGGAGATGATTGCCATCCGCTGCAGCACGGTCTTGGAGGTGTAAGAGCGGGGGTCGCGGGCGATCCGGACGTCGGTCAACTGACTGGGGTCGGCATCGTCCTGACCCAGCATCTTGACGTAGCCACCGAAGGGAATCGCCGAGAGGGCATATTCAGTTTCCCCCCAGGTGACTTTGAACAGGACCGGCCCAAAGCCGATGCTGAAGCGTTCCACCTTGACGTTGCACCATTTGGCCACCGCAAAGTGGCCCAGCTCGTGGATAAAAATCACCATGCCCAGACCGAGCACCACCAGCAGGGTGTTCAGCACATACTGGGCTGAAGGCAAATAGGTTAGCAGCGCCACCGCGTCATCTCCTCACGAGCCCAGCGGTCGAACTGCAGCAACTGCTCCAGCGACGGTGATGGGTCGAAATGATGTGATTCCAGAACCGCGCGGCACGCGCGCGGAATGTCGACAAACCGCAGCTCGCGCTGCAAAAACCGTTCGACCGCCGTCTCGTTGGCGGCGTTCAAGACCGCGCCGCACGAGCCACCTTTGGCTGCAACTTCAAAGCCCAGTTTCAGGGCGGGAAAATTTTCATGGTCGGGTGCCTGCAGATCCATCCTCTGTGTTTTTGTCCAGTCCATGCGGGGACTGGGTCCGTCTGTTCGTTCCGGCCAGGTCAGCGCCAATTGAATCGGCAGCTTCATGTCGGGTGGAGACAATTGGGCGATCACCGAACCGTCCACATATTCTACGAAGGAATGCAGAATGGATTGGGGATGAACCACAACTTCGATCTGATCGGCGCGCAAATCGAACAGCCACTTGGCCTCGATCACCTCCAACGCCTTGTTCATCAGGGTGGCGGAATCAATGCTGATCTTGCGTCCCATGTTCCAGGTGGGATGGGCCAGCGCCTGTTCCGGGGTGACGTCCGCCAGTTGCTGGGCGGTCCAACCGCGAAACGGTCCGCCGCTGGCGGTCAGCACAATTCGCCGCACGTCGCACGCCCGACCCGACTGCAGTGCCTGAAACACAGCGCTGTGCTCGCTGTCGACCGGCAGCAGGGTGGCGCCGCTGCGCTTGGCCAGGTCCATCACCAATGGCCCGGCGACGACCAGTGTCTCTTTGTTGGCAATGCAGACGCGCTTACCGGCTTCGACCGCGGCCCAAGTTCCACGCAGTCCGGCGGCACCAACGATGCCACAGACGACCGCATCCGTCTCGGGGTCGGCGGCAATCTGTTCGACGCCCTCCGCGCCGAATAGCAGTTCTGTCCGTGGGCAGAAGGCGGACCGATCAATTCGCGACTGCAGGCTTTGGTCGGCAATCACCGCCCGCCGGGGCTTGAATTCCCGGGTCTGCTCGGCCAACAGAGGCCAGCTCGAATTGGCAGCGAGGCTCGCCGCCTGCATGCGCAACGGTTGGCTGCCAATTACGGTGAGGCAATTGGTACCGATGGAACCGGTTGATCCGAGGACGGAGATCTGCTGCATTGGGGGATTCTATTACAACTCTCCATATTTTGGGAATGCGATTCGCCGCAGAAGCTTTTGCCTGGTCAACGATTTGCCCAGACGGGACAGAAAGTTGCCTAACTTTCGCCTGCAGCCGACCCTGCCCGCAGCCTCCTGAAGACTGAAGCGATTCTTCCGGTCAAAGGATTGGCAGTTGCCATGTTGAATGGCAGGTCCGAACAGTCGGTGCGATCGCAACCCTCGGACCAATGAGTTCCCGCACCGCCCCCATTCATCTCAACCAGCAGACTCAACGCTGTCGATCAAGTCTATGCAGAAACCTCAGTCGTCCGATTTTCTGGAGTTGACATGCGTTCGCGAGCCACGGAAGCCGGGAGATATACACCCTCCCTGTTCACGCAGTCGCTGATGCGGGTTTCGAACGCACTGCGACGTGTGCAAAAATCCGAAGTGACGGCAGTCGAAGATTTTGAACGCTGGCAGCTTCGTTGGACCGCCCGGCGGGACCAGATCGCCCGCCGTCTGACTTTGATCGATTCTCAACTTCAAGAGCTGGTTGACTGCCGCAACCAGCCCCCGCAACTGATGTTACACGCGCCGCAACTCCAGTTGGCAGATCCGTTTGACTCATTTTGACCGCTACTCGCGGCGAATCTGAGTCGACAAGGAATATTCCAGATCTCCCTCTTGGAATTGGAATTCGCCAAACAGGGCCGCATGCCCAGAGGCTGGAATCGTCAGTTCGCCGGTCGCCGCGCCGTTCTCGACGTTCAGTGGCTGCGAACGCCACTCCACTTCACGGAAATCCTTGGTTGCCGAGGCTGAACTCCACAGGCTGATCGCCTTGGGGGCCGGGGTGGCGCTCATCGTCAACACATACTTGCCGCCCGCCGTGGAATGCTTCCATTCCAGCTTCGGCAACGGCCGGCCTGAAACCGTGTGGCGGACAAAGGCACCGAGCGTTTTTAGCGCTCCCTCTTTGCCATTTCCCAGGTTGTGTCCGCCGTTGGGCACGTACCGAATGTGCTTTGGACCTTCCAGGTCACTCCAGTAGTTGTTGAGTGCATCCACGGTCCAGTAGCGGTCGTTGGTGCCGTTGATGATCAGCTTGGGCAGCGTCAACTGATGGCGGTAGGTGTAGGGATCGACCCAGGTCCACAGCGGGATCTTGGGGTCATCCTTCATCTTGGCGATGAGCCCCTTGCTGGTGTAATCGTCGATCTGCTCGCTGTATTTCCCCCACGTCTCAATCTGGTAGTCGGTCTGCTTGGGAAAGTTGAGGGTGTCGATCACGATCGGCGCGATTCCCACGACACGCTTGTCAGCCACCGCCGACAGCCATGTCGTCCAGCCACGCTTGGAGGCACCGGTCACCACGAACCCCTTGACGGGCACCTTCCACTCCTTGACGGCCAGTTGTTCCACGGCGTCCATCGCCCGCACGGCGCTTTTGACCATGGGAAACAACAGGGGCCAGGTTTTGTCCCCGGTGGCCAGGTATTTCAGCATCGTGTCGGTGATCAGGTCGTCTTCCACGCGGTTTTCGAACAACGGCTGGTTGGGCACCTGGTGCAGCATCGCCACGCGGCTCCCGCACAACCGGGCCACTTCGAGACCCAGCAACTGATCCTGCGGTTTCGGCTTGTTCAGTCTGGAACCACCAGTGATGAACAGTAGCACATGGTCTTTGTGGGCCAGATCCTTCGGTTCGTAGACCATCAGGACATGCTTCCAGGTGATGTCATGCCAGGTCTGCGATGTCAGTTCGATGTCGTAGATCGTGCCGAGCGGATTTTCTGTTTTTCCCTGGAGTGTCCACGCGAAGCTGGCATCGGCAAGAGCCACATAGTCCTGCAGCGCCGTGGGGATCGGCATCGGCGTGGCTTCTTGAGCTACGGCGAAGCGGGAAAGAAGGCCGACGAACAGGGTTGCGACCAGAAGCGAAGCTCGACGGGAGATCGGGGTCACTGGATGTCCTTGGGGAAATGACGGGAGGCACAGTCGACAGTTGAATGCCGTGACTTGATTAACCGGGGCACCTGGCAAAAACAAGCATTGTGGCTTTGCCTGCGCTTTTTCTTCACGGATCCACCGCATTCCCGCGATGGCGGTCACGCTGGGAACCGCCAGATGACCCGCGCGGCATTCAACTTCGTTCAACCCTTGAAATGCAGGCCGCCCGGTGGAAATCCACCGGGCGGCCGCGCTTTGCAATTGGTACGGTCAGAAAATTATCCACGAATCTGCAAGAATTTTGTGAATTTCACGAACCCTCAACCGTATTGATCTTGCGGGTGGTGGAGTCCTTCGCGTTGTGATTCGTGAAAACTCGTGGTTCCCCTTTCTCGTTGTCTACGATCGGCCTTCCGAAAGCACTTTGAATCGCTTATGGCAGTTTCGTCCAGATCTCCTTCACATCCACCTTTGCGGGATCGAACAGTTCGTCTGCAATCGTCGCATCGAAATCCATGTAGTAGCGGATGTGCGAGTCGCTCCGGGCTCCAGTCTCCATGTTGACACTGTTTTGCAGAATGCGGACCGCAGTCGGATACCACAGTCCCCGTGGCGTCAGGGCGGAGGTCACCACCTCGGAGACACCAGTTGGCGTTTTCGGGTCTTGCACCAAGAAATACTCCTTGCGGACCATCATCTGCCCATGCTGCGGATCCAGGAAATAGCGGCGTGGGCTGGTGGCTTTCGGAGCCCGGTTCATCGTCTGGATGATGTCAACCATCGTCAGCTCTTTGCCATCCAGCGTTGCCGCACTCGTCTCGGCGCGAAATCCGAACGAGGCCCCCAAGGCCAGCGATTCGTAGCCATAGGCGTCTGGCAGGTCATGCAGAAGGTTCATGGTTTGGGGGTTGCTTGGGTCAAGCACATCCCGATTCGTGGCAGTCAGCGAGCCGATCTGCATGTACTGTAGATCCTGAGGATCTGGCCGGCGGGGTTCGACATAGGCTGGTTCATAGTTCCAGAGACGTTTTCCGTTCCAGATTTCACGGGGATAACTCTTCAACTCTTTCGACTTCGCGAGCCACCAGGCGTCAGGGTCGGTGTCCTTGGGGGACTGGAACAGACTGTAGTGTGGGCAGCGGCAGACATCGACCCGCCAGCGATCTCCCTTGCGCCAGATCTTGTAGACCTGGTCGCCGCCGTGGCGGCGGTCGCCGCTGCCCGATTCGATGACCAGGGCGAAGTAATCATCGAACCGCTGCCGCGCGGCGCGGCCAGCGTTCAAAATCTGTTGAAACTCGGCTTTCGGCCGTTGATCGACAATTGGAGTGCCCTGCGGAATTCCCAAGGCCGCGATCGTTAGCGGCCCCTCATCGGGATAGCTCACCGTGAACTGGAAGAGGGTCTTGTCCGCCTGTCGTGCCGTCCATGAGACGGGCAGCTTCGTTTTCGGATTGACCTGAAGTTGGATTTCCAGGGCCGAGTCGGCTTTTCCCGTTTCGCCCACTGAAAAGCGATGCTCCGTCAGCGGGCGGCCGTCGACTTGCAGTTCGCGGGCTTCATGCGTCAGCACCGTCTGACCACTTGACAGGACGGACGGTTTGAAATTCCCGGACAATAGGTCCAGAAAACTTTGCCGAGTGGCCGCGACACCCGGCCCGGCATGCTCCAGCGAGATTCTCTGGACCGTGTTCGACTCGGAGGGCGGACCGAAGACATCCATCGTTTTCAGCCGCTGGTCGATGAATACATACGACGACCCATGGCGGGAGGCCAGAACTTGTTCTTTGGCAGAAAACCACATTTCTGCCGGCTTTCCGTCTGGTCCGGTCCCGCGGGCATGGAGCCACGGCTTGAGGGAAACTTCTTGAATCACTTCGCCCAATGCCGCGGGGACTGCGGCGGGAGCGAAGAACACTGCGGCCATCACCGCCACGGCGATGCCCGAGGAGATCAGCGAGAGCCGGCTCCAGGAAAGCCAGTTCTTGCTGGAGCGACTTGCCGGGGTGGGGCGGATGTCGAGTTGCCGGGCGCGTTCCTGAAGACGCTTCAGGCTGGGTTCGGGAAATGGCTCGTTCAGCACCGCCTGAACGGCTGTGTCCAACGGCGGAGCCAGCGGGCAGAAGTCAGCGAGTTCGTCGGGACTGGTCATTCCTGCGCTCCTTGATTGTAGACCACGAATTGGGACATCAGGCGTTCGCGCGCCTTGTAGAGAGCGGTGGAGACGGCTTCCGGCGAAACGGCCAGGGTGACGGCAATGTCGTCGCGCGACAGGTGTTCGAAATACTGCATGGTGAACACGGTCGCCTGCTGGTCGGGCAACTGCGAAATCGCTCCCCGCAGCCAGTGTGAGAGTTCCGACGCCATCAATTCCTGTAACGGTTCGACGGCGCTCACCCGGTCAAGTTCGCGGAGTTCCGCGGCTGGCCGCTGTCGCCGCAACCGGTCAAGCGACCGCAACGTGGCGAGTCGGACCAAAAGTCCTGCCCAGCTTTGGACCGGACCAGAACGATGCAGACGGTACGCCTCGGCGAACACGTCCTGCGATACATCCTCGGCGTCGTGAACCGAACCCAGTATGCGAAAAGCCACGCCGAAGACGCGACGGGCATGCCGGTCGACAATCCGATCCCAGTCGGGAAGGAGTTCACTGGTCATCTGGTGGCCTCACCGTGCCTGCGGCAGCCGCCTCTCCAACGCCAGATCGAGGGATGCCGGCGGGCATTCCTTGATCGTGCAGGGCGGATTCAACAGGTAGTCGCAGAGTTCACAGTCGGATGACCAGAATTCTGAAACAGCGTGGCTCTCGGTCACTGTTTCGTTGAGCCTCACCCCGCGGGCTTCGTGGCCTCCAGCGATTTCAGCGTCTGCTGGACCCAGGCGGCGTGCGGACCGTCAGCGGGCAATGCTTTCAGCAGAGTGATCGCCTCGGCGGTCTGTTTGTTTGCGGCCAGTGTGAGAGCCAGCAGCCGGCGGCTGGCATTCAACCAGTGCCCCTCGGGATAATTGGCGATGTAGTGTTCGAGCGTGTCGCGGGCACTCCGATACTGCCCACGGTCGAACTGGCATTGGGCGGTGAAAAATCGGGCATCTTCTCCGGCCCGGGCATGCAGGATCTTGAACTTCTCCTCCATGGGTGTCTGCAGCGGGAGCTTGTTCGACTCCACCCGCACCACCTGGTAGTGCATGACCGCCGTGGGAATCTCGCCATCCAGTTGAGACAGCCGCCCGCGGAACTCCTCGCGGTGTGGCGTGCCGAACACCGCCAGATTGCTGATCGGATCCATTTTGGCCAGGTTGTTGTAGTCCCGCAGGATCGGCACGGGCGCCGACAACGGAAGCAGCGCGGCTTGGCGCTTGGCCTTCTGCTCAGGCGTGGGTGTCCGCTTCTGGACAAACTGGGTGTCTGGAAATTCCCACAAGAAAACATCCGTGGCTTTCCAAAACTTCCCGCCACCCACCACCCGCCCCCAGAGTCCGGGACCAGTCTCCGTATCGGTCAGGGGATCGGCGACGGCCATGGTATGTTCACCGGTGAACTGTGGCTGCAGGGTGAGAAACCGGGCAGACCAGAAGCCCTCGCTGCCAATCACCCCCACCCGTGGCTGCTTGAGCGAGTCGGCCGTCCACGCCCCCCAGCCGGCAACTGGGGGAAGTCCGGTCAAAATTTCGGCATTCCCGGCCACATCCGCCAGCGATGCCACCGGTGACGCCGGCTCTGCCCCCTTTCGCAAGGCGACGCCGCGCAGCGGATCGAACAACAGCACCTGCTCTTTGCCGTCCACTTTGAGAAGCACCCCCACCAGGAACGGGGCCTTGTCTTCCTTGGCAGGTTCCCCACCGGGACTCAGGATCACCGCATCAAAGCTGAGTTGCCGCAGCACCTCGGCAAACACCCAGGCGCGGTGTGCCGGCGAACCATTCCCAATGAGACACACATCATAAGCCGTCAGCGGCACATCCATCGCCTCACGGTCCAGTTCAACTAGCCGCATGACCACGTCAAAGACGCTGGCCACCTGGTCCAGCGATGAACTCGCTTTTCCCGGTGCATGGCGGCTGAGCGCCTTCATCATCACGCAGTGGCGCAGGTGGTCGGCATCGGCACTCGACAATCGTGTCGCCACCAGCGACTGCTCCACCTCGGCGGAAAATTTGCCTTTCAGCGCTTCGGGCACGGGGTTGAACTGAGAGGCGGCGCCACATTCAGACTGCCATTGGTTGATGAGCTGGGTGGTCGATTCGACATCCGTGGCCACATCAAGCTTTTGCAGCTCCAGCGAGAACAACACGCTCTGCATCAGGTCGTGACACCGCTGAACCTTCTCTTCCGCGGATTTCTCACCTGGTCCGGAGACGGTGGTCACGCCCGGTTGGCAGCCCGCGGACAAGGCGGCAACGCAGAGGGCGGCGGAGACAGACCAAGAGGATTGCCGAAACATGCGGGAGAACATCGACTGAGCCACGGGTGAGGGTGGTGGGTTGTGGTTGAAGATCAAAGGCCGACAGATTGATTCATGCCGGTTCGGCGAGGGCGGCGCGAATCCGCAGCAGTTGGCGGAGCAGCGCCGGAACATCGGACAACGCCACCTGATTCGGCCCGTCGCTTTTGGCTTTGTCGGGGTCGGGGTGTGATTCCAAAAACACGCCGTCACAGCCTGAAGCCACCGCCGCGCGGGCCAGCGTGGCCACCATGTGCCGCTGGCCGCCAGTCGTGCTGCCGCCGGGCAACTGCACACTGTGGGTGGCATCAAAAATGACCGGCACGCCAAACCCCTGCATCACCGGAATGGCCCGCATGTCATTGATCAGGCGACCGTAGCCAAAGGTGGTGCCGCGCTCCGTCAGCAGGACTCGGGGGTTGCCCGACATCTCAGACTTCTTGACGGCATGAATCATGTCCTCGGGCGCGACGAACTGTGGCTTCTTGATGTTCAAGACGCCTCCGTGTTTCGCCGTGGCTTCCGCCGCCGCCTGCACCAAATCCGTTTGCCGCGCCAGAAAAGCGGGAATCTGCAAGATTGTGCAAACGGCCGCCGCCGGTTCCGCCTGGGAAATCTCGTGAATGTCAGTCAGCACCGGGAGCCCGGTCTTCTCGCGAACGCGAGCCAGAATCTCGAGGCCCGCTTTCAGTCCCGGCCCGCGGAAGCTGTCGCCGCTGGTGCGATTGGCCTTGTCGAAGCTCGATTTGAACACGATCGGCAGATTCAATTCCGCCTTCAGTTCGGCCAGCCGCGTGGCCACCTGCATCACCAGCGCTTCGGATTCGATGACACAGGGGCCAATGATGAACATCAGCGGTTCACCGCGGCCACAGCGATACGGTCCGACCGCAACAGGATTGTCAGGCATGCTTCAAAACTCGGGGGTTTCGCGGGGAGGCCGGCAACTGCGTGTCAACCAAGAAACTCTCGGACACCAGTCCAACCCGCATTCTAAGATGATTACGCCCAGAGTCGCAAATTGGTTGGACATCGGCGACCGCCTAATGGCGGCAACGCGAAACGAACAGCAGCCGAACAACATTGCCCGCACGTATGAAGTCGATTGAACGGAATATCAGATTTCAAATTTCACAGTAAAATACCTTTTCTCGACATCAGTCCTTCCGGTCGAAAGTTACGTCCTGCACCGCGAAAGCATCCGAGAGTTCGATGTGGTCGCACAGACTGTGAAATTTGAAATTCTGACCGTCACGCATTTTGGGGGCCGGCCGGTTGTCTTGAGTGAGGATTTTGGGACAGGACTGCAAGGATGAGAGAGGATCAGCAAGGATGATTTCATGCAACGCCGGCACAAACAGATCCTTTCCTAATCCTCGACCATCCTTTTCATCCGGTCCACTTCCATCCACATGACAGAGCCCGCCCCCAAAATCCTTGACGGTCAGGAACTTTGAGATTTGAAATCATCGTTTGTCGGACACGTCAAATCTGAAATTATTCAGGCCAGAAGCGACGGGCCAACTGTTAAACCGGCGTGCCCCCGAAAACCGACATCAGCGGTCGCCCATCTGCCAACCGGAGCGGGCGGTCGGTTTGATCGCGGACTTCGAGGCTCGGGTCGATCCCAAACTTCCACAGAATCGTCGCCGCCAGGTCCGCCGGGGTGACAGGGTCGCGGTCGGGATAGGCCCCGATCTTGTCGCTCGCTCCATGCACGTTTCCACCCCGCACCCCCCCGCCAGCCAGCGTGACCGTATAACAGTCGGGCCAGTGATCGCGGCCGGCATTCGCGTTGATTTTGGGTGTGCGGCCGAATTCGCCCATTCCGATCACAAGTGTCGAGTCGAGCAGATTCCGCGTTTCAAGATCCTCAATCAGCGCCGAGAACCCCTGATCCGCCGGTGGAATCAATTGGCGATGGCGGGGGAACAGGGCCTGATGACTGTCCCAGTTCGCCTCCTGCCCGTTGTGCTGGCCATCAAACACGGTGATGAAGTTGACCCCGCTCTCCACCAACCGCCGGGCCAGCAGCAGACTCTGCCCCAGCAGATTGCGGCCGTACCTCTCGCGCGTGGCGGCATCCTCCTCGTCGATGTTGAAGCTGCGGCGGACCGAGTCCGATGAGATGAGCTGCAAGGCGCGATCTTGATAGATCCCCATTTTGGCCGAGGTGTCCGAGACCGGCAGCACGTCCAGAGAACGGAGCAAACCTTCCCGAGACGACAATTCCGCGGCCGGACGATTGGCCGGCGGACTCAAGGCCGAGACCTGAAAATCGGGATTGTTCGGATTTCCGCTCACCTGAAAGCGGTCGAACTGTCCACCCAGGTATCCCGGCGTCTGCCCCGGAAGCTGGACCACGTTATAAATCGTGTAGGGCACCGCCACGCAGGGCAGCACATGCGCTCGCGGCCCCAACCCGTAGCTCACGGCCGACCCCACGTTGGGATACGACCGCGATTCGTCCGCCAGCAATTCCTGATCACCGCCGGCGGGCGTCCGTCCGGTGAGCACTTCCGCCGCCGCTGCGTTATGGTTCCGCATCGGGTGATGCATGGAACGAACCAGTGTGACGCGGTCCATGATCCGTGCCATCCGCGGCAGGTATTCCCCAATGCGAATTCCTGGCACCGCCGTGGCAATGGTGTTGTATTCTCCCCGCGATTCCCGCGGCGCATCCGGCTTCGGGTCGTACGTCTCCAGGTGGCTCGGGCCGCCGTAATGGAAGACCAGGATGCACGACTTGATTGTCGGTTGCCGCCCAGTGGGAGGCGTTTCACCGCCGACAGCCCGTCTGTTCGCAACCACGGCGGGCAGCGCCGCGCTCAACCAGCCAATCCCACCGACCTGCAGCCACCTCCGGCGGCTCAATCCTTGGGGGCCAACGAATGCATCATTCCAGGTGACCATGGGATCTCATCGGACTGTCAATTGGGGTCTTGCATCAATCCTCGCTGATAATACCCCGCCATGGGGATGTCTGGCACTCCAGGACCTGGTCAGTTTTCAAAAATCAGCCGGAACGCGTCAGCCTCCGGTTTGCGAATCGTTTCCGTCGCGATCGGCCCCAAAATCCGTGACGGTCAGGAATTTTCGTGAACCGCCCGCGTCCATTGCCCGTCTGCACTTTTAAACATGGACGCTGGCAAGGCCGAATCATCGAACAGTATCAACTGCCGTTGACAACGGTCGCCCATGCCCCCCATCGTGCAGTTTGCCGCCTCCGCCGTCACCAGACAGGATCTCCTCCATGCTCGGCTTCCGCTTTCTCAAGGCCCCTCCGACAACTTACATCCTGCATTATCGCGGCGGCCGCATCGTTCGCGAGGGGGCGGGGCTCTCGTTCTGGTTTTTCGGGCCGACCGCGATCATTGTGCAAGTTCCGGTCGCCAGCCGCGGCGTCCCGTTTGTGTTCACCGAGGTCAGCGCCGATTTTCAGGACGTGACCATTCAGGGCGAACTGACCTACCGCGTGAAGGAGCCACGCCGGCTGGCGGGGCTCTTGGACTTCAGCATGGACGCCTTCGGCAGATATCGGTCGGACGATCCCGGCAAGCTCAACGAGCGGCTGATCCACGCCGTGCAGATTCTCGCCCGTTCGTTCACGCAGAAGCGGCCGCTGAAAACGCTGATGGTCAGCGCCGATGCCTTCGTCACGGAGGTTCTCGCCGGTTTGCGGGCTGCCGAGGGGGTGCAGTTGCTGGGTGTTGAGATCCTCGATTTATCGATCATCGGCCTCAAACCCACGCCCGAAATGTCCAAGGCGTTTCAAGCCGAGGCTCGCGAAGAATTCCTGCGGCAGGCGGACGAGGCGGTTTACCTGCGGCGAAACAACGCCGTCCAGTTGGAGCGGACGATCAAGGAGAATGAACTCGACACCGAGATCGCCGTCGAGGTCAAACGGCGGCAGGTGCGCGAGTCGCAGATGAGCGCCGAGATCGCCGTCGAGCAGCAGCGTTCGATCCTTGTGGACTCCAAGGTCGCCAACGAACGCAAAGAGGGCGAGGCTCGGGCCGAGGCCCTGCGGGCTGTGCTCGAACCCGTCAAGAGCGTCGATTGGCGGACGCTGATCGCGGTCAATTCCAGCGGCGACTCGCGGATGCTGATCTCCCTGGCCTTCCAAGAACTGGCCCAGAACGCCAGCAAGATCGGCGAACTCAACATTTCGCCGGAACTGCTCAATTCGCTGCTGAAAGGCGGGCACAAATGATCAGCCACGATGTCCGGCCGGGCATCGCCGTGGTGACCCGGCAGACGCGTCTGGCCGGGCTGATGCAGCGGTGGGCCACGCGCGGTGCCGCAAAATTCCAGATGGCCCAGGCCCGCATGCGTCTGCTGTCGGACGCCGCCACCCTGGCCCCGACCGTGCTCAAGCAGCGGACGGAGGAAGAATTCAATGAACTGGAAATCGAGGATCAGACCTATCAGCAAGCCATCAGTGAACTGACGCGGAGTCTGGATTTTGGCTTGCCGATCCAGACGGTTGACCGTGATTTTCTGCCGAACTTCGACTTCGCTCGCTTCGAAGTGATTGTTGTCATCGGTCAGGACGGGCTGGTGGCCAATACGGCGAAATATGCCGGGGCGGTCCCGATCGTGGCGGTCAACCCCGACCCCGCGCGGTTCGACGGCGTGCTGCTGCCGTTTCAACTCCATGAAGCGCGGGCGGCCGTGGATACGGTCTTGAAGGAACGATACATGGTCCGCGATGTGACGCTGGCGGAGGTGGCCCTCCAGGACGGTCAAAAGCTGCTGGCGTTCAACGACCTGTTCGTCGGCAGCAGTTCGCATGTCTCGGCGCGGTACAAGCTGACAACCCCCGGCGGGAGTGAGCCACAGTCTTCCAGCGGCGTGCTGATTTCCACGGGTGCCGGTTCCACCGGCTGGTTGTCGTCGGTGTTCAACATGGCCTCCGGCATGGCCGCGTGGCTCGGCGGCAGCGTGCCCCAGCGACCCCAATTGAACTGGGAAGACCGGCAGCTCCTGTGGGCGGTGCGCGAACCGTTTGTCAGCCGCCAGTCGGAAGCCAATCAGATCGCCGGGCTGTTGCCTGAAGGCCAGAACCTCATCATTGAATCGCTGATGCCCCAAAACGGCGTCATCTTTTCGGACGGCGTGGAAGCGGATTTTCTCCAGTTCAATGGCGGCAGCATCGCCCAGATTGGCGTGGCTGCCCAACGAGCGCGGCTCGTGCGGAATGTTTAGCGCCAGCGGTGACGGCAACGAAACTCCCGGACAATTAAAATATGCCTGTACATTGACAAAATTAGCTCTCGGCGATTTGATACATCCGATCGGGTCCCTCTGCATGTCCTCGGAGAATCATCATGTTGCGCCGCGTCATTCTGGCAGCGATCGTTTGTCTCACCTCAACGGGTCTAAGCGTGGCCCAGGACTTTCAAAAACCGGGCACCGAACATGCCAGGCTGCGCGAGATTGAAGGCAAGTGGGACGCCGTCATGGTGATGGGCGAACAAAAGACGAAAGCGACGGCGACCTACAAATCCATCAACGGCGGGATGTGGCTGGCCAGCGATTTTGACGGCGACTTGGGTGGCGGCCTGAAGTTTCAAGGTCACGGTCTGGATGGATATGACCAGCAGAAAAAGAAGTACGTCGGCATCTGGACCGATTCGATGAGCAGTGCGCCGCTGCATCTGGAGGGCGACTACGATTCAAAAGGCAAGCAACTGGTGATGACCGGCGAATCCACGAATCCCGAGGGTAAGCGGCAGAAGGTGAAGACCACCACCGAATCCAAGGACAAGGACCAATTCACATTCAAGATGTACATGGTCGACGCTGGCGGCAAGGACCAATTGGCCTTCACCATCGAGTACTCGCGTCAGAAGTAACCTGAACGAATCGTTCACTGACACCACGGCCCCCCGGAGACAGCAGTCTCCGGGGTCCTTTTTTGCATCCGACTGTCACGGCCCCGACCAGCCACTATTCCAACAGGCTTCGCCGCAGCACTTCCTGGGCCTTCTCGAAATACGGCTGCCACAGGATTTCCGGTTTGCCAAATTTCAGGCAATCGCGAACTTTCTGCAACGTGTTGCGGGCCATGTGGGGACAGCGGTTGCAGGCACAAGTCGTGCCGTCCGAAGCGCTGATGCCGGGCACGGGGATGTAGGTGTGCTGCGGAGCAATCTTTTCCAGCGGGTGGATCATGTTCGCTTCCGTCGCGACGAGGAAGGTCGTCGGCGTGGTGACCGAAGCCACATGCTTCCGCATCTTCTCGGTTCCACCGACCACATCCGCCACCTCCAAGATGTTGGGCGGACACTCGGGATGGGCGATGACCACGGCCCCTGGCGTGTTGCGTTTCGCCCGCAGCAGATCCTGCAGGCTGAAGACCTCGTGAACCATGCATGAGCCCGGCCACAAAATCATCTTGCGGCCGGTGACCTCCGTCAGGTAGCGACCGAGGTGCTGGTCGGGAACGAACAAGATCTCCTTGTCGGCCGGCACCCGATCAATGATCTCGCGGGCGTTGCCACTGGTCACGATCCAGTCGCAGAGCGACTTCACGGCAGCAGTGGTGTTGATGTAGGCCACCGTCTGAATATCGTGCCCCTCCGCCCGCAACTGCTTCTGATAAGCGGCCAGCTTATCGGGCGGGCAACTGTCAGCCAGGGAGCAACCGGCCAGCATGTCGGGCAGCAGAACGCGCTTGGCGGGATTGAGAATCTTCGCGGACTCGGCCATGAAGTGGACGCCGCTGAACACGATCGTCGACTCCGTCACCTGCATCGCATCCCGCGCCAGTTTCAGACTGTCGCCGGTGTGGTCCGCGATGTCTTGAATCTCGCCATCCACGTAAAAATGGGCCAGAATGACGGCGTCCTGCTCCTTTTTCAGAGCCTCAATCTCGTCCATCACTTCCAACGGATCTTCCTCGATCGCCTGGTCGGAAAATGGATTGTTGATCGTCGTCTGTGGAAGAATTTCCAGTGGCATCGCCGCACCCTCCAAAGTCACCGTGGCTCAAAAGTCTCAAGCCAGCTCAGTCGCATTGAATTATATCCAGTTCTGGTGGATTAAACGTGACAAATAGGGCACGGGATCAGAGTTGGTTCGCTTTTTCCGAAGCTGCGGTCGCGGTTCCCTTAATGCCTACGTAGAACTGAGACTGGACTCCGTTTCGTCGTCATTGCTGATGCCCTGAATTCAGGCACTACCGCCGAAGCCCGACGAACGGATTAGAAGCCTTTTCGATGCCGGTGGTGGTCGAGGGGCCGTGGCCGGGGTGAACGCGGGTATCATCGGGCAGGGTGAACAGTCTGGCGTGAATGCCCGCCGCCAGTTGCCGGCCGTTGCCCCCTGGAAAGTCCGTTCGGCCGACGCTGCCTTGAAACAGGACATCGCCCCCAAACACCTCCAGAGGCTGCGTTCCGGCCACCAGGTAGACAATGTGGCCCGGGCTGTGTCCCGGGATGTCGCGGATGTCGAAGGTCATTCCCGCAAATTCCACCACATCGCCCTCATGGAGCAACTGTGTGGCCGGGGGGCTGACAATCGCCATGCCGCCCCACGCGCTCAGGTTGAGCTGCGGGTTGGTCAGCATCGGCGCGTCTCCCGCCCCGATCAGAATCGGCAATTCCGGCCAGACCTCCCGCAACGCACTGTTTCCAGCGATGTGATCCACATGGCCGTGCGTCAGTAGAATCGCGACGGGATTGAAGTCCAAGCTCCTGATCTTCTGAATCAGCCGTTCCGGCTCAAACCCCGGGTCGATGACAATTCCATCCCGCTCGCCAGCGCGGCGCACGAGGTAGGTGTTCTCCTGGTAGGGAGCGGAGACAACGGTCGTGATTTCAAGAGGCATGCTGCACGAGTTGACCCTGAATGCAAACTCCGCCAGCCAACTGGCGGAATCTCAAATTTGACGTGTCCGACAAAAGTACCCTCGTAATTCCGCTTCTCGGTGGCTCACGCCGCCAGAAAAATTCTGGAAGTCGGTTCCGATGTCCTAAGTGGCTCTGAGATCGTTGTCAAGGCCGCTCGAAAGCTG
>JAKFUF010000158.1 GCA_021732845.1 Planctomycetaceae bacterium | reverse complement strand
CACTCGCGAACTCCCTGTGCATGCCTGTTGTTGAAGTCTTCGGGGAAGCCGGATGCGGGAAATCTGCCTGTCCGGTTTGACGAGGGGAGAGGAGGCAGCAACACTGCCCCTCTCCTACTCCACTGGTTCCCCCTTCTCGTTGCCTAAGACCGGCCTTCGATTAGCACCCTGAAGCGTGCTTTATTCCTTGTCCGGTCCTTACTGTGAAATCTGAAATATCTGAAATTTGACGTGTCCGACAAAAGTGAATTTCAAATCTCAAATTTCACATTTCACAGTCTGTTCAGCCACACCGAACTGTCGACTGAGCTTCAATGGCGCGAACGTAACTGTTGCCCCACAGTGTGGATGCTGCGACAAAGTATTTTACGGTGAAATTTGAAATCTGAAATTTGAAATTGCGTTGAAACCAGCGAATGGACTTTTGTCGGACACGTCAAATTTGAAATTCCACACATCGAAGTCATGGCAGAGTATTGAATTTGTCCTGCGTTGCACGCTCTCAGTCAGCTCAACACGCCGCGCACGATTTCTCCATGCACATTCGTCAACCGCCGCTGAATGCCGTTGTGGTAGAACGTCAGCCGCTCGTGGTCGATGCCCAGCAGATGCAGGATCGTGGCGTGAAAGTCGTACCACGTGACCTTCTTCTCCACCGAGCGGTATCCAAACGGATCGGTGGCTCCATGCGCCGTGCCGCCCTTGATGCCCGCGCCCGCGAGCCACACGGAAAACCCATTCTGATTGTGGTCGCGGCCCATTCCCAAGACCCCCTCCGCCGACTGCGTGAACGGCGTGCGGCCGAACTCACTGCTGAAAATCAGCAGGGTGTCGTCCAGCATCCCCCGCTGTCGCAGGTCGCGGATCAGGGCGGCAATCGGCTGGTCGATCCGCAGCGCCTCGGTCCCGTGGCGTTCGACCATGTTCTCGTGGGCATCCCAATTGATCCGCGGCGAACCGAAGGCCCCGCCCGAAAACAACTGCACGAACCGCACGCCGCGCTCCAACAGCCGCCTAGTCAGCAAACAACTCCGGCCGAAGTCGGCCGTCGCCGGCTGGTTGAGCCCGTACTGCGTCTGCGTCTCTGCGGTCTCCTTATCAAGTGCGGTGACTTCGGGCACGGCCATCTGCATCCGCGCGGCCAGTTCGTACGCCCGCATCCGCGCCGACAGCACATCGTCGCCCCGCTCCCGCCGGTGCCGGTCGTTCAACTCGGCCAGCAGTTCACGGCTCGCCACTTCCGTGGCTTCCGCGATCGGCCGCGCCGGAACGAGATCGCTGATCGGCGTTCCTTTCCCGCGCAGCGTCACCCCCTGGTGCCGCGCCGGCAGAAATCCGTTGCTCCAGTTGATTGAGCCACCGGCGGGCAGCCCCCGCGGGTCGGGCAGCACGAGATAGGCCGGCAATTCATCAGTGGCATTGCCCATGCCATAGGAGAGCCACGAGCCGAGCGTGGGAAATCCGTTGAGGCGGAAACCGGTGTTGGCCTGGAAGGTGCCGGGCGTGTGGTTCGAAGTCTCCGCCACCATCGAATTGATGATCGCCAGTTCGTCGGCGACGCCCGCCAGATGCGGGAACAGCTCCGAAATCCACAGGCCGCTCTCGCCGCGCTGTTTGAACGCCCAGTCTTCCTTGCGGAGCAGCCCGACCTGCCCGAAAAACACATCGGGCTTCTCGTCGGCTGGCATCGGCTTGCCGTGGTACTTCGCCAGTTCCGGCTTGTAGTCGAACGAATCGACCTGGCTGAGCCCGCCACACAGATAGAAATGGATCGCCCGCTTCGCCTTGGCGGGAAAATGGGGCGGCAGGTCGGCCGCCTCCCCCGGAACGATATCAGCCCGCGCGGAACCGTCCTGCTGCAGCAGCATGGCAAATGCCGCCGCCCCCAACCCGTGCCCGGACCAACTCAGAAACTCGCGGCGATCGAGCATGGAGACCACTCCCAACAGCGGTTTCGAAACTTCAGGCGGGCCAGCCCCTCAATCCGGGCGACCGCATGTCACGACTCGCAACCCGACGCGTCAGCGAAGGGGACGACCTCGCCACTCGCTGACGCGTCGGGTTATGAGGCGCTCGACAGCTTGATGAACTGGCCAGCCCTTCAGCAACTCTCGGAGACTCTGCCCGCACGCATCGTTGCTGGTCACAATAACAGATCGTTCCGCTCCCATGCCACTGGCGCACCGGGCGCTGAAAAGCGCGCATCCCCACCGAGCTGGTCTCGGTGGATTCGGGCCTCTGCGCTAGGTCGGATAACGGTGTGTGCGGCGTAGAGCAAAGGCCCGTTCACCACCGAGGTGAACTCGGTGGGGTCGTGGGTGCCGATCGCGAAAGATACGGGCGACTTTACGCTGACCAGTGGCACACAGCGGACGTCACAAAGGCATTTGGCGGATCAGTTTGATTCGATTCCTCTCCGCTTGGCCTGCGCCGCCTGGAAGCATCGAATTTCGGCAGACAGAGCGGTGATTTGTCCGTCGCGTGACGCGAGTTCGTTGACGCCGCCGCGCGGCGAGTTTAGCATTGAGACTCCCTCCGGAATGGCAACTGCGACACGCATTGGCGGACTTGCATCAAAATGACTCAGGCGGTCGTGGAGCGTGTCAATGGTCACACCGAGTGGCGCAAGTGGTCGGAGTTGCCGTGGCTCGCGCGGACCGGCACCAGCCCCGATTTGCAGTTGTGCGTAAGACTCGCGGAGACCATTGCTCCCGCCGAGGGGCTGAGCCACTACTTGGTGCAGCAGCTTCCAGAGATCGCCTCGGAATTTGCAGCGCAGTGGGCGGCGGTTTTGTATCGCGATCCGCAGTGGATCCCGCACGGTGAGTTTGGCCGCCGGCCCATCGAAGAACTGCCGCTGCGGTTCTTGGAAGAGGCCCTCGATAAGGACTCGGGAGGGTTCACCAGCGGAGCTGGTTGGGGACTGATCGCGTCTCCCACGCGGCAGCAGTCGGGACGGGCGGAATTGCTGGTGGTTTGCGGTCGCAACCTGACCGCCAAGTCGCTGGACGGGGCGATGGCAGCGGCCCACACGATCGGGCTGGCGATCGACATCCTGAAGCGCCAGGACAGCCGGCAGTTGCGAATCAACCGTCTGAAGTCGATTCTAAAAATCACCTCGCAGCTCGGCGCGGCCCGCGAGGCTCCACCGCTGCTCAACATCATCGCCCAGGAGGCCAACCGGCTGCTGGAGTGCGACCGCTCCAGCATCTTTATTTGGGACCGCGAGCACAAGGAAATGCTGGCCTGCCCGGCGATGGGGGTCGACACCGAGATTCGCATTCCGGACAGCGCAGGGATTGTGGGCGAATGCCTGCAGTCGGGCGCGGTGATCCGCGTCGACGATGCGTACGAAGACCCACGGTTCAACAAGCAGGTCGACATCAACACGGGGTATAAAACCAAGAACCTGCTGTGCGTGCCGATTCGCGATGGCAACGGCAACCTGATGGGCGTGTTTGAAGGGATCAACAAGCTCCGCGGCAAGTTTACCAGCGACGACGAGGACACCCTGGCCGAGTTCGGCACGCAGGCGGCGATGGCCCTGCAGAATGTCCGCGAACGCGACCGGTTGATGCGCCGGCAACGGGAACTGACCGAACAGGTCACGCAGGGGGTGCAGATCATTGGGCAAAGCCCGGCGATCACCGCGCTGCGGACCAGCGTCGACCGTCTGGCCTCCACCGATTTGCCCGTGCTGATTCTGGGTGAAAGCGGCACCGGCAAGGAAGTCGTCTCCCAGTCGCTGCACTACCGCGGTGCGCGGCACGACCAGCCGTTCATCGCCGTCAACTGCGCCGCCATTCCCGAAACGCTGCTGGAAAGCGAACTGTTCGGCCATGAAAAGGGGGCCTTTACAGACGCCCGCGAGGCCCGGCGGGGCAAGTTCGAACTCGCGGCCGGTGGCACACTGTTCCTGGACGAAATCGGCGACATGTCCCCTGGCGGACAGGCGAAGCTGCTGCGTGTGCTGGAACAAAAGGTGATCACCCGCGTCGGTGGCTCACAGGACATCCGCACCAACGTCCGCGTCATCGCTGCGACGAACGCCAACCTTGCCCAAAAGGTCCGCGAGAAAAAGTTCCGCGAAGACCTCTACTACCGCCTCAGCGTGGTCGTCCTCGAACTGCCGCCACTGCGTGACCGCCCGGAAGACATCCTGCTGCTGGCCGTCTACTTCCTGGAGCGGTTTTCAGTGCAGGCGGGCAACCGGTCGATGGTGCTGTCGATCGACGCCCGCCGTCGGCTGCAGACACACAACTGGCCGGGCAATGTTCGCGAACTGAGAAACCTGATGGAGCGCGTGGCCTTCCTGTGCCAGCGCGACACCGTCGAGGTCGAAGACCTGGCGTTCATTCTGAGCCCCGACGAACCGGCCCCCGGCGGCACACATGGCTCGGTCGAAGCCGGCCTCACCGATGCGACGGCGCAGTTCCAACGCGAGTACATCCGCCGCGTCATCAAGGTCGCCGGCGGTGCCATGAACCGCGCCGCCGATCTGCTGGGCTTGCATCGCTCGAACCTCTACCGCAAGATGCGACAGCTCGAAATGGAAGAGGCGGGCGGAGAAGAGTAGTCGTAGCGTCTCTTGGTGGGACCGAACCTTTCGCGAGATGAACGGTCATAAAAGAACCACGAATAAGACGAATCTTCACGAATCGTTGTTGTCCCAGTCTTTCCTTTTGAGCATTTGGCACTGAGTGTCAGTGTGGCACGACCAGCGAACAAACAAGGATTTCGACGAATCACGGTGGATAACATTCCATACTGGTGGCGGTGTGACGGCTCCAATCGCAGTGCCGACATTGAAATTCAGTTGGAGACACCGTCTAGCGCGCGGGGGCAAAGGCTGTGCGTGAACCTTCAATGCAGTTTTCCGCAGAGTAGCGTCAGCAGCCGACATGTTTCGTCCATGATTGTTTCGGCCATTGAGAATGGATGGCAGCCGAAGAATTTCGCACCAGATTTTGTCGCGGACGTTGTGAGCTTATCCTATGAGGGGCAAGCGGTGTTCGAACGCTGCCCGTAAAGCATCCTCTGAATTCAATTCATTTTTATTCGTGAAATTCGTTAGATTCGTGAAAATTCGTGGTTCCCTTAATCTGGTCCCTACTGTCGACTCGGCTCCATAGATCCACCTTTCCTACCTTGAAATCAAGGTAATCCCAAGGGACTGACGCATGTCCGATCCTGAACCCGCCAATTCTGAGCCACTGGTGAGCATTGCCGAAGGCAAGCACATGCGGCTTGTCCGTCGCGGCCGCTGGGAATACGCCGAGCGGCGGGTCGCTTCCGGCGCGGTGGTGATCATTGCCGTCACCCGCGAACAGAATCTGATCCTGATCGAGCAGTTTCGCGTCCCGGTCGGCAAGCGGGTCATTGAACTCCCCGCCGGCCTGGTGGGTGATCTGGAAGAGATTGCCGACGAAGACGGTGCCGACGCCGCCGGCCGGGAATTGATGGAAGAGACCGGCTACCAGGCCAAGAGCGTCAAACTGCTGACCCGCGGCCCCATCTCCGCCGGCTTCGGCAATGAGATGATCGCCCTCTACCGCGCGACCGGCGTGAAAAAGGTCGCCGCCGGCGGCGGCGTGGAAGGAGAAAACATCGTCATCCACGAAGTCCCCCTCGCCTCCGTCACCACGTGGCTCAAACGCAAAGCCCGCGCGGGAATCCTCATCGATCCAAAGATCTACGCGGGCTTGTTCTTCGCGCAGTAATACAAAAGACGAGAGGTTGCTGGCGGCTCTTTGGTGAGTCCGACGAGGATCTTGAATGCCAATGGAAAGATTTCCAAAAGGAATACCCCAACATTCCCGGCACCGAACAAGAATGGCGCAGCCGTTTGATCGATGCCTAGAAACCCGCAGTCGCTGGACTACTAGGGTTGAAACCAGAGAAGCCGTTCTAACACAGAGCGTCTGAGGCTCAGCAGCGACGAGGGCTCACGCCTCACGCCGGGCCGCAAAAGCTGCGGGGCGGACCACGGCCGCCATCCACGACCCCACCGAGTTCATCTCGGTGGTGAACGGGCCAGTGCACTACGCCGCGTGCCGCCGTTGGATGTAGTGCACAGGCCCGAATCCACTGAGGCAAGCTCAGCGGGGATGCGGAGTGATACAAATGGCGTAAAGTCGTCTTGTTCTCCGCAAAATGACGCGAACGTCTGGCGACGATTAACACAGCGTCAATCCCGAGTGACTGTCTGCGCCCAGGTCCAGTCACACGTCACGGAGTGACTCGGCTACTTTGGGGCATGAGCTGGGATGACAACGAGCCACTGGGCATCAGGGCGGAAGGGATTGAACTCCGGCTGAGCCACCCGCGAGGCCCATGCGTTCAGAAAACGCGGCAGTGATTCCTTCGCCGGTCCCTGTTCAGTGCCCCCACTGTCAGGGAATATGCACGTTCGTTTTGGTTTGATCCTCCGAACCCTGCGACCAACGGACATCGATCCCACCATGAAAACGTTCCTGCGAACGGCTCTTTGCGTAAGTGCCAGCCTCATCCTTGTCAGCACCGCACCTGCTGAGAATTGGGGCAGTTATCAGATCGTCTCCGCCAGTA
The DNA here is from genome assembly GCA_021732845.1 of Planctomycetaceae bacterium. Lineage (GTDB taxonomy): Bacteria > Planctomycetota > Planctomycetia > Planctomycetales > Planctomycetaceae > JAKFUF01. The sequence goes on along the minus strand of JAKFUF010000158.1, from coordinate 15,993 downwards.
CTCCGGTGCTGGTGCTGGAGGCGGTCGAGGGTGGGACGGCGGACGGGACGGTTGTGTCGGTGAACAAGCCCTCGGGGGCGGCCCATCAACGGTGGCAGATTGTCCCGAAAGAAGCGGGGTTCTTTGCCATTACGCCGGCTCACGATCCAACGCGGGTCCTCACCGCGAAAGACGGTGGCACCAAGAATGGCACGCTGATTGTGCTGGAGAAGGATGCCGGCAAGCCCACGCAGTTGTGGGCGCTGACCAAGCATGAGGGCGGTAGCTACTCGCTGTTGCCGAAGCACGCGCCGGGGCAGGGGTTGGACCATCTGGGAGGTAAGCCACAGCCCGGGGCGCAGATTGATTTGTGGACGTACAACGCGAACGACCAGCACCTGCACTGGTTCATCCGCCCGCTGGCGGGGAGTGGCGTCGCGGCGGCTGGGTCGGCTGGGGCGGCAGAGTCCAAGCCGGGCTATGAGCCGCCCCAAATTCTGCCGGAGAGAATCCTTCCGGGTACGACCAAACAGTTCACCTTTTCGCAGAGCCGCATCTTCCCGGGTACAGTGCGTGATGTGACGGTCTTCATCCCTGCCCAGTACGACGCCGCCAAACCGGCCTGCGTGTATGTGAAGACGGACGGCTTCAATCCGCGGGAAAAGACGCTGATGGAAACGATGATCGCCACCCAGGAGATGCCTGTCACGGTCGGCGTCTTCGTGCGACCAGGAGACCTGCCAGCACCGATGAAGGGGACGCTCGGCCGACGCAACCGCGACTTTGAATACGATGGCGTGAGCGACAACAAGGTGCGGTTTCTCATTGAAGAGCTGCTGCCGTTCGTGGCCAAAGAGTATCAGCTCAACCTCTCGACCGACGGGAACGACCGCTGCATCTCCGGCGGCAGCAGTGGCGGCATTGCGGCATTCACCGCCGCTTGGAACCGGCCCGAGGCCTTCAGCCGGGTGTACGCGGCCAGTGGCAGTTGGGTGGCGTTTCGCGGCGGGCATGAGTTCCCCACGATGGTCCGCAAGTTCGAGGCGAAGCCGATCCGCTCGTTCCTGACCACAGCCACGCGCGACATGGAGAACGTCGCCGGCGACTGGTTCCTGCTCGACCAGGAGATGGACAAGGCCCTGAAGTTTTCGGGGTACGACTATCAGTATCGGGTGATCGACGGCCCCCACGTCGCGGGCTACAACGAGAACTGGCAGGAGGCGATGGCCTACCTCTGGCGTGGCTGGCCCGAACGGGTGCAGGCGGGACCCAGTGCCCCGCGAGCCCAGGAGATTTTGATCTCCGGTGAAGGCTGGCAACTGTTGGCCGAAGGATTCAAAAGCACGCGCGGACCAGCCGCCAATGCCACGGGGGAAGTGTTCTTCGCCGACACTTCGAACAATCGGGTCCACCGCATTGGCCTGGATGGGAAGGTGACGGAGTTCGTGGCTGACGCGGGGCAGGCGCATTGCGTCACGGTGGGTGCGGATGGGTCGGTGTTCACCATTTCGGAAAAATCCGGCAAGCTGATGCGCTACGATGCACAGGGCCATGGGACCGTCGTGATGGACGAGATCGTGGGGCACTCAATCCTCGCCCGGCCCGATGGCAGCCTGTTTGTCACCGCCAACGGCGAAGGCCAGCACGGTCCCGGCAGCGTGTGGCTCATCAAGGACGGCAAGACGACGCAGGTCGACACTGGGATTAAGTTCGCCACCGGCATGGCGTACCGGCCTGACCAGTGGCTGCTGTCCGTCGCCGAGGGCCACTCGAAATGGGTCTATAGCTACCAGATCCACGACGACGGGAGGCTGTCCAACAAGGAACGCTTCTTCCATCTGCATGTCGCCGATTGGGATGATGATGCCGGCGCCGAGTCGGTGTGCTACTCGGTGGAAGGGCGGCAGTTCATCGCCACCCGCAGCGGCATCCAGATCAGTGCCGATGATGGCCCCACGCAGGTGATTCTTCCCGTGCCCGACGGGAGCCGAGTGACCGGTGTCTGCCTCGGCGGCAAAGAGCTGGACACCCTGTTCGCGTTCTGTGGCACCAAAATCTGGAAGCGCAAGGTGCAGCAGCACGGCATGGGTGCATTTTCGCCGTGGACGAAGGTGAACGGGAACAAGCTTTGATTTTAGCGGGACGGGGCAGTTGTGGGCGAAGACATTTGGGATCTGGTCGTGATCGGTGCCGGGGCGGCGGGGTTGCTGGCGGCGGCGCGGGCGGCGGAGGGTGGGCTGCGGGTGATTCTTGTCGAAAAGAATCGCAAGGTCGCCGTCAAAATTCTGATGTCCGGCGGCACCCGCTGCAATTTGACGCAGGCCACGAACACGCGGGGGATCATCGCAGCGTTCGGTTCGCAGGGACCGTTTCTGCACTCGGCATTGGCGGCGCTCTCTCCGCAGGCGTTGGTGGAGCTGGTCGAAGCCGAGGGCGTGCCGACAAAGGTTGAGGAGACGGGAAAGATCTTTCCCGTCAGCGACCGGGCTGCGGATGTCGCCGAGGCGTTCGTGCGACGCCTGCAGCGGAGCGGAGCCACGCTGGCGGTGGAAGAGGCGGTGCTGGGAATGCACCCGCTGCCCGTGGCTCAACCCACTGAGACCCGTTTTGAAGTCACCACCAGCCGCCGGCGTTTGACCGCCACGCGGGTGCTGATCACCACCGGCGGACAGTCCTATCCCGGCTGTGGCACAACGGGCGATGGCTACGGCTGGGCGGAAGCGTTTGGCCACACGGTCACGCCGCGGCGGCCCGCGCTGGTGCCGATCACCACCACTGCCGCGTGGGTGGCGGAGTTGAGTGGGATCACCCTGCCGGATGTCACTGTCAGCCTGTGGGATCCGGCCCTGGTAAGTTCTGCTCGCTGCAGAACCCCTGGCGCGGATGGGTGGCCTGCGCCACCTTCCTCATCCGGTGTCGGGGTTCCTCGCTCACTGCCCGCCCGGGCTGCCGAGAGCCGCGCCACCCGCCGCGGGAGCCTGCTGTTTGCTCATTTTGGACTCTCGGGACCGGCGGCGCTGGACGTGAGCCGCGTTGTTTCTGGACATGCTGAGCCACGGACGTTGCAACTGACGTGTGACCTGGTGCCAGCGGTGGCCGAACCCGCATTGGCAGCGCAACTGCGCGATAGTCTGCAGGCCGCGGGGAAGAAGTCGGTTCAAACGGTGTTGTCACAGGTATTAGAAATTCTGCCCCGCCGCGTGGTGGAGGCAGTGCTCTCCATGGCGGCGGTGCCTGGTGAGCAACGCGCGGGTGAGGCGGGAAAGCAGATGCAGCAGCGGCTCGTGCAGACGGTCAAGCACCTGCCGATTCCCGTGAGCGGCACGTTGGGGTTCAAGAAGGCCGAGGTGACCGCTGGGGGCGTGGCTCTGACCGAGGTGGATTCCCGCACCATGCAGAGCCTGCGCGTGCCGGGGCTGTACTTCGCCGGGGAAGTGCTGGACCTGGACGGCCCGATCGGTGGCTACAATTTTCAAGCGGCATTCAGCACGGGCTGGCTGGCGGCAGAGCGGATGCTTTGACGGCCCGCCCGTAGTGTCGGCTTCAGCCGACAACCAGTTGCCTAAGGGCGCAAAGCCTCAGTGTTGAATTGACGCTTCGGCTAAAGCCGAAGCTACGTTTGCGATTAGCTGTGTTCGCGGCGGTAAATCGCTTCCAGCAGATCCTGCAGATCCTTGAATTTTTTGCCGCCAGCGCAGGCGGCTTCGACCTTTTGGCGGGCGTCCTGCGGCGTGTGGCCGAGGCTGACCAGGGCGTCGTGGGCGTCGGCGATCACGCCGCGGTTGGCCTCGTCGCTTCCCGCAGGGAAGTCGCGTTCGACCATCAGGGCAAAGCGGGTCATCTTCCGCCGCAGCTTGGCGATGATCCGTTCGGCCAGGGCCGCGCCGATTCCCGGCAGGGTGCTCAGCTCCTTGACGTTTTGCTCCTCAATGGCGATCGCCACGTCGCGGACGGGCCGCACCATGGCGCGCAGGGCCTTCTTCATCCCCACTCCGTCCACCGAGCAGATCGCATCGAAGAACTCGCGTTCAGCGGCGTTCATGAACCCGATCATTCGCGGGATGAGCTTGCCATGGGCGGGGTTGCCATCCAGGTATTCGATGGTCAGCAGGCTGATTTCTTGATTGATACTCGCCTGCAGGTGCCGGCGCACGAACTCGGGGACATGGACCTCATATTCGAAGGCTCCCGCCGCCACAATGGCCGCATCCGCCGTCAGTTGCGACAACCGCCCCGTAATCCGCGTAATCATGTCCCACCCTTAGAGGAAAGCACGATCTTCGCGGAAGGACCACGTGTGTGCAACCGCTTTGGACCGCGCTCGGGTCCAACGATTGATCACACTGGATCGAACTATGTCAGCGGAAGGGCGCAAGCCCAACCTTTTGAAGGTGCATTGTCGTGAAAAACACCGAGAATTCGGGACTTTAGCGTCTTTCGACGCTGGATCCAGGTGGCCGGACTCTTCAGAAAGCCCGGAGTATCCCGTTGTTTTCACACCTTCAAAAGGCTGGGCGCAAGCCCTCCGGTGAGTCCGCACGAAGTGTTCGAGAGGAATCGCCAGGCTGGCTTGCGCTGCCGCCACATTAAATTCGCGTCCATTCGCGTTCATTCGCGGTTCAAACCAGGGAATCGACGACTTGGACTACGCCTGACATCTATCCGGACGAAGTCGCCAGACCGCAGGATTGGAACCGCGAATGAACGCGAATGGACGCGAATAGGCTCTGTGAAAGGGCTCCGCGAGAACCCGCGTGGCCTTCAGGCCTGTTCTGGAAACGCTCCGTGTTTGCTGAAGCGGGCATACCAACCGTCCTTGCCGTACGGCTCTCCCTGCAGACCATCACTCTGAGCCGCGACATCCTGGCCATCAACGATCACCGCGATTGACGCTCCGCGGTCATGCTCCACGCCCAGCGCGAACAAGAAATCGTGGATCCCTCCATCAATGGCCTCAGCCACACACCGACGGAGGACGGCCCGCTGCTCGGGCGTAGGCAGCCAAGATCCGCTTGAAGAGACTGCAATCTCGCGGATTTCCAATGTGCGGCGAGCAATCCATCCACCCGATCAAGGGCGGCGTCACGAAGGTTGGCCACCAGAAATGCGCCGAACTTGTCCGCTTCAGTTTGTGCTTTCACGTTGTGTCCCCTCGCCACTTTCACGGCAAAGTTAACAAATCCGGTGTGGCAAAATCGATCGTTCATTCCGCGAACGCAACGGATTTAGCGATGGTACGTGGCGCGGGGCAGGTGTCCGCCGCAACTCCTGACTGAACGGTCAATTCGACTGACCTGCCGGGCACGCCGAACTCGATAGCTATATCGACCGCGATTTCGCGCACGGCTGCGCACGGCAGGCATTGTTCTGGAGACAGCCTGCCGCCACGTTTTCAAGGAGGGCCGCGCTGTGTTACCTGCTGGCGTGTTCAACATTCCTGTGGGAATGGCGCACGATCCTGGTGGGAAGCCGAGTCTGCAACCCGCATGCTAACCAGCTTTTACCGTCGCCACAGCCCAGCCATCGTGTGGATGCTGGTGCTGTCGTTTCCGTTTCTGTTCGTCGTGGCTCAGTCCATCCGGGCGAACAACGACGTCGAAACGTGGCTGCCCCGCGCCTCGCCGGTGCGCGCCGCCTACGAACAGTTCAAGCGTGACTTCGGCGTCGAGGAAACGATCCTCATCGGGCTGGACCGCACGCTGGTCTCCGACGAGGTGGTCAATTCCGTCGCCATCCGCCTCGAACGGCTGCCGGGCATCCGCAAATGCTGGTCGCCCGATCGGCTGGTCGGCATCATGCGGGACATGGGCTGCACCGAAGTTGAAGCCCGCAAACGGCTGGAGAATCTGGCCCTCTCCTCGGACGGGAAGTTCCTGGGACTGATCGCGATCCTTTCCAAAGAGGGCATCGCGAAGCGGGCGGAGGCCGTGGCCGACGTCAGGCGAGAACTGGACTACTGTCAACTCCAAAGCCCCCAATCGTTTATGACCGGAGCCCCGGTCATCGTCACCGAACTGGACCGCCTGGGCGGTCAGGAAAGTGGCCAGAAATTCTTCCTCATCACCCTGTGTTTGTGCATGGGGTTGTTGTGTTATCTGACCCGCGACTGGAAGTTGTCGCTGTCGTTGCTGGGGCTCACCCTGTGGGCCATCCAATGTACACAGGCGATTTTCGCCACTGCCGGCGGGGAGATGAACTTCATCCTGGGCGCGCTGCCAATTCTGGTGATGGTGTTCACGCTCGAAGCGTCGCTGCACGTCCTGCACTACCATACAATTTCAATCAATGCCCGCGATCCGCTGGCCGAAGCCCTGCGGCTTTGCTGGAAGCCGTGTTTGGTTTCCATGGTGACCACGGCAATCGGGCTGTTCTCAGTCAGCGTCACCGACATTCTGCCCGTGACGCAGTTCGGTCTCGGTGCGGCGTTGGGCGCGCTGGTCGCCATGCTGACCGGCCTGTTGTTCACCCCCGCCTTGCTGATTGTGATGCCGGCGAATCATGCCGCCGAGGACTCCACCCCCGGGCTGACGCAGCTTGGTGTGATTGGCAACTGGTGCCTGGCTCGGCACCGCCAGGTGGTATACGCCTCGGTGGCGATTGTGGCTGTCGGGGCGCTGGGTATCGCCTGGATGAAAACCCGCATCAATGCTCTCGACTTTCTGCCCGCCAACTCCCAGGCGCTGGTGGACTTGCACAAAGTGCAGCAAGACTTGACCAACGTCGATTCCATTGAAGGCGTCGTTGATTTCGGTCCCAAGCCACCGGCTTTCATGGAGCAACTGACGAAGGTTCGCGAAATTGAAACTCAAATTGCCGCGCACAAATCGGTGCGGCATGTGATGTCGGCGTCGATGTTCCTGCCGGGCGAGATGCCCGAGAACCCGTTCGCCCTGGCGGCCCTGCTCAAGAAAGCCGAATCGCAGCGCGGAGAATCGGATTATGTCACCCGCAACGGTCGGCTCTGGAGAATTTCCGCCCGCGTCTCGCCCACCGACGAACTGAGCTGTGCGGCGATCCACAAAGAACTACAGACACAACTGGCGTCGCAGCCGATCCAATTCACGGGCATCGCCCCGCTGATCGAACAGGCCCAGTGTGAGATTTTCAACGGCTTCTGGCAGAGCTTCACGTGTTCGTTCGTCGTCATCGGCGTGGTGATGGCGATCGCCCTGCGATCTCCCAAAATTGCCTTCCTGGCGATGATTCCCAACGTGGCTCCGCTGGCGGTCGTCTTCGGCACACTCGGGTGGCTCAATATCCCGGTGGACATCGGCATGATGATGACCGGGAGCATCGCCTTGGGCATCTCGGTCGACGGCACGTTCCACTTCCTGGTCCGGTATCAGGAACAACTGGCCGAGGGCAAATGCCGGATGCACGCCTCCCGGATCGCCCTGCTGACCACGGGTGGACCAATCTTTGAATCGATCATCGTCTCCAGCATTGGCATGCTGGCCCTGACTTTGAGCAGCTTCTCGCCGACCTCACGGTTTGGCGCGCTGATGGCCATCTCCCTGATGGCCACGTTGATCGGCGACCTGATCCTGCTGCCGGCGCTGCTGTGCGTGGGACGGGGAGCCACGGCAGCCCGGAAGCCCCGCATGCGGGAAACGATCCGGCGTCTGCACCACCGAGCCACACGACGGCGGGAAGAAATCGTCGCGTGAGTTTTGACTGAACCCGCTGGCGGCGGACTTCCCGCCAATTCCCGAGTTCGCAGACGGCAACGCGAACTTTCATGGCCGAAACTGCCAGGACGGCATTGGATTCTGATTCAATAAACCCGTCGTAACCCACAATGTCAATTCGACATCCGAGCAGTCGCCGCCAAATTCCATTGAGCAGGCTGTCCCTGCGTGGTACAATCCTTCTTCCGGGGCGAAGATCGTCCAGTGGTAGGGGATTCCTGACCACGCGTCGGCATGACGCCTGTTGACCCAGATTGAGCTGATTTCGATCAGCCCCGATTCCTCCCGCACTGCCTCCCGACTTCGCCTCGTCAGCGTCCTCCTCAGGGATTTTCGTTGACTCATGGCGGCTTCGAGGAGGCCGGAACTTCTGAAAATGCGCTATCTGTTGCTGACGGGTGTCACCGGTCTTCTCGGACGATATCTGCTCAAAGACCTGTTGTTGGCGGGCGTCAAAGTCGCCGTGTTGGCACGCCCCACCCGCAAGGCCAAGGCGCGGCTGCGGGTTGAAGAAGGGATGTGCTACTGGGAGCAGCAGTTGGGTCGCGAACTGCCCCGCCCAGTGGTGCTGGAAGGCGACATCTGCGAGCCCGACCTGGGGCTCGATCCCCGCTCGATGCGCTGGGTCGCGGAACACTGCGACACCATGCTGCACAACGCCGCCAGCCTGTCGTTCGTCAGCACCGGTCCCACCAGTGAACCCTGGCGGTCCAATCTGGAGGGGACGAAAAACGTCCTCGACCTGTGCCGCAATGCTGGCATCCGCCGGTTTCACCATGTCTCGACCGCCTACACCTGCGGCCTGCGGACCGGGAAAATTCTGGAAACCGAACTCGACGAAGGCCAGGAGTTCTCCAACGACTACGAGCGCAGCAAAGTCCAGGCTGAAAAACTGGTGCGCAGCGCCGATTTCCTCGACAGCCTGACGGTACACCGCCCGGCGATCATCATCGGCGACTCGAAGACGGGTTACACTTCCACCTATCATGGATTCTACGCGCCGCTCCAGGTCGTGCAGACGATGGTGCAGCGGTCTGAACCGAATGCCACGGGCCACGTTTCGGCGTCGTCGCGGTTCCCACTGAGTGGGGACGAAACCAAAAATCTGATCCCGGTGGACTGGGTCTCGGCGGTGATGTCGCACATCATCACCCACCCCGAACACCACGGAAAGACCTACAACCTGACGCCCCGGCAGCCGGTCAATGTGCGGCTGATGGCGGATGTGTTGGAAGAAACCGCTCGGTTCTATGCCGTCTCGCTGGAGGGCTCCGACCACACCTTCGAGAATCCGACCGAAGACGAGAAGTTGTTCAACACGATGATCGCCGTGTACCACTCGTACTGGCGCGACGACCCCGTCTTTGACACGACCAATACACGTCAGGCCGCCCCGCATCTTCCCTGTCCGCATGTCGATCGCACGATGCTGCGGATGCTGGCCGATTTCGCAGTGAACGCCAATTTCGATGGCCCCAAGGCCCGGCCCGCTCCCCCGGAATTTGACGCGCATCAGATTCTCGATCCGCTGGTGGAAGCCGTGGACCAGTTGCCGCGGACACCCGACGCGACGCCGCGCCTCGGTCTGCAGGTCACCGGTCACGGCGGGGGCCAGTGGCACCTGCTGATGCAGGATGGCCAGGTTGTCGCCGCCGACCTGGGGCTCGACGCCCAATGCACCGCCACCTTCCATCTCGACGTGACCACCTTCGCCTCCCTCTCCCGGGGCGAACTGACCGCCGCCGAAGCCGTTGACACCGGCCGCCTGGAGGTCATCGGCAACGGCCTGCCCCACGACAGCCTGCTGAATATTCTGGATGAAGTGGCCAAGGACCCCAGCATGCAGCCCCAGTAATCCGCAGGGTGCATGCAGCGCAGCGGAACGCACCACGGGCGTCCATCGATTGACTTTCCAACGCCTGTGGCACGCCCAAATGCAAGCATCTGGCACCATTTCAGGCGGTGCAACCTTGTGGAATACGCTTCGTGGCGCGCTGCTCGTTGTGGGCTGGTGCATGGCGGTTCCACAGGTGGCATGGGCGCAGCCACTGCCCGGATTTCAGGCGTCGACTGTGTTCGACGAACAGATCCGCTGGGACCGGCTGAAAAATGGCGTGCGGGTGTTGGTCAACGCTCCGGCCCGTCTTCAGGGCAAGCAGCGGCTGCTGGTGGTGTTTGCCACGCCAAATGGCAACACCCTGGAGCAGACGCTGGGGTGTGTGGCCTCGAAGGAGCGTGACTGGCGGTTCGACATTCAGCACGTGGCGGCTCAGGTCCGTCGGCTGCGGGAAATCGCCCCCGAGCGTGACGTGATTCTGGCAGTCGTGCAGTCGCCGAAGTTGAGCTGGCCGGCGTTTCGGCAGGACCACAAAGACGCGGACCAGCAGATCCTGCAACTGGTTCGCACGCTGCAGCAGGAGGTCGCCGCCGAGAGCGTGGCTCTGACCTGCCACAGCGGCGGCGGGTCGTTCCTGTTTGGGTATGTCAACGCGCTCGACAAGCTGCCCGCCGACCTGGAACGGATCGTGTTTCTCGATGCGAACTACTCCTATTCGGACGATTTGCGGCATGGTGACAAGCTCTTTGAGTGGCTCAAGGGCGGAGCCACGCGGCATCTGGTGGTCGTGGCTTACGATGATCGCGAAATCACCCTCAACGGCAAAAAGATCGTGGGGGCAATGGGCGGCACCTACCGCGCGTCACAGCGAATGCTGACCCGCTTCCGCCGGGATTTTCCTGTCACCGAGATTGACAGCGGTGCCTTTCGTCAGGCCACCGGATTGGAAGGCCAGTTGCAGGTTTTCATACATCCCAACCCCGACAACAAGATCCTGCATACCGCCCTGGTGGGCGAGATGAACGGCCTGCTGCAGGGGATGACGCTGGGCACTGCGGCACACGGAAAGTGGGGTGCATTCGGCGGTCCGCGGGCTTATTCCCAATGGGTTCAGGCGGAGCCCTTTGTGGATCCACAGATGAACCGATCGCGGATCGACACCAGCGTTCTGCCGGTTCGGTTGGCCCTGCCAGACAGACCAGCCACCGCGCTTTCAGGTTCGCAGTTCATCGCCCAAAACAAGGATCTATCTCGCCAGTCGCGCGAAGCCGCGGTCCTCAAAGAGCTTCTCAGCGGCAACGTCCCAGAGAAACTGTGTGCGCTGGTGCCGATTCATGTTGAAGCCACGGGCAAAGCCGGTGCGAAACAGACTGGCGTCTACTTTGTCATGCCCGATTACCTGGCGGTTGGCAGTGACGCGGACAATGTGCGGATGCCGATGACACCGCAAACGGCCGTGGCGATCGCCGAGGCGGCACGCTGCACGCTGATCACCACGAAGATTTCAGAGGACCTGTTTGCGGCAGCCACGGTGAAACTGAAGCCACATCCGTTGACCAAAGACCGCGACGTGACGACGACGTTTCGGGAGCATCACCAACGGATCGAAGAGCAGCTTCAGGCCTGGCAGGCCGCCCAGGTCCAAGCCGGGAAGGTCCTTCCCGCCGCCGGTTCCACCCTCTTGGTGGGCATCAAGAAAGACGTGGTTTGGAGCAACCGGCTCAAAGAAAAGCCGCACAAAGTGGCGATCTACGGCTGGCACCAATTGGATGCCCAGCCGATTCAGCCGCTCTACGTCGGCCATGTGGACTGGTACGTCGATTACAGCCACGGCGTCCGGCTGATGGCGGACACGATGCTTGTCGACGGGAAGTCGGTACCTGTTGCCGATGTGTTGAAGGATCCGGAACTGCACCGCTTGGTCAGCGACGAAGGTCCACTGAACATCGCCGACCTGCGGCCAACGCCGGAGCCCGCGCCCGTCAAATAGGCCGGCAGGGCCGCGCAAGGATCACACTTGGAGTCGAAGAAAGAATAGCTGTCGCATTCTTAAAGCGTCTGAGTCTGGCGGGCGACGATGCCAACAGATCATCCCGGAGGGATGAAAGCTTTTAGCCGGGGGTTGAGCGAGCGTCAGCGAAGCGACACCCCCGGATAGGGATCGTGAGGAGAGCCGATCCCGGAGGGATCGCAGCAAGCCTTGCGGGACACCGCCAGTGGAGCCAGAGCGAGCGCCAGCGAGTGGCTTCACGATAGGTGTTCCGGAATCACGCAATATGATACAGCGAGGAACGGTGCTGGCACCCCGCCGGGGTGCGTCCGTAACGCGCATGACTTTCCGGGGGTGTCGCTTCGTGTCTGTCGACACTTCGCTCAACCCCCGGCTAAGAGCTGTGATCCCTCCGGGATCAACCTTGGTCACACCGCCCCTGTCAGCCTGGCGCTCTTGTGCCGTCAATGCGCCGACATAGTAGCCACTTCTTATAGATGGCGCGATCTGACCAGGCTCAATCACACCTGAGCCGTTGGCACCAGACTTCGCAGCGTTTCGAACTGGCGGCGGGTCAACTCGACCTTGAGTTCGCAGCCGACGCGGTGCTGGTCGGCGGGGAATTCGGCGATGCGGACCACGGTCGCCGGCAGGCTGCAGATGTGCCGCGACGGTTCAGTGATCTCCACCACGATCGGCTCGCCCATCACGAGCGGCGCATCGAGCTGGAGTTGGATCCCGCCCATCGAGACATCCACCAGCTTTGCGTCCAGAACCTCGTCCGGCAGGGCGGCAGCCCGCAGAAACCGCACCGAACGCGGCACTTCCACCCGCAAGAACTCACGCCGTTCCCAGTTGCGGCCGACACTCTGCAGGGACTGTTCTTGAATCCGGCCAACCATGGGGAAACCTCGGGCCAACGTGGGACTGCACAAACGAAAAGACCGCGACCTCTGAGCGGGTGCTTGAAAACGTAGGCCACGAAACGGGGAGGGTCAAATCGGGGTGAATGACAAATGACGAAATGACAAATGACAAATTGTCACTTGTCAGGGAACGCCGCGTACAAAGCCGAGTTGTTGCAGTTTGTTGGTAGCGCCGTCCACCAAGCCGCCCATTTCGTCATTTGTCATTTGTCATTTGTCATTCTTCCACCCCTTCGCCTACCATACCTTGTATCACTGAGTCACCCTTGAGAGCCTGCCGCCGTGAGTCACCCCCACGCTCAATCCGCCCCCTCCGAACCGACCATCCTGATGAAGGAGGGCTGGCATTGCCTGCATCTGTACTACGCGGTGAACCAGGCGGTGCTTAATGAAATTCCCGAGCACAAGCGGGCCAGCGGACGCGAGGCGTTGCTTCAGATTCTGGATCAAAACCGCGCCGGTGCTCCGGCACGGATTCAGACTTCGGTCACCTCCGGCCACAAGGCGGACCTGGGCCTGATGATCATGGACCCCAACCCGCTGGTCATCGACGGCATTCGCCAGTCGATCCGCGCCAGCGACTTGGGGACGGCGCTCGAACCGGTCTATTCGTTCGTCTCGATTTCGGAGGTCTCCGAATACGTGCCGACGCTGGCCCAGTACGGCGAGCGGTTGAAGGCCGAGGGCACGCCGGCTGACAGTCCGGCGTTTGCCGTCAAGCTGAAGGCGTACGAAGACCGCGAAGTCCACATGAAGAAGCAGCGGCTCTACCCGGACTTCCCCGCGTGGCCGGTCGTCTGCTTCTACCCCATGAACAAAATTCGCCATCCGCTGGCCAACTGGTACGATCAACCGTACAGCCGCCGCATGGAGATGATGACCGAGCACGGCAAAAGCGGCATGAAGTTCGGCGGCAAGGTGTCGCAGTTGATCACCGCCTCGACCGGCCTGGACGACTGGGAATGGGGCGTCACGCTGTGGGCCAAGGAGCCGGCGTTCATCAAGGAAATCGTCTACACGATGCGTTTTGACGAAGCCTCCGCCAAGTACGCGGAGTTTGGGCCGTTTTACGTCGGATACATCATGTCGCCGGCGGATGCGCTGCAGCATGTGAAGGTTTGAGTGTCGCCTCGCAAACGGATTGAGACCATGGACCCGCTGCCAATTCTTCGCGATCTCGTGTCGATCCCCAGCGTCAACCCGATGGGCCGCGACCTGAAAGGACCGGAGTATTTCGAAGGCCGGGTGAGCGACTATCTGGTCGCCTTCTTCCAGCGGCTGAAAGTGCCCTATCAGCGTGTGGAGGTCTCGCCCGGACGGGCGAACGTGCTGGCACGGATTGACCGGGCCGGCGCGAAGTCGACCATCGTCATGGATGCCCATCAGGACACCGTGCCCGTCGAGGGGATGACGATCGAACCGTTCACCCCCGTCGAAAAAGACGGTCGCTTGTACGGGCGTGGCTCATGCGATGTGAAGGGTGGCATGGCGTCGATGCTGGCGGCCTTCGCGCGGCTGGCTGAAGAGCGGCCAGCGGGCATGGCCAATGTGGTCATGTGCTGCAGTTGCGATGAAGAGCAAACGGCGACCGGGGCGATGGATGTCGCCAAGATGTGCTCTGAGCCACGGGCGGGAGCGTTGCTCACCGCGCCGCCCGACCTGTTCCTCGTGGCCGAACCGACCGACCTCCACATTGTCGTGGCTCACCGCGGCGCGGTCCGCTGGAAGCTGCGGACGACCGGCCGCGCCTGCCACAGCTCCCGCCCGCATGAAGGCGTCAACGCCATCTACAAGATGGCCCAGGTTCTGACCTGCCTGGAACGGTATGCCACCGAACTGCCGCAGATGGTCACGCCCCACCCTCTGTGTGGCTCAGCCACCTTCAGCGTGGGCCGCATCACGGGCGGCATCAGCGTTAACACCGTCCCGGATGAGTGTCTGATTGAAATCGATCGCCGTGTCATCCCCGGCGAAGATGCGCATGCCGTGATTCCCCATGTGAACTCCTATCTGCGCGAGCGGCTGGATGTCGACTTCGAGATGCTGCCTCCGTGGCTCGTGGGCGCGACCCTCGGCGATGGCAACAACGGCGAATGGGCATCAAGGTTGATGAAGCACATCGAGGCCGTCGCCGGACCGCGTCAAAAGATCGGCGTTCCCTACGGGACCAACGCCTCGCGGCTGGTGGTTTGCGGAGCGCCGGCGGTGGTGTTTGGTCCGGGTTCCATCGATCAGGCCCATACCAAGGATGAATGGATTTCGATCAGTGAGTTACGGCAGGCGGCGGACATCTATTTCAGGTGCTGTGCCAACGAGGGGTGAGCGTGACCGCGAAGACGATCGTCAACTTTGGCGGCAATGTCACGTTTCAGCCACGACACGCCTATGCCCCCGCCGATGAAGCCGAAGTCCTCAAGATCCTTGCCGAACACCGTGGGCAACGAATCCGCGCCGTCGGCAGCTTGCACTCCTGGAGCGAAGCCACCGTCGCCAATGACGTGCTGCTCACTTTAGAGCACCTCAACCACGTCCGCGTCATTCAGGAGGCGGAACGCACGGTCGCCGATGTCGGGGCCGGCTGCCAGCTCAAGCGGCTGCTGGCCGAACTTGAGGCGCAGGGCGGCTGGATGCTCCCCTCGCTGGGGCTGATTACAGAACAGACGATCGCCGGAGCCACGTCGACCGGGACGCATGGCTCGGGCGGCCACAGCCTGTCGCATTACCTCGTCGAAGTCCGCGTGGCGACCTACGACGCGAACGGCGACCCCGTCATTCGCACGTTCGACTCCGGTGTCGAACTCCAGGCGGCGCGGTGTGCCCTCGGCTGCCTGGGCATCGTGGTCAGCGTCAAGATCCTCTGCCGTCCGATCTTTCGCATCGAAGAGCGCGTCGGCCGCTATCAAAAGGTGGAGGAAGTGCTGGCCGCGGAGGACGACTATCCGCTGCAGCAGTTCTTTTACTTCCCCTGGACGTGGGAGTTCGGCGCGCAGCATCGGCGTGAAACAACCCTCCCGCGCAGTGGCTCGGCGTGGCTCTACCGCGACTACTGGTTCTTCGGCATCGACATCGGGCTGCACCTGATCGTCTTGATGATGGTCCAGACGCTGAAAAGTTCGCTCGGCGTGCGGTTCTTTTTTCGGCATCTCTTCACCAAGTTTGTGATCTTCAACTGGACGGTGGTCGACAAGGCGGTGCCGATGCTCATCATGGAGCACGAACTCTTCCGGCACATCGAGATCGAGATCTTCGTCCGCCGTCCCGAACTGCCGGCCACCATTGAGTTCGTCCGCGACATCGTCTCGTGGTTCGCGGGCGACGTGAAAGATGTCACCCCCAAGACGCAGCAGATGCTCGACGACCACCACCTGCCGCTGCCGGTCAAGGGCTGGGGCAGCTACACGCACCACTACCCGATCTGCGTCCGCCGCATCTTCCCCGACGACACACTGATCTCCCCCGCCAGCGGCCCCGACGGCCCATGGTACGCCGTGAGCTTCATCAGCTACGCCCGCCCCGCCGACCGCGCCGGCTTCCTCGGCTTCACCACCTTCCTCGCCCGCGCAGACGCAGTCC
>JAKFUF010000119.1 GCA_021732845.1 Planctomycetaceae bacterium | reverse complement strand
GGGTTCAAGCGCATGGGGAGATCTCGCAGCGTCATGGATGTGAAGGCCAGTGAACCGGCAGCATACCGCGGGAGCCACGCCTTGACGAATGAAGCAGGCCGCCACGCATGAATTGAATCCCATTCGTGATTCTGCGAACTTAGCCACGGCAGTGTTTGCCAAAACTACGCCTGACACTTTCACCAATGGGGATGGTCATGTCCGCGCCTGTCGACGCCTACCTTCGCAGCCTGTTTTCGCTGGAGGGACTCTCGGCAGTCGTGATTGGCGGGACTGGAACGCTAGGCGGGGCGTTCTGCGAGGCCCTGGCCGCGGCGGGGGCCTTCGTCTATGTGGTGGGCCGAAACCAGGAGCATGGAGACGCGTGCGTCGCGCGGATTCAGGCGGCGGGCGGCCGGGCCGAGTGCTTTCTGGCCGATGCCACGGTTCGCCCGGATTTGGAGGCGCTGCGAAACCATATTGCCCAGCAGGGGCGGCAGCCCGACATCCTGATCAACGGGGCGGGGGTGAATTCCGCCACGCCGTTTTTGGAGATCGGCGAGGAGGAGTGGGACCGGCAGCTCAACATCAACCTCCGCAGCGTGCGGCTCGGCTGCCAGGTGTTCGGCGGGGTGATGGTGGAGAAGAAGATCAGCGGGTCGATCATCAACATCGCCTCCGTCAGCGCGGGGATTCCGCTCTCCCGCGTGTTCACGTATTCGGCGACCAAGGCGGCGGTGGTCAGCCTGACCAAGAACCTGGCCCGCGAATGGGCACCGCTGGGGATCCGCGTCAACGCGCTCTCGCCGGGCTTCTTTCCGGCCGAGCAAAACAAGGCCGTGCTGACCCCCGAGCGGATCGCCAAGGTCATGGCGCACACGCCGGTCGCCCGGTTCGGGACGCCAACGGAACTGGCCGGTGCTCTGTTGCTGCTGGCCTCGACCAAGGCCGGCAGCTTTTTGACGGGCGAGAACCTGGTGGTGGATGGCGGGTTTACGGCGATGACGATTTGAGTGGGCTGTCGGTCTGCACGTGGACCGGCTCAAACCGATGAAACGCAGACAACGAAGCGCGGCGCAGATTGCCTGTCGCGTTTTGCAGCGCACAATTATTTGCGTACGAAGGAAACGCGTGTTATGCTAAGGCCCTTCACGGCCGTGCGGTGTCTTCCGGCTCGGTGCTTCCAATCAGGCAGGTCTGTACCATGCAGCGTTTGTTCGTCGGCGTCTGTTTGACCCTCGTGGTGGGCCTGTCCCTGGTGTGTCCCGCGGTGGTCCGCGCCGAGATCAAGGCGGAACACCGGAAGGAACTGGCCGAGGTCAAGAAGGAACTGGGCAAGGTCCAGGGCCTCATCACCGGCAAGAAGACCGACGAGGCCGAAAAGATTCTGGCCGACGCGGAAACGCGGCTGAAGAAGGTCTGCACGGAAGCGGAGATCAAGGAAGACGACCGCGCGGTGCTGGGAACGTTTAAACTGATTGAACAAAAGCGGCTGGCCTTGGCGAAGCGCGCCGGCGGCGCGGGTGCAGGCGCGGCGGGCGGTGTGACGTTTGAAAAAGACGTGGCTCCCGTCCTCGTCGCGAAGTGCCTGAGCTGTCACGGAGCCGACAACCCGCGTTCCGGCCTGCAAATGGACACCTTCGCCGGCCTGGCCGCAGGCGGCACCAATGGCGTCCCCGTGACGCCCGGCAACGCTGCGGGCAGTCTGCTGGTTCGCAAGATCACCATGACCGGTCGCGGAAAGATGCCCCCCACGGGCGACCCGTTGACCGCGGACCAGATCAAAGCCATTACGGCGTGGATCAACAGCGGTGCGAAGTTCGCGGGCGACAACTCCACGCCGCTGGCGCAGTTGTCGGCAGTCGGCAAACCCAACGCTCCGGTTGAAATTGCCAAAGCGACCGGCAAGGAAACGGTGTCGTTCTCGGAAGACATCGCCCCCTGGTTCTCCAACATCTGCCTGGGCTGCC
Source organism: Planctomycetaceae bacterium (assembly GCA_021732845.1). Classification (GTDB taxonomy): domain Bacteria; phylum Planctomycetota; class Planctomycetia; order Planctomycetales; family Planctomycetaceae; genus JAKFUF01. The sequence continues at coordinate 20,709 of JAKFUF010000119.1, read as the reverse complement.
ACAACGGCCCCAACGCCCGCGGCGGGTTTTCGATGGCCACGTTTGAAGCCCTGATGCGCGGAGGGCCGGGTGGACGGGTGGTTCTGCCGGGCAACCTGAAGGACAGCAAGCTGTGGCAGATGATCGACATGGGGGAAATGCCCCGCGGCCAGGCACTGCTTCAACGAAAGAACTATGACGACCTGAAGAAATGGATTGAAGAAGGGGCCAAGTTCGATGGTCCCGATGCGAAGGCTTCGATCCGCACTCTGGGCACGACTCCCGAGCAGAAGCGCGCCAAGGAATTGGCGATGCTGACGCCCGAAGAATGGAGCAAGCAGCGGCACGACACCACGACCGCGCTGTGGACCGGGTTCACCCAGGAGACGATGAACAAGGTCGAGACGCCACAGTTCCTGGTGGTGGGCAGCGCTGCGGAAGACCGGCTGAAAGCGATTGGCGAATGGGGCGAAGAGAATGTCAAACTGCTAGTCAAGATGTTTGGCGTCAAGGAAGAGCCGGTTTGGAAGGGCAAACTGACGGTGTTCGTCTTCAAGGACCGTTTCGGTTATGACGAATTCACCCGCACGCATGAAATGCGCGACGTGCCCAAGGAGACGAATGGCCATTCCCGGGTCAACGCCAATATGGATCAATGCCACATCTGCCTGTTCGACATCGGAGACATTCCGACCGACAGTGCACCGGGCATGAAGGCTTTGGTCTTCGAAAATCTGACTGCGGCCCTGCTGCAACGTTCACCGAACCGCGTGCCTGATTGGATGACCCGCGGTTTGGGACTGGTGCTGGCGGCTCGCAGTGAACCCAAGAACCCCTATTTCAAGCCCCTGCAGGCCGAGGCGTATACCGCCGTGGCCCTGTTGGACTCGCCGCCCCAGATGTTCAACGATGGGGCCTTCTCGGATGACAGCCTGGATGCCGTCGGCTACTCGATGGTCTCCTTCCTGCTCAGTCAGGGCGATGCGCAATTCGTCCGCTTCCTGGGAGCACTGGTCACCGGTCAAGACGTGCCCGCCGCACTGCGGGCGGTGTACAACACCGATCAGGCAACCTTTGCCAACTTCCTCACCACCAGTCTGGCGGGCGCGAAAGCCGGCAAGAAGTCGAAGAAGTAATGGGCGGGCGGTGATAACCGCTGCCATGTAAAACTAGACACCGCGTGATTCCGGAACACCGAGGAACCCCGATAGCGGATGAAGAAGGCGGCGCAAGCCGGCCATCCGCGCCAGGGGTTTCGGAGCGAGCAAGACTGGCCGTGGATCTGACGCAAGCGCCAGCGAGCGGATCCACGATCGGTGTCCCGGAATCCTGCAATCTTACACCGCGTCCTGCACAGAGTGATACTTCCGAAAATGCAGGATGTGCTTGTCATTGGCGGTGGTGTCATCGGGCTGTCGCTGGCCTATGAGTTGGCGGGGCACGGTGTGCGGGTGACAGTGGTTGACCAGGGGGCGATGGGGCAGGAGGCTTCGTGGGCGGGTGCCGGGATGCTGATTCCCGGCTGCCTGGCCAAGGCCCGCAGCCCAGAGGCCCGGTTGCGGGCGGCCAGTTTTGAACTCTGGCCCGAATGGACCGCGCAGCTTCGCGAAGAAACCGGCATCGACAACGGCCACCGCCTGTGTGGCGGGATGGAACTGCTGCTGCCTCCTGGCAGCAAGGCTTGGGAGGCAGAGGTCAACGGCTGGCGTGAGGAGGGGGTGACGGTTGAACCGCTGGACCCCGCCGCGGCGCTGCAGATTGAGCCGAAATTGACTCCCGGGTTGCTGGCGGCTTACCGCCTGCCGGCGATGGCTCAGATTCGCAATCCGCGGCATCTGAAGGCCCTGATTGCCGCGTGCGGCCAGCGAAAGGTCACGCTGAAGACTGGCGTTGGTGTGCATGGCTTTCATCGCGAAGGCCAGCGGATTGTGGCCGCGGACACCACCGACGGCCGGCTGCCCAGCGGGCAGTTTGTGATCTGCAGCGGGGCCTGGTCGGCCCGGCTGCTCAGCGCGGCGGGTTGTGCTTCGTCAATTGCGCCGGTTCGTGGCCAGGTGCTGCTGTTGAATGCCCTGCCCCTGCCGTTCACGCACGTCTTGAATGTCGGTCGGCGGTATCTTGTGCCCCGGCCGGACGGCCGGATTCTGGTGGGGTCAACCGAAGAAGCGGTGGGATTCGAAAAACGAAACACTGTGGCAGAAGTGGCGGGGTTGCTCGAGTTCGCTCTGTCGGTTGTGCCACGCCTGAAGGCAGCCACTCTGGAGCGCACGTGGTCGGGTTTGCGGCCTGGGTCGCCGGACGAACTCCCGTGGCTCGGTCCAGTGCCCGCTCACAACAATCTGTTCGTCGCGGCCGGTCATTTCCGCGCGGGACTGTTGCTCTCGCCGATTACTGCCGTGGTTATGCGGCAAGTGCTGCTGGGACAGGCGACGACAATTCCGCTGGAGCCATATGCGGCGGGACGGAGTGACCGCGGTTCGGAGCCGACATTGCAGCATCCTACCAGGTAGGATCGTGCGGCCATGCATGCTGTGTTCGCCGAATCGAGTGAATAAAGGTGTTGGTCAGGTCGGAAGGTCCAGCAATGCGGCTCGTGGATCGTATGGTCAGAAATTGAACCACGAATTCTCACGAATCCTACGAATTTCACGAATCGTCCACCGGCATTGCTCCGCGAGCGACGGAATCCGTCGCGTTGACATTCGTGACATTCGTCGTATTCGTAAAAATTCGTGGTTCCCTTTCTCGCTATCCAGAATCGGCCTTCGGTCAGCGTCTTGAAACGCACATTTATTTCTTGTCCGGGCGAGCTCACGCTGCGGACGGCGATAGTTCCCGCCGAGCCCCCAGAAATTGACAGCGTGACCCTGATCGCCTTGCGCGAGCAGGCCGCCATGTCGCAGGCAGTTTTTGCCAAACTGCTGAATGTCTCTGCAAAGACCGTTCAACGTTGGGAGCAAGGCGTTAGACAACCGTCGGATGCGGTCGCGGCGATTGCTTCAAGTGTTCAGCGAGCAGCCGGAAATCTTGTGTCGAATTGTCGGTCTGCCAGAAATCCATCTCAAGGGAGTCCGGACCGAAGTGGCCGTTAATGGACGGCGCAAATTGGTCATCGTGAAATCTGCGGGAAAGCGGCGCGCCAGCTCGGCCAATGCAGTTCAACCGGTCCCCCAGAACTTACCCCGTAGTGTCTGAAATTCCGATTGGCGGTCTCATGGCGAATCAAGAAATTTGGTACTTGTTCTCCGCCAAAAATCCGGATATTGTGCAATCACGTCCCAATCGGCGAATTTCTCCCTTCTCAGTTTATGATCTTCACCTCCTCTTACCGGCTGATGCTGGCGACGGCGATTGCGCTGGTCGTGATGGGAGCGATGTCGACGCGGGTGGAAGCCAGTTGCGGTGACTATGTGATCGTTGGCGGCAAGAAACCTGCCCATGCGGGCATGATGAGCCACGTCGCGGACCACAGCCTTGAAACACGGGGCGGGGATCATTCTGAGCCACCGCGCCGCTGCCGCGGGCCGCACTGTACTTCGAATCAGTCCGTTCCGCCTGCCCCCTCCGCGCCGCAGTTTGAGGTGCGGGTGAGCGAGCAATGGTTGTGCGCGAAACCACAGCCAGTCGCACAATCGCCAACTTGCCTTGGCGTCTCCAGCGAGTTCTGCGGTGTGCCGGCGGCATTGTCCGGGGCCACCATCTATCGTCCGCCCCGGCACGCTGTCTGACGAGCGGTCGAGCGATGGCATTTGCGTCCTGAGTGGCGCGATTCTGCCATCTCCATGTGGATCTGATCTCGCGCCTGCGCACCGCGTGTGTTGAGGCGCTTCCTGTCAGGTTCCAACTGTGACCTGCCCGTCGTTGCATCCCCGCGCGTCCCTGATGCTCCCCGGCGGAGCCTGAATTTCAGCGCCCGCACGATCCAGCAGTTCTTCGTTTCGCCCGTTCTTATTCCCGGGCGATGCGCATTCTTCATGGGGTGGGTGTCTTCCTGCCCAGTCTGTTCTCGTCCTTTCGAAGAGGAGATGTCGATGCATCCCCAAACCGCCCCTGCCAGCCTCAGTGCATCCGGAAAGTCACGTCGAGTCGCGTTCACGCTGATCGAACTGTTGGTGGTGATCGCCATCATCGCCATCCTCGTCGCGCTGCTGCTGCCGGCCGTGCAGCAGGCCCGGGAATCGGCGCGCAAGACCCAGTGCAAGAACAACCTCAAGCAGCTCGGCCTGGCGCTGCAGAATTATCATGGCTCGTACAACTGCTTTCCTCCTTCCGCGGTGAATGGCATCTCCGGGCAGGCCCGGCTCCTGCCGTATCTGGATCAGACCAACGTTTACAATCAAATCAACTTCAACGTTCCCTATAACAATGCGGCGAACGCTGCGGTTCGGGAGATTCAACTGCCAGCCCTGCGCTGTCCTTCCGACTCGGACACGTTGCCGGCGGGCCTGGGTGCGCGCAACAACTACTATTCGAACACGGGCATCAGCGTGGTGTACACGCTGCCTTCAACCACCGTTGGCGGGTCGACCTACGGGCTGCCGCAGCCCAATGGGATCATGTTTCCGAACAGCAAGATTCGCTTTGCGGACATTCTGGATGGCGCGAGCAATACGGCGGCATTCTCTGAAAAGGTGGTAGGGGATGGCAGCAACGGCGTCAGCACCGCCATCTCGGACACGTTTCAACCCGGAACGACTCCGGCCAATGCCGACGAGGCCATGACCCAGTGCAAGGCGATTGACATCACGGACCTGACGAAGCAGGGGTATTCCAACGTCGGCGCGCCGTGGCTGCAGTCGTATCATTCGTCCACCATGTACTGGCACAGCCTGACTCCGAATGAACGCTCTTGCATGTTCCCGCCAGGCCGGATTGCCACCACCGCCAACAGCCGGCACACCGGCGGCGTGCATCTTTTGCTCTGCGATGGCACCGTGCGGTTTGTCGGCAACAGCGTCAACCTGGCAACCTGGCGCGGTCTGGGAACGCGCCAGGGCGGCGAGGTCTTCGGCGATTTCTGAACTCCGCCACGAAACCTGTTGGCACACTTGCCCTGCGCCGGTTGCACGAGTGTCCAGTCTCAGTCTTTGCACTGCTGCGCCCATGCCGGCAACACCAGAACTGTGGATCCCTGCTCGACCATGTCCAATCCGTCAAAACTATCGTGGGTCATCGTCGCTGGCACCCTGTGGATGCTGGCGGGGTGTGATCGAGGAGCGCGGAGCCTGCACCTCGACAAGGCGCTCGCCGATGCGTCCCTGACCACCGCATTGTCCGGTTGGAAGCAGGGTGAACTCCCCTCTGACCTCAACAAGAAATCCCCGCGGATCATCATGACGGATGTCGACTGGTCCAACGGGATGCGACTCGTCGATTTTGAACTGGTGGGCGACCCCACCGACGATGGGACCAATCTTCATCGTCCGGTCCGCTTGTCTGTCCAGGACGATCATGGGCAGCGAATGCTGCGCGAAGTGACCTACATCATTGGCACCAGCCCGAGCATTACGATCTTTCGCTCGGAATGAGTTCCCCAAAGCCACCGTTCACCGGAGTTCTCCATGTCGAAATTCCTGTTCTCCGCCAGCCTTACCGCGCTGGCGTTCTCGCTCAGCGGCCCGCTGATCGCGGATGAGGCTTCGAGCCAGCCCAAACCCGTTGCTCCCAACCGTACTGAAATGAAACTGATGCTGGAGCAACTGAAATCCCGCACCTCGCGGTTACCACTGCCTCCGGCCACCGATGGCCGTGCGACAGTCAACAACGGCCGGTTGCGCTCGTTGTATTTGCCAGAAACCTGGACGGCGGGCGGCGGCGCCCGTCCGATGCCCGTCGCCGGCGCGCCGGCAGGGAACCGCAATCGGTTTCCCTCCGATCCCAGCATGACTTTGGACAGCACATTCAAGGTTGAACTGTTCTGGATCACTTCGCGGGCCAACAACTGCATCTACTGCCTGGGGCACCAAGAGCTGAAGCTGCGTTCAGCCGGCCTGAATGACAAGCAGATCGCGGCCCTCGACAGCGCTTGGGAAACGTTTCCCGCCGGCGAGCAGGCGGCATTGGCCTTCACCCGCGAACTGACACTGTCGCCGCACATGCTGACTGCGGCGAGCATTGAGCCACTGAAAGCTTTTTTCACTGATCCTCAGATTGTCGAGATCGTGCAGACGGTCGCCGGTTACAACTCGACAAACCGCTGGACCGACTCGACAGGGATTCCACAGGACCAGAGTTTCTCGGACCATCCCACCGAGTTGAACACCCCCACTGATCCCGCTGACGCCGCGCGAACCACGCGTGTTGCTCCCCGGGATGTGCCGGCCCGCCCGGGACTCGAAGCACCGGAGGTTGTGGAAGCCGCCTGGAAGACCGCCCGCGACCGCAAACCGTCCGTCGCGCTGCCGGAACTCGATGCCGCCCGCAAGGTGCTGGTGGACAAGGTTCCGGACGCTGCGGGCCAGCCCATTCCGGGTTGGTTCCAGGCTCTGAGCTATTTCCCCCAATCCGCGACCAGGATGTGGCAGACCCGCAAAGCTGTCGCCAGCACCGGCAAGCTTTCGCCACGGATGAAGGCCCAGATCGCCTGGATTTCAGCCCGCAACAACCGCGCCTGGTATGCCCTGGACGTGGCCCGCAAGGATCTGAACAACCAAGGCATTTCCGGTCCCGCACTGTTTGCCCTGGACGCCCCCTCCAATCCCGACTGCACCCCAGCCGAGCAGGCGGCCTTCGCCTTCGCCACGAAACTGACCGTCGCCCCCTACACCGTCGCGGATTCCGACATCGCCGGGTTGCGGAAGGTCTACAGCGACAATGAAGTCGCGGAAGTGATCTATTTGACGGCAGCCGCGAATTCATTCGATCGGCTGACAGAGGCGCTGCAGTTGCCGCTGGATGAGTGAGATTTTGGCGGCCCCGTCCCTGCCTCGGCGTGGACCTCCTGTCTGGGGACGAATAAGATCGCACACTCAAGTCCTGTGAGAGTCGCCAGCAGCCTACTGGCGGCTCTCAGCGTGTGCGCCTCCAGTTGCCCATCTTATGACCGATATCAAGCCATTGAACGACTTCGAGTTTCGGAAGTGGCTGCATTCGCGGTTGAAAGTCGACGAACCGCTGCAACCTGGCGATCCCCTATACGAACCTCTCTATCAGGCGGCTGTCGGGGACCCGGTGGAGATGATCGGCACCGAGATCAGTCTGGCAGTCGTCGAAAGTCTGAATTTCCTTTCCGGCTTTCGTGGCTCTGGTAAGACGACGGAGCTTTTTCGACTGAAGAAAGATTTGGAGAACGATGGGCATTTTGTCGTCTATGCCAACGCCCTCGACTACCTGTTGCCCACGGAACCAATTCACATCAGCGATTTTCTGTTGGTACTCGCTGGCTCGTTCAGTGAGTCGGTCGAGGCCTCATTGAACATCGATTTGCAGCAAGAAGGATTCTGGACGAGGTTCGTCAATTATCTGTGGAATACCGGGATCAGAATTGACGGACTGGATGTCAAAGCAACAGTTCCTGGTACTGATGTCGGACTGAATTTCAAAACCTCGCTCAAAGAAGTTCCCTCCTTTCGACAGGAGTTGCGGCAAAAATTGGCCACACGCCTGGGCGAAGTTCGGCGGCAGGTTCACGAGTTTTTTGAATTTGGCCGCAAGAGGATCCTGTCATCGCAACCCAAGTCCACGAGCGTCGTTTTTCTGTTCGACCAACTGGAGCAACTGCGCGACCCGATTGGTACAGAGGGACGTGTGGCGGACAGCGTGACCACGTTGCTGGCCAATCACCGTTCCGACCTGAACGTTCCACTGTTACACCTCGTCTACACCGTTCCGCCGTGGCTCAAATTCAAGCTGCCTCAGTTGAGCGATGTTCGCATGCTGTATAACGTCAAGCTCTGGAAAAACGACGAAAAGCGGACGCGGTTTTCTGCTGGTTGGAAAACCATGCGCCAGGTGGTCGAGCGGCGTTTCACCGCCCAGGGGCTGGAACGGTACTTCGGCAAGCCCACCAAGGCTGGAGTCTTTAGCTTGGTTGACAGGTTGATCCAGGCTTCCGGAGGACATTTTCGCGACCTGATCTTCCTGCTCCGCGAAACCGTGTTGCGGGCCACGGAATTGCCCATCACTTCAAGCATCGTGGAGGCGACGATCAACAACCTGCGCACCTCGTATCGCCCCAGCAATTTGGTTGATGCCCGGCTGCTTCATCAGATCGCCTTGCATCGCGACTGCATGCTGGAGAATCCGACGGCGGAGAGTTTGCAGCGGATCACGTTTTTTCTCGACACGCACTGCGCGCTCATCCTGCGGAATGGCGAGGAATGGTATGATGTGCATCCGCTGATCCGCGATGATGTGGAAGAGATTCTTAAGCGCGACGAGGCCGCAAGAAGTCGCGACGCTGAGCCCAAATGAGCGATAGCCGTGGCTGCCCCCTCCCCAACGTCATTCTCCACGGACTCCATCCGCCCGCTCTATCAATGGGAGCAGATTGAGGGCTGGCGGCTGCTGATGCAACATTTTGAACTTGCAGACGCTGCATTCTCGTTTGTGGTTGTGTTCGCCCCGGACGACTGGGCGATTGCGCTCATCCGCGAACACCTGACGGAAGTCTGCGGTGGATCGCACACGCTCGAACGGCTCCGCTTCGATCCCGCCGCAGGCCCAGAAAGCTTGTCGCAGTCGTTGCTGGCGATTGATGCTCCGAGCGTTCATCCGCCAATTGTCTGGGTGGATGCGGATCCCTGTGACGCCGAACAGACGGAAGAACGCGCCGACGCATGGCAGCAGGCATTGACCATTCTGAACCGCTATCGGAACACGCTGCAGAAGAGATTTCACGGCCCGCTGGCACTCGCGTTGCCATCGCGCATGGAGCAAATATTTCGGGCTGCCGCACCGGATCTTTGGTCCATTCGATCCGGAGTGTTTCGGATTGAGCCAGTTGGCAGCAGCTACGCCAGTCTCATCCGATTGCCTGATGAAGAGCACGCCTTCCTGCGGAAGATGGATCGCGATGACTCTGGCGATCCGGCAGTCACTCTGGCCGAGGCGGCCAAGCTTCGTGGCAAATCCGGACGAGAAGTCTTGCTGGCGGCATTGTTGCACCGTGCCGGCAACCAGGCTCGGAACCGGTTGGACTGGCCCACGGCGAAAGCTTGTCTTGAGGAGGCCTATTCGCTCCAGGCCATCGCTGGAGCGGACCCTGGATTCGGCTGGGACATCGCCAATGACTTGGCATTGGTCCTGTTTGAGACCGCCGATTTCGACCGTGCGGAGTATTATCTGCGACAAGCTTTGCAGATTGTGGAGGACAATTTCGGTCCCGCTTCTGCAGAGGCTGCCACGGGGCTCAATAATCTCGCACAACTCTTACAGGATACGAATCGACTGAATGAAGCTGAGCCACTGTTGCGCCGAGCGTTGGAGATTGCGGAGAAAGTGCATGGCGCGGCGCATCCCACCGTGGCGATTTTCTTAAGCAATCTGGCGACGCTCCTTCAGCACGCCAATCGGATGGAAGACGCCGAGAACTGCCTGCGTCGTGCATTGTCCATCGACGTGCGGACATTCGGCCGAAGTCATCCGAACATCGCAATTGGCTATAGCAACCTGGGACGGCTGTTGCACGACATGAATCTCCCCAGAGAAGCCGAACCATTGCTCCGGCGCGCACTCGCGATTGATGAAGCAGTGTACGGTCCCGGTCACCCTTTGGTTGCAACTCGGTTAAACAATCTCGGCGGATTGCTGCGAACGACAAACCGGCTCGCGGAGGCGGAGCAATGTTTTTGGCGTGCCTTGATCATCAATGAGCAAACTTACGGCTCTGATCATCCAGCGGTTGCCAGCGTCCTGAACAACCTGGGACACCTGCTGCGCCTGACGAACCGCCTGAAGGAGGCCGAATCGTTCCTGCGCCGGGCACTCACTATTTTGGAAGGAGCGCATGGGCTGAACCACCCGAGAGTCGCGGCGGTGCTCAACAATCTCGGGGCGCTGCTCGAGAGCGCAGGCCGATTCGCAGAGGCTGAGTCACTGCTGCGCCGGGCATTGATGATTGCCGAGCAATCCTTCGGGCCAGATCATCCAAAGGTTCGCACGACCCGGGAAAATTTGAAACACTTGCTCGACGCCCAGTCTGCCGGGAAATGAGAGATTGGCCGCCGACGATGTCACAATGCGAGCCGCCTTGCCGCCCCGAGATGTTTCCGCAGAAACGCAGCCTGTCGGAATCCGACCTTCAACGAGACTCGGTCAATTCATAATGGGAATTCACCGCAGGCTGTCCGGTGTAGTTGGGACCTGCCTCGTCATCGGCCCCGAGATAACGGAGGGGGAAGGCTATGGTGCGGGATCCCACGCAGCGAAGCCGCTTTTTTCTGGCTTCATGGATCACTCCCTGTTGCTGGAGCATGCCGGAAACGGTCTGACTCCGGAGCTTCCGGCCTTGAAATTTGAGATTGTCGAGGTCCAAATTGGCGTGAAATTCTCCGTCGTCTTTGAGCCACGAGGTGGCTCGGGAAATGAGGCGGAGTTTGTCGCCGACATAGTGCAGGCCGTGAATGCATGTAATCAAGTCATAGTGCCGCTCAGGTTCCCAGTTGGTGACGCTGGCGGCGGTGAGTTGCAGGCAATGCACATCCGGTGAAATCTTGGAGAAAAAGTCCACGAGGTCAATCCCATCCATGTGGACAACATTCTCCAGCCCCTCGCTCGCAATTTGCTGCGAGGCCTCGATCAGGGCACTGCCCGTGCCGCAACAGAGATCCAGCCAGTTGACGGATCGCGACGTTCTGAGTCGACTGCGCAGCAGGTCCAGGGGATTGAAACCCAATTCCTTGGAATAGCCATTCGAACCGGTCAGCGACCGCTCGCGGTTCATGCGGCAGTTCGCCACGACTCCAGAAAGTTCCAAGGCTTCGTCGCTGAGGAGATTCATAGACCACTCCGAATCCTGGGTGCCGTCAATCAGCATTCCAACGGAACCAGGTTCACTGCGGGCTCCTTCCATCGCTCAATGAGGCCTTCTCTCCCGTCGCGGTAGAAGAGGTTGTAGGTGTCGAAAGGGATGATGCGGCCGTCGGGGTGGACGATGTGAACGCAGGTGCGTTTGACGCTGCGGATGTCCATGCTGTGGGCGTCAAGAAACTGAACGATGAGTACCCGGAAGACGTTGTTGTAGTGCAGGGCATCCGGGATGGGGATGTTCGGCAGGCAGCACAGCAGTTGCGCCAGCGAGGCAGCCGAGGAGACTGGGCTGGCGGCAGTCGAAAATAGCCGGAACAGCTCATTCCGCAGTGCGTGGCTCTGCTCGTACATGATGGTGCTCCCCTCGGCACCCAACAGTGCCTGCGGGTCGAGAAGACCTGTCAGCGGGACCACGCCCGCCGCGGTCTTCAAGGAATATCCCATGCATAAACAGTCGGGGTGACAGGGCACGGGAATCAGGTCGCGCTCGGCAAACAGACTTGACTGCCGCAGGATCTGTTGTCGGACCTCCCCCAGCGTCAGCCGGTCGGTGGCCGGATTGAAACCCTGCGTGCGGCCGGCATCCTGGATCGGTTGAAACGTGACCCCGCGCACACACGGCTGCTGTACGGCGAATTCGAGAATCTCGCCAATCTGGTCATCGTTGAGCCCCTTTTGCAGCGTCACCACCAGCGTCGTGCTGATGTCATGTTCATTGAGCCGGTCGAGTGCCCGGCGGCGGACATCGGTCAGGTCCGCCCCGCGCAACACCCGCTGTGGCTCAGGCCGGACCGAATCAAACTGCAGATAAAGCTCAAAACCCGGCATGTAGGTCGCCAGCCGCCGCGTAAACTCGGCGTCGCCAGCGATCCGCACGCCATTGGTGTTCACCATCAGATGCTTGATGGGACGACCGCGGGCCGCATCGAGAATTTCAAAGAACTGCGGATGAATCGTCGGCTCACCACCAGAGATCTGCACCACGTCCGGCTCGCCTTCATTGCGGACACAGCAGTCGAGCAAGAATTCCACCTGCTCCAGCGACTTGTGCGAGGCATTGCGATGCGGCCCCGAGTCGCTGTAGCAGATTGGACAAGTCAGATTGCAACCGTCGGTGATCTCGATGAGTGTGAGACATGAATGCTGCTCGTGGTCGGGACACAAGCCACAGTCATAGGGACAGCCGTAGCGGATCGGCGTGTTGAATTTCTTGGGCATCTGCCCCGGCTTCAGAAATTCACGACAGCGACGGTAGTACGCCGCGTCGGTGGAGATCAGTACCTTTTGCCGGCCATGCTCCGGACACCACTTCTGCAGATAAACCAGATCGCCCTCAATCAGTACCTTCGCCTCCACCTTGCGGAAGCAGGTGGCACAAATGCTGTTGGTAAGTTCGTAGAATAGGTATGGGCGGTCCATGTGGCTCTCAAATCTGACAGAAGAAGGTTGTGTGAGGTGACTTCAGAGGATTGAGAAGCATGCCGTGAGAAAGATCATTGCTGCGACTGATGCCGACGTGAGCAGTCCCGCTCCCACTGCTCTCCAATCCGTCTTGGTGAAGCAGAGGACTGCCCCAACGAAGAATTCAAGCCCCACCACCGCCATGAAGAATTCCACGGAAATGCCAAGCTCCCGCAGCGACAGCGTCCTGCGGGTGAAAAGGAGGGCGGCAAAGCCGCAGATGAGGATGCCAGTGGACAGTCCGAGCATGTATCGCGTGGCGATGGGGATTTTAATGGGCTGCATGAGAAACCTTTCAATTAAACCAAGCCCTATAGCAAGGCCGGCCACGCAAGTGAATGAATACTCGGTGAATCAAAAGGCGTTGCTGAACCTCCTGCTGGAAATCGCCATGAGCGTAGCTGCTCAGTGAAACGGCATCGGCCCCTTGTTCATGTAGATGGCGAGGCAAAGAGTGACGAAGATCATGATGGCCAGGGGCACTGAAGTCGCCAGTCCCGCGCCAAAGGCGCGCCAATCTCGGCAGCAGCACAGGATGACGCCGCCAACGAGGTGGTTGCCAACCAGCATAATCATAACTGTAAAAGGTATGGGGTTCGCCGCGCACATCGCCCAAAGCGCTCCAAAGAGCACGAGCCCTGGGATGGCTCCCACCAGAAACTTGATAATGGGTGACAGATTCTCAGGCATAATGAATGGGCTGTTCTACGACTGATTGACTACTCATCACCATATGGCGAAACAGACCGCGACAAACAGCATCACTGTCAGTGGGACAGAGGTTATCAATCCCGCGCCAATAGCCCGCCATTCCTGATTGAAGCACATCACGAGGCCCCAGATGAGCTTGACGCCAACGAGGGTCAGCACAAATTCAAGCGGAATTGCGCCGGCAACCCCCAACCGATAAAGCGTTGCAGAATACGCGACTCCGGCCAGCACCCCGATAATATACTTGGCAAGGGGTGACGGATTGCCAGGCTTCATGGCGCGGTCTTGAGGCATTACGGACCAATATGCAGTTCAAACGTTGCCAGGCAGGTGCAAAAGGCGACGATGACTCCCAGCGGCACGGATGTGAGCAGACCAGCCCCCAGTTGCCGGCGGTGTGGCACGAGGATCAGCACGATTCCTGCCACAAACTTGGCGAATTCCGCCACATACATGACACCCCAACCATCCCTGATCATGAATGCGAACGCCATGAGCAGCAGTGTCACACCGGCTCCCCCGCCCAGTCCAATGAAATATGCCCGGTACGAAGGAGGCTTTGGAGGACCAGGATACGTGACAGGCGGGTTGTCATTCATGGGAATCTCAACTGAGGACTGCAGCGATGGCAAAGCAGATGGTGAGAACGATCATCACGGCGATCGGAACAGAGGTGATCAATCCCGCTCCGACTGCGCGCCACTCCCTGAAGAAGCACATGTAGATTCCCGCCCCCAGCTTGAGGGCCACGGCGGCAATCACGAGACCGGGGTGAAGTCCGGCCGCACCACCACCATAAAAAACTGCCGAGTACACAAACCCGATGATGACAGCCGTCCAAAAGTTCTTTACGGCAGAATACGTTGGAACCGTCACGGTTGCGACCTCCTTCCGTAAAGGGACCACAGGCACAGCCATGTCCCGGCGAGGCTGGCCAGTTGAATCGCGCTGCAGCCCGCATAGATCTTCTCGGAGGGCTTCAGGAACTCGACTGCAAACCGAAACAACAGATATCCGGAGATAAATGCGCGAAACAACAGACCATTGGCACGGTGAGCGTGTGTAAACCAAACTCCGAGTCCCAGCGCGAAGGCCACAAGAAAGGCAATTTCATAAAGCTGGGTGGGATGTCGCGGACCATCGCCGAAATCAACTCCCCACGGCAGCCGCGTGTGCACCCCATGCGTGTGATCGCTCAATCCGGTGAGGAAGCAGCCGACCCGGCCGACCGCCATGCCCAGGATGAGTGGAAAAACGCACGCATCTCCCGTTGAGGTTCGGACTCTCACGAACCACTTGGCAATTTCCACCCCCGCCCAGCCGCCGAGCAGGCCGCCCACGATTGTTTTGCCGCCGATCAGTCGTCGTGGCTGAAAGGGAACGGCAAAGAAATCCTGGGGGGCTTCGAGCCACGCGAGGATTTTGGAGCCGAACATCGCGCCAAACATCGCCCCCATGATGACCCACATCATCTGCTCAAACGGCGGCGTGGCTTCTCGAAACACGCTCAGCCGCCGCACCCGCAGGTACAACTGGAAACTGAGGGAGTAAGCCACCAGTTCCGCCAGGAGGTGCGGATGCAGCCGGAGGCCGAGCATTTCAAGATAGACGGGAAAGTCCATCAGCAGACCAGACGAGAAATTGACCCACACCGCAAGACGCCGGGCTGGCAAAACTACAACGCATCACCTCCCAGGATTTCACGATAGAGGCCGACGACGGAAATGCCAGCAAATTCGATCATTTTGCGTCGACCGTCGTTCGAATCGCCTTCAGCAGCGAGGTCTCGTCGCGGGTGTCCTGGCCGATTTCCCAGATCATGATGCCGGCGGCTTTGCGGTCGAGGGCGAGCTTTGTCTTCTGCTGGATCAGATTGATGCCATTGAAGTACGTGCCGCCGAATTCGTTGATGTCCGGACCCGGTTTGTGCCTGGCCACCAGTTCAGAATACGTTTGTGCGTCACGGGATTTGACATCGCGGCCATAGAACGGCACCCCAAGGCAGATTTTGGAGGCGGGGATTCCCTCCGCAATCAATTTGTCGAGCTGAGACTGCGCATATTCGAAGGTTGAATGCTTGCCGTTGTCGTCGTAGGCCATGAGGTGGATGAAATCCAGTGCCGCCAATCCCTCGGCAGGGATCCTCTGCCAGCCCGCCATCGCCACGGACAGCGTGAGCTTCGTGCCCTTGAACGCCTGCTTGAGCTCGGTCAGCAGCAGTGCGTAGTCGTTCTGTTCCTTGGCGTTGGCGGGATGCTCCCAGTCGATGTCCACGCCGTTGAACATTTCTTTCATGCAGAAACTCTTGACGTTGGCGGCGAACCGCTTTCTCGCCGGGGCCGAAGCGGCCATCGGGGCGAACTCCTTCGAGTGACTCCAGCCACCAACGCACAGAAGCAAGCGGAGGTTGTGCTTGGCGCTGGTCTCCCGCAGCAGCTTGAGGTGCGGCGCGGTCAGCGTCTCGGTGTTCAGATCGCCTGAGGCTTTAGGGGCGGCGGAAAAGTAGACCAGGTCGGTCAGCAGGCTCGCATGTTCGGGATCGAAACCACTCATCCGGTACTCGGGGAGGTAGCCGACAACCCGAAACGTGCCCTTTTTGGCGGCGGCTGTCGGTTTCTCCGCGGAGAGAGCTGAGCCACAGATGAGGAGGGCGAATGTGATTGCCAGCAGCAGCTTGGACTGGCGAAGCATGTGATTCCCATGGTTTGGCAGCGGATTTGCGGTGGACGACCGGAGTCGATCGCGCAGCGGTGAAGCGTGCGGCGGATCGCGCGCCAGTGGCCCGAAGTCGTCCGCACTTCTATACTTCAACAAGACTCGGGAATACCACCAGGGATTGGTCCGAATGGAGAGAAAGCCGTTCTTCGCGTCCCACGTTCTCCTGCGGACTGCCGTGGCGGTTGGCAGCGTATGCGCAGCCACAGGCTTGCGGATGCTGTTGAATCCCCTCCTGGGGGATGCCTTCCCCTTCGCCACGCTGTTCTTTGCCGTTCTGGTGACAGCGTGGTACGGAGGCTTCCGACCGGCACTGCTGGCGGCTGCACTTGGGGCGATTCTCTCGCTGATGTTTCTTCTGCCGATCAATCCGAAACCGGTTTCCGGCTACGAACGGCACGCCGGCGTGGTGTTGTATCTGCTTGTCAGCGTGGGGATCGCGCTGCTCGGCGGCGCGATGCAAAGCACGCGGGAACTCTGCGAAGTCCAGACGCGTGAAGCGCTGCAGCAGCGTGAGCAATGGCAGTCCACATTTCTCAGCATCGGCGATGGCGTGATTGTCACCGATGCCCACGGCATTGTGACGACGCTGAACCCCAAGGCGGAAGAGCTGACGGGATGGAGCAAGCTCGACGCCGAAGGGCAGCCACTGCCGCTGGTGTTTCGTATTCTGCACGACCAAACCCGCAAGACTGTCGAAAATCCCGTCGAGACCGTGCAGGCCTCTTCCGGCGAAAAGTCCGGGCGGAAGTTGAGCCAGACGGTACTCGTGCGGCGCGATGGCAGCGAGCGGTTCATCGAAACCACCGACGGGCCGATCCGCAACGCCAAGTTGGAGCTGGTGGGGGTGGTGTTCGTCTTTCGAGACATTTCCGAGCGGATCATCGCCGAGCGAAAAATCCACGAGAGCGAAAGCCGCTTCCGGGTCATGGCCGACGCCGCGCCGGTGTTGATCTGGATGGCCGGGCCGGACAAGCGCTGCGACTGGTTCAACCGCCCGTGGCTCGAATTCCGCGGAAGAAACCTGAAGGACGAGCAAGGAACCGGATGGCTGGAAGGCGTACATCCGGAGGATCTGCCGCGGTTTCTTAGCGCCTATGAAGAGGCCTTTGACGGACGCAAGCCATTCCGGTCGATCTACCGACTGCAAAGACACGACGGAGTTTATCGGTGGATCGTCAACCAGGTGGCTCCGCGGCATGCCCCGGATGGTGCGTTTATCGGCTACGTTGGATCCTGCACGGACATCCATGAACAAAAGCAGGTCGAACAGAACATGCGGTTCCTGGCCGACTGCAGCGGCGCATTGGCGGCCGTCGTCGATTACGAAAGCACCCTGCAGAAAGTGGCGCGGCTGGCCGTGCCGTACTTCGCCGACTGGTGTGCCATCGACATGCTGGAAAGTGATGGTTCACTTCGCCGCGTGGCCGCCGTGCATCTCGATCCCGCCAAAGTCGAGCTGGCTCACGAACTGCACCGCCGCACTCTGCTCGATCCAGCCGCCCGAACGGGGCCCGCCAACATCCTGCGGACGGGAAAGTCTGAGCTGGTTTCCGAGATCACGGATGAGATGCTGCAGACATCCATCACGGATGCGGGGCTGTTGAACATCGTCCGCGAACTCGGCCTGCGGTCGTTCATGGGGGTGCCGCTGATTGTCCGCGGAAACCCGGTCGGGGTGATCACCTTCATTTCCGCGGAATCTGGAACCCGCTACAAACCCCGCGACTTGTCCCTGGCCGAAGATCTGGCGCAGCGTGCGGCCGTGGCCATCGAAAACTCGCAGCTCTATCAGGAACTGCGCATTGCCGATCATCGCAAAGACGAGTTCTTGGCGGTTTTGGCGCACGAACTGAGAAACCCGCTCGCCCCCATCCGCAATGCGATGTACATCCTCAAGGCCGGCCGGGACGATCCGGTGCTTGTGGAACAGTCGCGGGAGATGGCAGAGCGACAGGTGTTCCATCTGACCAGGCTGGTGGATGACCTGCTCGACGTGTCGCGCATCATGCGGGGCAAGATCGAGTTGCGCCGCGAACGGATGGAACTCGTCAACCTCATCGCCCGCGCCGTGGAAACCGCGCGGCCGGCGATTGATGCCGAGAACCACGAACTGACGGTCGATCTGCCGAGCGAGCAGGTGTGGCTCGAGGCGGATGCCGTGCGCCTGGCGCAGGTCGTCTCCAACATCCTCTTGAATGCCGCCAAGTACACCCCCGCTGGCGGAAAAATCCACCTGTCCGTCAACCGCGAGGGCCGGGATGTGGTGATCTCGATTCGGGACAATGGCATCGGGATGGATGCGGAAACGCTGCCGCGGATCTTCGACATGTTCATGCAGGTGGCTCCCAACGAGGCCCGCTCGCAGGGCGGGCTGGGCATCGGACTGACACTCGTCCGGAATCTCGTGGAAATGCACGAGGGCCGGGTCGAAGCCCACAGCGCCGGACTGAACACAGGCAGCGAGTTCATCGTCCGCCTCCCTGCCATCCGCGACGACGACGGCGAAACCCACGAGTCCCGCGAAGCCAAGAAGAAGTCGTCCGTCGTTCTCGTTGCACCCCGGAAGATTCTGGTCGTGGATGACAACGTCGATGCCGCCCTCAGCCTGGCCATGCTGCTCCGGCTGGACGGGCACACCGTCCGTGTGGCTCACAGCGGCGAGGAGGGAATCGCGGCGATTGCCGAGGATCCTCCGGAATTTGTCTTGCTGGACATCGGCATGCCAGGCATGGACGGCCACGCGGTCGCCCGCCATCTGCAGTCACAGCCCGGCCGGGAGAAAATGGTGCTGGTCGCCCTGACCGGTTGGGGACAAGAACAAGACCGTCAACGCTCGAAACTCGCTGGCTTCGATCATCACCTCACCAAGCCGGTCGAGCCGAATGTGTTGAACCGGCTGCTGGCGGGAAAGCCTCAGCCTTGAACGACTGCGACCGGAGGCCGACACCCGTCCGGTCGGGAAACGGCGACGTGAATGCATCGAATTGCACGGAGCAGGGCTTTTCGATAGGTTTCTCTCACCAACATCCGCTTCCGCCTCGGGATCGACCCCCATGCCTCGCTGTCCTGCCTGTGATGAACGCGTGTCTTCCGCCGACCGTCGCTGCCCCAGTTGTGGAGAGAGCCTCCGCGAGGGGAGCAAGAAGTCTGGAGGCGGGGGGAATACCAAGATGGTCCTGTTCATCGTCCTGGGCGTGGTGGGGGTCGGCTTCCTCAGCGTGTGTTTGTGCGGCGTGGCGTTTTTCGTGCCTGCCCTTCAACAGGCACGCGAAGCCGCGCAGCGGTCGCAGTCCAAGAACAACCTCAAGATGCTTGGCCTGGCACTGCACAATTATCACGACACATACGGGAAGTTCCCGGCGGCTTCGTTCACGGAAGATGGCAGGGCGTATCACAACTGGCAAACGGCTCTGCTGCCCTACCTCGATCAGGCACCCGCCTACAATCAAATCAATTTCAATGTCCCGTGGGATGCGCATGAGAATGCCATGGCCACCGGACTTCCCGTGGCGGCCTTCTTGAACCCAGGGGTGAAATCCCCGCCCATGATGGGGGACAGTCACTACAGCGGCAATTCGAAAACGCTCGGGAAAAACCTGTGGATGGGCCTCGTCGATATTCGCGATGGCAGCAGCAACACCATGCTCGGCGGCGAGATCAACGCTGGCTTTCCCAAATGGGCCAACCCGATCAATACCCGGGATCCCGCCTTGGGTCTGGGCAACAATCCTGACACATTTGGCAGCCCGTTCCACAACGGTTCTCACATTCTCATGGCGGATGGAGCCGTCAGATTCGTGCGGGCGGACGTCAACCCCACGATCCTTCAGGGCATCTCCACACCCAATGGCAGCGAAATCATCGACCCTGAGTTTTAGGCAAGTCCGTTCCCCGAGCCGCTGACCACTCGACGGCCGAGACTCGGTGAAATCGTGCAGGCGAAGTGATTCCAGCCAGCCCGACCAGTCGATATCCCAAAAATCGACTGGCCAGGCTCTGACCGCTTGACCGCAATCAATCTGGGCCGAGGTTGCAGAATTTCTCGTAAAAGCAGGCTCGATCACTGGACAATCGCCAAACATTGTTGGAAAATCCTCGTTCCGCCAGTAAGCCGTTGGGTCGCCTTGCCGATAAAAGCAGCGTGAACACCACGTCGAACTCGCGAAAGACTGCCCCGAACCGCCAAGTTGAAAAGCCTCTGCAGCAGCGAAAGTTCGGCGGCAAGTTGAAATGACGCGGGCGCATAGCTCAGTTTGGTTAGAGCGCAGCCCTGATAAGGCTGAGGTCCTTGGTTCGAGTCCAAGTGCGCCCAATCGAAGAAGCCGGCAGGCGACTCTCCGGAGTGCTGCCAATTGTATGGGGACGTAGCTCAATTGGGAGAGCACCGCTTTTGCAAGGCGGGGGTTGCCGGTTCGACCCCGGTCGTCTCCACTGGCCCGCAATGGCCATGGGGGTTGCGAGAAGGCGTGGAAAAGTAGCCGGTTTGCCGGAAAATGAAAAACCTGTGAAAGTTGCTTGACGACGCGAATGAGTAAGCCTAAGATTCACCTCTCGCCAGTCACAACAGTGTCTTGAGGGTGGTGGCGAAGGGAATGTGAGTAGGGAAGGGGAGTGGGGCGGCAAGTGAGTCTCGTGGTTTGAAGCCGCATCGAACAATTGTTCGGTGCCGCTTCAGCCCACACAAGGCTGCTGCCGCGAAGGTTGCTGGAAGAGCGACAAGCTCTGATGGCAGCGTTTGCGGCATCGTTCTTTGGCAATCTGGTAGCGGCAAAAGAGTGGCATCTAAAGATGCGCGTGAGGTGACAATTCGTTGTCACACTTACCGTGTTTAGTAGATAAACTCTTAGGAACTTGGCGTGTTACAGAAGATGT
>JAKFUF010000137.1 GCA_021732845.1 Planctomycetaceae bacterium | reverse complement strand
GGCTGGAGTGGCCGGGGCGGCATTCGGGGCGGGCATCACGGCGGGCAATGCTTCCGGCTGGGCCGGCCCTGGCGCGGTAAAGACTCCTCGACCCAGTGGCGCATTGAAGGCTGACCGGGACGAACCACTGGCCCCAGGTGTCGGCGCAGGCGGCGATCCGCCCAACGGAGCGCCGCCGGATTGGGGCAGGATCGGCGGCACGGCCGCCGGCTCCGTTCGCGTGCCAAAAGCTCCGCCCATTGCGAGGCTGCTGCGTCTCTGGCCAACCGAACCGGTTGATTGGGGCGCGGTTGTGGCGGGAGTTACGGTCGCGGGCAGAGGACCTGAAGCCAACTGCGCGGCGGTGTTCGGCGGTGGTGGCGGTCCCAAATCGGGAGCCGGATCCGATTTCTTCTCACTGGCCGGAGTGGCAGGCCCGGGCGTCCCGCCCCGCGCGTCGCCCGCTGGTGCCGACACCGACGAAGCGAAAATTCCGGTCCCGAGCGGCGCATTGAAGACCGGACGGGATGTGACTGCTCCCGGGGTAGACGGCCCGGATGTCGATCCCACCGCCTGCCCACTGGTCGCTGGGGGCAAAATTGGCGGCACCTCGGCCGCTTCGGCTCTGGCACCAAAGATTCCCCCACCAGGAATGCTGCTGCGTTTTTTCACAACCGACGTGCTGGACGATGCTGGAGTGGAAGCGGGCGGAGTGATGGGCAGCCGAAAAGAAGGGACCGGCGAGGTTGGCCCTGGCGTCGGCGACAAGGTTGACGGCGGCGCGATGGGTGCTGACGGAACGGCGGCAACAGGCGGAGCGAGTCCCGGCATCGCGGGCGGTGCGACGGCTGCGGGCGGCGAAAAGAGCGCCGATGGCACGGAGGCCGTCCTGGGGGAAACGGATGGAGCCGGAGGCGCGGCCGGGACCGGCCGGCTGGGTTGCGGAGGCGGGGCGGAAGCCACGGGCGGAACTGGTGGAACCGGCGGCGTTGGAGCGGGTCGCGGCGCTGTGGGGGCTGGCGGCGCAGACGCAGGCGGAACAGCGGCAGTCGGCGACGGTGTTGACGTTTTCTGGACCGGTGGGCCAGCCGCGGGTGTCGGCGGCAGGCTGGCCAGCATCTCGGCTGTCGGCTCCCAAACCAGCGGCGGCGTGGCTGCGCTGGGCATCGCATCCGCCGCATTCACGACATGCGCGGAAATGGACCACCACCGCTTGAGACGGCCCGTATCCAGCACGATCCGTCCAAACAAAAACGTGTCGTTCGACATGTTGTCAATGGACAGAATCACATCGTTCAAGCCGCTCTTCAGCTCCTTGGGGTGAAAGGCCAGCCCTTCAATTTCGGCGGCGATCCGGCAGTTCGCGGCCGCCCACAGCCGCAAACTCACCCGGTGCTGGGAACCATGCGCCAGCCGCCCCAGATGCAGGCTGCTGGGATAGCGCCAGGCACCCTGTTCTTGGAGGCCATGCACCGTCCCCTTCACCTCAATATTGTCCAAACCAACCTGATGGCCGCCGGTGACCAGGATCGCCAACTCTTCCTCGGGGCGACTGGGGGTGTCGCCTGTCACTTCGATGCGGATTTCCCGCAACTGCACACCCGCCGAGGCGATGGTCACCAGGGGGCCGCTTTTTCCCCACAGCGTCGCCCCCCGGCC
Organism: Planctomycetaceae bacterium; assembly: GCA_021732845.1. GTDB lineage: Bacteria > Planctomycetota > Planctomycetia > Planctomycetales > Planctomycetaceae > JAKFUF01. The sequence goes on along the minus strand of JAKFUF010000137.1, from coordinate 21,666 downwards.
CGAGAGGGTCAGCGGTTTGCGGACCACGATGTTCCCCGGATATTCAACGCCTGGCCTCAGCTCCACCGTCCCCCCCGCGGGTGCCTGATCGATCTCTTGCTGCAGGGGAGAAAGCGTGGCTTGCATGGCAGACTCGGCGGTCAGATGAGGATCGGCTCGCGATGGTGCATTCTGACTGGCTGGTGATCCGGTGGCTGTGGATGGAGATCTCCCCGCTTTTGGCTTTTTTTTCTCGGCCGTCGGTGATGGGGAGACGGTGGCGGGCGTCTGGCCAGCTTGGGTCGCGGGAGCCCGCAAGCCATCGGCCGAGCCGGCGGAGAACGTGAAAACTCTCACGGAGTTCGGTTTCTCGCCGATGACCGCAAGATGCCGGCCAAACTCGCTGAACTGCAGCGAGTCCGGAGGACCGGCCAGTTTTTCCCGCAGGACCAACTGCCGATCTGGCAACTGCCAGACTTCGAGGAGGCACGGCTGGCGCACCCAGGCGACCAGACCGCGCCGGGGCACCAGTTCCACGCCGGGCGTTGGCAACAACTCCGATTCGGGGATCAGCGGCTTTCCCAGCATCTTTCCGCTGATCAAATCCTGAAGAACGATCGCTGAGTCCTGGCTGTAACGCACCAGCCCCACGGCGTGGTTGTCCTTGGTGAGTGCCGCCTCGATCCGTTCCACCCGCCCGAGCTTTCCGGTCTTTCCCGCAGGCGCGAAGGGATACTCCTTGACCACCCGGCCACTGGCCGCCAGATGCACCACCAGGGAGGAGGCCTTGTCCTTTGTCGCCGGCGTCACCAGGACAGCATGCCGGCCGTCATCCGTGAACAGCATGTCGCTGGCGGATTGCGAAATGGTCGCTGCAGGATTGGCAAAATCGACCTCGTCGGACCACTTCTGAATCTCGACCTTGCCGCCGTGCAGCAGGCCCGCCCATTGTGGCGCGGCCAGAATCCGCCCGCCGGCCAGCACCGGCAGCGTCACACCGCAGATGAACTGCTTCCGTCCGCCGTGCCACAGCAGGAGCATCTGCTGCTGCGTCAGCAGACCCAGCAGGTCGCCTGCGCTCAGGGCGGGAGTGATCGCCATCGCAAGCAATGGCGGAATGAGCTTGATCCCCGCGGTGGGGAGCAGCTCACACCGCATCTCGAAATTTCCGGCCTGCTGCAGCAGCGCATTGGCCTGCAGCGCCGGCATGTTCGGCAGCCAGTCGATGGCGCACGGCTCGAAGGTCTCAAGTCGGTATCCCGTGGCCAGAGGCAGCCCGTTGTTGGGAAACCCGATGAGAACCTTGTTCCGCAGATCAAAGGCGACGCGTTTGACCGCCAGCGGCAGTTCGCGCGAATTGCCCCGATAGGCATATTGCGGCGGGATAAAGCCGGCGCCGGAAACCGCCTTCAGCGGATCTTTCGTCGAAAAAAACATGGTCGGATTGCCGTGTCCCCTGTCACAATGCGTGATTTTGGGACGCCTGTCGTGGATCCGCTCGCTCTGGCTCCACTGACGGTGTCCCGGAATCACGCACGGCCATTCAGGCCACCTTCGCCGCCGAAACCACAACATATTCTGCCACGGATCCAACCCGTGGGCCAGACTTCGCCTCCTCAAATTCACCGATTGGGGAAAATGCCTGGCAAATTCCCCGGCATGGGCTGCCCACTCCGGGGCTCACTGCAACTGAACTTCGACGATCCGGCCGTTCGGTTCCTGGGACAGACGGATCTGGCTGCCGTGGGTGAGGGCCACCGCCTGGCCGGGGGGCACACGGTTGCCGGCAGACGTGGTCAACGAGGTTAGATTCTGATTGATCAGCAGCCACTGCCCCTCGTGCCAGGCGAAATAGCCCTGGGGGGTGCGGTCTGTTTCCGGGCCGGGAAACAGCCGGGCAAAAGCATGCCATTTCATCAGATACAGCTTGTCGTAGACCACCAGTTGGCCGTCCGCCAGCCACTGGCCGGGTTTGGCTTCGTAACGCAGCCGCAGGACGGGCACGGGCTGTCTCGCGACTGTCCCGCAAAAGGGGCATTGCCGTTTCTGGGCATCGAACACATGCCATTTTTGCGGACACTGGGCGTTCGCGCAGGGCGTCAGCAGATCCCAGGTCTTGATCAGGGCCTTGAGCCACTCATTGGCACTTGGCCGGCGATGAGGCTGGTGCAGTCCGTCGACAAAGGCCCGCTTGAACAAATCGGGAAGCAACGGGCCGAGGCAGGTGTTTGGCACAGAGTTCGGCTCCTCCACCCGGTTCGAGTCGTCCGTCGGATGCTCGCAAAAAATGGCCTGGGAGCCGTACTGCAGCGCGTCCTGCTCCTCTGCCGTGTTCCCCGGCGGAATGCGTCGTCCGTCCAGCGGGTGGCGCAACAGCAGGTATTGGTAGATCAACACGGCCAGCGCATGTTCATCGGTACGGGCGCTGGGATGCTGACGTTTCGGGTCGTCGAATTTGAGCGGCAGCGTGGACAACACTTCCGGGGCGATGTACCCCTTCGTTCCCAGCACGTCCGGCGGAAACAGGCCTGGCACCACCAGGGAATCGATGTCGATGACAATGCTCGATCCCCCCACGGGGTCGACCAGCACATTGTTGGGGCTCAAATCCGAATGGGAGAGTCCCGCGAGATGCAGCCGCGCCACGGCGCGGGTCATGGTGATGCACAGCTTGAAATAATTGATCCACGTGCCCAGTTCGCGCGGGGCCAGCTTCTCCAGCAACTGGCGGTTCCGGCGTCCCAAAAAACGCACCCCGTTCTTCTCTTTCCCCTTGATGAAATCGGGGCCGGTTTCAAAGAAAAAATTGTTGGGATAGGTTGCGGTGACGATTCCAAACCGGGGCTGGGTGACAATGTCCGTCGGCCAGCAAAACAGGTTGGAATAAAACGCGGCATCACCCGCACTGGACGCGGCTCCGCCGGCATCACGCGGCAGCGTGGGGTTGTATTTCCCCAGGATGAAGTCCAGCCGTTGCACACGGAGCCGGTCTGATCCGGCCTGCGGATCCTTGAAGAAGCAAACGACTTTCTTCCGGTCCGTGGTGAAATACACCTCCTTCATGGCGCCATCGCCAATCATGTCAGAGTTGAACTGCAGGGTCTTGCCGTTCTTCAGCGTGGCGGTTTCTACCGACATTCCCTCGAGCCCAAGTGGAAAACTGCGGTTGGTAAGCCTGAAAAGGTCTCGGGCGAAAGTGGGGACACGTCACTCCGCCGGCGGTGCGGCGACCAGTGCCGCCAGGGTCCGGTCGTCGAACGAGCCGCGGACCTGGTAGGAATCGAGCCACCACTCCAGCGCCGCGGCGGATGATGCCGCGCGTGGCGCGGCTCCTGCCGCCAGTAACCGTGGATTGGCGGCGACACTCGCCAGCTCCATGTCCGGCTCCACGAGCGCGGCGAATTTCTCCATCGACCGCACCAGCACGCGTTCCGGTCCGCTGGCCGTCTGCCGATCCGTTTCGAATGAGTAAGCCACGGGTGACTGGTGCCGCAGGTTTGGTGCCCGCGATTTTTGCAGTTCGTGCTCGATCTCGGCCTCTGAAGCTGGGGCAATCGGCAGGATGCCGTTCAGAACCAGGTCGCCGTACAGCCGGGGCATCTCTGTTTGATTGGGGAAGTAGTCGTCGGCCACGCCATCGGTCATCAGCAGCAGGCACCGCAGCTTGCCCAGAAACGGAAAAATCCGCGAACGAACGCTTTCCGGAGTGCTCTCGCGGGCATCGAGAAACCGTGTTTCGCCCGAGTGTTCGCCACTGTCGGGAGTCATCAAAATGCGTCCGCCGGCGTCCTGGTCAATGATCGCGATCATGCCGTCCCCCACTGAACAGCCGAAAACCAGGCTGTGATTGCCTCCCTGATACGGCACCTCGCAATGCACGGCCACCAAAAGCGTGGCTGAGAGATCGTTGGGCGTCACCTGCCGACCGAGAACCTTGGTGTACTCTGGCTGTTGAGCGCGCTCCTCTGCCGCCTGTTGCACCGCCCGCCAGGCAACTTCAAACCCCTTGACCAGACTTTCCTGAACGTAAACCAGGTCGTCTTCGGTGAAGGAATCACCGGTCCATTGCGACCGGGTACGGATCTGGTGGTTTTGCAGGGCTGCCTTCAGGACGGCAACCACCGCCTGAGTCGCCACGGCCGAACCCACACGGGAAAACCGTTTCGACCCGGCTCCGTCGGAGACGGCGATGATGGTCCAGCAACCGGCCGTGTCAAAATGAAAGGAGTCGTCGCACGGCGTGCCGTCGTGCTTGTGCTTTTTGCCGCGAACCCGTGCGGCCATCAGCGTCGCGCCGGACGGAAGCGGAAGTTCGCGGTGTTCGGCATCCGGACCGGCGTCGAGAGTGTCAGCCGCCAGCGGCACATACTTCCAAAGGGCGGCGGCGCTGGGTGGAGGGGCGGAAAAGTCAGGCACGGAGGCATCTCGGGCTAACGCTGGAGAACCGGCAGGAAAAGCTGGCGGCAACGGTGGTGGCTGCTGAATCGGAGGAAAGCCCGGAAGGCCGGGGTTTGGCAATCCCCCGGCAGCAAAACTTGCCGCCGGGGCGTTGGACTTCAGCGCCTCCCACATGTTGGACTTCGCCTGCATCTGGCGAATTCCGGACAGGAGCCGCGCGGATCGGTCGGGATTAGCCAAGGCCCAGCGGCGAATGAACTCAATTGTGGTTTGGTCGGCGGGAGCCCGCGCCGTCGCCAAGTGCTTCAGCGCATCATGAAAAATCAGCTTGCCGATCACTTGTGCCACCGCGCCGAAGAATTGTTCCTTGTTGGGGTGCTTTTCCAGTTCCTCCCACAACCGTTGCAGACGGTCAAAATCCTGGCCGTTGTTCATCCCCGGGAGCTGAAGTTTCCACGCGAGCGCCTCCGCATAGTCAGGCTGGCCGGAGCTGTTTCTTTGCACGTGAACATCCTGGCAATGAACCGCGTTTCAGGCGCGTGGTACTGTTCCTTCTGCAGGTTCGGCGCGGAGTCCAAACCCTCAGGGAACAATCGTGATCTGCGGCGGGGGCGGAGGCAGGGCGACGGGCGTGTTTTCCGCCGGGGTCTGGCCAACGCTCTGCGAAGTGCTTTTCACCGAACTGGAGACCCACTTGAAGAACGCCTTCAGGTCATCCGGGTTCAAATTGGTGATCTGCACCACGATCTCAGTCACCTTCTTCAGCACATTGGTGTCGGCCCCCGGACCGGCCGCGCAGGCGATGATGTTGCCCACCCGCTTCTGCTTCAGAATGTTGGCTTGAGTCTCCCAGTTGTCGGTGGGCTGCCCGTCCGTCATCAAGAAGATCAGTGGCTTCCAGTCACCCTTTTGCGTCGGCGTGGACTTGCGGACCTCGCTGTCCAGGCATTTTTCCAGCACCTTCAGCGCCTCTCCCAGCGCCGTGCTCCCGCCGGCAGCCAGCGGCGGTTCCTGGAAACTCAATAGCTCCGTCAGCGGCACCACCTGTTGCGCACTGCTGGAAAAAGTGATCACCGACAAATAGGCGGTCTCCAGCGCCTGCGGATCGCCCCGCAGATCGGACAGGAGTGCCCGCACGCCCTGCCGAATGGCTTCGATCGGTTCGCCCGCCATCGAGCCGGAACAGTCGAGCAGCAGGTAAACTGGAAGTCTTCGGCCCATATCCGCCATGGTTCGACTCTCGCTGGAAAAAGTTGCTGTTCGTTCCGCCGCCAGCCTCACCCCTGGCTGCGTTTGATGTCGAAGCTGCCACTGGAGGCGTTGCTGCGGTGCAGAGTACTCTTGCAGCCGGGGCAGGTCACGGAAGTTCCGACGGTCGGATTGTCGCAGAAAATCGCCCCGCAGTCACAGACCGCGGCCACCGGATTGGAACAATACGGGCAATCGGGACAGCCGTCGAGTTCCGAACTGTTGATGGTGGGCATCAGTTCGTCGTCCCCCTCTTCCACTAGGTCCAGTTTGTGGGCGGCAATGGCCACATAGCGGTTGCCCTGCCGGGCAAACCGCATGAGGTAGGGAGACCGGGTCCGGCTGCAGCGGGACTGCAGGAACACCTGCCGGGGCCGCTCATTGCGCCGGCTGAGCCCATAGCCCGACGACGCGGGGGCGATTTCCAACCCCTCGGGCAGCGGCGGGGCCTCCATGGGAGTATTTACGTTGCCGGAACCAAACCGCGTGCTGGCCGCCGAGGTCGACTGCGACAGCCACACGAAGACTTTGCGGATCGATTCGGCATCCATCTCGGGCATGGTCAGGACAATGTCAGTGATCGACCTCAGGATCTCCACGTCGGCATCAGGACCGCACCCGATTGCATAGATGTTGGCGATCTTGGTGGAGTTGGCCGCGCGGAGCCGCTGCGCCGCCGGTTCCCAGTCATCGGTCGGCTGCCCGTCGGTCAACAAGAACACCAGTGGCTTGAAGTCGCCCTTCACCGTGGGCGAGTTCTTGACCACTTCCTTTTCCAGTCGGATCCGCAACAAATCCAGCGCGGACCCCAGGGCCGTCCCCGCCTGAACCGTGAGCTTTGGCGGCTGAAACTGAACGACATCCGTCAGCGGAACCACCTGCTTGGCGTACCGCGAGAACGTGATCACGCTGATATAGGCCATCTCCAGGGCCTGCGGATCACTCCGCAACGACTTGTACAGGGTGTCCAGCCCCCGCTGGACATCTTCAATGGCCGGGCCAGCCATCGACTCGGAACAGTCGAGCAGCAGATACACCGGGAGGCGGCGAGTTGACATGACTGCTCCTGAATCAAATTCGAGACATTCTGAGGGCCGGACAAAGAGTCGATGTGCGTTTCAGGATGCTGGCCGAAAGCCGGTTCTAGTCAACGAAAAGGGGAACCACGAATTTTCACGAATCATCAACCGGCATGGCTTGGCGGGTGATGGAATCCTGCTCGTTGTCATTCGTGACATTCGTCTTATTCGTGAAAATTCGTGGTTAATTTATGACCGTACGACTTCCGCACGGTCTTGCCAGGCCTGTCGACTTCACCAACAAATTCATTCGTTGTCCCTGATGGCGTTCGCTGCTGGATTGGGAGACAATTGTCACAGTTATTGTGATTACGAGATGGCTGGCCGACGCGAACGATTCCATGAGTCCGGTTTCGGCCTCAAACCGGACTCATTGGCTGATCGACATTCCGAAAACTGACAGTTATTGTTGCCACGATCCCAAGTTCACTTCTTAGCTTGGGCTGCCGCCCACCACGGTCTGCCGAATCCGCGCTTCGCCAACCTCCAGTTCAAAGAACTGGCTCCTGGCGGGCATCGAAAACCGCACGCTGGCGGTCAGCCCATCCGTAAAATTCTTCACCAGGGTGCCCGTGTCGTCGAAGATCCGCGCCGTGGGGGCGACGATTTGATTCTCACTGACGACCTCGGCAAAAATCTCGACCAGGGCCCGCATATCCTTGGCCACCTTGTGGTCCCAGACATCCACCGTCGTGCCCGAATCCAGGTCGTCCAATTCCTCCATCTGCCCTTCGTTGACGTTCTCGCCAATCCCAATCAGCACGCACTTGAGCGGATTGCGCCTGCTGGAGGCAATGGCCCGGCACAGGTCAATCGTATACCGCTTGACCTCAGGCAGGTCGTTCAGTTCTCCATCGGTGATAAAGATATAGATGCCGTTTTTTGCATCGGAAAAACGGTCGGCGAAGTACTTCACCGCCGGCGTCAGGCACGTTCCCTGTCCAAACGAAACCTTCTTGGGACCGCCAAATTTTGCCCGTTCGCAGTCTTCGGCTGACAAGTCACCAATGACCTCGATCTCGCGCCCGTCTCCACACGCCCAATAGATCACGGTCGTGCTGCCATCGGCATCAAGATTCGAAGCCAGATAGGACGTAATCCTTGCCGCCAGTGGCTCAATATCATTGGCCGTCCAACAGAAGTGGCCCAGGCGCACGAGATCTTGCTTGGCCTCGGCATTCAAAATGGGATACTTTTCGCCCTGGTGTTCAATGATCTGCAGCCACCCTTTTTTGAGATAGGCATCGAGAACGGTCTTGGGCGGCGGCCCCGCCTGACCATCCGCGAGACCCAGGCCGTAGGCGGCCTCCATTGAGCCACTGGCATCAATCGCCACGCCGGTCTGCCAGCCTTCGGAATCGACAGGCTCCATCAGGATGGTAAAGCTGACATCCATCGTCTCGCCATGGAGATGGACATTTACCTCCCCAAATTCCTTGGCCACCAGGGTGCTGGAGAGCTGGTGCGATTTCGTGGCAGGCTCGTCCTTGCCCTTGCCAAACCAACCATCCCAAAACGCCATGCCAGCCTCCCGGAACCAAATGAATCCCACCGTGTTCCAAACGCGAGAACTGCTGTCCAACTCAAATGGCAACCGGCCTTCATTCCAACGTCTGACGAATGCATTGTCCTTCAACTTCCAGGTCAAACCAGGGACAGTTTGGCGGCAACGTGAACTCGACCAGCGCGGGAAGCCCGTCTGAAAACGAGGCGGCCACTTTCCCGGCGTGGTCCAGAATCCGCGCGGTGGAAGCCACGATGGTGTTTTCGCTCACAACTTCGGCAAAGATTTCCCGGATGTCGCGCATGTCGCGGGCGATTTTGTGGTCCCACACGTCGACGGAAGTGCCCGTGTCCAGATCATCCAGCTCTTCCATCTGCGATTCATCCACGGCATTGCCGATGCCGACGAGCACGCATTTCATCGGCCGCCGGGCGCCGCCTTGAATCTCCTGGGCCAGCGTGTGGGTGAACTGCTTCACATCTTCCAGATCATCCAGACGACCATCGGTCAGAAACACGTACATTCCGTTCTGGGCATCCTGAAAACGGCTGGCAAAGTACTGCAGGGCGGGCAGCAGGTGCGTCCCGTTGCCAAAGGGCACCGCTGTGGGACCCGAGAGGACAATCGACTTGCACTGGTCAGCCGTGAAATCGCCGATCTCCTCCAGTTCGGCGCCATTGCCACAGGCCCAGTAGATCACGGTCGTGCCACCATCGGCATCCAGTTTTTCGGCCAGATAGGTGATGAATTCACGGGCTGTGGGCTGCACAATGTTCTCGGTCATCTTCAGATAACCGCGCTGGATCGCGTCGTCGTAGGCCTGCTTCTGGTAGATCTGCAGGGACTTTCCGTCCTGCACTCTCCGGACGATCCAGCCTTTCTCCAGGTACTGTTCGGCAATTTCAGGCGGAACCTTGCCCGAGAGTGCCTTGCCATACCAGCCTTTCATGGTGGCGCTGCCGTCCAGCGCGACCCCCGTCTGCCAACCCTCCTCGTCGACGGGTTCCATCAGGATGGTGAGCCGCACCTGGCGACCGCTGGCGGAATCGGTGACGTTCACCTCGCCGAAGGCGCTGGCAACTTTGGTGCTGGGAAGTTGATGACTGCGCGGGGAAGACATGGGGAAACCCTGAATGGGAATTACTACTCTTCCGCCGACTTCCTGTCCGGCGAGATCAGATCCATCCCTGCTCATCCGCAAACTATGCGCGACTGAGATTTATTGTCTTGCGTGACTCATAGCTTCAGAAATGTCTTGGTTGATTGACCCGCCGGGAAACTCCAGCGAGAACGATATTGCATCTGCCGGCAGCTCGAAGTGGAGAAATGCCGGGACACCATTGGGAAAGTCCCGGGCGACACGGCCTTTTTGGTCTACGATCTTGCCACTGGCAACAACGGTGACATTTTCCAAGACGGCCTCGGTGAAGACTTCCGCCAACTTTTGCATCTCGCACGCAAACTTATGATCCCAGAGGTCGATTTCATCGCCTTCGGGAGTCTCCAGTCCAGACCCTTCAAACATGTCAGACAGTGCTTCCATCTGGCTCTCATCAACTTCACACCCCAAGCCGAGCAGCAAAAATTTGCACGGCTTGCGCTGACCGGCAGCGATCTGCCTGCCGAAGTTCACGCAATAGGTTTTGACATCGGCGATGTCTTCAATGATTCCATCCGTTACAAATACACCGATCCCCGATGTTGCACCCTCAAAGGCAGTTTCCACAAAATAACGCAGTGCCGGCAGAAGTTTTGTTCCGCGCCCCCACCGCTTTGCATTAGGGCCGCCGATGGCAACTGACTGGATTTCGTCGCCAGAAAAACGCCCAATTTTCTCAATGCCCGAGCCATCCGCGTCCACCGCCCAGTACAGCAACGAAACCTTGTCATCGTCGGCGAACTGCGACAGGAAGTTGACCATGAATCTCGCGGCCGGTTCCATGAGATTCGGCAATGGAGGACCGGGATCCCTGAGCAGCGTGCCATACAGCACTCTCATGCCCGCCGAGGCATCGAGCGCCAAACCACAACGGGAGACCACGAGAGGCTGGAGGAGCATGGCGATTTTGGCTGTAACCCACGAGCCGCCCGATGGCGATCGACACACATCGACTTCGGCGAAGGGATCAACCGGATGAGCGACTCGCACCATACCGCCTCCTGGTTGATTCTCAAAAGGGCGATGCCGAAAAAACGCCGCAATCCACCGCATTGATGGATGTGGATCCACGCGTATGCTCACCGATTGCAGGCCATTGAAGGTTGCCCGTTCAATGGCACCGGCACCTACAGGCGGCCCAAAACCTCGGAAATGTCCTGCTTGATCGATCCGCCGGGGAAGTCCAGCGTGAATGAAGTCGCGTCGGCGGGTAGCTCGAAGCGGATGAACGCCGGCACGCCATCGGGGAATTCCCGGGCGACACGTCCCTTCTGGTCCACGATTTTGCCGCTGGCGACCACCGTGACGTTCTCCGAGACGACCTCGGCGAAGACCTCTTCCAGCTTCTGCATTTCGCTGGCGAGCTTGTGATCCCAGATGTCGATCTCGTCGCCTTCGGGCGTCTTCAGTCCCGAGCCCTCGAACATGTCGTCGAGTTCTTCCATCTGATCCTGGGAGACTTCGTGTCCCAGGCCGATCAACACAAACTTGCAGGGTTTGCGCTGCCCGGCGGCGATCTGCTGGCCGAAGTTCATGCAGTAGGTTTTGACATCGGCGATGTCCTCAACAATCCCGTCCGTCACAAACACGCCGATGGCCCACGGCGCGCCATCGAAGGCGCTCTCCACAAAATAGCGTACGGCAGGCAGCAACTTGGTTCCACGTCCCCAGGGCATCTTCTTGGGGCCGCCGAAGGGAACTGTCTGCACGTCATCTCCGGAAAAACGACCGATCTCCTCGGTCGCTGAACCATCGGGCGAAACGGCCCAGTACAGCAGCGAGACTTTGCCATCGTGGGCAAAATTCGCCAGGAACGCGGCCATTGACCGGGCGACGGGCTCCACAAGGTTCGGAACGGCGGCGGCGGCGCTCTTGAACGCGGTGGAGACCATGCCAGTCACCCCGTAAAGAGATTTCATGGAAGCCGAAGCATCAAGTGCCAGCCCACAGCGGGTGCCCTCAATGTCCGGAAGCATGAGGACTTTGGCCACCACCCCCAGCCCGCCCGTTGCCGACCGATAAACGTCAACTTCGCCGAAAGGGTCCACCGGCCGTGTGAGCTGTGCCATTCCGCCTCCCGGATGTTGATCAGAAATGCGCGTCGCAAAATGGAGCATCACGAGAATACGACTCACCAACAACATTTTCAATGAGGAAACTCTCGCTCAAGTTTGCGGTGTAATCCGCCCGCTCCAGCATTCCAAAACGGTGTTCCCTCAATCCGGCAACACTGTTACATTCCCCCCCGTTTACACCAACAACTCGTTTCGCGACGCCACGATGGGTTCATCAGAACCGATTGCGTGGCTCACTTCCACCGGCGGCGACAATGCACGGATTGCGCAAGGCAGCCATTCTGCTTCTCAGCCTCGAAAAGGCAGTGGCCGCCGAAGTTGTCAGCCAGTTGCCCAAAGAAGCCCAAGAAGCGCTGGTGATCGAGGTCTCGAAGGTCAGCGATGTCACCAAGGAGGAGCAGGAATCCGTCATCGACGAATTCCAGACGCTGGGCATGGCCCGCGTCCACATCGAACGTGGTGGAATGGACTATGCCCAGGACCTGCTGACACAGTCGCTCGGCAAGGAAAAGGCGTCGACGATTCTGGAGAACGTCAAGCAGTCGATGAGTTCGGTCCCGTTTGGGTTCCTGCAAAAGGTCGGGGCAGACAACCTGTTGACCTTCGTCTCCGAAGAACATCCGCAGACCATCGCGCTGATTCTCTCGCACGTGCCCCAGTCTTTGGCGGCGGAAGTGCTGAGCGGCCTGCCTTCGCAGAAACAGCTCGAAGTCATCCGCCGCGTGGCTCACATGGAGCAGACGAGCCCCGAGGTGATCCAGGATGTCGAGCGGAGCCTCGAAGCCCGCATGACCTCCACCTTCACCACGCAACTGGAAAAAGCGGGCGGCGTCTCCACCGTGGCTCAAATCCTCAACGTCACCGACCGGATGACCAACAAGGCGATCCTCGAAAACCTCGAACAGGACGACCCGGACCTGGTCGACCAGATCCGCCGCCTGATGTTCGTCTTCGACGACCTGCTCAAACTCGACGACAAGTCGATCCAAATCCTGCTCAAGGAAGTCGAGAACTCCCAGTGGGCGCTGGCCCTCAAGGGTGCCTCCGACGAACTCAAGACCAAGGTGCTGGGCAACCTCTCCCAACGTGCCGCAGCCATGCTGCAGGAAGAAATGCAGTACCTCGGCCCCGTCCGGGTCAGCGACGTGGAAACGATGCAGCAAACCATCGTCGACATCGTCCGCCGCCTGGAAGACTCCGGAGAGATTGTGATCGGCGGCGGATCGGAAGCGGAGAAACTGGTGAGCTGACGCGAATGACAAATGACAAATGACAAATCGATTTTTGGTGGAGCACGTCCGCTCAAAAACGCAATCGGCTGCGCTCCGTGTACGACATTTCTAAACAAGTGACGATTTGTCATTTGTCATTTCGTCATTTGTCATTCTCACTATGTCCGACCGCGTCCTCAAAGCCCGGCAAGTCTCACGCGGTCAGATCGCGTTTAACTTCGAAGATCTGCAGCGGCAGGGCGATGAGTATCTGCAGAAGGTGCAGGAGCAGGCGCATGGACTGATCGGGCAGGCCCGCCAGCAGGGCGAGGCGTTACGGCAGGAGGCCTATGCACTGGGTTATGCCGACGGGCAGAAGACCGGGCTGGCCGATGCCCAACGGCAGATCGAAACACAGGGCAGCCAGCTCGCCGAGCGGAAGACGGCCGAACGATTACGGTCGGCCTTGCCCGCCCTGGAAGCGGCCGTAAGCGCACTGCGCACCGAACGTGACAAGTGGCTCAACGCCTGGGAGTCCGCCGCATTGGGGCTGAGTGTCGCCATCGCCGAGCGGATCCTGCATTGTGAACTCGAGCGGCGGCCAGAGATCGTCGGCGACTTGATTACCGAGACGCTGCAACTCGCCGCCGGCAGCCCACGGTTTACCCTGCGGATGAACCCCGCCGACATCGAGCAACTTGAAGCCAGCGGCCACGCCGTGCTGCAACAGTTGGCAACGATTGGTGAAGCCACGGTCGCACCGGATCCACGCGTCACACGTGGAGGCTGCATCATCGAAACCTCCCATGGAGTGATCGATGCGCAGTTGGAAACGCAACTGGAGCGGATTCGCGAAGAACTCGGGTAGGGTGTGTGCAGCGCAGTGCAACACACCACGGGCGTTTGACGACGTTGTATTTCAAACGCACAACGGACAACGCAAGGATCTTCGCCTCAACATTATTTTCAGTAAGCAACCCAACCTCTCATCGCTCGTCCGCAATATTCTCATCCACAAGTAAGACAACAACACCGCCTGTCAACCGTGGTGTCCCGCACCGCTTCACACACCCTTCTCTATGCTTTCTCTTGCTGATCAAGTCTCCCGAATTCTTCCCGTCAGGCTCACGGGCAGCATCAGCAAGATCGTGGGGCTGACCGCTTCCGTCTCGGGGTTTCCCGCACCGTTGGGGTCGATCTGCAACATTCTGCGGGAGAGCGGTGCGCCGATCGCCGGGGAAGTGGTTGGGTTTCAGGGCGAAGACACTCTAATGCTTCCCTACGGGGATCTGGCGGGTGTCCGCCGGGGCAACCGCGTGACGCTGGTGCAGTCGGTGCCCGGTGTCCGCGTGGGTGATCATCTGTTGGGACGGGTGATGAATGCCCGGGGAGATTTTCTAGATGGCCTCCCGCCACCGATTCTGCCCTATCGTGCCAGTTTGCAGCGCGACCCGGTCTCGCCGCTGCAACGACCGCGGATCAATGAGCCCCTGGGAACGGGTGTCCGGGTGATTGACGGCCTGCTGACCTGCGGCAAGGGGCAGCGGTTGGGAATCTTCGCCGGCAGCGGCGTCGGCAAAAGCACGCTGATGGGGCTGATGGCCCGGTGCAGCACGGCCCAGGTCAATGTGGTGGTGCTCGTTGGCGAACGAGGCCGCGAGGTGCGGGAGTTCTTGGAAAAGGACCTGGGGCCAGAGGGTCTCGCCCGCAGTGTGGTCGTCGTCGCCACCAGCGATGAACCGGCCCTGGTGCGATTGAGGGCCGCGTTTGTTGGCACGGCCATCGCTGAGTTCTTCCGCGACCAGGGGCGGGATGTCCTGCTGATGATGGACAGCGTCACCCGCTTCGCCCTGGCCCAACGGGAAATTGGCCTGGCCGCCGGTGAGCCACCAGCCACCCGTGGCTACCCCCCCAGCGTGTTCGCGCTGCTGCCCCGGCTGCTGGAACGCAGCGGAAAAACTGCGGCGGGAAGCATCACGGGGTTTTATACCGTGCTAGTCGAAGCCGACGATGCCAACGAACCGATCTCGGACACCGTCCGCGGCATTCTGGACGGTCACATCATGCTCTCGCGGCGCCTCGCGCATCAGGCCCACTGGCCCGCCATTGACGTCCTGCAAAGCATCAGCCGCTCGATGTCCGATGTCACGACCAAGGAACACCGCGCGGCCGCCGATGCACTGCGGCGGATCATGGCCGCACATCACCAGGCCGAGGATCTGATTTCCATCGGTGCCTATCACGCTGGCTCCAATCCCTCCGTCGATGCCTACTTGAAAGCCCAGAATGAAATCCTCGGCTTCCTGCGCCAGGGCATCGAGAAGGTCACGTTTGAGGCAGCGGTGAAGGCGCTGATGACGCTGAAGACGAGCGAGAAGAAGCAAATGACAAATGACAAATGACAAATGACAAATGCGATTCCATTCGGAGCGAGTCCACTCAAAACCACAAATTGCTTCAGCCCGTATTCGTCGTTTCTCAACAAGTGACGATTTGTCATTTGTCATTTGTCATTTGTCATTTCGTCATTTGTCATTCACCTCCCATGCCGCGCTTCAATTTCAAACTCACCTCGCTGCTCAAGCTGCGGCGGAACCAGCGGGACGTTTGCCAGCAGCGGCTGACGGAGGGGCTGGCGCGCGACGCGCAGTTGGTGGAAATGCGGGTGGCGGCGGAGAAGGACCGGTCGGCACAGTTGAATGAGATTCGCGAACTGTCGGCGGCAGGCGACATGAACGTCGACGCGGCCTCGGCCCGGCGGTATTTCGCCACCCAGTTGACCGGCGACATGTTGAACATTGAACATCATCGGCGGGAGTTGGCGAAGTACATTGGGCAGTGCCGCCAGGCATTGATGAAGGCCGACCAGGCGGTGAAGGCCCTGGAAAAACTGGAAGAAAACCAGCGGACGGAGTTTAACCAGGAGCAGGAGCGCCGGGCCCGGCGCGAGCTGGAAGAAACCTGGCAGGCACGGCATCACGGAGACCGGCACTGATGCGGACCTTCGTCATGATCTTTAGCTGCGCCTGTGTGGCGATCGTGCTGTCGGAGGCGGCAGCGGTCTTTCTGCTGTGGCAGCGCGGCGTGCTCTCTGAGAGCAATATTCGAGAAGTCCAGCACATCCTGGGCGGTTATGCTGACAAGCCTGATCCGATCCCCACGGCGCAGCAGAGTCCGCCGCAACCTTCGGTCAGCGATGTGGAGAAAGGTCGTACCACACGCGTGTTGGATATTGAAAGACGGGAGGCGGGTCTGGCGACGCTGCGGCAGCAGGTTCTGGACGCACAGCAGCGGGTCGAGAAGGCCCAGGACAAATTGAAGGCGCAGCGCGAGGTGTATGTCCGCGAACTCGAGGCTGCCGAGAAAAGCCTCACCGAGACTTCGACCGAACAGGCCCGGGCCGTGCTGCTGGCCCTGCCGCCGGCCATCGCCGTCGACCGGCTGATGCCGCTGACCGTCGACCGCGGAGTGGTGCTGCTGAAGGGGATGCCAGAAAAAAGCATCGCCAAGATTTTGAAGGAATTTACCCCCGCGCCCGTCAAGGTGGAACGCGGTCAGCAGCTCTTCGACGCCATCTACCGCGGCAGTCCGCAGAAAGAGGTTCTCGAAAAGGCGATGAAGGAACTCGCGCCGTGATTGCCGGCCACCTCGAAGGGCAAGTTTTCGTCAAATCCAGCCGCGGCAAGAATAACTGTCGATTTTTGACGAACCGTACAGCCAATGAGCCGGAGGGCCTTAGCCGGCCTTAGCCCCCGGTTGGAGGATGATCGGAAGTCGCCAACGCCACGAACCGGACGCTAACGCGTGCTAACGCGTGCCGGCTGATGAATCTGCCCTCAATCGGCGTCCATCCCAAGCAACTTCACCATGTTATTGTTGCCGCGATCCTTAACCACGAATGTTCACAAATATCACGAATGATCAACCGGCTTCGGACTGCGGGCGGTGGGATCCGTCGCGTTGTCATTCGTGTCATTCGACTTATTCGTGAAGAATCGTGGTTCCCCTTCTCGTGATCTAGCTTCGACCGTCCGTTAGACCAGTAATTGATGCATAAGTCCTTGGCATGGGAGACCGAGCTTCAATACCTGAGCTTCATTCCTTGGCCTTCTCTCCCGTGCGCCACAGCCACCGCAGCGATTCGGGCATCAGTGCTCCGCCGTGCTTGCCGTTGTGGCCGCCATCTCCGTACTCGAACCGGTAGTCGTACTTGGCGAACTTCAGCGCGGCGGCCATCTCCTGATTCGCCAGCGGCCAGTTGCCATGCAGATTGTCGAGGTCGTTGGATCCTTCCTGCAGGAACACGCGGATCGGCTTCCGCTCGGTCTTGCGGATCAGTGCGTGGCACACATGGCCGCCACGGATGTTGGTGAAGCTGCCAACGTGTGACAGCACCTTGCGGAAGGCATCGGGACGCTCCCAGGCGACGGTCCACGCGCAGATCCCTCCAGAGCTGATCCCACAGATGGCGCGGCGGTTGGGGTCTTCGGTGAGGTCCAGGTCCTTGCCGACCTCGGGGATCATCTCTTCCAAGAGGAACCGGGCATACTGGTCGCTGAGGGTGTCGTATTCGAAGCTGCGGTTGCTCCGTGCCTGCTCACCTGGCTGGGCCGGCGGGACAACTCCCGGATTGATGAAGATGCCGACCGTAACCGGCATCTCCTTCTTGTGGATCAGGTTGTCAAACACGACCGTCGCGCGAAACTGGCCCTTCTCGTCGACGTATGAGCCACCGTCCTGAAAGACCATCAAATTCGATTCTTCGCCGCCGTCATACTGGGCGGGCACATACACCCAATAGTCGCGGACGGTGTCCGGAAAAATCTTGCTGGTCCAGGTGGCCTTCGTCACCTTCCCCCGTGGCACACCCTCCTGGATCTGCGAATCGGGGCCCAGCGTGTAATCATCGGCCGCATTGCCGACACTGGCGACCAGGCAGACAGCCAGAGCCGCGCAAACTGAGGACAGGACTCGAATGAACCGGCGTTGGAGGTGGGACTGCATGCGGGCCTCAGGGTGTCGAAGTCAGGGATCGTGTGTGCGCGATGTTAGCCACGGGCTGCAGGGCTGCAAACTGTCCTCAATCTCCAACTTCGATGATCGCCTTGATGACCCCGGTTTCGGGGCGGGTGTAGGCGGGGAAGTCGGCAATGAGGTCTTCGAAGGCGGAGCGGTGCGTGATCCAGGGCTTCGTGTCGATTTTTCCGTCTTCGATCAGCGTGATAATCCGGCCGAAATCTTCCGGCAGGGCATTCCGCGAGCAGAGTAGCGTGCCTTCCGGGCGGTGGAAGGTGACATGCCGGAACTTCACCTCATCCGTGGTGATGCCCACGAAAATCAGCCGGCCGCCCTGGGCGATGTAGCCAAAGGCGTTGGACATCGAGATGTTCGAGCCGGTGGCGTCGATCACGACATCGGGCAGGTTGCCGTCGGTCAGCGCCCGCAGATCCTGCTCGACGGTGTCGGCCAGTTTGAGCGTGTGCTGCACGCCCATCACGCGGCAGAAATCGAGACGCGACTCGTGCATGTCCAGAACGATGATTTTAGCGCCCGTGAGCTTCACGAACTCCAGCGTGGCCAGGCCGATCGGCCCGGCACCGATGATCAGCACGGTCTCGTCGGGATGGATGGCGGCGCGAGCCACGGCATGGCAGCCGATCGCCAGGGTTTCGACGAGGGCCAACTGGTCAAATTCCAGCTTGCGAGACACATGCAGCTTGCGGGCAGGCAAAAGGAAATGGGTCCGCATGCCGCCATCGCGATGCACGCCGAGCACCTGCAGCTTGTCGCAGCAGTTCGGCTTGCCACGGCGGCTGGCATAGCTGTTGGGGTCGTTGATGTACGGTTCGACCGAGCAGCGGTCGCCGCCGCGGACATTGGTGACACCCTCGCCGACCTCCACGACCTCCACGCCCAGTTCATGGCCGGGGATCCGCGGATAGCTGAAGAACGGCATCTTGCCGAGGTAGCCACTGATGTCCGTGCCACAGATCCCCACGCGATGCACGCGGACCAGCGCCTCGCCCGGTCCGGGCTTCTCTGGCAAGGGCGTGTCGATTTGCTTGAAGTGCTTGGGGGATTCGAGGAGCAGTGTTTTCATGGACGCGGATTTTCATCGCGACGGGTGAGGATCAAGTGGGTGGGAGTCGAACGGGGCCGATTACTGTTGTGCAATCGACGATCAAATCGAATCAGTCGCACGGTATCAACCCGCCTTCGTCGGGTCCAGCAACGCAGTCATGGGTTCATGGGTTCATGGGTTCACGGGCATCGGCGGTGCCGGTTCGGGATCACGGGATGTATGGTCGTGAACGATCACCCAGGCACCGTCAATGCGCCGGAACACCAAGGAAAAATTGCCACCGACCGGTGACGGGTCGCGCTGCAGGTGCCAGCGGCCGAGCACGAGTGCCGCGGTGTCGCCCAGCGGAGTGACCTCGACGCATCCAAACGACAACTGCCCCATCCGCTCGCGGGTGGGGTACCGGCGTTGGTAGTTCTCCTTCGTGGTCTTCCCAGCCACGTGCCACATGGCCGCCGGAACTGAAGGTCAGGTCGTCGGATTTCCAGTAGTGCTCCATGAACGCCTCCAGGTCGCCACGATTCCAGGCGTCGGCCTGCCGCGTCAGGATGCCGTCGAGCGTGTCGAACAATTCGTCGTCGGGGGTGGCCCGTCGCAGGCGCGAATCGTGCCGAATGGACCAGGTTTCTGTCTTGTCGCCGACGGGAATGTCGAGCGTCGCGCGAAACTGCCCGTCGGTCGCTTTCAACTGCGGCACGGCAGTTCCGGCCACCGGACTCATAGGTGCCAGCCCCAGTTGTTCGAAGCTCTGCGCCCAGAGACCCTCTTTTTCACGGAACGCCTTTTGATGATGGTAGATCTCCAGCAGCCGGTCGCGTCCTGCCTGCGCCGGGTCAGGCCTGAAGGCAGTGGCGCCGGGAGGTTCCATCGAGAACTGCACATAACCCCAGCGTTCGGGCCGATGCATGTCGATGATCCCCTGCGGAGACCAGACCCAGTTGTCCTCACGCGTATTCGGCACTTTTTGGTACTTCCCGGCCTCAATCTGGTGCTGCCATTCGACGCGTGAGAAGTTGACCCGCCACTGGTCGCCGTCTCGCGGCGGGCAGGGCCGGCGGGCGAATTCCTGAAAGGCCGTCCATGGCAGGGCGATTTCAACTGTCCAGCCCGTGTCCTTGTCCGACGCATCGTTCAACGTTCCCGCCACGCTGACCGCCGTGGTCAGGCCGGGAATCTCCCAGCCGTTCTCGGCGCTGCCACCATCCTTGTAGGGCCGGGGCAAAAACAGATCCCAGCCAGTGTTCAGCGCATTGATCTCGAATTCGTAGTACTCGTGGTTGTCGCCATCGGGGTCGATGAACACCTCGAAATCGTTGTCCTGAAAGATGACGGCATCGTGCTTGGTCAGCGTCCCCCACACATGTGGCTCATCCAGTTCCGCAGCGATGTAAAAATGCTGGTCATCCCACAGCATTTTGACGCGGGTACGAAAGCGTGGCTTGGGCCGGCGGTCGCCTTCAATGTCCACGAAGTCCTCCGTCCACGCCGCCGCCTGCCAGACCTGGTCATCCAGGCGGCCATCGATTCGCGGGGCCGCTTCAGCGCGGCCACAGACATAGCCTTTCGGGACGATCCCCTTCATCCGCGCCCAGTCCTCGCGCGAATCGGCCAGAGCCGTCTGTTGGCTGGCGATTGTCGCCAGCAGTGCGAGCGACATCGGCAGGCCACGGAGGGTCACCCAGAAAAGCTTCATCACAACACCCGTAAAGTCGTGCACGATTGTGGCCTGCGGTCGATGCGGCTGGCCGTCCCAGCCGAGATTCGACTAGGAGAGTTCAATCACTTGACAGACGCTCTCGATAAACATGTCAGGCGGATATGTCGCTGGACCATCCACATCAATCCGTTGCGAGCGCGACCGCCGACAGAAGTCGGTCAGTTGATCGCGCGTCACATCGTTGCCGAGCGCCTTCAGTTCACGGGTCATTTGATCGCGTACATCGCGGATGGCCTGAAGGCCCGCAGGGTCATCGTGCCATGACGCCAGCGATGTAAAGTACGTGAATGTGCCATTGATCATTTGGATCAATCTTTGCGATTCCATGACATCTCGCTTCGAGTCCGCTGGACGGTTTTCATTCGAGAACAATGGCTAATGTCAGCAGCGCCAGCCACAGTGGCAAACCACGAAGAACTGTCTGGAAAATCACTGTGTGTTTCATGGTGCTGACCGACGGTCGATTTTAGATCACGTGGACGGGGAACCACGAATCTTCATGGCGCGGGCTTGCCCGAAACCCAACACCGCGGAGTGTCGAATCCTGCCCCGTTGGGGCGGTTGGCCAGAGTCTGACCAGAAGCAGAACCCGCGATTGATCACTGATTTCCAGCACGCGCTGGCGAAATCGTCGCGGCACGCCAACAACCCGACGGTTAGTATTAACCCGGCACGAAAAAAACGCACGACTGAATCGGCTTTGGGACCCTGAGAGGAGCGCGAAACTGGCCATTGAAGTTTGCTCCATTTTCTGACAGACAGGCGGCGCTCCCCCGGAACCCCGACTCCTGACTCACCGGCGGGCCGGCGCAGCCAACTCTCGAGCTGGCCGCCACGGAGAGGGGGCGCGATGCAGGCTTTTGTGGCGTCGGCTTGAGCCGACGCGGCCATCAACTGCGGACAATTTGGCCGTGGCCTGAAGTCCACGCAACGGGCACTGACAGGGGGCGCGGCAACAACTCGGGTGGGGCGTTCAAATTTCAAAATTGACGCGATGTTCAGCCGGTCCAGACCATTGAAGGACCCGCCAATTTTGAAATTTGAACACCCGCCCCCTGATCCACCGCCGGGCAGGCGCAGATGACTCTTGAACTGGCTGCCACAGAGAGGGGGCGCGATGCAGGCTTTCGTGGCGTCGGCTTGAGCCGACGCGGCCATGACGAGCCGGCAAACTGGCTGTGGGCTGAAGTCCACACTACGGGCGCTGACAGGCG
>JAKFUF010000056.1 GCA_021732845.1 Planctomycetaceae bacterium | reverse complement strand
TGACCGGAGCGCGATACCACGGAGTGGTGAGGATGTCCTGCCGCAATTGGTCGATATCGCGATGCGATTGGTAGGCGTCCCATATTGGGCTGGACCAGCAAGGCGTCATTTGGAGTCTTCCATATCGGCGGACGTGGCACTGGCGACATTGATCATTGAATTGTGTGCCACTGTGCCACTGTGCCACTGGCTTTGCCAGTGTAGTCGCCAGGAGACCTTTCTCCTTCGGGGTTCAGAATTTGCATGGCCTGAGCCATTCGTTTCCGCGCCTCGCCCGTGGATCTCGTCCAGTGAAGCCCAACTGCCGTTCGGAAACACTGGCGGAGCCGGCATTGCCAGTGGCACACACGATATCACCGGGCATGTCACCGGTGCCACACCCGCCGAATTTTAGCACCATTCTTTATGGGGCATGCGATTTCACCTTTATTCCGCAATTTTTCGGGGGTCGTTCTTCCACCCGAAGCGCTTTTCGAACTCGGCTGGAGGGAGCATTAACTGGCCGGCCGCCGTTTGGACGACGTACACGACCAAGTCACGGCGGATGAGGGAATCGGTGGGTGTTCCCCGATAGTGGCCCGTCGGGGACACGGCAACCGCGTTTTTGCCGTTCATCGCCAGCCACACTCCGTGTGGCTCGCCCATGCCGGCCGACCATAAGCGGATCCCGCCATTGGAAGAACCGCCAATGCCGGGTCCTTTGGCCGTTGTCGCCAGTTTTCGGCCGTCGCGCGACCAGGCAAGAGCCGTGATCGGGCTCGCATGAGCGGTGAAAGACACCCGTTCTGGTCGCTTATTTTCGGCGTCGCGATCGGTCAGAGAGATGATGCGAACCTTGCCATCTTCAAGTCCAACGGCGAGCGCCGAATCATTGGGGGAGAACACCAGCGATAGCGGTCTCCCGCGAGCTGGAATCGACTCGACGATCTTGCCGTTCGAAGCGTCCAACAGGCCCACGTTGCCTTCACTGAATTGCGCAACCGCGAGGAGCGATCCGTTTGCAGACAGGGCCAGCGCTCCGCCGGGAAAAAGCGGGTTGTCGAATTCGGCCCGCAGGTCACCGGTCTCGGGATTCCAAATTTTGATCCGCTTGCTCAAGCCAGCATTGTTGAGAACGCTGGTGACCAGCGACTTGCCGTCGGCGGACCAACTTGCCCGCCCATGTCCGATATCGGTGTGAGGCAAAGTCTGCAGCAACTCGCCGCTTTGCGCATCTCGGATGCAAAACTCTGAATTGAAGCCGTGGACAAACGACCGTCCATCCGGCGACGTCGCCGTGGTACTGAAATCAAACCGACGTTCGTGCAGCTTGCCAGGCACTGTCTGCCAGCAGGCGCTCGTCCATTGACTGCCTGTAAATCCATGTCCTTCGACAAGTGACTGGCCATCATTCAACCACTGCAGCCCCAGTGTCTCTGTCGTGGCTTGGCCCGCGGCGATGTGACGCGGTTTTCCATTCGATGCCTCATAGAAGTACACCGAACCGGAATAGCAGTCGGCGTTCGCCTGCCATTTGCCATCAGGAGAAACGGCCAAGGCTGTGGTCCCGCTGTCTCCGCGGCCAGGGGCCGCTCCCTGACCCGTCCGTTTCAATTTGCCCGTCGTCACGTCGATGACCTGCAATCCGCCGTTCGCGGCCCCACCCCAGGCAAGCCCCACTGTCAACTCCCGGCTGTCACCCGACCAAGCGATGGGACAGTGAATAGCGGCGGCGGCGACATCAATTCTGAGTTTCCCCGTTGTGGCGTCAAGAATTAGCACGTTCTCGCTCTGGTAACCCGGCCCCGCCGCCAGGAGTTTTCCGTCCGGTGACCAAACCGGGTGACGAGACTGAAAGTTTTGTAAACTGGAGTTGGGAATGGCAATCTCCCATTTTTGTTCCCACGTGCCAATCTCGAAGGCCTGAATCTTGCTTGTGGTGGCTGATACAATGGCGACGAATTTTCCATCTGCGGAAACATCTCCCAGCCACGTGTCTGTATCAAATTGGTCGACTTGCTCCTCTGTTTTTAAACTCCAGATTTTAATGCCGCCGGCTTCCTTTCCAGCGGTGTATTGAATGGAATAAACATGTTCTCCATCCGGCATAAACCCGCAGCGCTTCACATATCCGGTGTCTTCAAAGACATGTTCTCTGCGGCCAGTGGCGACATGCCAAACGACCAGGCCGACCTTGCTCTCTGAAGTTCCATTCCCACGGACAATCCGCTCGCTGTCGGGCGACCAAGCCAACTGTCCGAATTGGAGCGGCTCATCGTCCATGAGAAGATTCACGAGTTTGCCCGATTCGGCCTCCCAGACTCGGATTTGTCCCGATCCATCCAGGCTCGCCAGCCATTTGGAGTTGGGACTGTAAGCCAGACTGTCGACTGGAACCCGATGCCCCACGGTTTCCAGCGTCCAGCTCTCGACCCCCTCTAGCTTCGCTGGCGTGCGCACCATGGCATAGAGGCTCATAGCCGGCAGCGTTGCTCCAGGCTGCCGCGCCTGGGGCTGCTTAGGTGCAGGCTGCCGCGTGAAGGGCAGCGCGGGCTTGTCCACTTTTCCTGGCGGGGACACCGGCCCGGCTGGGGCGTCCGCATGGATGGCGACGGATTGCAGTTCTCCATTTCCGGCAACGGTCACCTGCGTCTCTTTTCCGTCCTTCGTTTTGAACGTCAGCACAATGACCGACAGCATTAAGGCCACGAAGGCCGCCGCCGCGGCCGACACCGTGAACCGCAATGAATTGTTTCCAAATGTCGAGTGCGCAGCGTCCCTCCGTCGTGCCTCGTCGGCTTCGATCCGGGCCAGTCGTGTGGCAATTTCCCTGCCGTCGCCGGGGCGCAAATTGCGGTCCTTGGTCAGCAACTGCTCAATCAAGTCCGAAAGTTCCATGGGAACGGCGGTGTTGACGGAGCGCGGCGCCGGCGGGATGACCAGTGACAGCGACTGCAAAATCTCGAGCGTCGTGGTGCCCGGAAACGGCAGACGACCGGTTGTCATCCGGTACAGGACCACTCCCAGACTGAACAAGTCCGCACGGGGATCGGCAGCCTGGCCATTCGCTTGTTCGGGCGCCATGTAGGCCGGCGTGCCAATAAGCGTGCCCGCGTTGGTCAGATGCACATCGTCGGTGACCGGCTTGGCCAACCCAAAATCGAGAATCTTGACGCGCCCGGTGCCCTCCTCCAGCCAGATGTTGCCTGGCTTGATGTCGCGGTGAATCAAGTTCCTGGCATGAGCGGCACCCAAGGCCAGGGCAATTTCACGACCGATTCGCAGGCACTCTTCCACGGGAAGGTCGAGTTTTCCGGTGCGCCGCGATGCTTCCAGCCGCTCATGCAGGCTCTGCCCTCTAAGCAGTTGCATCGCCAGATAGGGTACAGCATGGGCGGCACTGACTTCGTAAATGGTGATGATGTGGTCGTGCTCGATCGATGCCGCCAGTTGCGCTTCCCGCAGATAGCGCTTGCGGGCGAGTTCGTAGCGCGCCCATTCCGGTTTCATCACCTTGAGGGCCACATGCCGGTTGAGATCGGGATCGCGGGCTTCGAAGACAATCCCCATGCCACCCATGCCCAGCACACGCAACAGCCGATATTTGCCCAGGCTCCCGAGTTCTCCTGCGATCGGCGAGGGAGTCAGCAGTTGGCAGATCTGCTCGGTTTCGGAAAGTGGATGGATCTCCATGAAGGTGTCGTCATTCTCTCCAAGCAGTGACTCCTTCTCTGCTGGCTGGAGTTCGACCGATTTGTCCATGTCAAGCCGTGCGATGATCTGCTGGATGCGCTGCTTTTCTGCCGCCGTCAGATTGAGCCGCGCGTCCTTTTGCCGCAGGGCGTCAATCAGCGTGTCGTGAATCGATTCATGCGCGACGGTTTCCTGGCAACGAAGACAGGTTTCCAGATGCTCGGCCACGGAGTTGTTGCGTTCCAGCGGAAGAAGTCCCGCGAGAGACTGCAAAACTTCGCCGAACTCAGGACATCCCGTTGCCTGCGCCATTTTCCGCTCCCAGTGTCAAGCTGCTGCAAACCTTAAGCTACCTTCACGCACCTTGAAGTACGCTGCACACTTAAATTTCTTCCGCCGAAATTCAGCGAAATTCCAAAATGCCGCTCAGCTCTTCGCGCAGGGCTTTCATCACGCGGCATTTTGCGGAATAGACGGCACCCTCGGTCATGGCAAATTCGCGGGCCACACTGGCAACCGACTCGCCTTCAACAACATGCCGCATGAAGGACTGCCAAGTCTGTGGCTCAAACCGAGCGGTCATGATCTCCAGGGCCTGTCCGGCGACATATGCATTGAACTGGGTGGCCGCGAAAAGATCTGCCGGATCGTTGTCCGACGACCACCGCTCCCAGGTACTTTCCGCGCCATCCATCAACTTCGGCCGTTTTTTTCGCCAGTAATCGCGGCAGCGGTTGAGGGAGACGGTCTTGAGCCACGCACGAAAGCTCTGCTGTCCGTCATATTGCCACCCCGGAAGCTTCTCCATCAGGGCGACAAGCAGATCCTGAACAATGTCACCGCACTCGTCGACAGAGATTTTCCCGCGCCGCACCCAGTGAAATAGCAACGGTGTGCATAACTGGGCAAGCTGTGCCCAGTCTTCAGTGGAGGGCGATTTTTGAATGCGCTGCAGCAGGCTGACGGGCGTCGTGTCCATGCGGCAGATTATGCTGTGTGTCAAGCACGCGTGACAAGCGAGCTTCAACCAGTGTGGCACTGTGGCACCCCCTGCGAAGCGGCGGGCGTGGCACTGGCGACATTGATCACTGAATTGCGTGCCACTGGCTTTGCCGGCAGAGCCAGTGGCACAGTGGCACACGCGGCGGCCGGTTTGAGATGCTTGTCGGTTTGAATTCCCACGCCACGACTCACAAACCGACTGTTACCACAATCATCAGATCGTTCGCAGAACTCAATTAGGACTCGGCTGGCCGCCAGCTTCCTGGCCTGCGCCGGTGATGAAAGCAGGAGACGACAACCAGCTCGTTGTCTGAGGCGTGGTAGATGAGCGAATAAGGAAACTTGCGCAGGAGAATCTGCCGAATTTCCGCTGCGATTTGCGGAACGGCCGCCGGCGATCGAATCATGGCGGCAACTGCCGCCTCGACGGCTGATGCGAATTGATCACCCAGCCTCAGCACGCGCCTCATACCACGCCTGCGCGTCCAATACCTCCTGCCGGGCCTCTGGCTGAAACAGAACCTGCATCAGGGGACGTCCGGGTTAAGGGCGACACGGACTTCCTCCCAAGGCACACTGGTGGATGGATTCTCGCGGTGTGAATCCAGCCGCCGATGCAGTTCGGTCATTTCCGCCGTTGAGATTTGCGGCTGGCAGGACGTGTCCTCCGCAATGCTGTCCCAGATTTCTTCCACCAATTGAATTCGGTCGGATAGCGGGAGCTGACGAAACTCGAAGCCCGATGTGCTCATCGATTCCTCTCTGGCATGGCAGCGTCGGATATAGTCTGAGTATAGCTGATTTCGGCTGACGCGCGTATTTCGATGGCAACTCATCAACTCATCCTACTGCTTCAACCTGGCACGTTCGTGGTTTCCACCGGACGCATTCCGCTCTCATCCGGTGGCAGCCCGCGGAATGATCCGTGGGGGCCGTCATTGGGTTCGCGGACCGGGTCGCGGCCGACGCGCTCCATTTGCTTTTTCACGGTTGGGGGCAGGTAACCGGCGTCCCGCGACTTGTTCGTGGGAGAACCGCCTTCCACCGTTTGCTGGGGTTCTAAAAAGTCCGCCTGCCACCCGATGACCATTTGCGCCCGCGGATTTGGCGACCCGCTCGCGGACGAACTCCTCGGGAAATCCGAGCCGCTGGGCGACGAACACCACCTCCACGTATTCCTGTTCGAGGGTGTCGACCAGCTCCTCGTCGGTCAAACTCCACTGCTGTCCCTCCCGCCAGGCGCAAGCCCTCCGGTGAACCACAAAGTGCGAAACCGATCACCGGACGGCTCGCGCCGTGCCGCTATCAAGACGGCGTAAACCGGACCACGCCCGCGTTCTTTTGCGGAGCAGAAGACGACATTACGACCTACCTGCCGCAAACCGATTTGTTCAGTGCCGGCATCAATTCTTTCGCAAACAGTTCCATGCTGTGCAGCCACGCGGGTTTGTCGTCCCAGTCGTAGCTCATCAGCACGAGGGTGCCGAACTCGCCGGACTCGTCGATCAGCCGCAGGAGCCTGTTCAAGACTTCTTCGACGCTGCCGGCGATGATCTGTTCGGTCATCAGGAAATCGAGGTTGCACTGCGCGTCGGGCATGTCGAGATCGCGCTTGTAGATCTTGCGGCCGAGCCCCTTGTCGAACAGCCCGCCGATGTACTCGTAGTTGCGTCCCAACGAATTGTTGCGGACCCGGCGCACCGCCTCTTCCGTCGTGTCCGCCAGGAAGATCGAACGGGCCACCTTGAAATCCGACCGCTGTGGCTTACGCCCGGCCGCCTCGGCTGCCGCCGCATAGGTGGCCCATTGGTCCGCCACGACGTTGCCCGCGACCAGGCAGTGGGCGAAGGGCTGGAAGCCACGCTGCCCGGCAACTTTCATCGTGTGGGAGTTGCGGCTCATGCCCGGCAGTGAGATTGGCGGATGAGGGAGCTGATACGGCCGGTGAATGAAGCCGATCAGCCCCTCGTAGTCGACGGTTTTCTTGAGTTCAAACTGCCAGAATTCGCCATGATGCTCGTAGGGCGGATCGTGCGACCAGAGGTCGAGAATCACGTCGATCGCCTCCAGCGCCATCTTGCCGCCGTTCTTGGGGTCGACCGAGTACAACTCCTGGTCGGCGGTGACGCTGCCGTTGCCAAAGCACAGGTTGAGCCGCCCCTTGGACAGGTGGTCGAGAAACGCCAGCCGACTGGCCACATTGGCCGGATGATGCTGGTTGAGGCACACGGGCGCCGGCCCCAACCGGATCTTGGAGGTCTCGCCCAGAGCGCGGGCGATAAAGATCTCGGGCATCACGATCGTCTCATACTTCATCGTGTGATGCTCGCCGATCCAGAACTCCTTGAACCCCAGTTCCTCCGCCCGAACGATCAGCTCCAGATCCTCGTCGTACCCCTGCGCCAGGGGCTTTTCCGGAGGATGGAAGGGCATGATGAACATTCCATAATCAATCTGCTGTACGCCGTTCATGCGTCGATCCACGGATCAGGAGTGTGGACGGGAATTACAGGGAGAGGATGTGAGCCACAGATGAAACACGGAAACACACGGATTTTGGGATGTAAAAGGATGAAGAAGGATGCTTTCCACTGGCTGACAAACAGAATCCTTTCCTCATCCCTCTCATCCTTTCAATCCTGTCTCAAAACCCTCACTCAGAACCGTCGGCCGGTCCCCAGAATCCGCAACGAAAATCCGTGTTTCATCAGTGTTCCATCCGTGGCTCATTTCCTTTCGCCGAGCCTGTGGCCCCGTAGTGCAGAGGCCCGGTAACCACCGAGGTGAACTCGGTGGGGTTATCTTAAGTGGTCGCTACCACAGCGCGATGGGGTTTCCTGGCGAGCCTGTCGCGCCCTTGAGCCGCAGGGGGCTGAAGACGAAGCAGAACTCGTAAACTTTGGCGGCGGAGAGTTCTTCCAGATCGAGGTTTTCGAGGTGGTAGACGCCGTTCCTGGTCAGGTTCCACTGGTGGACGGGGAACAGAATCTCCTTGTCCTCGTGCGGGACGCATTCAATGCCCCAGGTGTCGGCACCGATGAGCGCGACCTTCTGCTCGGTGAGAAACTTGGCGGCGGCGAGGCCCAGGCCGGGCTCGCCTTCGCCATAGGCGACGTTGTCTTTCATCCACAGCTTGCCGTGGCCGGTTCGAACGAGCACCACATCGCCCGAGCGCAGTTGGACCTTGGCGGTTTCCAAACATGTCTTGAGTTCATCGGGAGTGATCACATACCCGGCGGGCAGGCGGTCGTTGCCGCGGAGGGCGCAGACATCCAGCAGGATGCCGCGGGTGAAGAACGATCCGGCGTTCTCCACGCCGAGCTTTTTCAAGCCATAGGTGTCGCCAAAGTCTCGCAGTTTGTTGCCATTATAAAACAGATCCTCGCCATTCAGGCGGATGCCGATATGGCCGAGGCCGTCGAACTGCGTGCCCACCTGGCCGATTTCGCCGCTGACCAGCTCGTCGTTATGAATCACATGATTCGCCCCGGAGGGCTGACCGGTGGGCAGGCCGGGAATCGTCAGGCTGAAGTGGCGTTTGCCGGGCATGGGCATCCCCTGTTCGTACAGGCGGCCGAGCTGGCAGACGCGACCGGTCTTGATGAGCTGCGCTGCCTGGGCGACGCGTTCGGGGGTGATGCGGTTGGCCGCCCCGCGCTGGTCGTCCGCGCCGAACTCCGAAGGCCAGAACTTTTCGCCAATGGGGTTCCCGGCGGCCGGCTGGGCCTGAGCGTCGCCTCTGAGCCACGGCGCGATGGAGAAGATCACCGCCCCCATGGCGAAGCCGAACAGCATTTTGGACCATCCGGGCAGTTCTTTGAAACGCTTCATGAGGGTTGTTCTCCTGGAGTAGTGCTCAGGGTGCCTGGAATGACATTCGGCCGGAAGTTCATGAGGATCGCCACCACCATGGCGACAACCAGCAGTCCTAAAATTCCGCCCACGGCCAGTAGACGGTTTTCGTTGTCCCAGTAGCCTTTCAGGCCGAGTCCGACAAAGACGGCCGCCGAGAGGATGTTCAGAGCCACGAGCCACGACGGCGGCTGCAGCGCGGCGGGCAGCCAGCGGCGGTCCATCCATAACACAAGCAGACTGACCAGCCCGCACGACAAGACACCGGTAAACAGGTTGACGGGCGTCAGGATGGCCAGCAGGATCCGTGGCTTGGGCAAGGCGGCTGTTGGCTGAACGGCCGCCACTGCGGCCCTGGCATTCGGGGAGCCATTCACTGCGGCTGGCGCCGGGCTTGATGCCTCAATCACCGCCTGGGGACTGGCCTGCCGGACACCGAGGTACAGGACGATGCCCAGCGCGATCGGTCCGCACCAGCAGAGAACTCCTCGCTTCAGCCGCGCGGCCTGCTGCTCGGTCCATTCCCGTTGAAAGGAGCGGACAATTTCGTCGGCGATGCTGCAGGCGATTTCGATGGTGCCATAGAGCGTCCCCAACATCGTCAGGAATGCGCCGACGAGGTACAGCGGCATGAGCCACGGATGAATCTGCGTGACGAACTGCGCCTGCAGATTCAGCATGTTCTCTTCGTCGGGAACGAGTTGCTTGGGGCCGAGGAACATGGCCCCGGAAGCGACAAAGACCATGCTGAAGACGATCACCATGGCGAAGCTGATCGCGCAGTCGACGAAGGGGGCGTTGATCCACTTGCGAACCGGGTGCTGTGGATCGGCGGCGATTTCGGCCAGCTTCTCGGGCGTGGCTCGTCCCGGCAGGATGCCCCATTTCTTTTCCCGCAGCCACGCGGTGTAGGCCAGGTAGTCGAACCCGGCACCGCCGATCACGCCGACATACCGCGTGGTTTCCACCCACACGGAATTTTCAGTGATTCGTGGGTATTTTTCGATGGCCCACGCCGGATACTCCAGTGGCCGTGGCACAACTCCCAACAGAATCCGCACCCAGTCCGGGTTGTAGAGGATCAGGGTCAGACCGGCGCAAAAAACCATCGCCAGCACGACCACCATTTGGAATTTTTCCAGGAGCGAGTACCCGCCGGCGGCCGCCAGCATCAGCGTGGCCAGGAGGATGGCCACGGCCCAGACGTAGTCGATGGCCCCGTGGTACATGCCGCGCGTGCCGGTCATCCACGAGATCAGGTTTCCCAGCACGCCGGAGTGAAAGCTGATCCAGATCGGCAGGCAGACCGACCCCATCAGCAACAGCAGAATCGGCACCCATCCCCGCGGTCCGGGGAGGTCCATCATCCGCTCATACGGATGGACGCCAGTGAGGATCATGTGCCGGCTGGTGGCGAAGACGAGCCCCCACTTCAGGAGCAGGATCAACACGAAGACGAACAGAATGTGGAACCCGAACAGGGCTCCGCCGCGCGAGGAAAAGATCAACTCGCCGGTGCCGATGGTCAGCGAGGCCATGATGGCACCGGGTCCAAAGATGCACAGCCAGTCCTTCAAAGTGCGCGGCAGACGCGGCAGGTCCGACATGAGGAACCTTTCGTTGAGGCGGCACGACGCTTCCAGTGCGGCGCAGGGGATCTGGCCGGGGTCCTAACGAAATCTGCAGGCCGGAGGGGTTCGAAGCCACGGCTTGCCGTCGCACTCAGGTAGCCGATGAGCCACTGACAGCGGCGCTGAATCATGCAGGGTGTCGACGACGCCAACAGGAGGGCGAAGTGCATCCCGTATACAGCAGCCCAGTTCAACCATCAAGCGAGCGTGATCATCCTCACACTGCAACGGCGCGACCGGACTGGCAAGTTTTGCTCGCTCCAGAACCGCGCGCAACAGTCGATCCGGCTTTGTCGAAGGATTCCATTTGAGCGGCACGGCGCAAGCCGTCCGGTGAGTGAGGACCGAGCCGCGGTGGCTCACCGGAGGGCTCGCGCCCTGCCGCTTTTATTTTAGCGGAACGGCGCAAGCCGTCCGGTGAGTGCCTGCTGGAACTCGTGTTCGCCAGAATAGTGAACATGTTTCCCCCCGTCACACGCGCGTCTTCGGTGGCGGTTCTCCGTGTTCCCGGAGGTACTGGTCCTGCAGCTTCTGAAAATAGTCGTCCAGGCATTCCCCCGTCTCGACCCAGAACAGTTCCCGGTAGGGCCTGTAGTCCTCGCAGCCGCAGCAGAACGAGCCGCCGCTGTAAAGAAACGGATTGACCAGATAACTGCGGACGATCTCCTCGGGCATCCCGGTGACGCCGCCACAACGATCGTGCCGGTACGCGGTCGGCACGCCCTTCAAAGATCCCTGATAACGCCCCTCTGGATGAACGGTGATGTGTTCGGTCATCTGTCCGTCATCCCGCAATTTCGTATGCTGCCGCTTGTGCCCTTCGTAGAACAAGCGGAAGACAAGTTTGTGGCAGAACGGGCAGCGGACAAAAAACATGACACGATTCCGAAGTCGTGCGAATGGAAGAAGCAGCCAACTCATACCAGAATGCCAACGTCGCGGCATCACCCCGTCTTGACCAGTTGGGCGGCGGCCGTGCCGTGCCAGTGCTTGTGCCCGCCACACAACCGCCAGTGCCGCAGGCTAGGCCGGCCGGAAGCGATAATGAAGGACACCAGGGCAAAGGTGATCGGTGCCGTCCACCGCGGGTCGTGCAGCCAAATCATGAAGGGACCGGCCCCTTTCAACGGCAGGACGCTCCCCACATGCTTTCGTATGGCCGCGACATCGACAGCAATCGATGACAGAGCCACCGGTCGCGCTCTGGAACTGCGGCGGCCACGGCTGGTCGGGAAGAAAGCCAACGAACCTCCCTTTTCATTCCTCCAGCCGGGTTGCTATCATTTCCCCCTTCAGTCTGTCGAAAGAACTTTGGAGAGATCATGGCTCATAAGAAGGGGCAGGGCTCCAGCCGCAACGGCCGCGAGTCAAATGCCCAGCGACTCGGCGTGAAGAAATTTGGCGGCGAATCTGTGGTTGCCGGCAACATCATCATCCGCCAGTGTGGCACAAAGTGGCGTCCTGGCCGCAATGTCGGTCTCGGCAGCGATTACACAATCTATTCGCTCATCAATGGTAAGGTCGTTTTCGACCAGCTCGGTCGCCGCGTCAACGTCCAACCGGAAGTGAACTGAACAACATCAACAGATGCGACTTCGGGCGGTCGCCAGCCATGCTGGCCCGCCCGTTTTTTGCCGTAGCGTCGGCTTCAGCCGACCCGGACAACCGCCAGCGTGCCCCGCACAATCGCGTGGCAAGCCCGTTTTTTGCCGTAGCCTCGGCTTCAGCCGATCCCGACAACCGCCAGCGTGCCCCGCACAATCG
Source organism: Planctomycetaceae bacterium (assembly GCA_021732845.1). Lineage (GTDB taxonomy): Bacteria > Planctomycetota > Planctomycetia > Planctomycetales > Planctomycetaceae > JAKFUF01. The sequence continues at coordinate 11,924 of JAKFUF010000056.1, read as the reverse complement.
CGTGGCAAGCAAGGGCTGAAAGCCCGTCCTGCGGTCCTACGCCCACATCAACGGGTCGGTCTCCACGTGGCTCAGCCACACCTTCAAATTTGGAAACTCGGCCGAAAGCATCTCGCCCAGTCGCCGCATTGCCGGTTGTTCCGTCGCGAAATGTCCGGCCACAATCAGGGCGACCCCCTGACTGCGCGCTTCCAGCAGCCCATGAAACCGGGCCTCTCCCGTCACGAAGGCATCGCACTTGAGCCGCCGGGCGTCGGAGAGAAACTCGCCGCCAGCGCCGCAGGCAATTCCAACGCGGGTGACCGGTTGCTCCAGTTGCCCGGTGTATTGCAGGCGGGTCACCCCCAGCACTGCCTTCACTTGTTCCAGGAACGTGGCGAGCGTGACAGGCTGACCGGCTGCGGATGAAGGCAGATTGCCGTAACGACCGACTCCGTCAGATGATGAGTCTGTTTTGAGCGGGTAGATGAAGTACGCCGGCTCCTCATAGGGATGGGCCTTTACCAGTTCGCGGATGACATCGGCCAGCACGTTTTGCTGGCAGAGGACTTCCAGGCGAATTTCGTCGACATGCTCAAGTTGACCGGGGGTGCCGATGGTGGGGTGCGTTGTGGCTGAGCCCCGGAATGTACCGGTTCCGGGGATGTGGAAGCTGCACTCGGAATATTCGCCAATCTGCCCGGCCCCGGCTTTCCACAGGGCCTGCTGTACGACTCCCAGATCGGGCCGAGGAACGAACACCACGATCTGATACTTGGGTTCGGCGGGCAGGCAGCGCAGCGGAGCAATGTCCGACAACTGCAGTGCTTCGGCGATCTGCTGGTTGATCCCCTGTGGCGCGCTGTCATAGCCGGTGTGCGGGCTGTACACCGCCACCCGCGCCTGGGCGAGCGCCAGCAGCATCTTGCCCTCGGCGTTTTCTGCCGTCAGTTTTTGCACCGGCTTGAACATCACGGGATGATGCGTCACCACGAGTTGCACCCCCGAGGAAATCGCCTCGGCTGCCACATCGGGTGTGAGCGTCAGGCACGTCATGACGCGTTCCACAGGCCACGCCGGGTCGCCCAGCAGCAGGCCGACATTGTCCCACGATTCCGCCAGCCTGCGCGGAGCGAGACGGTTCAAACAGGCGGTCAACTCGGAAAGGGCAGGCATGAAAAAACAACCCACGCGGGATGAAGAGCAGCCTTTACGGGGATTGCTGTCCCGGCTGAATACAAAACTCGGTTTGTCCGAATGGTGTATGGTGTGCAGAATACACTTTTCATACCACATCCAGACTTGATACAAGAAATGAGACACTCCACTTCTGGTCCACCCCCTGCGACCATGCCCATGCGCTGGTGCCTTGCTGTCTTCGGCGTTCTGCTCCTGGTGACACTGGGAACCGCGGCTCCCGTCGGTGAGCAGCACGAAGTCGACGATCCCAAGGTCAAGGCGGCGATTGACCGCGCCGTCAAATATTTGGGCACGCAGCCCGGTTTCTCCAGTGGCGAGCGGATTCTGGGAGCCGTGGCGCTGTTGAAGGCCGGCCAGCCAGCGGACCATCCGAAGGTCAAGCAGATGCTGGAGCAGATCCAGGCGCGCGTGGTGGGCGGCGTTTACACCCCCGCCGACAGCCACATTTACGGAAGCTGTGTCTCCATCATGGCGCTCGGCACAGCCGATCCTGTGCTGTACAAGCCCGAGATGCAGGCGATCACCGATTATGTCATCAAGCATCAGAGCAAGGACGGGTGCTGGACGTATCTGAATCAGACCGTGGGCGACACCAGTATCAGCCAGTATGGAGTGCTGGCGTTGTGGGAGGCGACCCGGGCGGGAATCGATGTCCCCAAGGATGTCTGGAACAGGGCAGCGCTGTGGCTCACCCGGACTGAACTCAACGATGGGGGGTTTGGCTATCACCCGGCGGAGAGCAACCCTTCAACCCACACCATGACGGCGGCAGCGGTTGGCAGTCTGTACGTCATCCGGCTGCACCTGTACCCAAATTCACGCGAGCTGGTGACCGAAGCTCCCAAGGCCATCAAAAAACGGGGCATCAAGTACGGTGTGCTTTATCCCATCGATCCCGAAACAGACGAGATGAAAAAAACCGGCCCGGCGGCCCCGAGGAAGGCTGAGCCCACAGTGCCCACCGTGCCGCTGACCGAAATCGACAAGGCCATCATCGGCGGGAAGAAATGGCTGTCGGAGCGCTGGACCATCGAGCCGAACTTGTCGCACAAAAAATACTATCTGTACGCCATCGAACGGATGATGGCACTGGGAAACATCACGGATTTTGACGGGCATGACTGGTACAAGGAGGGCACTGAGCTGCTGCTGCGGGAGCAGGATGCCAATGGTGGCTGGGTGGACGGCTCTGGAACCGGCTCCGGGACCAGCTTTGGCATTCTCTTTCTCGGCCGGGCGACGGCCAAGGCCCTCAACCGGCCATGGATCCGCCGCACTCCGAAACTGGCCGGGGGCCTCCTGGCAGGCGGCCGCGGTCTGCCGACAAACCTGAACCAGGTGCTGCTGGAAAATGGCGGGGTCAAAGTCCGCAAGCTCAAGGGCACCATGGATGAACTGCTGGCCGAACTCGAGAAGAGTGACGGTGCCAATGTCGAAAGCGCACAGGCTGCCATCGTCGATCAAGTCATGCTCGAAAACCCGCAGGCGCTCATCGCCCAGAAAGAACGCCTCAAAAAGCTCGTTCTGGACAAACGAATCGAAGTCCGGCGGACCGCGTACTGGGCACTGGCCCGAACGGATGATCTGCTGATGGCCCCGCTGCTGATTACCGGCCTGAGTGACGCCGATCCGGGTTGTTTTGTCGAGGCCCGCAACGGACTGAGGTTTTTGAGCCACCGGCTTGCGGACGACACTCCCGACACCCCGACTGACGCGCAACGCGCCGCCGCCATTACCCGCTGGAAGGCCTGGTATCTGGCCGTGCGGCCGTATGCTGTCCGGGACGATCTTCCCCAGTAGGGCGTGGTGCCCGAATTGGGTCAGGCGCGTTTGGCCGCCGGCGTCGGTTCAGGAACCACCACCGAGCACAGCTCCTTGCGCTGCCATTCGCGCAGGATGGCCCGCGTCACACGGTTGCTGTGGAGCGTCTCTCTGGAGCGTGGAATGGCGACAAACACCGCAGGCCACGCAGCGACACCAGTTCCGAGCAGCAAGCCGGTGTCCGGGCTGGCGCGGTAGACTTCGCTGCCATCCATGCCGAGCGACACCAGCTTCAGTTCGATGGCTTCGTTCAGATGGGAATTGATGGCTTGCTTGAGTTCCGCCAGGCTTCGCCCTCGAAGCAGCACCCGCTGAGCCACCAACCGTTTGAACTCGGCGTCCGACTGCAATGACAAATCGAGTTCTCCCAGGCATTGTGGCGCTGCGAGATACAGGTCGTGGCAACTGACCAGGTTGTAGTCGCGGTATCCGGCAATTTCCAAATGCGGGGTGGTGTCTCCCAGCCTCGGCAGGAACTGCAGAAGCTGGCCATCGACCGCGAAGTTTTTGAGGATGAGCGACCGCATCGTGGTCAGATCGGGGGCCCGGGGCGCGGACCGAACCGCGGCAGCCAGCTCCGGCTGACCCGTGGAGCGCGTGACCGCTGCGATCTCCTCCCCTTCGAGAAACAGGCGGTACTTGCCGAAGTCTTCGAGCCACACGGGAAGGGATTGAGAGTCAAAGTGCCGCACAGCGCGGCTCAGCACAACGTCATCCATGCCACCCGCGATGCATCGCGTGGCTTCCGCGGCAGTCGCCAGCCAGTCGGTGTCCACCGCGGCCACCGGTGGCTCAAGCCACGCTGGCGGGACTTCGCAGTCAAAATCGTCCACGGCTTGAAAGCCGTCCTTCAGCCGTGCAGCAAGCTGGCGCGTCCGCTCGGCGCAGCCGAGGCGGCAGGCGGCCAGCTCGCCCGGGGGAATCTCAGTGGTTTCGAGGTCGAGTGTTTCCCGCACCTCGGCCATGGGAGCCACATCGAGAAATCGTTGAATCCTCCGCAGCGTATCGTGCGGTTGTTCCAACAGTTCGTCGCGAAACAGGACCAGAAACTGGCCTGCGGGGAAAACGCTGACCCAACGTTCCAACTGGCCCAGACTGTCGGCGGGAGCCCACCGCCAGTCACCCTTCGCAGGAGTCGCCTGCGCGGCATGCCACAGGCTGCGGCCCGGTTCGTCCAGAATCAGCACCAGCTTCAGGTCTGGCAGCAGCTCATGCATCAGGCGGATCGTGGGCTTTGGCAGAAACGCATAAGTCGAAGTCCATTCGCCCCGAACGGAATTCAAGTCCTCGCCCAGTGATCGCAGATACCAATCGAGGTCGCACCATTGGTGCCTGGAGCTGAAAAATTGCGTCCCCAAAGTCGCGGGCAGCGAACAGGTCGCAAGTTGTTTCAACCACCGTGCCACATCGCTGGCACCAGACTGTTCGGTTCCCAGAATGAGGAAGTGCGGCAAGGCTGCTTCTTGCCCACGCGTCAACAGCCCCAAGTTACGCAGTTTGCCGCGCAGATCGGAGTTCCGGTCGGGCGGGAAGGGAAGCATGGGCACCTGCGGAAAAAGAGCAAAGCACTTCGTTCTGAGGAAACTGCCTGATCTTCGCGTACCAGATGGCGTTCGTGCCGACAAACCTTCTGATGTATCTTAGAAGCAGATTCCGACCTATGATGTAGGGAATCAATCTCAGCGATTTGTCGATTGTTGTCTATTGGGGGACTGGGTCGGCGGCGGGAGTATTCACGTTCCACGAGTTCTCGTCAAGATGAGCGTTCTGGAGATCATGGGCACCGACCTCCAGAACGTCATGCGGCGTTTGGCTAGAGTTCACCGACGGTTCACGGTCCCGTGCCCTTGAAGCCTGTGCAAAACTCGCCCGACATCGTGATTCACCTATATGCCCTGTGCTGGAATGAGGCACGGATGCTTCCGTACTTTTTCCGCCAGTATGAGTCGATCGTCGACAGGTTCTTCATTTTCGACAACCATTCGACCGATGAATCTCTCGCGCTGCTCCGGCAGCACCCCCGCGTGACGCTGGAGTCGATCGATTTTCCCGGCTCGTTCCTCAAGGGGGCGCAGGACTTCTACAACTCCTGCTGGAAGGCGAGCCGCGGTTCGGCGGACTGGGTGCTCATCTGCAATGTTGATGAACACTACGAACATCCCAATCTGCGTCAGCACCTGCAAGAATGCATGCGGCAGGGAGTGACAATGGTCATTCCGGACGGGTTCGAAATGGTTTCAGAGACGTTTCCGACCGGCCCTCAGCCGCTCAGCCAGCAGGTGCGGACGGGGGTCCGCGTGCGTCGTTTCGACAAGCCACAGTTGTTCAGCCCCACCCACACCCGCGAGATCAATTTCGAGCCGGGTCGGCACTCGGCGCGGCCAGAGGGTCGGGTCCGCGCGGCGCGTTCTCCGGAGCTGAAGCTTCTGCACTATAAACACCTCGGATTGCCATACGTGAACCAGAGGCTCACCGAGCTTGGCGGACGGATTACACCCGCGGATATTGCCAATCAGAATCATCCTTACGAATGGGATGCGGAGCAAAAACAAACTGCGTTTGAGTCGCTGCTTTCTGCCGCGGCGATTGTTGCGTGAACGATATTGCAGGACCTGCGGGCCAATCCGATTGAGGAACAAAGCATGGATGCCCCTCGTGAAATTGCCGGTGTTGCCGTCATTCCGCTGAAGAAAGTGGTCAACGACCGCGGACATCTGCAGGAGATTGTCCGCAACGACGATCCGCGGTTTACCGTGGCGGCCCAAGTCTACATGACCGCCACCAAGCCCGGGGTGGTCAAGGCCTGGTATCGGCATTGGATTCAAACGGATCAGATTGCCATCGCCGCCGGGCAGGTCCGTGTCGCGCTCTTCGACACGCGAGAAAGCTCGCCGTCACGAGGCGTATTGCAAGAGTTGGTGATGACCGACTCTGCCCCGACGCTGCTGCAGATTCCGCCAGGCGTGTGGCACGGATTTCAGGGGACGGGAGACCAGCCAGCGCTGCTGCTGCACCTCAACTCGCATGCTTTCAATGAACACCAGATCGATGAAGACCGCCTGCCTCCGGCAACCCTGGAAATCCCCTTCAAGTGGGCTGCGTAAAGTTCATCGCGAGCCGCAGTCTTTTTGCGCAGAACCCAAGGCCGATCATGGAACTCTCCCTCATTACGAACGACCCGGCTTGTGCCCGCACGGCCGATGAGTCTGGCATTGACCGGATCCTGATCGATTTGGAACGCCACGGCAAAGCGGAGCGTCAGGCTGGCAAGGGGTTGTTTCTTTCGACCCACGAGGAAAGCGATGTCGCGCGGGTTCGTGCCGCGGTGAATCGAGCCACGGTCATGGTCCGCGTCGACCCGATCCATCCGGGCAGCCCGCGGCAAGTTCCGGCGGTGATTGACGCCGGGGCGGATGTGGTGATGCTTCCGTATTTCCATTCGCTGCAGGACGTCCGCACGTTTCTGCAGCTTGTCGCCGGCCGGGCGAAAGCCTGCCTGCTTGTCGAGACGCGGGAGGCGGCATCACTGCTGGCGGACCTGTGCCGCCTGCCGGAAGTCGCCGAGATGCACATCGGGCTGAACGACTTGAGCCTGTCCTGCGGCAAGCCGTTTCTGTTTGACCTGATTGCCGACGGCACCACCGACCGGCTGTGCGCCACCCTGCGTGGCTCACAGCTCCCGTTCGGCTTCGCGGGCGTCGGCCGGCTGTCCCAAAAGAACCTACCCGTGGACCCCGAGCTGATCCTCGCGGCACAGGTGACTCAGGGTGCAACCCGCTTCTGGCTGGGGCGGACATTCCGCGACGTGTCAGCCACCGACATGCCGCACGAAGTGCAACAACTTCGCGCGGCGATGGCCAGGTGGTCGCAGGCGTTGGACTTCGAGGTCGCGCAGATGCGAGAACAACTGCGCCTGCAGATTTGCGCGGTGGGCCAGCGCCGTGCGGCTTAGGACCGCGGCAAGAATAACTGTCGACTTTTGACAAGCCGTACGGCCAATGAGCCGGAGGGCCTTAGCCCCCGGTTGGAGGATCTCAATCAGCGTCCATCCCAATCAATTTCACCATATTGAAGTGTCCGACAAAAGTCCATTCGCTGGTTTCAACGCAATTTCAAATTTCAGATTTCAAATTTCAAAAAAAATACTTTGTCGCAGCATCCACAATGTGGGGCAACAGTTACGTTTCCGCCATTGAAGCTCAGTCGACAGTTCGGTGTGGCTGAACAGACTGTGAAATTTGAACTTGGAGATTTGAAATTGGCTTTTGTCGGACACCTCCATGTTATTATTGCCGCGATCCTTAAAACGCACACTTATTCTTTCTCCGGTCCTTAGGACCGGACAAAGAATAAAGCACGCTTCAAGATGCTAACCGAAGGCCGGCCTTAGTTAGGCAACGAGAAGGGGGAACCACGAATTTTCACGAATAAGACGAATGTCACGAATAACAACGCGCAGGATTCCATCACCCGCGAAGCCATGCCAGTTGATCATTCGTGATATTCGTAAGATTCGTACTACTAACCGTCAGGTTGTTGGCGTGCCGCGACGATTTCGCCAGCGCGTGCTGGAAATCAGTGATCAATCGCGGGTTCTGCCTCTGGTCAGACTCTGGCCAACCGCCCCAACGGGGCAGGATTCGACAGCCCAGGGCGCAGCCGACGAATGTCGGCGGAGCCCTGGGTCGGAGTCGGTGCGAGAAAGGGAGCCCCAACGGGGTGAGATTCATTGAACATCCGACAAACATCACGGTCACGCCCCGATTGGGGCTCCGTCGTTCGTCGTCATTGCACCCAGGGCTCCGTTGGCGTTGCCAACTTCGCCCTGGGCTATCGAATTCTGCCCCGTTGGGGCTGACGATGCGACACTCCGGGGTGTTGGGTTTCGGGCAAGCCCGCGCCATGAAAATTCGTGGTTAATTTATGACCGTACGATTCCCGCACCGTTTTGCCAGCCCTGTCGACTTCACCACCAACTTCATTCGCTGTCCTTGATGGCGTTCGCTGCTGGACGGGGAGACAAATGTCACAGTTATTTTTGCTCCGACCCCTAGCGTCCAGTTCGTGGCGCTGGCGTCTTCCGATGATCCTCCAACCGGGGGCTAGCTAAGGCCCTCCGGCTCATTGGCTGTACGGTTTGTCAAAAGTCGACAGTCATTCTTGCTGCGTTCCTAACTAAATTAAGTCACCCGGTCTGGCAATGCGGTGCGGGAATCAGCGAGTACTTGCGACGAGTGGGGGTTATGGAACGGGCCTGACGGTGTGGCAGGCGTGTCTGATTGGTGCAAGTCGCCCAAAACGGGCTGAAGCCCGTGCTACTTTGCGGGATCAAGTCAGCGCCCGCAGCATTCCCGCCGCCTTGTCGAGTGTTTCCTGATACTCGGCCTCGGGGTTCGACTGCGCGACGATGCCGCCGCCGACGGGGAACTGGATCCAGCCACGCCGCGCGGTGAAGGTGCGGATGAGGATGCTGCTGTCCATCGTGCCGCCGTGGCTCACGTAAAACAGGCTCCCGCAGTAGGGGCCGCGAACCGTCGGCTCCAGCTCGGCGATGATCTGCAGCGCCCGCACCTTGGGGGCACCGGTGATTGAGCCACCGGGGAAGACGGCGGCGAACAGGTCCCACACTGAAACACCCGGCTTCAACCGGCCGCGAATCTCGGAGACCAGATGCTGCACGGTGGCATACGACTCGACGTGGCACAGTTGCGGCACGCGGATCGTTCCCGGCTGGCAGACGCGCGACAGGTCGTTCCGCAGCAGGTCGACAATCATCACGTTCTCGGCCTGGTCCTTCTCGCTCTCGCGCAGCACGTCGCGGGTGAACAGGTCCGCCTCGGGTCCGACCGGCCGGCGGCGCGTCCCCTTGATCGGCCGGGCCTCGACTTCGCCATCGCGCAGACAGACAAACCGCTCGGGCGAAGCGCTGACGATCGTCCAGTCGGCGTGGCTGAAATAGGCCGCAAACGTCGCCGGGTTCCGCTCCCGCAACCGCGAGTAGAGTTCCAACGTCGAGCCTTCGAAGGGATAGAGCAACCGCTGCGACAGATTGACCTGAAAAATGTCCCCCGCATGGATGTATTCGATCGCTCGGGCCACCGCCTGCAGATAGGCCTCGCGGGAAAAATTGCTGAGCACGCCAGGGGGGCCAGGGGCGGGCCAGGACGGAGCCACAGCTTCGGGAGGGAGCGGCTGGCCACGGTTAAAGTCTGGAACCGTCGCCTTGTTGCTCTTCGTTGGCTCATTCAACCCGGCCAACGCCGCCAGCACCGCCTCCATCCGCTGTTGAGCGTGGCTCCGCCGATGCTCTGGATTTGGGTCTGCCGAAAAACCCTGCGAGATGACCCAGGCACGACCCTCCAAATGATCCCAGGCGATCACCCAGTCGTAGAGACCGACAGCCATGTCCGGCAGCTCGAACTCGTCACGCGGCGCGCACGGCAGCCGCTCCCACGCTTGACCCAAGTCAAGGCCCAACAACCCAGCCGCCCCGCCTTGAAACGGCGGCAGCCCCTGTACCAATGGCACCGGCTCAAGTTGATGACGCAACGTGGCAAATGGGTCGCTGCCGTGGCTCGCACGCGGCAGGGTTTCGAACGACCAGGGATCGGCGGCAAGAAAGCTGTAACGGCCCAGGTTCTCCCGCAGCAGCGGGCTGTCAAACAGAATCACCCCCGGCCAGTGCGCGACGGCCCCCAACGCGGCAAGCACACCGGGAAAAGGTTGCAGTTCGACGACGAGAGGCAGTGAGGGCATGCGGGAGGTTCTATCGATTTCGGGCTGGCGTTTGCAATCTGTCTGTGCAGAGAGGTATCACTTTCTGAGCTTCGCTGAGAGATATTGTCGCCTGAGAATTCCTGACAGACATGCTGAAAGAAACCCAATGACGAACCTGCTCCAACGAGTCTTGTGGCTCACACTCATCTTCGCGGCCACGCTCTCCTCAGCACTCCAGGCTGCCGACTATCAGTTTGACCTGCAATTTCCCGAGAGCGTCCGCAAGGAGCCGTTCACCGGACGGGTGTACCTGATGTTTTCGAAGCAGGGTGAGCCACGGCGCGGGCCGAACTGGTTCGCGCCGCAGCCGAGCCTCGCCAAGGATGTCGAGAACTGGAAGCCGGGCGAGCCGCTGACGATCCGCGCGGGCGACCCGGCGCTGATCAGCTTTCCCAAGCCACTGGCTGAACTGGAGCTGGAAGGCCTGTCGGTGCAGGCGATCGCACGGTTCAATCCCACCGAAAAGAATGTGGGGACGGGGGAAGGCAATGCCTTCAGCAAGTCGGCGAAGGTGAAGGGAACCGCGCTGGCACTCTCGCTCACGGAGATCGTTCCGCCGCCCGAGTTCAAGGAGACGCAATGGTCCAAGCTGCTAGAGGTTCCCAGCCGGCTGCTGAGTGAATTTCATCACCGTGATGTAAAAATGCGGGCGGGGATCCTCCTTCCGGCCAGCTATTACTCGCGTCCCGACCGCCGCTATCCGATCCTGCTGAACATCCCCGGCTTCGGCGGCGACCATATGGTCGGCTCCGGCCGGACGACGCCGGTCAGAGTGGCCGATGACAAGAGCGTGGAGTTCATCCGCGTCTTTCTCGACCCGAACTGCGCCCTGGGCCATCACGTGTACGCCGACTCAGCGAACAACGGCCCGGTGGGCAATGCGTTGATCGTTGAGCTGATCCCCGCGCTCGACGAGAAGTACCGCACGATTGCCGAACCGTCCGCCCGGTTCCTCACTGGCCACAGCTCTGGCGGCTGGAGCAGCCTGTGGCTGCAGGTGACCTATCCCGAAATGTTCGGCGGTGTCTGGAGCACCTCGCCCGACCCGGTCGACTTCCGCGACTTTCAGCAGATCAACATGTATGAGCCCGGTGCCAACATGTACCACGACGCCAAGGGCAACCGGCGGCCGCTGGCCCGTGCCGGCGGGCAGGTCCTCCTGTGGTACGACGACTTCGACCACATGGAAGAACTGATGGGTTTCGGCGGCCAGTTGCACAGCTTCGAAGCCGTCTTCAGCCCCCGTGGCTCAGACGGCAAGCCCCTGCGTGCCTGGGACCGCAAGACCGGCGCGGTGAACACCGAGGTCACCAAGGCCTGGGAAAAGTACGACATCCGCCTGATCCTGGAATCGAACTGGAAAGAACTCGCCCCCGACCTCAAAGGCAAGCTGCACGTCTTAATGGGCGACGCCGACACCTTCTACCTCGAAGGCGCGGTGCGCCTCCTCGCCGAAGCGATGAAACGCGTCGACAGCGACGCCGACATCGAAATGTTCCCCGGCAAAGACCATTCGAGCATCATGACGCCGCAGCTCCAGGAAAAGATGCGGAACCAAATGGCGGAGACTTTTTTGAAGGCACATCCGGACTGGAAGTAGGGGGAGAGAATGACCTAATGACCAATGAATCAATGACCAATCTGGGAAACTGTTCACCTTGCCCACAGGATGACAATGAACATCCAAGAGCAGATTGCGAAGTTAAACCGATTCGTTGGTATGGCCCGGAGAAGCCCGAAATTGTTTTCCTCGGCATTGAGGAGGCGGGCGGAGGACCAGAGAACATCCACATTCGGGTTGAGCATTGAAGTGGACCCCGTTGTCTAGACAGAAAACATGCTTCTCTAAGCTATTCCCTGGCGTCAGCCAGTTTCTTTCTTTGACCATGCTTCAGCCCCGAGGCGTGGCTCCCGGAACGGTCTCTTCGCCACTGTAAACCGCCGCTGGAGTGCAGTACTCCATCCCCTCACCTCGCCCTGTCACGGACCGCAGAGATGTCAAAACTTTTTACGAAGTTTCCGCTTTTAGCTTGACATCCGCACTGGACATTCGTATCGTGCAGTGATGTGAACTGTGGTATATTATTGCATTGGGGATGAACATGGGCGTTTCCACATTGGGCGGTGGGGCGGGGGTGGCGCGTGAG
>JAKFUF010000156.1 GCA_021732845.1 Planctomycetaceae bacterium | reverse complement strand
GCTCAACCTGGGCCAGTTCCTTGGCAATGGCGCAGCCGAGGCTCGGATAGCGGATGCTGCCGGACGGGATGTAGCCCGTGTGCATCTGGTACGTCGCCCGCTGATGCTCGCCCTCCTTGTTGGTCATCGAACGGATCAGGGCGACGTCGCCCATCACCTTGGCGGTGTTCTCCCAGCCTTTCGCAATGCGGATGCCAGCCACACTCGTGTCAATCGCCTCGGTCTCGCCGCCATTGGCGGTGCCCGGCTTGGGGTCGAAGGTTTCGAACTGGCTGGGTCCACCCTGCATCCACAGCAGGATCATCGCCATCCCCTGCTTCCGCATCTCCTCCGCACGGACAGTCATCAGGTCGCGAAAGCCGAACGTCCCGGCGGCAAGAGACGCGGCGGAAACGGCCTGGAGCAGACTGCGACGGGAAGTGAGCATGGTGTTTGATTTTCGATTTTCGATTTGTGATTTTCGATTGGTTCTGCGTGCAACACGAATCGTTGGTCTCTACCACCATTGGTCATTGAGTCATTAGCGAAGCTAACGCTTCGTCAGAAACTCCGACGAATTCATCAGGCTCCACAGCAGGTCTTCAAACGCCTCGTCGCGGTTCTTGACTTCGGCGATGTACTTCTGGCAGGTTGTCAGCTCGCGGGCGGAGGGTTCGCGGGCATGCACCAGCATGTAGAGTTCAATGACCGCATCTTTGTCGTTCGGATATTTGCGGAGCAGTTCAGCGAGGCGCGTGCCACCCGTGGCTCGGATCTGCGAGTTCACTTCCCGGGCGTTCATCAGAAACAGCGCCTGGGGAATCGTTCCGCCCTGATCTTCTGGGGGCGTCGAAGGATCAATCCCGAACAGGGTATGGAACTGGCCCCGGGCGGAGTTGTCGCCCCGATATCTTCCACCGCCCCCCTGCCGGCCCTGACCCGAGAGGCTGTTCTCTTCAATCCCCATCACCCGCATGAGTGAAGTGAACAACTGATCGGCCCGCAGCCGGGTGGGCGTGGCTGACGCAAACGGGGCCGGCTTCAGCGGATCCTTGGCGCGGATCTTGCGCTGATAGGCCTGGGTGGAAGCCACGGTCCGGAACAGCCATTTCAGGTCATACGCATTTTCCGCGAACCCGGTCGCGAGCGCCTCCAGGGCTTCCGCCTGAACCGGTTCGCGGTCGGGTCCCATGTCGTCCACCGGCATGAAGAACCCTTCGCCGCACAACTCGGCCCAGACGCGGTTGACGATCGCCTTGGCAAACCACGGGTTGGAGGCCGACGTGAGCGACTTCGCCAGTGCTTGGCGGCGTTCCAGATCCCCCAGGCCGCTGCCAGGATGGTTGTTGTCCACGAAAAAGGCCGGTTCAATCTGTTTGCCTTGGGCAGTCGGGTTCTCCAAATCCGCCATATGATATTCGAGCGAGCCCTGGCCGGTCCGCTCTGGCGGAGCGGGCAGGTTTTTGATTTCTTTCAGATCCAGGGCACCATCCTTGTTGGCGTCTCCCCGTTCAATCAGTTGGGCGATCCGTCCGCCCGACTGTCCCTGCCGGGCTTCATCCTTCTCGATCTTGCCATTGCCGTTGCGGTCAGCCAGCCGCAGGAAGCGTTCGGGGTTCGCCATGATCTCGCGATAGCCTTCCAACGGATCGCGCTGCCCGGCCTCGACCGACATGATCGTGATTGTCGGCGGCTGCGTGGCCATCATCCGGTTCAGCCGGATGCGGGGAAAGTACGCCGCCAGCTCATGGAACTGTTCGCGCTTCCAGCGGTCGGTCGGATGGTCATGACAATTGGCGCATTGAATTTGAATGCCGAGGAAGATCCGCGAAGTTTCGGCGGCGATCTCGTCGGGCTCGCCACCCTGGGCGAAGATCAGCGCGGTTTCACCAGATTCCATGGCGTTTCCCGTGGCGGTGATGATCGCCGTGGCGATCTTGTCCCAGCTCTGGTTGGTCTGCAGTTGGTCCTTGATCCAGCTTTCGAAGGTGGCCTGGCCCAGCCGTGAGCGGGGCTCGGTCGCCCGTGAGTAAATCACGTCCCGCCAATAGCGGGTCCAGTTGACCGCGTACTCTTCCGACCCCAGCAGCCGGTCAATGACCTTCAGCCGTTTGTCCGCGTCGGAATCCAGGCCGAACAGCGTGATTTCCTGCGGCGTGGGCGAAGCACCGGCCAGGTCGAAACTCACCCGGCGGAGAAAGTCTTCGTCGCTGCATGGCGGAGCCACGGTCTGGCCGCTGCTCTGGAGCGACGCCAGAATCGACGCATCGACGCGCCGGGCAATCAACTGCGAGGAGGGGCGGGATTCCACGCTGGCGAGAGCCACGGGAGTCGTTTTGGCAGCAGATGACGCCTTCGGTTCGGCTTTCTGGCCTCCCGCCGGTTTAGCCTCGGTCCTTTCCACACCCGACTTGGCCGATTCGGCCTTGTTGGCTGCGACGGCTGCCGCCCGCTTTTTCGCCCGCGCACGCTGTTGCACGGCGGGGGCGGCCTTGGCTTTCCCCTCTTCCTTGGGCTTGGCCGCTTGAAGAGGAATTGTGAGAGCCACGAAGGGGAGGGCAAGCACGAGGGCCATCAGCCCCCACTGGCGAGTTTTGCGGAACTGAAGCATGGAATCCTCAAAAATCCCAGCGACGAGAGTGTTTACGGCGACACTTCTGGCCCGCTTCGAGGTCGTCCCGCGCAGGCCATATGGATTAAACCCACAACCAGGTCCGCGGTTTCGGCAGCGCAGGAAGAATCCGATGAGAAAGGGCGTTACTCAACTTTACACTTGAATCTCGCTCGATGTCATCACCAAGTCCACCGGCAGGGGGTGACCCTCAAAGCGGCTCCCGCGTTACACCCAATCGAAAATCGAAAATCCTCACCCTTCCGCCATCAACAACAGCCGTTTGGCTCTGGCCACGGTTTCGGCCACGTTGGAGCGGGCATCGGTCAGGCGCAGGAAGGCGGGTTCCAGGCAACTGTTGATGAACATCAGGGTCACCGCGGCGATCAGGCCGGCGCAGGTGCACCAAATGGTTTCTCCAAACCGGGCCACGATGACGCCGACGGTGACATTCTCTCCGGCCTGCAAGGTGAGGCCGATCGCCAGAATGGTCCCGAGCACCCCGCCAAGAGGGTAGGCCTCGATCATGTTGCGGCTGACGTTGTAGGTGGTTTCGAACCACATCGAGTGCAGATAACGGCGTTTCTCGTCCAGAACGCTGAGCCGCTCGCGCAACTGCTGTTGCTCGGCCTGTCGCCCCGGCGCTTCCAAAACATCCTTGATGTCGGCAATGAAGGCGTCAATCTGGTCGGGCAGGGCGCTGCCGCGGTCGAGGATGCTGCGGTGCCGCAGGCCGCGGGTGAAGTCGTCCAAGAGCGACGCCAGACCGCGAAGTTTGCTCCGATACCAGAGCCACAGGAACATGAACAACAGCAGATGCAGAATGCCGACCCCGGAGATGATCGCCGTGGAGAGTCTGGAGAGGATCCCAAGCAATTCGATCATGGAATGGTTTGCGTGAAGGCACGAACAATTGGAGTCACCGGGCGGCAGTTCTCGATGTTCATCCTATTGAATGCCGCCGGGCATCGTGAGTGTCGTACGGACGAAATATGACTTGGTCCCGAAATCTCTTGCAGAGCAACCGCCATAAACATAAAATTTGATTGATATTTGCGTGAAATCCTCGGTCGTGGCTGCGCGGTCCAGGCTGCCTGCGAAAATTGGGCAGGCGGTGAATGACCGGGAGTCACGTACGGCGAACTCATTCGGCTTTCGTCCTCTGGTGCGTTGAAACATGCTCCGCAATCCGCTGTCAACCTGCGTGGCGGTTGTGGCTCTCCTGATGGCAACCTCGGCCTCCGCGCAGCTTCAGGTCAGTCCGACCACAGTCACGCTGGACCGGCCAGAGTCGTCGCAGCAGATCCTGGTGACGCTCGTCACCGAGCAACGGCGGCAGGATTTGACCCGCAGCGTGGAGTATGTCGTCGAGAGCCCGGCGATTGTCACCATTGATCGCGAGGGGCTGATCCATCCGCTGGCCGAGGGCACGACGCGGCTGTTGGTGAAACATGCAGGAGGCGAAGCGGCGATTCCCGTAACAGTCAGCGGGCTCGTTGAGCCACGGGCCGTTTCGTTTTTGCACGAGATACAACCGGTGCTGACCAAAGGCCGCTGCAATTCTGGCGGCTGCCACGGCAAAGCCGAGGGCCAAAACGGCTTCAAGTTGAGCCTGCTGGGATTCGATGCCGAGTCCGACTATGCCGCGCTGGTGGCCGATGCCCGTGGGCGACGGCTGGACTTTGCCGAGCCGGAGACGAGCCTGGTTCTGCGAAAAGGGGCCGCGCAGTCGCCGCATGGGGGGGGCAAAAAGATTGAGTTCGGCCGGCCGGAATACCGCCGCGTGCTGCGGTGGATCAGCGAAGGGGCGGCCTACGACGTGCCTACCGCCCAGGCGACGGTGTCCATTGAAGTCGAACCGGCCGACGTGGTGATGCTGGCGGGCCAGACCCAGCAACTGCGGGTGACGGCGGTCGATACCCAGGGGCATCGGCACTGCGTCACCACCGAAGCGGACTACATTTCGAATGCCGGCCACATCATTGAAGCCACGCCCCGTGGCTTGCTGACGGCCAGCGACATCCCTGGCGAATCGGCGATCCTCGTCCGCTACATGGAACACATGGCCGTCTGCCGGGTCTCGCTGCCCCGGCCCGGGACAAATTTCGTCCGGCCTCCCGAGCAAAATTTTGTCGACGCGCATGTCTGGAACAAACTGGCCCGTCTGGGGATTCAGCCCAGTGACCTGGCGGACGACGCCACCTTCCTCCGCCGCGTCTATCTCGACACCATCGGCACGCTGCCCACCGCCGCCGAGGCGCGGGCGTTCTTGACCGACGCAACTCCTGACAAACGCAGCCGGCTGGTCGACGCCTTGCTGGCGCGTCCGGAATACGCCGACTACTGGGCGATGCGCTGGACCGACCTGTTGCGGGCGGACAAGATCAAGGTCACGGCTCAGGGGACCGTGGGGCTCAACCGCTGGGTTCACAAGCAGCTTGTCGAGAACCGTCCGTACGACGACATGGTCCGCGAGATTCTCACGGTTCAAGGACCCGTTCAAAGCGAGAGCCCGGCCGCCTTCTTCAAGGCTCTCGATGCTCCTGAAGTGGCCAGCCGCGCGATCAGCCAATTGTTCCTGGGTGTGCGCATTGAATGCGCCCAGTGCCATCACCACCCAAGTGAACGCTGGAGTCAGGATGACTACGCCGGGCTGGCCGGATTTTTCACCGGCATGGCCATCAAACGTCTGCCCGACGGAACCGAGGCGGTGCTTTCCCGCGGTGGCAGCGACCAGAAGCATCCCCGCACCAGCCTTCCCGTGGCCGCCCGCGCCCTTGGAGCCGCCCCCGCGGACTTCACGAGCGTTCATGACCGCCGCGAAGCGCTGGCGGCCTGGGTCACCGCGCCCGACAACCCGTTCTTCGCCTCGGCGATCGCCAACCGATTGTGGGCGCACTACCTCGGCCGTGGCTTGGTCGAACCGATTGATGACCAGCGGGCCACGAATCCAGCGACGAATGAACCGCTGATGCAGGCGCTGGCCGAACACATGCGGGCGGTCAAGTTCGACCTGCGGGCCTTCACCCGCACGCTGCTGAACTCGCGCGTCTACCAGTTGGCCAGCAGCACCAACGACTCCAACCGCGATGACCGCCAGCATTTCTCCCACGCCCGCCCCAAAGCGCTGCCCGCAGAGGTACTGCTGGACGCCCTGTGTCAAACGACGGGAGTACCTGAGAAATTCAACGGGTGGCCGCTCGGTGTGCGATCCATTCAGGTGTGGGACAACCGCATGCCGTCGTACTTCTTCCGCATCTTCGGCCGTCCCGTGCGAGCCACGGTGTGTGAATGCGAACGCAGCAACGAGCCGAGTATTTCTCAGGCACTGCACCTGTTGAATTCACCAGAGATCAACGAAAAGATCACCCACCGCCTGGGCACCGCCCGCAAACTGGCTGAGTCCGCCAAGCCCGCCGATGAAGTCATTGAAGATCTGTTTTTGGGGACCCTCGCCCGGTTCCCCACGACCGAAGAAAAAACACTGATGCGCGAAGCATTCGCTGGCAACAACCGGCGGCAGGCTGCCGAAGATGTGCTGTGGGCGGTGCTGAATCTGAAAGAGTTTTTGTACAACCAGTGACGAGGATTTTCGATTTTCGATTTGTGATTTTCGATTGTGGTGGGATGAAATCGAAAATCAGAGTCGCGCTGCTTCGTGAACGAGTTGGTACACAGCCTTTCAATCGAAAATCCTAAATCGAAAATCACCTTCCCAGGTGGCTTGATCGACACAGAAGACTTCCGGGGAACGAGAGATGTTAAACTATCGGTTTCGCAATTCTCCACAGCGGTTCTGTGACGGGCTGACGCGGCGACAGATGCTGCGGTTGGGGAGCACCGGTCTGTTTGCGGGGCTCTCGCTGCCGCAGCTCCTGCGGGCGGACGAGCAGGACAAGCTGCCGGGCAAGGCGAAGGCGTGCATCTTCCTGTTCCTGGAGGGTGGGCCCCCGCACCAAGACACGTTCGACCCCAAGCCGGATGCTCCGGCGGAGATTCGCGGGCCGTTTCAGACGGTGCCCACATCGGTTCCAGGCACATTTTTCACGGAACACTGTCGTGAAACCGCGAAGATCGCGCACAAGTTCACGGTCATTCGCAGCCACAGCCACAACGACAACGGCCACTCCACCGGCTACTTCTACCTGATGACCGGCCGCCGGCCGAATTTCCCCGACGGCGAACACCCGATCCCCACCAACGAACTCTATCCTTCGCTCGGCTCGATCGTCGGCCGTGAACTCGGTGCCCGAGGCTCAGTTCCGCGGTACATCAACATGCCGCACCCGATGTCCGCCGGCGGACCCGGCTTCTATGGGGCGGAGTATGCTCCCTTCGTCATCGAAGCCGACCCCAGCCAGCCGGACTTCGAAGTCAAGGACCTCGGGCAGGTCGAAGGTCTTTCGGCGGAACGCTCCAGCCTGCGGCAAAAGCTGCTGGCAGGCCTCGAACGCGACCGTCCGCGGCAGGGCCGCGCGGCGGCGATGTCGACGTACTACACCAAGGCGTATGACCTGATCACTTCGCCCGAAGCCCGCAAGGCGTTCGCCATTCAAAGTGAGCCACGGGAGGTCCGTGAAGCGTATGGCATGACGCAGGTGGGTCAATGTGCCCTGCTGGGACGGCGAATGGTCGAGGCGGGCTGCCGCTTCGTCGGGATCGACGCACCCGGCTGGGATGTGCATTTCAACTGCTTCCCGAGCCTGCAAGGCGACCTGATTCCCCCCGCCGACCGGGCGTTCGCCGCGCTGATCAACGACCTGGAGCAGCGGGGCCTGCTGGACAGCACTCTGGTCGTGATGATGGGCGAAATGGGCCGTACGCCTCGGGTCAACGCCGAGGCGGGTCGCGATCACTGGTCGATGGCCCAAAGCGCGTGCTTCGCTGGCGGCGGCACGAAGCCGGGCCTCATCATCGGAGCCACGGACAAGCAGGCCGCCGCACCCGTGGCCGACCCGATCGGCGTTTCCGACATCCTGCGGACGATCCACACGCTGCTGGGAATCGATTCCGACAAGGAATACCCCGACCCCCTCGGCCGGCCACTGCCGATTGTGAATGGTGGCCGGGTGATCTCGGAGTTGATTGCCTAGAAATCACACCCCGCCGGGCTTGCCCCGGTGGTTCCGGGCCTGTGCCCTACGCGAAGAGCAGACGGCAGAGTGGCGTAGTGCAGAGGCCCGATTCCATCGAGACAAGCTCGATGGGGATGCAACGGAGTGGAATCAAACATGCTGCTGCTCCGCGGTCTGGCGTGGGTCGCCATGGCCGCATACGCGGCCCGGTTGTTTTGGGATCTGGGCGGCGTCACGCAGTTCAAGCAACAGATGCGCTGGATCTGGGCTGCCGGTGCAGTCGCACTGGGCCTTCATATTCTGCTCGCCTTTCATCAGGTGCATCATTGGAGCCAGGCCGATGCGTGGCAGGAAACCGCCGGGCGGTCGAAAGAGCTGACCGGCCTGGACTGGGGCGGCGGTGTCGTCCTGAACGAGCTGACGCTCGCGCTGTGGCTCGCGGATGCCGCGTGGTGGTTCGTGGCACCAAGGGGTTACGAGCAGCGGCCGGCGTGGATCGGCGGGGTGTTGCATCTCTACCTCGGCTTCATGGCCTTCAACGGTGCCATCGTGTTTGGTGCGTCGCCCGCCCGTTGGATCGCTCTGGCGGTGTTCATGGGGCTGATTCTCGCTGCCCTGGCGATCCGCTCGCGCCGTGGGAACGCTTCGTCGCTAAACTGAGTCGAGATCTGATCCCCAATCAGCTATCCGGCGGGACGAACCATGGCAGACAGAGTGACAGTGCTTGGCAGCGGGGCGATGGGCACCGCCTGTGCGATCCTGTTGGCGGAACAGCCGGGCCGCGAAGTGACGATGTGGACGCGGACGGCGGAGCATGCGTCGGAGATGGCGCTGCACCGCGAGAACCGCCGCCTGCTGGCGGGCGTGAAGTTCCCCTCGAACCTGTTCGTCACCGCCGACGTCTCGGAGGCCGTGGCCGGTTCCGACCTGCTGGTGGTGGCGATCCCCACCGCTTACCTGCGGACCATGCTCACCAAGCTCGCCCCTGCGATTCCAGCAGGCGTGCCGGTGGTCAGCGTCATCAAGGGGATCGAGAACCAGACATTCCTGCGGCCGAGCGAGATTCTGCGTGAGGTCCTGGGCGAACGGGATGTCGTGGCTCTGTGCGGTCCGAGCCACGCCGAGGAGGTCGCGCGGCGGCTGCCGGGCAGCGTTGTCGCCGCTGGCGAGAATGCGGGCCTGGCCGAACGCGTGCAGGCGGCCTTCACCACCGACCGCTTCCGGGTTTACACGAACCATGACATTCTCGGTGTCGAACTGGCCGCGGCGCTGAAAAATGTGGTGGCCATCGCTGCGGGAATCTGCGACGGCCTGCGCTACGGCGACAACGCCAAAGCCGCACTGCTGACGCGGGGGATCGTGGAGATCACCCGGTTTGGCGTGACACTCGGGGCCGAACCCGAAACGTTTTCGGGGCTGGCTGGCCTGGGGGACCTGATCACCACCTGCTTCAGCGGGTTCGGCCGCAACCGCCGCGTGGGAGAGCGGCTGGGACAGGGGCAGCCCCTGCCCCAAATCCTCGCCGAACTCCATGGCGTGGCGGAGGGCGTGACCACCTGTCGCAGCGTGTACGACCTGTGCCTCGCGCGGGGCATCGAAACACCGATCATCACCGAAGTTTATCGCGTGCTGTTTGAGGGCAAATCGCCGGTGGATGCCACACAATCACTCATGCTCCGCCGCCCACGGGCCGAGTCGCACCGCGCCCCGTGAGTAAGCCCTCTGGTAGCGACATGAGTGGACAGGTCGTTTAGGCGAAGTCCGACTCATCCCACATGCGGAGGAGACAGCCCCCGCCCTCATAGGACGAGCCCAGAATGTCCGCGGTCATCTGCCAGCAACGTCGCGCAACTTCGACTGCCTGTTCCTTGGACTTCACGTCCAGGATCGCGTAGCCACCGATAATCTCCTTGGTTTCCGCGAACGGCCCGTCGGTGATGGTGACCTTCCCTCCCGACAGCCGGATGCTTGCCCCTTCGGAACTCCGGTGGAGTCCCCCGGTCGACACCAGAATGCCGGCCTTGGTCAGCTCTTCGATGAACTGAGCCACGGCCTCCATCATCCGCGGATCCGGCGGAGTGCCCGCTTCCGAGTCCTTCGTGGCGTTGGTGATCATCATGAATTTCATCGTTGGATCTCCCGTATTGGTTACCGTTTGTGGTTCAGCAGGCGGTCGCCTTCGACCTGCCCGGATAACGTTCTGCCAACAGATCGAACGAAGGAGGACGGAATCGACAGGAGCGGCAGGTGTTTTAGGGGATGGATGGTAGAATTATTCCAAAGAGCCCCTTCGCCGACAAATTCCCAACGCAACACACAACCAGAGAATTCATGCACCCCCGCGCCTGTGAAGCAGTCGGCATTGACCTGGGTACGACCTATTCGTCGCTGGCGTACATGGATGGCAATTTCACGCCGCGGATCGTGCCCGATGCGTTGGGCGTGGCTGCCATTCCCAGCGTGGTCTGCTTTGGCGAGCGGGAGATCCTTGTTGGCGAAGCGGCCCGCGAGCAGGCGCGGGTGCGGCCAGAACAGGTCGCGCAGTTCATCAAGGTCCAAATGGGCGAGAACTGGCGGCGAACCTTTCAAGGGTACGAATACACCCCGGAAAGCATCTCGGCCATCATTCTGCGCCACCTCGTGCGCGAGGCCGTGCCGCAGATCGGGCCGATTCGCAAGGCGGTGATCACGGTTCCCGCGTACTTCACCGAGAAGCGGCGGCGAGCCACACAGATGGCGGGTGAACTGGCGGGCCTGGAGGTCATCGGCACGCTCAACGAACCGCTGGCGGCGACGCTGGCCTATGGGCTGTTCCGCCAGGAGGAAGAGCAGCTCGCCGTTGTGTATGACCTGGGAGGGGGAACTTTTGACGTCACCGTGGTGCGGGTCGCGCCGAATGCCATCGAAGAAATCGCGACCCGTGGCAACCGGCAGCTTGGCGGCAAGGACTGGGACCAGTGCCTGATTGACCGCTTTGCGGATGATTTCCTGCGGAAATTCGGGAAGGATCCCCGAACCGATCCGCAGGCCACCCAGGATCTGCTGATCGAGTGCGAGCGGGCAAAACGCCGGCTCAGCCAGTTGAACAAGGCCGCGGTCCGCCTGCAGGCCTTTGGCTACGAGCATGCGCTGGAGTTCAGCCGCGCCCAGTTCGAAATGCTGACCGCACCGTTGCTGCAATCCACCAAGCTCACCACGGAACTGGCGCTGGAGGATGCCGAACTCACGTGGGACAAGATTTCGCGTGTTGTGCTCGTCGGTGGCTCAACCCACATGCCCGCCGTCCGGACGATGCTCCAGCAGGCGAGCGGCCGCGTTCCCGATGTGGACGTGGACCCCGTGACGGCTGTCGCTCTGGGAGCTTCAATCTATGCCTACATTCTGGAATCGGGACAGTCACTGACGGAGACGCGGCAGCAGGCGGCACCGGAATCGACACTGATGCCCGTGGTGGTCGGTTCGGACATGACGTCCTCTCTGTTTCCCCTGCGTATGGACGAGTTCACACAATCGGAATTCAGCCAACCGCCGGCGGCTCCACAGAGTGGCGACAGTGCGGTGCGGGATGTGCGGTTCGTCGAGGCGAGCCCGCCGCGCGCCCCGGGGACAATTTTCGACAGCGAGGCTCCCGACGAGCCCTTGGATATCACCGACATCGAGGAGCTGGCACCGCCACTGCCATCCCTGCGGCCGCTGCCCGCGCGGATGCCGCTGCCGAGAAATCTGGCGGCGGACGCACCCACGCTGGACCTTCCCGTGGTGGTCCCCGAGCCGCCGGCCGCCCTACGGCCGTCGGCAGCCGCAGCGCCGGCTCTGGCTGCGGTGTCCGAGCCGACCGATGTCCGAAGTTTGAAGGCTGGGCCGGCCGTCGTGTCCAACGCCGTGCAGGTGGGCAAGTCGCCGCTGATCAAACCCGTGCCCCCGTCCGACCCCTTCGCCCCCACGACGATCATGCCCAAGGTCCGCTTTGTGACGGCGCATGGAGTGGGGATCAAGTCAAACTCGGCGGGCGGTCCCCAAAACAGCGTGCTGATCGCGCGGAACACGTCGGTCCCCACGGAGGTCACCCGGCGGTTTTTCATCGCCAAGCAGGTCACCTCCGCCCACCAGTACATCAAGGTGGAAATCCTGCAGGGCGACAATCCCCGGATCGAACTGGCGGAGGTGCTGGGGGTCGGGAAAATCGAGGGGTTCACGGAACACCAGTCTGCCGGCCAGCCTGTGGACGTAACCATTTCCTTCGATGTGCAGGGCCGCCTGCATGTCCGCGCGGTCTACGTCCCGACCGGCCAGGCGATGCTCTGGTCGATGGAGATCGCCGGCGGTCTGCAGGAGGCCGAGGTTTGGACACAGCGCGAGTTCTTAAACAAGAGCAGCCTGTTCGACGGCGTCGCGGTACGCGAGACCCAGCGTCAGCAAACCAAGGCCACCAACGACGACGAGAGTGATTTCGGGTAGAATCAAAAACCGCGTGCTTCGGAATCAATTTTGACCGCCAAATTCCAGTCGTTTCGGCTGACAAATTCTCGACCCCAAGATTGATGGAGACGCGATTGTCCGATGACTGCTGACGATGTCCGACAAACGCTCGAACTGTGGCTCAGGTACGACGAAGGGCGGCGGACACTGACCGCCCGAATGTTCGCCGAACGGGAGTCCAGCGAGTCCGTGCAGCGGCTCCTCGATGACAATGAAGTCCTGAGAAACCAGGCGGTGACCCTGACCCACAAGATTCTCCAGCAACTCTCAACGCCTGCTCCTTGAAGGATTCTGCTGAAAGACTTTACGGCGCCAGGATGGCACAGTATTGAACGCGTGTGATCCTCTTCCCCCTCCTGTCGCGCCTCGTATCGAGCACTCATGGCCAAGGTTTCCACGCGCAAGTCCCGGCAATACTGGTTGTTCAAGTCCGAGCCGGAGTCGTTTTCCATTGAGGACTTGAAGGCCGCCAAGGATCAGACGACCTATTGGGACGGCGTCCGCAATTTTCAGGCGCGGAACATGCTGCGCGACTCGATCCAGATCGGCGATGGCGTGCTGTTTTACCACAGCAACGTCGACCCACTGGCGATCGTTGGCACGGCGCGGGTTGTCAAGAATGGCTACCCCGACCACACGGCGTTCGATTCCAAAAACGACCACTACGATCCCAAAAGCTCCAAGGAAGACCCGACCTGGTACATGGTCGACATCCGCCTCGTGCAGATCTTTGAGACCCCCATCACCCGCGCCATGCTTCAAGGCGTGGAAGAACTGGAGGAGATGGTGCTGCTCCAAAAGGGCAGCCGCCTGTCCGTCCAACCGGTCACCACCGACGAATGGCAGGTGATCCACCGCTTGGCTGGCCTGAAACCGAGTGTGTGATCGTGGATTTGCACGGCGAGCACCGCAGGCTTCAAAGTGCTGCTGGCTGGCCGATCCCAAACGACAACCGCCGCGGTGTTCGCCGCGGCGGTTGGGTTCAGTCTTGATCGCTGACCGAGACGGTCAGCGGCGTGTCTTCGCCGGAACCGTGGCTGCGGTCGGTGTCACCGTGCCAGCCGCGGGTGCGGTTCCCTTGCGGGGGATCTTGTACTTGGCCGGAGCACCATAGAAGTCGCGGAAGAAGGTGATCCGCTTCTGCTGCAGCGTCTTCCAGTCTTCTTCATCTTTCATTGTCGGGCCATCCAGCACCGTCCAGGGGGTCATGTCACCCCGCAGATACATCTTCCGCTGTTCGTCGAGGTGCAGCGGACGGGCGCCGATGCGGCCGAACACCGCGATCTGGTTGCCCGATTCATCCACCGCCCGGTCCCGGTCCACACCCTTGGCAATTGCCAGGGCATGGCCGTGGTGCGGGATCGGGAAGGTGGCGATCAGGCACGGCTGTGGCCTGGGGCTGTAACCGTGGTTGTCATGCTGTTCAGGTGATGTCAGGGATAGGACGCGCATCCCATTCTCGCCATCGGCCAGGTAGGCGTACTGGCTGGCATAGGTCACGCCCAGCTTCACGTCATGCAGGTCACAAATCTGGCCGCCGGCGTTGTAAATCTGATCCACCAGGGGCTTCGTCGGATCGGTGATGTCGAGGATGACCAGACCCTGGTGTCCGCCGGCGACGTAAGCGTAGTTGCGGGCCAGGTAGATGTTGTGGCAGCCTTCCAGTTCCAAAGCCGTGACCGGACGCGGATGGGCGATGTCGGTCGTGTCGATGACCTTGATCCCGTGGTGGTCACAGATGAAGCCGTAGCGGAACTGCACCTGCACCGCGGTCGGATGGCTGACGAACTCTTCGCCCAGGACATGGACCACCTGCAGGTTCTTCGCGTCGGCGATGTCGACGATCACCACGCCGGCGTCGCAGCAGATGTAGGCGTAGGTGCCGACAATCGTGATCGATCTCGCGCCGCAGAGGATGCCATTGGGGTTGAACGTCACTTCACGCTTCACGAAGTTGTTCGTTGGGTTGCCGTCCAGCAGGGTGCCGGCCCCCACCAGGATCAGCCCCTCCACCGAGTCGGTGGCATACACGTAGGCGTACATCCCGGCGACTGGCTGCTCCTTGTTTTCCGGGAAGTGAGCCCGGGTGGGGTCGGGGGCGATCGTCGTCGGCGCGGCCACGCATGTGCAGTTCTCCGTCCGCACATAGAACCGCTGGCCGATGGGCGACACCGGGGCGGTGGTGATCCGCTCGGCGAAGCCCTTGTGTTCGATGAACGCGATGTCGAAGATCCGCAGCCCGTTCTCGCCGCAGGCGGCGTAGGCGTATTCACCGCGGTTCTGGATGGCGTGGATTTCCATCTTCTTGCGGAAGCGGGTCACGTTCTCGATGATGTCGACGCCTGGATGCTCGTGGGCTTCCTTGATCTCGCAGTTGTCCTCGATGTGTTCCTCGTAGTGCTCGGGGAACGCCATCTCGTGCAGCTTGCTGCCGATGACCGCCTGTGGCTCCTCCCGCTCGGTGACAGGCACGGCGTAGAACCCGTGCTCACCGCAGGCAACCCAGCAGTAGCGGCCGATGAAGTTGGTGTAGTTCGTGCCCTGCATCAGCAACTGGGCCATCTGGGCATTGTTGTCGTTGTTGCCCGAGAGGTGGCAGTCGGTGCAGGTCTTGGTTTCGCCACGGCCGCGGACAGTGTGGGGGACGTTGGTGCTGAACGAGATGCCGCTCAGCCCTTCGCCCGAAACCGTCTGCTGCTGGGTGTAGATCGCCTCGCGGTTGCTGTTGTACGAACTCACGTGAATCGCACAGGACGAACGCGACGGGCCGATCCGGTTCTTGGTCACGTCGCCGTCTTTGGCGAGCATGAACATGTCGTCACGCAGCGTCTGGAAGTTGTACGAGGTGTAGTTCTTGGTCACGTCACCTTCCCAGTGCAGGGCCGGCATCTTCTTGGTGGCCTTCTGCGACAGGTGGCAGCCGTAGCAACTGGGGTTCCAGGAGGTGTGGCAGGCGATGCAGCTCATCTTGCTGTTCGCATGGGCACACTGTTCAATTTCAGCCGGGACATCGCCCCAGGCGAACATCGTCTTGGTCTCATCGGTGAAGCGCACCGTCTTGGACAGGGCCGACAGGGCGTTGTAGTCGGGGTGGCCCGGCGTGACGGTGTCCACCACCTGCTTCACTTCCCAGCTCAGGTCGGCTTCGACGCACGAATTCTGGATCAGCTTGTTCCCGATCCATTCGAAGCGACGCTTGCCGAACGGGGTCCGCAGCGCGGCCAGGTTGCGGCCGATGGTGATCATTTCTTTTTCATACGCCGCCGGGCCGGAGGTCTTCAGGTTGGCGCGGCCTTCCACCGATCCGTGGCAGTCGATGCACTGGATCTCCACCGCGGCCCGCACTTCGCCATACAGCTTGGTGTTGCCGTGGTTGTCCTGGATGAAGTGGCAGTCGATGCAGTGCATCCCCTTCTCCAGGTGGATGTCCAGCATGTGGACCGGGGTGCCCTTGTGGGCCTTTTCGACTGCCGTCAGGCCATCGCGGATTGACTGGCTGGTGGCGGGGTCGTAGTGGTCACGGTTGCGGTACACGTCGCGGACCTTTTCAGGATAGGCGATCGCCCGCTGCAGGTCCGCGTTTTCGGCATGTTCGATGTGATGTCCGGCATGATCGACCATGTGGCCCTTCTTGTCACGCTTGAACACCGCCCGGAACAACCAGCCGTGGCCGTGGAAGTCGGCAAGCTGCTGGTGTTCCAACTGCGAATTGAGGTTCTCCGCCGAATCGGCGACGAATTCCGGATCAGCCAGGTTGCTGCGAACCGCCGACTCGTTGGGGTTTCGCATCATCGTCTGCACGAACTCTTCGGAGGTCGCGTGCTTCTGTTCCTTCGGGTAGAAGAATTCGCCGTCGGTCTCTTCATCCCACCACATGTAGCCCACGTAGCTGTTCATGACCGTGGTGCCAGGGTGAATGTGGCAGACGATGCACTGGCTGGTGGGGATGGCACGGGTGAATTTGTGCGAGATCGGGTGACCCGGTTCATTCTCGGGAATCGTGGGGTCGATGGAGGGCGGGTGGTTCTGGCCCTTGTCATGGTTGACCGCCAGCAGCGCGTCCATCGAACCCGTCTTCATGCCCCGGTTGCCGAACACCGCGTAGGGTCCCGAATTCACCTTCGACCGGTCGTTGGCATAGATCACGTGGCAGGCGGCACAGCCGCTGTTGCGGTAGTCGCCGGGGTTGTCGCTCGTGCCCATCATGTTCAGTGTCGGATCGAACAGACGGGTCTTGTGCAGGCCGATGAACACGGGGTCGGTCCGGTTCGCGGTGCCGAGGCCGCGAACGCTGAGGCGGGCGCGGGGACGGCCGGGTTCTTCGATCTTTTCCGGGATGCCGACTTCCTGGGCACCGAAGCGGCCGCCGCGTTCAAAGATGCGCAGAATGTTGCCGGGCTGGGAAATCTGGAAGTGCGGCAGCGGGTCGAGGAATGGCAGCACGCCCTTCTTTTCCATCTCGTATTCGGTCGGGGGCGGCACGGTCTGCATCCGCTGCGGGTTCCCGTTCATGCTGTAGCTTTCGCCATAGCGCGGGCGCTTGAAGGGGACGGCACCGTTGTTGTAAAGAGCCGCACCCCACAGCATGCAGCCGTGGGTCATCATGCTCTTCTTGACCTGCAGGGTTTCCTTCGGGTGGCAGCCAGACATGCCGCAGCTCAGGTGAGCCACGCGCAGGTCGCTGGGGTTCATGAAGCGGATGAATTCGGGACGCTCGTGGTTGAGCAGCGCGTAAGCCCGGACGGGGACCGCCGAACTCTGCCAGGCGTCCTGGAAGATTGGCCATTCGTGGGCCATGGCCTGGTCGGTCGTGCAGGGATCGCCGCCGTGGCAGTCGATGCAGCCGAGCTTCACGGAGGACTTCATGTGCGGATCGTGAGAATCCTTGTGGCACTCGACGCAGCCCCAGCTTTTCGCATGGACTTCCGCGTCCGTCTGCGTGGGGAGACTGGTGCTGGCCAGCTCCACCGGCGTCGGGAACGGGTTGCCGTCAGCCTCTTCCAGGGAGGTCAGTTGGATTTTGCCATAGGCTGGCTTCGCCGGGCTGCCCCCCTTCTGGGAGGGAGCCTTGCGGGCGTCGGTCGCGGCCGCATTGGTGACAGTCTTGCCAGTGGCTGCGCTTGCGGCTTTCCCGCCGGGCTGGTTCGTCGCTTTGGCAGTCTTCTGGGTCGATTTCGGCTGATTCGGAACGGTCGCCGTCGAGCTGACCCGCGGCGCCGGCCGGTCCGCGGCGTGAGCGGGCGTTTCCTGCAACAGCGTGCGACCGCAGAGGACGCCCACCAGGACGACCCATGCCCCCACTCCGACTGTCAGTCCGCGTAACGCTGGCTTGGAAAGCGACATAGCTGGCACCTGGCCCTTCCGTGTCCGGATGTTGCCTGTTTGCATACGCGAATCTTGCGGCAGGTTCCGCGGCAAAGATGCTGCCGCTGGAAAACAAGAATTGCGGCGGCGTTGTATACGTTGTCGCATTTTGAAGCAAGAGGCGTTCTCGCCGCATCGTAGTGCGAGAACGCCTCAGGAGTTGTGTCGATTTTTTGTCGGCGGCGCGGGACTTACGAGAGCTTTATTTTCTCCAACCGCCGGATTTTGGGACATCCGCGGCTAGTATTGCAGCACCACTTGGAAAAAGTTCGAGTACAGGTTTCCAGCGCGGCCGCCGAGGCGGTTGTACAGGTCGCGGAAGCCGGCAGCCGGGAACAGGCCGGCAGCACCAGCACCGATGATCACGTTGTTGTTGAGGAACGGACGGTATTCCATGCCGAGGCTCAGGTCGGTGCCGATCCGTTGATCCGTGCCATACTGAAACAGGAACGTATCCAGCGTCTGGGTCTTGTCGAACCACATGTAGTTCGCGTTGGTGATAAACCGCAGCTTGGGGGTGACGTCGAAGTCCGCCCCGATCATGTTGAACACATGCACGCCGGGGTTGACGAAGTTGCTCTGGCCTTGTGTCTTGCTCGACCGCAGGTCGGCCACGAGGCTGTTGCGCTGGGTCACCGCCACGCCGAACAACGGGATGCCCTGCCGGCCGTAGTAGCTGAATTCGCTGCCGGCAAAGTTCACGTTGTCGAGAATCGAGTCAAAGCCCTTCGCCTTGTTGTCATTCGCGTCGTTGTCGCCCGAGGCCCAGAAGTACGAGGTGCGGAACCGCATCCAGTCACGGTCGTACGACAACTCTGCCGCCGCCATGTCGGCCCGGATGTCAACTTCCTGGCCCGCCAAGGGGTTCAGGCTATCCGTGCCAGTCACGTGGTAATAAGCGTGGCTGATGTTGAACCGGCCGATGTGGCCGTCACCCGCGAAGCCCAGGTAGTGTGCCGTGACCGAGTGTGGCTGGAACACGCCGACGGGATCAGGACGCACCAGGAAGTCGTTGTGGTCGAATTTGAAACTGGGTTTGTCGTGGTTGTAGTGGTAGCTGGCCTGGGCCGTGTAACCGGGGAAGATGAAGTCCTGCCGGTAGTAGTTGGCGACAAAGACGTTTTGATGGCGGTCCTTGAAGGTGTTCAGACCGCTGTTGGTGTCCTTCTCCTGCTGGTCGAAGTAGGCCACGTTCCACTGGTCGCGGTTGGCGTTCAACGTGCCGAAGGCCCGGATGCCCCGGTTGATGTCGCTGAAGATGAAACCGCGGAAATCGCTGGTGAACGGCTGGGAGCCAGCCCGGATGCTGAAGAAGTCATAATCGGGACTCATGTCGGCGACCTTGGCCTCGACGAACCACTGTTCGAGAGCCGTGAAGTCGCGGTTACGGCGGAGACCCTTGCGGGTGTCGGGGTTGACCACGCCCAGTTCCTGGGCCTTCAACGAGTTCACGTTGAAGATCGGATTCAGGCGGATCTGCCAGTCCACCGGCTTGAAGGCGGTGGTGTTGCCGTGGAACACATCGAAGTTGAGGTTGAAGAACTGCTGCACCAGGCGGGAATCAGGGTTGCCGAAGAACTCTTCCTGGAACGGCGTGTTCGTGCTTTCGAACGGCGTGGTCGCCGTCGGCAACTGGCGGAACTCCACCAGCGAAAAGCTCTGGGCCGTCATGTTCAGGAACGTGTGCTGCCCAATGATGGGATAGTCACCCTTGAGCACGTTCTGATTGTACGGATCCCACAGCGATCCCTCCGTCCAGGCGTAGTCTTCCCCATACGGATGGCCGCGTTTGAGGCGGTCGTAGGCCGGGAAGCCGATCCGCCAACGGTCTTCAATGGGCACGAAGTGGCTGGATTCCTGGCTTTCCGTCGGATTGACGCTGGACGGACCCGTGAAGCCGAGCGGCGCGTCCATCGGCGTGGCCAGGAACGGCTGCATCTCGTCATAAATCGGATCGGCTTCGGCATCGGCTTCGGACTCGGACTCCATTGGCCGGTCGAGCACGGATGGACGCCGCTTCATCTCCAGTGGAGACTCCAATTCGACACCGGGCTCCATCGGCGCGGCATCTCCTGGCTCAGCCAGAGCGGGGGCAGCAGGTTCCGCTTCGACAACGGGGGCGTCTTCGGCGGCCAGCACCGGCATCGGTTCCTGTGGTGCGGCGGCTGGCTCCTCGCTGTATCCCGTCTGCAGCAGGCTGCGGCGCGAGTTTGGGTTCGCGGTTCGCAGGTTGGCGCGTTGAACAGGTTCCCGGCGGGCCATCGCCGGAGTTGCGGAGTCTGCCGCCAAAGACTGCCGCAGGTCGGCCCGTGCAGCCTGTGGGCGAGCCACGCCGGCGGCGGAGGGCAGGCTGGCAACGGTCTTGGCAGATTTTCCCGGCGTCAGCGACCAGTCGGTCGCCAGCAGCTTGGCGAAGCCCTTGACCACGCTGTCGCTGTCGTGGGTCATTTCCTGGACGCGGGCGATCTTTGCCGGCGTGGGGGGCGAGCCCTTCATCGCCTCAATGCTGGCGGTCCGCACCCGCGAATCGACGTCGCGCGACAGCTTCAGGAGGAACTGTTCCTGCAGCGGCGTGGGCGTCTTGGCGAGCTGGCCTGCCAGTTGCCGCCGCACCTCCGGTTTGGGGTGGTGCAGCTTTTTCGCCTGGGCGATTTCGTTCGCGGAGACGTGCATCTCCGTGAGCTTCGCCTCGGCGCGGGCAGCGATTGCGGGATCGCCACTGTTCAAATCCGGAATGACCCGGAGCGCCTCGTCGGAAGCAACCGC
This sequence comes from Planctomycetaceae bacterium, assembly GCA_021732845.1. GTDB lineage: Bacteria > Planctomycetota > Planctomycetia > Planctomycetales > Planctomycetaceae > JAKFUF01. Next base: position 3,765 of record JAKFUF010000156.1, on the reverse strand, counting down.
AGAACTTGAAGCCACCGGGTCCGCCGCGAAGGCGATTCCCCCGGGCTCAAGGGTCGACATGAGTCCAGCCGCAGTCAGGACAGAACCCGACAACATGCGTCCGAAGACATGCATGCGCCGCCAAACTCCGTGTCCCGCGTGAGATCGCGTACTACTCACGTTGAGGCTCCGGTGAAACAGGGGAAGGATTGATGCTGGGTCGTCGCGACACAATCCGTGCAAAGACGTCGAATGTGCTCTTGACAAGCAGTTAGCTTTACGTTCGCTAATCTGTATCGAATGTATCGACCATGGCGCGCATGCTGATGAACCAATTTGCAACATCAATGCCGATTCTGCCTCGGATTCGGTCTTTGCGTCCTTTCCTGATCTTGACAGTCGTGCGGGACAGGCGGTTTTCTGCGATTTTGAAGAGAATCAAAGCAACTCCACGATGGCTTTCGCCGCTCGGTCGACAATCCCGATCGGCCGCCCCAAGTCAGACATATTCTGCTTCAGGGGATCGATGCCCAGGCGGCGGCAGATGGTCGCCAAGAGGTCCGGGACGGTGACCGGGCGGTCGTCGACCTGCATGCCGCTGGCGTTGGTGCGGCCGATGATCTGGCCGCCGCGCAGTCCGCCGCCGGCCAGAGCCGTGCTCCAGGCGGTGGGAAAATGGTCGCGGCCCATGGAGCTGTTGATGTTCGGCGTGCGGCCGAATTCACCCATCCACACGACCAGGGTGGTGTCCAGCAGGCCGCGTTGCTTGAGGTCGCGGATCAACGTGGCCCAGCCGGGGTCCAGCACATGACAGAGGGCTTTGACCGCCTCGAAATTGCCGGCGTGCGTGTCCCAGCCGAGGCCCGGGGAACCGGGCGCTCCGTTGAGCGACACTTCGATGAACGGCACACCTTGTTCGACCAGCCGCCGCGCCAAGAGGCACGCCTGCCCGAACTGGTTCCGGCCGTAGGCGTCGCGCAGAACATCGGGCTCCTGCGAGAGTTCGAACGCCTGCATCGCCGCCGACCGCATCATCCGCACCGCCTGGCTGTACGCGGCGCGGTGGCTCACCGGTGCGGAGCCTGGAAATCTTGTGGCGAAGTCGTTCTCCAGCGAATCCAGCAGGCCCAGCCGCGCATCGGCCTGCTCGACCGTGACCGTCTTGGGCACCGTCACATTCCGCACCTGGAGTTCCTGCTCATAATCCGCCGTGGCTCGCGGTGAAAAGCCGTTCCCACCCACCACCAACGGGGCGTATTGCGGACCGAGAAACCCCGGTCCAAACGCCGCCGGGCTCAAAAACCGATAAGGCGAAACGCTGACAAAATTTGGCAGTTCGGCGCTGTCCTGCCCGAGTTCCTTGCCCAGCAAGGCGCCCAGCGTGGGGTAGTGGAGCGGACCCTGCGGCAGATAGCCGGTTCGCAGCAGGTAGGTCGCGCGGGAGTGGTCGCCCTCCTTGGTACTCATCGATCGAATCAACGCGACGTTGTCCATCACCTTGGCCAACTGCGGCAAATGCTCGGCGATTTGGATACCGGGAGCCACGGTGTCGATCGACTTGAACGGCCCGCCGTTCGCGTGGCCCGGCTTGGGGTCGAGCGTATCGGTCTGGCTCGGACCGCCGGACATCCACAGCAGGATGCACGACTTGCCCCGCATCTTGCTGGTTGCTCCTCCACCCGCCTTCTCGGGCGCCGCGTCTTCGGCCAGCGCCTGCATCCAGCCGGAGAGCGAAACGCCAACGCCGCCGCAGGTGGTCAACCGCATCCAGTCCCGTCGCGACAGCAAGCCACGCATGACAGTCCTCACCTTGTGTGTGACGAATTGTCTGGATTTTATGACCGCCGATTGCGCGAAGCAACGAGATGCCGGGAAACGCGCGCAACCCGAAGTGTCAGCGAGGGACCTCGAAGGGTGTTTGTGAAATGGCCTTCCTCGGCCGTCTCGGTGGGCGGTTGACGCCCACTCGCCGAAAAACGTCGGGATTCGCCAAACCGATGGTGAAGGGAGCATCAACTGTTCATCGGGACGGCCTCGGAAGGCCATCTTACGGCTTCGAATGTGACCGGCGCACGCGGCTGCGTTTTTTCGTTGAGAGGGGCCGCACACGCCGTTTTCGGGTGCGGTCGCGGGATTGGGGTTTTGGTTGCTTGCGCTTCGGGGATGGCGAACACTTTGAGGGCTTGGTGGGCGCACCGTCCGGTGGTGGCGCGGCGTGCAAAGTGGGCGCGGGTTTGAGGGTGGGCGCGAACAGTTCAGGCGCGGTCGCTGTGAGGAGCGGCGCGGCGGTCGGCAGTCGAGAAGTGAAGTTGTCGTCGAACCCGACATCCACGGTGGGCGCGAAGTCGTGGCTCAGACTGGGTCCGTTCACTGAAACAGTGGGCGCCGATTCTACCGCGAGGGTGGGCGCGGAAAATTCGGGCTGTTGTGCAAATGGCGAAGCGATCGTCACTTCTTCGTGGACAATCGCGTCGGACATCAACACCGGCGCGGGCGAAGCGTTTTCTTGCGCGGCCTCAACGATCGTTGTGGGCTCGTCCGCCGGTCGGTTGTCCGACGCCAAGACAGGCGGCGCAGCTTGCTTTTGGCGTTGGTCTGTCCCGCGGCCGCGTTCCGCATCAAAGACCGCCTTCGCCAGTTCGGCGGCAACCTCATCAATGATGACGACCGGCGGTGCCTCGGGGCGAACCTGCCCAACCGTGGCTTCCGCCTTCCGGTCGCGGGACTTCTTCGCGTACCGCCCGCGCGGGTCCAGATGGTTCAAACAGTACTTGACCGCCCACGGCTCCCCGCGCTCCACCGCGCGGATCAGCCGCCGCAGCGACTTCCCCGCCCGCTCCGGTTGTTCCTCGACCTCCTCCTCCTCTAATTTCGGCTCGCGGGGAGCCCGGTTCGCCTGCGCTTCCGTCGGCGGCTGTGGCTCATTGAATGGCGTCCAGAGCTGGTCTTCACGGCACATGACGTAGTGGACCGCCCAGTCAATCCCCGCGTGCAGTGCCTTGCGCAAATGGTAGGTCGCCCGCGACAACAGCATCCGCCGCGCCCCATCGCGGGCGGCCTGCAGTGCGGGGGCACGCTCGATCCGTTTATAGAGTGCCGAGCGGTTGATCCCCACCGCGATCGCGACGTAGGACAACACGCCGAGATGAGCCACGATGGCGTGGTACAAACCCTCGTCCGTCACCTTGCAGTCCGCCCGCTCCTTCCGCGCCCGCCCCTCACCGGATGGAGCCACGCCTGGAGGAGTTTGGGGGGCCACAGAATCCTGAATAAAAACTTCCATAATTCACCCACAAAAAACATGTACCCATGTATCCACTACATTATCCGCCTGTCCGGTCGAAGTCAAACACAAAAACGACAGAATTTCTATGTCGTTTCGCGTTTGTCAGCGTAAAGTCGCCTTTCGCTCCTGCGAAAGGACGCGGGCGTGGTCCGGCGCGGCCCAACACGGAGGCTCTGGATTCGCGCTGTCGGCATTGTCGCCAGACGTTCGCGTTCTTTTGCGGAGCAAAAGCCGACTTTACGCCCACTTGTAGCGGCACGGCGCAAGCCGTCCGGTGATACGCTCGGACAAACCGGTTGTTCCATTCGTCGATCGACGTGGCGGGAGGGCTCTGGTCCTCCAGAGCAGCGGGCAACAGACGATCCGGCGTTTTCGAAGGACTTTCGAGTCATTTGCGAATCGTTCACACACCCAAGCAGCGCCCACCCTTCACCGTGGCTCAGCAGGAGCTGGAGCCCTCCCGCCGCGTCGCCCGCAAGCTGAACGTCGTCCTCTCTCGA
>JAKFUF010000170.1 GCA_021732845.1 Planctomycetaceae bacterium | reverse complement strand
ACCGTGGCTCGGCATCCCCACGCCCCTCCAACACCTTCTTTGCGTCCACAGCCACGCGATCACCAGGTTTCGCAGCGCTCATCGTGACCATCGGAGCGGCTGCGAGCTGCTCTGCCCACAAGTCGTGTTGCCGGCCCCGGCGGCACTTGGCAAAGAACGGTCCATCCGGATTCAGGTGGCTCAAGCAATACATCACCGCCCACGGCTCGCCGCGGTCCAGCGCGACGACCAGCCGCCGGCTCAGCGCCTCCGCCAAATCCGGCCGTGGCTCACCCTGCCCAACCGGTTGAGCCACGCGATGTGAGGGAAGCGGCGGCGATTCCAACGACTTCCCGGCGTCTGCCGACACACCGGTCTTCACGCCGGCCCGCGTTTGAAACTGCAATGCCCACGCCTCTCCCGCGGCCACCGCCGATTGCAGCCGCTCGTTGGCATAGCCGATCATCACGCTCCGCGCGCCATCCCGCCCCGCCCGCAGACGCTTCGAGCGGGCCACGCGCTGCACCAGCGATGCCAAGGTCAGCCCCAAATGGAGGGCGGCGCAGGCCAGCACGCCAAAATTCTGACACAATGCCTCAAACAACTGGTTCTCCGTCACCGAACCGCGACCTCCAGCCCGCCGACTGACTGTCACCTCAAGCGCCACCCCCGCCCCGCCGCCCAATGTGGAAACGCCCATGTTCATCCCCAGTGCAATAATATACCACAGTTCATATCACTACACGATACGAATGTCCAGTGCGGATGTCAAGCTAAAAGCGGAAACTTCGTAAAAAGTTTTGACATCTCAGCGATCCGTGACAGGGCGAGGGGGATGGAACATCACCGGACGGCTTGCGCCGTGCCGCTACTAAAGCCGCTGTCAAATCCTGCCCCGTGGGGGCGGCTGGCCAGAGTCGGAGTCATATCGGTCGTCCGCGCGCGGTTTCGTGTTCTTCGTGCCTTTCGTGGTTATTCCTCCACGGAATGATGGTCGAGATTTCGTTCACCTGGTTCATTGAACCACGAAAAGCATGGCGCGGGCTTGCCCGAAACCCAACACCCCGGAGTGTCGCATCGTCAGCCCCAAGGGGGCAGAATTCGATAGCCCAGGGCGAAGTTGGCAACGCCAACGGAGCCCTGGGTGCAATGACGACGAACGACGGAGCCCCAATCGGGGCGTGACCCGTGATGTTTGTCGGATGTTCAATGAATCTCACCCCGTTGGGGCTCCCTTTCTCGCACCGACTTCGACCCAGGGCTCCGCCGACATTCGTCGGCTGCGCCCTGGGCTGTCGAATCCTGCCCCGTGGGGGCGGTTGGCCAGAGTCTGACCAGAAGCAGAACCCGCTATTGATCGCTGATTTCCAGCACGCGCTGGAGAAATCGTCGCGGCACGCCAACAACCTGACGGTTAGTAGTACGAAGAACACGAAAGGTCGAACCACGAATCGCATAATCCTCAACGAATAAGAAAACGCCGAGTTCAGCTCAATGGCTCCCGGGTCGATTTCGCCGTGCGACTCTTTCGTGCCGGGGTCATATGATCACGTGGCACTACCGTACTGAGCCGGAACTGTCGAGGACGCATGGAACCCGCGCCCGGCCGCAAAGTTCCTGCTGCCGCGCCCCCAGTGCTGGCAAAATCGTCGTGACGCGGCACTGGGCGTCTGAAAGACCACACGGCATACGCTTCACGCCCGGCTACGTGCCTGCGTCAACGCCGCCTCCAGCACGCGCATGTTTCCGACACCGGTCTCCGCCGGGGCCAGAAGCTTGCCGGCGGCGATCGAAGCACAGAAATCGCTGACCTGCTCGGCGTACTGGTTGGCCTCGGGGAACGAGAGCGTTTCGGTGCGGCCCCGGTCGTCCGGGGCCGTCCCCTTTTGCACCTGCAGGGTGGCGACCGGAGGGGGTAGAAAGCAGTCTGGCAGGACAATCCGCCCCTTCGTGCCGACCAGTTCCACCTCGCAACGGAAAGGGGCTTCAAAGCTGCAGTCGATGTTGCCGATCACACCGCCGGGAAATCGCAGGGCGATCTGCATGGTGGTGTCCGCCCCCCGCGCATTGAACCGGGCGGTGGAATACACCTGCTCGGGTTCGGCACCCACGAAATGCCGCGAGGCATTCACGCCATAGCAGCCGATGTCCCAGACGGCCCCTCCGGCCTGCTTGGGATCGAGTCGCCAGTCGGTCGGATCAATGTCGAAGGAGAAGTGAGCCGCGACAATCCGCAGTTCGCCGATCGTGCCCTCCGCCAGGAGTTCCTTCACCCGCTTCGAACGCGGGTGATGCCGCCACATGAAGGCTTCCTGAAGCAGGACCCCGGCCTTGGCGCAGGCGGCGGCCATCTTTTCGGCCTCGGCAACATTCAGCGCCAGTGACTTCTCGCACAGCACATGCTTTCCCGCAGCCGCCGCCCGGAGCGTCCACTCACAGTGGGTCTCACCCGTGGTGGGGATGTACACCGCCTGCACATTCGGGTCGTCGATCACCGCTTCGTAGGAATCGTAAGCGGTGGCTCCGCCCGATTCGGCCGCGAGAGTTTGGGCGACTCCCGGCCGCAGGCTGCCCAGCGCCGCGAGCCTGGCTCCCTTGGCTCCAGCAATGCCGGGAATCAGCCCGCGTCGCGTAATGCGTCCACATCCGAGAATGCCGAAGCCAATCATGGGGGATCTTTGAGTTGGTGTTTGAAGATTTTGCGCGTGAAGCCGTGATTTGGAAGGAACTCCAAAGACGCACAGTAGAACATTGATGGCCCCCCGAGGCAATTCCCGCGTGCCCGTCATTCCTGGCTGTGCGACCGATCCGGATTCGGATCCAACCGCGTTGGACGCATTGCGCAGTTCAGACCCCGTCCGATTCCTCCAGGCAGGTCGAAGGCTTTGAGGCCCTGCTGCGGTGGAATCCTCCGAAGCGGGGGCGGGTCTCGCCAGCCGATTTCGTGCCGATTGCGGAAGAGATCTTCGAATCCGGTGCCTGGGCACTGGGTTCCACGAGATCGCCTGTGAAACGGGCCAGGGCTACCTGTACGCGCGACCGGTGCCCGTCGGCTCCATCAATGGTAGCGAGCGGATGCACGGCAGGTGTGCGGGAATCATGCAAACTTATCCAGTTCTGATTTCGGATTGACCGGAGCATCAACTCCGGTACGATGTGCCCGATGGCCAGTGGGTCGCACAAGATTCTGTCGGCGGCCAAACCGTCGGCGCCTGCGGGGTTACCCCGCGGTTGGAACATTGCACAGCATTCGGAACGTGAATCAGCCGCACGGTGAGACGGTTCACCGTGCAGCGATTCGGCACAGGGACGAGTTGTGCAGCCCACTGGTCATCGGTTTTTCAACTCTCTAGGTTTTCACGAGCCCAGCGCGCTTGAGATCTCCTCAGCGCCGATGAGCCTCAACGGTGTTGCGTCACGGCAGGAGGGCGAGGCCTGCCAATCCACGACCCTTCCCTCGCTCAAGACTCGGCGGTTGCCAGCCGTTTTTGCTGGCGCGAGTTCGAGTACACGGCTGGTGGATGAACGCGGATGACCGTGTTTGACTGGGTTCGAAGCTGGTTTTCCTCCGCGCCTCTCGCGCCGCCTTCGCCCATCCCCGAGCCACGGTCCAGCGAACCGGCGGGCGAACAGCCCCAGCCAGAGCGTTCCTCCGAGCCTGCCTCAAGCCAGCCGCCGCAGAAAAAAACGCCCAAATCCAAACAAAAGCCCCTCGTTCGCCGCGATCGCCCGCGCCGCGTGCCGGTGAAACTGAACCGCCTGCGACGCGTCTCCCATCGAATTCGTCAGCGACTCGACGACTGCACCGTTCCCGAACGCCCCTATGCCTTCGCCCGCCCCGGCGTCATGGGCGGCTACCTGGACCTGAGCCGCGACGGCCGCGATGACCGGCTGCTGCAGCGGGGCTTGCCGCTGTTTTCCACGCCGCAGGAACTGGCCCGCTGGCTGCAGATTCCCCTTGTTCAACTGGGGTGGCTCGTCCACCGCTTTCAGGAACAGCAGCGGCCGGCAGACCTGGGATCCTCGCACTACTACTACCAGTGGCTCGCCAAGCGCACCGGCGGCGAGCGGCTGCTGGAGATTCCCAAACGCCGCCTGCGCGATGCCCAGGAACGGATTCTGCTGGAGATCCTCAACCGGGTGCCAGTCCATGCGGCGGCGCATGGGTTCACCGTCGGACGGTCGATCAAAACCAACGCCAAGCCCCATGTCGGACAGCGGGTGCTGCTCAAATTCGATCTGGAAAATTTTTACCCCAGCGTGCGTTTTAACCGCGTGGTGGCGATCTTCCGCAGCCTGGGCTACTCGCGTGAAGCGGCCATCTGGCTGGGCAGGCTCACAACCACCTGCATTCCGGTCCTCACTCCCGATCCCGCTTTACCGGGGCGCTGGCTGCCTTATTCCATCCGGCATCTGCCTCAGGGGGCCTGTACTTCACCTGCACTGGCAAACCTGTCGGCCTATGCACTCGACCTGCGGCTCTCGGGGCTGGCGCGAAAGTTCAACGCTCACTACACCCGCTACGCCGACGACATCACATTTTCGGGCGACGATGTCTTTCGGAAGAGCCTCGCGGTCTTTATTCCACTGGTGCAGCAGATCATTCGGCACGAGCAGTTTGTCGTCAACAAGCAGAAACGCCGCGTCATCCGCAACAACCAGCGGCAGTCCGTGACTGGCGTGGTGGTCAACGAAAAGGCCAACGTGAGCCGCGTGGCTTACGACCGGCTGAAGGCGACCCTGACGAACTGTGTGCGACACGGGCCATCGGCACAGAACCGGGAGGGCCACGCAGATTTTGCCGCCCACCTGCGCGGCCGCGTGGCGCATGTGACACTCCTCAACCGCCAGCGCGGGGAAAAACTGCTGGCGCTGTATCAGCAAATCGACTGGTCGAAGTAAGGCAAGCGGTCGCGTGATCTGTTTTGGTGGCAACGCGGAAATAACGGCAATTCTCCTTCGGCGTTTCTCTTCCGCAGTGTCGCCGGAATTGCTATCCTGCTCGCTTCCCTGAAAATTCGTCGCGTGGATCTGCCACGCTTCGCCGTTCGTAACTGGAGTTGCCACAATGGCTAAGCCACACCGCCAACTGAAAAAAGCCAATCACGGGGCGCGCCCCGCCAATGCCAAGGCCCGTCGCGCCAAACGGCGGAAAGTCCGGACCTGAGAATAATTTCGTGATTTTGGGCAGCGGACAGAGAGTTCCGCTGCCCCGACCGGTGCCTGTGCCAGCGAATTGCCCCTCGTGGCTCCGCTCTCCGCCTCGAAGTGCTGACATGGACGGCATCGTCCATTTTGGAACTGCGAGATTTCGCGTCTGCAAGATTTCGCGACTGGGAGTCGAATCATGGAACGGCGGCCGCTGGGAAAGTCAGATTTGGAGACGGCTCCGCTGGTGTTCGGTGGAAATGTCTTCGGCTGGACAATCAACGAAGCAACGTCCTTTCAACTGCTCGACGCGTTCGTTGACGCCGGCTTCAACATGGTCGACACGGCGGATGTCTATTCCCGCTGGGTGCCCGGCAATGTCGGCGGCGAGTCCGAAACAATCCTTGGCCGGTGGCTCAAACGCGGCACCGGAAACCGGGAGAAGGTACTGATCGCCACCAAGGTCGGCATGGACATGGGCGGCGAAGACAAGGGCCTTTCCATGCCGTACATCGTCCGCGCCGTCGAGAGGTCCCTGCAGCGGCTGCAAACCGATCATATCGACCTCTACCAGTCGCATCAGGACGATCTCGAGACTCCGCTCGGGGAGACACTCGCCGCCTACGAATCGCTGCTCAAAGCGGGCAAAGTGCGGGCGATCGGTGCGTCGAACTACACCGCCGCGCGACTCAAAGAATCGCTGGAGGTCAGCGCGGAAAATGACCTTCCGGCGTACGTCTGCCTCCAGCCGCACTACAACCTCTGCGAGCGTCCGGCGTTCGAGCCAGAACTCCAGCCACTGTGCCTGGAGGCAGGGCTGGGCGTCATCCCCTACTTCTCGCTGGCCAGCGGTTTTTTAACCGGCAAATACCGCACGGAAGCCGATCTGGCGAAGCACGCCCGGGGAGAGCGGGTCCGCAAATACCTCAATCCGCGCGGTCTTCGCATTCTGGCTGAACTCGATCGGCTGGCGGCCCAATACAATTCCACCCCGGCGCGCGTCGCCCTCGCGTGGCTGATCGCACAGCCCGCCGTCACCGCTCCCATCGTGAGCGCGACGAACCTCGACCAGTTCAAAGACCTGGTCGAAGCCACCATCCTCACCCTCGACCCGTTCGACGTGGAAGCCCTGAACCAAGCCAGCGCGTAAACCTCGTTCAATCCGACAGAAAGTGCGCTCCGTCTCCGTTTCATGGAATTTCAAATTTCAGATTTCAAATTTCACAGTAAAATGTCTTTTGGCGACATTCAATTGGCGAGGCGCGAGTTATGTCCCGCACCGCGGAGATGGCGCTGACAGTTCGACGCAACTCGACAGACTGTGAGATTTGAGATTTGAGATTTGAAACTGGCTTTTGTCGGACACGTCAGATTTTAGATTGCCATTCCGGCTCATCGAGCGTTTGCGACCAACCCCAGGCATTCCCCGTTCGCGCAGCCGATTGGTCATTGCGACATTGGTCATTGAGTCATTCGCGCAGCGCCTTATTCATAGCGCAGGGCCTCGATTGGATCGAGGAGGCTGGCGCGGCGAGCGGGGTAGAAGCCGAAGAACACTCCAACTGCGGCGGCAAACACAAACGCCACGCATCCAGCGGGGAGCGAGACTTGGTGCTTCCACTTGGTGCCGGCAGTAAAGGCGTTGATGGCGCTGACGATGCCAACCGACGCGCCCACGCCCAACGCGAATCCGATGACGCCGCCAATGCAGGACAGCAGCACGGCTTCCACCAGAAACTGCCGCAGGATGTCGCCGGACCGCGCGCCGACCGCCATGCGGATGCCGATCTCCCGGGTGCGTTCCGTGACCGAGACCAGCATGATGTTCATGATTCCCACGCCGCCCACGACCAGTGAGATGCCAGCGACACTGGCCAGCATCAATGTCAGTGTGCCGGTGACGATGCCGAACACGGCGGCGATTTCCGTCGTGTTCTGCACCAGGTAATCCTTCGGCTCGCCGGCATGAATCTTGTGCCGCTCGGCGAGAAGCTGGTCGATCTCATGCTGCGCCTCGGACATCAGTTCCATCGAACGTGCCGAGGCCATGATCGCGTTGACGTTGTCGAACTCCGACCCCTGCAGCCGCTTGCGGACGGTGGAGTAGGGCATCAGGACGATGTTGTCCTGGTCCTGGCCGACCATGTTCGCCCCCTTCCGCTCCAGCACGCCAACGACGCGAAAGGGGATGTTCTTGATCCGCACCGACTCGTTGATGGGGTTGGTTGTCTGAAACAGCTTGGCCACGAGCGTGTGGCCGATCACGCAGACTTTGTTGGCACTGGCGACATCGCGCTCGGTGAAGAAGTCGCCGCGGCTCACCGCCCAGTTGCGGACAACCGGGTAGTCGCCGCTGACGCCGTACATTTCCTTGGGGTTGAAGTTGGAGTTGCCGTAGATCACCTGCCCTGCCGCCCCCACCAGCGGCGATGCGGCGATGACCGACGGGCAGTCCCTGGTGATGGCCATCGAGTCGCGGGCGGTCAGCGTGACGTTCGCCTGCATCACCCCGCCCCGCCGCCGGTTTTCAGGCATGACGATGATGACGTTCGTGCCCAGGGCCTCAAACTGCCCCTGCACCAGCGCGCTGGCCGACTGGCCGAGTGAAACCATCGTCGTGACGGCTGCGATGCCGATGACCACCCCCAGCACCGTGAGCCCCGCGCGCATTTTGTTCTTCGCCAGGGCGCGGAAGGCGATGCGAAGGGTGAGCCAGAAATTCATGGTTGTTCACGAGGGGTGATGGAGCCTGCGGAACGGTGGGGACATTTGAGTGAAGGAACAGTCAATTCTTCTTGGTCTCTGCCTTGACATAGAGTTCTGGCGGGGCGACGGAGAAGTAGTGAAACAGTGCCGGGCACAGCCAGCCCTCCATCTCGGAGTTTTCCAGCCGATACCAGTTGCCGTCCATTTCCTGCCTGAGCCACGTCAGTTTACGGGCATATCCTGGGAAGGGCGAGGCAGAGAACAAAAGCCGGAATCCATTTCGGGCCTGTGGAATCTCCCGCACGAGATCATCAATCATTTCCGTGACGCCGGCCACGAACGGCTCCCGCACCAGTCCGACGCGCGGGTCATCAAAGACCCAGCACTGCACGTCGTCGAGCCAATAGGGGGCAATCACACCGATTTGATTGGGCATTTCAATTCACCGTGCAAGAACGCCGGCCAGCGAGCATCAAGGCCGGCCGGACTCTGTCACTGCCGTCAACTTCCATTTGACCGCCTGTGGTCCATCGAAATCCACCGTCAAATCACGGAACTCCGTTGGCGCATATTGCTTGTCAACCCAGATGCCAACCGCCCCACGGCGCGGTCGGGTTGGTTTGAGCGACGTCAAGATCCGGTCGTCGGCCATGAGGCACAGGCGGTCGTCCAGCATCACGGTCCGGAGCGTGTACTCTTCCGGAAGAGGCTGCAGCAGGGTTGTGCCGCCGAGATGCTGGCTGATGGTGCCGTCGATCATTTCCACCGCATACGCCCACCCAAAATCCAGGCCGAAGAGTACGAAGTTTTCGGAGTCACGGTGCGCGACGACCAGTCCTCCGTGCCACAGTTTTCGTACTCGGACCGACACCGTTCCGGCGTCAGACTCAGTTCTGCCAATCAGAAACGCCTCGCCGTGCCGGAACACATTTCCAGACACCGGTGCGAAGTACCAGCCATCGCGCTCCTTGAATCGCGTTCCAGCCAGATCCAGTTCCGCCGGTTGGCGGCGCTTCGTGGACGGGAGCTGCAGCAGCTCGGCGAGGCAGATCCGGTCTTCGTCATGGCAGAGATACGCCGGCGCGGAGCCGACGGGATGGGGACTGCGGGTCAGCATCGTCTGCGTCGGCATGTCTCCAAATTTGAGTTCCGAGCCCGGCTTCAATCCGGCCAGGTGCAGCCCGCGGCTGGTCAGTGCGGAATTGATGCCGGTTTGCCGTGCGGCAAATTGATATCGCAGGCCGCGCTCCCGCAGGTTCAGGCGAAAGGTCTGGAAAAAATTCATCGCCACCATCAGACCAATGACGAGCGACGCCCGGTGCCACAGCACAGTCTCCGTGCCGGCCCTGCCATGCTGCCGGGCGATGGCCAGGGTAACCCCCGCGCCGGCACAAATGAGCCACCCGGTGAAGCCAAAGTAGTAGGTCGCATTCTGAATGTACGTGACATCGCGCAGAAAGATCCGTCCAACCCCGATCGACAGAAACAGCGTGAGCGCATAGGACAGCAGCAGAATTCCCGCCAGTTGAATCTGCCGAACCCGTGGCTCACCCTCCCTGCTTCGCCGGGTGCTGACATAGGCCACGCCCGCGATCGCAGCGACAACCACCAGCAGCCCGAGCAGCGCCAAAAGACGGCTGGCCGGATTGAAGATCCAACCATACAGCCCGCCCTTCGACCAGTCCTGACGCAGCTTCACGCCAAAGGGAAATGCCTGGCCATACACCGCGGAGCCGATCCAGGCGAGGCTGGAGTACACACGTTCGATGATGGCCGTGCGCGTCGGAAGCTGGTCCGCCGGACCGAGCACTCCCGGCGTTTGATGCAGCCAATAGTCCGCCAGGTCGACAGCAAGGTAGGCGATGCTCCCGGCCAGCGCCCCGGCAGCCACCGTCCACAACGCTCCACGCGAGGGATCGCTGGCCGCGGGCTGTTCCCGCCACCGCTCCCACAGGATCACGGCACCGATCCACCCGGCCGCCAGCAATCCCGTGGCTGCCGCCATTTCATGAAACAAGGCCCCGAGGAAGACGCAGGCGGCGATGCCCCACGCTGCTGGCCAGCGAATGCCGGATCGCGCGGGAAGTTCCGGCAGGCGGCACGCCATGCGCATGGCGACTGCCAGGCAGGCGAGGGCGATCAGATAAGGGCTGATGTGCCGCCAAAGAACCAGCTCGATGCCCGCGTACTGGACACAAACCAATGCCGCCAGCAGCAGCGCGAGAGATCGCGGAACCAGTTTTGCCAGGGCCAGGTAGGTGGCAAAGCTGCATGCCAGCAGCATCAGCAGGCTCGACACCCCCACCACATAGACATTGTACCCGAACACCACATCCAACAGGGCGTGCGTGCCAAACAAGCCCGGCCGGAAAAGGTAGAAGTCGCCCTGGCCGGTGTGCCGGGTGCGATTGAAGCTCAGGCAATGCCAGACCCATTCCTGCGCGGAGTGCGTGAGCATCCGCTCCCGCAGAAAATAGATCTCGTCGCGCCGCGGAATGTTTGGCAAGCCGCCAACATGCGTGAGACCGATCAGCCCGGCCAGCAACAAGAATGCGGCCAAGCCGGTCCGGATCCCAGAGGCACTTTCATTGAATTCTTGAATGCTCTGCGACATCCGTTGCAGGGGCGAAACTATTGGCAAATGCGACATAAGGTCCGGGTGGTTAAGACTGCTGATCAATTCGGGTGTGCGCTCCAACGCTGCAAATTCACACAAGGACAACTGGTGTCTGAATTGTGTCCGAATTCAGACTTTCCGCCGGCTCTGAAGAAATAGCGGCGAGCAACGACTGTTCTGCCTCGACAAAATCCGCCACGCAAAGCTTGAACCCCTTGATGGGGGTGCCTGTCGGCTCCCAGGCAATTTCCCGCCAGAGGGCCAGGATCGCTTTGCCTTCGGAAACGCCCTGCATCCGCTGAATGAGCCACCAGCCGTAGGCGGAGTAGGCGGCGGCCACGCGGGTCTTTGGATCCTCGCCAATTCGCTCAGCCGTCTCTGCTGTGACCGAGCGATGCTCTTCCTGGGCAAGCTGCAGGATCCGGTCGACCATCAAGTTTCGCGCATGGCGTTTGTCCTTCTGGGTCAACCGCTTCGTCTTGAGCAGCGGTGTATTCACCACGGACGTGCAAACAGAACAATAACAGGGGCCGCTGCCGATCTTCCGCGCGCCGGGTTTTTCGACAATGTCGAATGATGATGTCAAATACGTGCCGAAGTAGTTCGCGAACTCCTGCAGGTGTCTGGGGGCCGGCCGTGCGTCGACTGGCAGGTGCAGCAGGTTCCCGTTGAACCAATCATACGCCGCATCACCCGGGACGGAATCGTCATGGATGTGCTGCGCTCGAAGCGCTCCATAGGACAGCGCGCCGTCAAGCCACTTCAGCAGCCGGTAGCACCGCCCATGAATGTCGATGGCCAGCGTCAATGTGTCGGCAGGAAGCACAGGTCACCCCCAATGCGGCAGCCAAATAACCTTGTGTGAGTCCGGGACACCGCCAGCGGATCTGGAGTGAGCACCAGCGAGCGGATCCGCGACAGGTGTCCCGGAATCACGCAATATATAGGTGGTTCAGGCGGGTGCCGCCTTCAAGAGCGACTCCACACCCTGCGTGAGAATGGGGTCCATTCCCTCTTCACAGAAAGCCACGCTCACTTCGTAGCCGCCCTCGGGATAGGCTTCCTTGACGGGAATGTACCATGGACCGCCATCTCCGTAAGCCGCGCAGGCGACAAAGCGGTTGGAAGCGAACTTCTGAGCCCGCAACTGATACTCCAAAAAGCTTTCGGCGGGCAGGTGCAGCAGTGAGACATCGTTCAGGTGCAGGCCGCTGAGCACGATCGGAATCTTTTGTTCACAGCGCCGCAGCCACGACAGCATCATCGCCGGCCGGATCCGCAGGGCCAGCGGCGTGTTCTTGTTGGCGATCTGCTGTTCCAGGTTGTCCGCCATGAAACTATTGCGAACAGGCGGCAGGATCTCCTGCGTGGCCCAGGCGGCGCTGGTAATTGGTGCCGGTTCCAGCCGGTCCATGGAAGCCCGGATTCCGGCGTGAATCTTCCCGGTCAGTTGGACGCGGGCCTCCTTCGACCCATCGTTGTACTTGCCGGCGGCGATGTTGCCCGAGCAACCGGTGAAATACAGGTGTGTGCAGCCGGGCTCCGCGGCATCAAACTGCTTGCGGGCAATGCCCACGAATTCGCTGCAGACGCGGCCGTCGCCGTAATAGCTCATCGGGTGCGTGGCATAGTAATGGCACGCCGCCACCTTCGTGGCTCCGTCGTAGAATGCGATGGTTTTGAGCCACGGATCGATGAGGCCGTCGGGCATCATTTTCAGCGCGGCGTCTTTGGTGGCACTTCCGCGCCAAGCCATCTTGCCGTCGGCCGTGAACATCCGGCGGTTCGATGCGACATTCTGCACTTGCGCCTGTCCATGGGCGACGTGCGTCAGCGGCCGGAAGTTCTTGAGGGCCGCATTCAAGGCAGTCAGCGAGCGTTCCTGACAGCTCTTCAAAAAATCCGGCAGGAAGGTGTGCGGCAGGTCGCCCTGCTTTTGGACTGTGCGCTCGGCTTCCGGACAGCAGAACAGGGCATTGTGCTGATGGACGCACTGAATCGCCACGCGTTCGGGCGTGGTTCCGGCCGCCTGGGCCAGGAGGCCGCGCCATTGAATGTGCGCCTCGTTCAGGACTCCGGTCCAGTCGACGGTGCAAACCACGATCGGAGCCCCAGCCCCGCGGATCACATAGCCGATCATCTCCAGCGGATCATCCACGCCAACGACCGGCGTGATCCAGCCACCACAGAGCGGGTGCCCCATCGGTGGCGTGACATCGCAGCGAAAGGTCGCGATCTCCAGCCGCGGGGTTTCCGCCGCGGAAAGAATGCCGGTGGCCAGTGCTGTTCCGGCCAGCACGGCGGCGCTTCCCATGAACTCGCGGCGGTTCAGATTCAACATCGGACGATCCTCTGCGGAGGGAACAATTCGCTCCATGGCGGTGATTCTCCGTGACGGCCTTCCCAAGCCCGGGGAGAAGAGCGGGGCACTCGCAGTCCGACTGGGAAGTCCGTCCTGCGTTTCCGCCCGCTCATCATCCGCCACGCCCACATATCCTACCGGATCTTGCGGGCAATGAAATCATCGCCGGTCCCGCGCGCCGTGGCTCAGCGTTGATAGGGAACCTGCCGCAGCACCTGGTCATCAATCCCCCGCTTTCGCCACGCGGGACGCATATGACGCAGGAGCGAGGTGCTGATGGAGCCATTTGGCCGGCCAAAGTCCGTTTGGAGCCCGTGCTCGTCAGAGGCGCGATTTCCGGCCACGGAGAGGGCGGGGCATGCAAGTCGCCCGATGAAATTTCAGGATCGCATGTCCGGCATCCGCCGCCTGAAGGCCAACTACAAACCTTGCGGCAACAGGGTCTTCAGTCGGCGGGTGATGGTCTCGATCAATGATTCCAGGCAACCGGGCGAAGTGGCGGCGATGACTTCCTGATAGATCTCGTATCCATAGGTACTCGCGGGCGGGATGTAGCCAGGCTGCCAGTCGTTGGTGAGTGTCGTGACGAAGACGGGATGCCCGGCAAAACGTTCCCGCAGTGTGAGCTGGAAGACTTGATACAGCTCGCCGGGGACGAAGACCCACACGGCATCGCCGAGGATCCCCAGCCGCAACGTCAATGGATAGAAGCGCCCGGGCGCCAGGCTGTTCAAACGGGTGAGCTGCCGCGTGCGCTGTTCGACCTGCGCTCGACAGTCTCTGACGCGGAGTTCGTCGCTGCCCGCGCGGGCTTGTGCTTCTTCGCCGAGCCAATGCTCACGTTCCGCCATGATCTGGTCCAGAGTCGGCAGATTGTGTCGATAGGGGAGTTCGACCACGAGTTCCTCCCAGTGCCAGACCACCTGTCTGCTCCGGGCCTCGTCCGCCAGCGGTTCGTGCCGCCAGGTCCCGATTGCCGTCCCGGAGATGACCGGCCCGGCGTAGCGATACTCGGTTCCCGCAGGTGGCAATGCGGCCAGGGCGGAGAGTGCGGCATGTCCAACTTGCCGACCGTTGCGATCGGCGACGGCGACGTCGCCGACGAACCCTTCACGCGGACCGAGGTCGCCGGATGCGCCCTGCAAAAACAGGCACAGTCCGCCTTCCGTCTGCTCGATGACTTCGCGCATCGCCCCCACCCAGTCGGGGCTGATCAGTGTGTTCTCCCAGGCCAGCGTCGTGGGATGGCAGGCGTAGTTGACGACGGTCGCCAGCGGTGTGCCCGCGGCATCGCAGATTCTGGCAAGCAGCAGTGTGTCGTCGGCATGGCCTGTGGGATTAAATCCGCAGACAAATCGCTGGCGTTCCTCATCAAAGTAGTCGCGATGCGCGGCCAGATTGCAGCGGCCTGTCCCGTAGACGATCGTGGCCGGAGTCACGCGGCCCTGCGCTTCGCGGGCGAGACCAGTCAGTTGTCCCGCGAGACGATCGAGATACGGCCCGACCAGTTCGCCGCCGGGAAGGTCACTTCGCGTGCGCGACATCCACCCGCCGCCATGCGTGTGCGACATCGTGACCAGGATGTTTTCGTATGCGAGGCCGGTCGCGGCCTCGATCGACTGGCGGATGAGCCGCAGTTCCTGGGCATCAAGAATGCAGTGGTCGAGCGCCAGCATGATCTGTGGCTCTCCGGCCGCCGGCGCGGCCGGTTCCAGCCAGAGCAGCGTGGCTTCAAGTGGCCGGTGGACTCCGGTCGCGCGGTCATGCAGCGCGGCCCCCCACATGCGGTGGTAGATGCCGATCGGCGGGGTGATGTCACACCGCGTGATGGCGGCGCGGCAGCGCGACTGCGGTGTGCTAACGATCTTCATGTTCATCTCCGAAGAGCGTGCCCTGTGGATTGAGGAGCGCCCAGCACAGGGCATCAATCGCCATGACGGCGGCAAACAGAAACAAAATCAGGTTCCAGTCGCCGGTCTGCGCGACCAGCCAGCCCGCGGTCACTGGAAACAAGGCGGCCCCCACGTTGCCGAACATGTTCATCGTGCTGAAAACCGTGGCAACCTGCCGGCCGCCGAAACTGATCGCCACCGTGTAACCGCTGACTCCTCCAAACGTGGCGCAGAAGGCACCGAGGGCGATCAGCGTGATGCTGTAATTGACGTCGCGCACGAAGTACGAAGCAACAATGAGCAAAGAGCAGAGGCCCATCCCCAAAACAGCGATGCCCTGACGACTGAGCCGCTTGTTGCCGGTGCGCTGCAACAGCCAGTCGGAGCAGAAACCACCGGTCAGGCTGCCGACGACTCCGCCGATGCCCGCGACAGTGGTCAAAACGCCCGACCCCATGAGCGACACGTCTCGCGTCTTCTGCAGGAACGTGGGAAACCAGGTCAGGAAGAACACCATTCCGGCCGCACGGAAAAACTGCTGTCCACAGAGCAAGGCCAACGGCCAACTGCACAGCATTCGCGACCAGTCGATCGGCGGGCGAACGCTGGCCGTCGCATCTGCGGCGGGGAGTTTTCGCAGGGAGATCAGACCGAGAAACGTCACTGTCCAGAGAATCCCGGGAAGTGCGTAGACTCCGAGCAGCAGTCTCCAACGGTTGATGTGAAATGACTCTGCCAAGGGCGTGAGAGTCTCCAGGAACATCGCTGTCAGGACGGGGGCCAGCGCGCCGCCGACCGTCATGCCGCAGGCCAATAAACCGGTGGCGCTGGCCCGTTCGGTCTCCGGAAAGATCCGGCCCAGGGCTTTGGCTGCGCAGGGAAACGCGCCCGCCTGGGCGGCTCCCATCAGAATCCACATCACCAGTAGAGAAACGAAACCAGTCGCGAACGCGGTCACCAGCGTGGCCAATGACCACACGACCGAGAAGATCGCCAGTGCCCGGCGACTTCCCAGCCGGTCCGCCAGCCAGCCACTGGGGATCTGCATCAGCCCGTAGGAGAAATACCAGGCCGATTGAACCCAGCCCATGTCCCGGGCCAGATCCACAAACTCCAGGTCGCCGGCGATCTCCGCGGCCGGAACGCTGAGGGCTGCCCGCTGGATGTAGGCAATCGCTGCCGAAATGCACAGGAAGGCCAACACCTGGTAGCGGCTGTCGTGGACATCAACCTCGTCGTTGGACGCGGCGGACATGCATTGCCCCTATCGAATGGGAAGGAGTTGTCGCTGGAGCAGGGCAAACCGTCGATCGACGTCAGCACTCGTCTCCGGATCGAGCTGCCAGCCACAGGGCTGGACCTGCAGCATGATTGCGAAACGCGGGATCAAATTTGATCGTGATCGCGAGTCGAGCGGATAGTCCGCGTCGAGACTTGATTCAGGCTCATGCAGGCCCTCGGTCATCGGCGGTGAACCGTTCCCAATCAGACAAACCAGACGCAGGGCGTCACGAACGGTCACGTCGCCAGTGGCTTGTCCCAAACTTCCAACTGCGAACGCAGGTCTTCCAGCGAGAGGGGGATTTCGGGGACGACGCGGTCCGAGAGCTGGCTGTCGCCCAGGGGGCCTTCGTCCTCGACTTCATGCACTTCGTCGGCCAGGTTCTGGAGCCACGGCTGGAGGTCCATGGCGGAGCCGGAGGTGGTGGAGAGGTACTGTTCGATCTCGGTCTGCAGTCGATCGAAGCAATCGGGGTGTTCCGGCACGGCAAGGCGGGCGTCGCGCATCGCCGGACGAACGAGGGCCAGGATGCGGTCGAGGGCCAGGGGTTTGATGTACCGCTCGTTGAGCCGGTCGGTGATGCTCGGCAGGCGCAGGCCATGCAGCTTTTCCAGTTTTTTCAACTTGCTGAGCGGTCCTTTGGCCAGCGTGGCGCTGTTGCGGACGAAGTCGTTGTGCCAGAACGCGGCGGCGGCCGAGCGGCCCTCGCGAAGGAGCACCTCGTGGGCCAGCACGAGCGGCACCATGTTCCAGGCCTGCCGTTCGTAGTCGGCCTCCAGCCGCAGGAAATCCAGCAGGCAGTGCAACTGTTCGCCGTAGTCAGAATGCGTCGTCGTGGTGTTGTATTCCATGAAGCGGTCGAATTTTTCGACCACGCACCTAAAGATCAGGTCCAGCAGGTAACAGGCATCTTCGCGGCTGATTTCCGATCCAAGGTCGGCCAGCAGCTTGATGGGATGCAGGGGGTCTTCGTTTTCCTGCAGATAATCGAGATATTCATCCACATCGCGATGGACGATCGCCCGCATGTTGCTGAGCGTCAGCACCTGCGCGTGAAACAGATCCCCGCCATAGCTGGTGATGAAGTTCTTGACCCGCTTCCAGGTGTCGCGATCCTTGAGCGCTTCGACACTGCTGAGCCGCATCGTTTCGCTGTGCTTGAACCACAGCTTGCGGTACACCTCCGTCAGATCCCGAAAGACCAGAATCAGGTCGTCGTCGTTGGGTGTGCGTTCGCGGTCGAGCGGATCGACAATGGTGCCAGGCAGTGGTTCCACCTGAATGGGAGGCAGCCCGGCGCGCGGCCACCGGGACGAGGCGTGAACCACGGACTCCAGGGCACTGCGCAGGGCCGCCTGCAGCAGGCGGTCGAACTCAGTGATCGACATGCCGGGCGGAGGGCTGGTGCGCTCCATCTGGTAGGCGGTGCGCAGCACGTGCCAGGTTTCGCGCTGCAGGCCCAGCCGCGGCAGGTGCCGCAGCAGCATTCGCAGCAGCGACTGCAGGTCGCGGGCGGCCAGAATGTCGCGGGGCTTGCCGCCGCGGTCGAAGGGGATGTACAGCAGCGGCTTCCGCGCGAGTTCCTTCAGAAATCCCGGCAGCAGGCGTCTCAGTTCCGGGGCCTTACCCTCCAGCACCAGCCGCTGGATCACCAGCACTTCGCGGTCAAACTCGCGCCGCAGGCCCGGACGCGGGGCGGGCGGCAGGCAGCTCGACAGGACGCGGGCGGCTTCGCGAAACGTCAGCAGCGCATTCATGACGTTGTTGAGCAGGCTGACCTTCAGGTGCAACTGGCGGTCGAACTCCATCAGCGAGTCGGGATCGCCCGAGGGATCGGTCGGCGTCCAGGTGTGCAGCGACTCCGCCAGCTTGTCGAGGTCGGTCAGAATCCGCTGGCAATGGTCATACCAGTGTTCAATGGTTTCGGTTCGCACGGGCACGACCGGCGCCGCGGCGGGTTTGCCGGAGGCCTCCGCCGTCTTGCGCGGGGCAAACACGCTCGATACGGCGGCCGTCTGCCACAGCCGGGCCAGCGTCATTAAAAACCGCAGGCGGAGTTCCAGTGGCTGCACCAGTTCGTCGAAGGCGGTGTCATGCTCGACGGGACCGCTGTCCAGCGTGTCCCCCTGGTTGCCGTCGGCCGTGCTGTCGCGGTAGGTCACATGGTCGTAGGCAGCACTGAACAGCTCTTCTTCATTCTCATCGCCAAGCGGTTCGTCGTCGGGCTCTGCCGCGTGGCCCGCTTCCGTGGGGATGGTTCCGGTAATGCCAAACCGCTCGTCCAACCGTGGCACGGACCAGTAGTCGCCGGCGTTCGCCTCCAGATAATCCAGAAACTTCCGCGCGAGGTCGAAGTTGCCTTCATGCACCGCCAGGTTCATCCAGCGTTCGGCGAGCGGAAAATACGAATATTGTCCGGTCTCGAGCTGTGCGGTGTCCCCCTGGCTGACCCATTGGACCAGCAGCCCCATGGAGGCCAGCAGATCCCGCTTGCGGAGTAGGACATCCGTGACGATGGCAAACGACTTGGCGGAGTCGAACTCCAGCACATGCCGCCGCCAGAATGCCATGTCGCCCGCCGCTTCACCCGCTTTGAACCAGGCGACGAGGACATCGGTGACCTGGGCCGCGCTGTTGTAGCTTTCCATGCCATGCACGGCGGGCAGGTCGTTGACCGTGGTGCTGGCAAACTGGTCCCAGTACTCGGCAAGCTTGCGGAAGCCAAAGGCCACCTCGTCCGCTTTGGCGAACTCACCGGCGGCGGCCGCTTCGCACCGCACGCGTGAGTACAGGACAAACGTCTGTTCCATCAGGCCCAGCAGCTTTTCGACGCGCTGGTCGGCGACGCTGTCCTCCCGCGATTGAAACAGCGGGAACTGTCCTTGAAACCCGAGGATGTTCCACGGATCGACCAGCGCCCCGCAGGCGATGCCGCGATGCAGGAGTGCCTGAATTTCGTCGAGCCGCGCCGCCGCGGGTGCGACCATCGACCGGTCCAAATCGAGATGGGCGTTCGTGATCCGCCATTGGATCTCGGTTTCGAACCGGACCGACGTCGAAGGGATGATTTCGGCCTGATGGCGGCTGGCCTGGGGATAGCCCATCCGGGCGTAAAGGAATGCCAGGTGCGACCGCTGCATCTGCCGGCAGCCGTAGTGTGCCAGGTGCAGGTTCAGATGCTGCCGGATCTTCCCGAATGGCTGCTGCACCGCCTGGGCCTCCTTGCGCAGCCGCTCGGCATGGGGGCCGGTCATCGCCTGCAGGAGCCGCTGGTAAAACGCATCCCGCTGGCGGGCGATGCGGGGCAGCAGCGACGTCAGGCTGACGCTGGAATCGTGAGTGTCCGGGCCTGAGCCACTGACGGCGGAGGCCATCAAAATCGTTCCGGCCAGCACCGCCCCGGCTTCATACAGCTTCTCTTCGGGAGACAGTTCCTTGGCCTGGGCCATCCAGTCGTGGAGCGCTTCGAGGATGATCGCCCGTACCACGAAACGGCTGTAACGGCCGCTGATGTTGATGCACTGCGGATCCCACTCGCCAAACGTGTAGTTCGTGCGGCGGTAGACTGGGTGGCTGTGGTCGTAGGCGCGAACATCCAGGGCAAGTTCGTCCATCCGCGACAGTTCGAACGAGGCCGACTGGAGAATGTCCGCCGGAGTCTGCTTCAGCAGCACCAGCGCCTGCTCGATGACCGCCTGATGCTTCCCATGCGCGACACCCGCCTCCCGCACATAGAGAGGGATCGGTCGGAACCGTTCGTGCGCGTAGGGCTGCATCTGGCGGCGGTTTTCCAGCACAGCCACGGGCCGGTGTCCGAGGAAGTCATTGAGCTGCTGGAGTGCCCCCGCCTTCACGCGTTCCACGTCAGTGCCAGCTCCCTGCGCCAACACCGCTTCGCAGACACGGGCGAAGAAGAACGGCTGCAGGAAATCATCCAGGTTCAGGTGGAACAGCAGGTCCGCATGGTGCCGGACGTAAGCGGGCAATACCGCGTCAAACACCAGCCCGATGACCGCTTCTGCCTGGTGGCTGTCGCGAAAGGGCGCGGCCGATGTTCTGAGGGCGGCTAGTTTTGTCAACAACCGGTCGCGAAGGGGAGGGTGCTGGACCCCGACCGTCCGATCCACGCCGTCTGAAGTCTCCGGGAATTGAGATTTCAAAAGGGCGTGCAGCGTGTCGCAATGCCGTTGAAACCGGGCGTCAGGCTTGCCTGTCGAAAAGTTGAGGTAACCCAACACCTCTTGCAAAGCGGTTTCTTCGTCCCCGGTGGGGGGCGTGACAGGGGTTCGCACAGAATCCATAAATTGGCCAGTTAAGCCCACAGTCAAATCCACGCATGCTCAAACTGTAGTAAAGCATCCCCTCACACCTTTGAAAAGCCCCGTGCTTCGCCAGTGGCAACCCGGTAACGACGCGTCCAAAAGCCAAAAGCCGGCGTGTCTGAATGGTGCGCCGATGGCCGGCAAAAGAGAATCGCCGCGACTTTCGTCACGGTCCGGGAAGTGTCGCAGGGGAGCGACTCCGATTATAGTGTGCAGGACGCTGTCGATGGTTCAGCTTCTTCGTCACGATTTCCAGCACCGCCAAGAAACTTCGATTGAGGCATTTCACCATGGCCGAAATGACGATTCGCCTGCAGATTGATCCGCAGACGGGCAAGAAAAATGTCGTCATTTCCCTGAAATCCGACGAGGATGCCCTGCCCCACGAGCATGAGCAGAAGCACCGGTCGCTGGTCGACAAGTTGATCGCGAAGGGGCTGTTGACCGCGAGCGAACTCGGCGAGATCGTTGTCGAGCGCGAGGTTGAAGAGGAAGCCGGATGCGATGAAGCCGTGCCAACTCAACAGCAGGAGCGACGTCAGCAGTCGGCCTCCGAGTAAGGGAGATTGGTCAGGGAAACCAGCCACCGGCGTGCGGTTCTGCCCTTCAAGTTCCCGGCCTTCTGCCTATTTGGAAGTTTCCGGGACAAATTCTGCTCTCAGGGCAAAATTGCCCTGTTCAAATTTGACTGAATGTGGATACAATCCCCAGCAAGTCGCCTGAACCTGTCGCGTCGGGCAAATCACAAAGAATTTCGATTGGGAAGAAGTTTGATGCCCGAAGGAACAATCAAGCGATTGACGGAAAAGGGTTTCGGTTTCATCGACACCGGAACCGGCAAGGACCTGTTCTTCCACATGTCGGCCCTCGAAGGCGTCCGTTACGACGACCTCCAAGAAGGCCAACGCGTCTCCTACAAGGTCGGCCAGGGCTCCAAGGGACCCTGTGCTGAAGGCGTGAAGGTGATCTAGTTCACCCTCTCGTCAGATCACCCCCCCGGGTTCAATCCCAGGGGTCAGATCCAAGAGACCCTCGAAGCCGACGATTCGTCGGCTTCGTTCGTTTTATGGGTAAGGACTTTTAGGACAGGATGAGAAAGGATCAGTAAGGATGTTTTAGTGGAAGCTGGGACAAACAAATCCTTTACAGATCCTCGGCCATCCTCTTCATCCTGTCCCAAAATTCCTAAAAACCTCCCTCAACTTGACCGTCCCGTCTCCAAAGTCCGTGACGGCGAGCAGTTTTCAAATCTCACGGTTTGTACCGCTACCTCGAACTGTCGGCTGTGTCTTAGCGGTGCGAAGCGTCCTTCGTGCGTTGCAGTGCAAGTTTCGAAAAAGACATTTTACTGTGAAATTTGAAATCTGAAATTTGAAATTCCACTACTCAGAGGACGGACTTCGTCGGAAAAAGCGACTCGTTTCGACATTGTCATCGCGCGAGACTGAACTCAGAAGGCCCGAAGAATGAACCTGTTGAATGAACTGCGGTCCCGGTTTGAAACGGCACTGACTCCCTTTGCCATCGATCCAGCACCGTTTGCGGCGATGGTCAAGCCGACGCAAGATGCGAAGTTCGGCGACTACCAGGCCAACTGCTGCATGCCGCTGGCCAAGCAGCGGGGCGAGAATCCGCGCGAACTGGCGGCGAAGGTGGTGGCCGCTTTGGATGTGGCGGAGTTTTGCGAACCGCCCGAAGTGGCGGGGGCAGGGTTCATCAATCTGCGGGTCCGACCTGAGTGGCTGCAGGAGCAGACCAACGCGCTGATCGCCAACACACGCCTCGGCGTCGAGCCCGTGGCTCAGCCCCACCACATCGTCGTCGATTTCTCCAGCCCCAACGTCGCCAAGCCGATGCATGTCGGCCACCTGCGCAGCACGGTCATCGGCGACGCCCTGTGCAAAATCTTGAAGTTTCAGGGCCACCACGTCATCAGCGACAACCATGTCGGTGACTGGGGCACGCAGTTCGGGATGATCATCTATGGATACAAGCATTTTCTGGACCAGGCCGCGCTGGAGCGCGACATGGTCGGGGAACTCGCGCGGCTGTACCGGCTCGTCAATCAGTTGTGCGATTACCACGACTTGAAGCCCAAGCTGCCGAAACTGCAGGAGGCGGTGGCCGAGAAGCAGAAGACCGTGACGGAGGCCGAAGGCAACACCATTCCGACCGATGCCAAGAAGGCCGACTCGCTCAAGAAACAGTTGAAAAAGCTGCGGGAACAACTGGCCGATGCCCAGGCGGATTTAGAATCGGCACAGAGCAAGTGCGCTGCCGTTGAAGGGGATGCCACGCTCAAGGCGCTGGCCGATGGACACCCGAAAATCGTTGTTGAATCGCGTCTAGAAACCTCCATGCTCCATGCGGGCGAGCGGGTCAACCGCGAACTGTGGCAGCGATTCGTCCCGGAATGCCTCGAAGCGATCCAGCGGATGTACGACCGGCTGGGCGTGAATTTTGACCACACCCTGGGCGAGAGCTACTACGACCCGCTGCTCAAGTCGGTTGTCGAGGAAATGCAGGCGAAGGGATTGGCGAGAGAGAGCGACGGAGCCGTCTGTGTGTTCAACGCGGGCTTTGAAGCCCCGTTCATCATCCGCAAGCGGGACGGGGCGTTCACCTATGCCACGACCGACCTGGCCACCATCAAGTATCGTGTCCAGGAATTCCAGGCCGACTTGATTCTGTACGTGGTCGATTCGCGACAGTCCGAACACTTCGTGCAGTTGTTCGACACCGCGCGGCAATGGGGCTATACCGGCGTCGAACTCCAGCATGTGAAGTTCGGGACGATCTTGGGCAAGGATAACCGGCCCTACAAAACCCGGTCGGGGGATACCGTCGGATTGGAATCACTGCTCGACGAGGGTGTGGCCAATGCCCGCCGGATTGTCGATGCGAATGACGATCGCAAGGAAGGTGGTCCAGTCCTGGACGAGGCCGCCAGGGCACGCGTTGCAGAAGCAGTCGGACTCGGCGCGATCAAATATGCCGACCTGAGCCAGAACCGCGAAAGCGACTATGTGTTCGACTGGGAGCGGATGCTGGCTACTACCGGCGACACCGCGACCTATATGCAGTACGCCTATGCGCGAATTTGTGGCATTCTGCGAAAAGGCGATGTCGACCGCGAGGCGCTGCGTGTGGACGGCAAGATCGTCCTGGAACAGCCCGCCGAACGGGCACTGGCGATCAAACTGCTCCAGTTCGGTGAAGCCCTTGACCAGGCGTCGTTCGAGTTCCGCCCGAACTTCCTCACGGCCTACCTCTTTGAAGCCGCGAACACCTTCAGCACGTTTTACGCCAAATGCGACGTCCTCAAAGCCGCGACGCCTGAACTGCGGACCAGCCGCCTTCTGCTGTGCGACCTGACCGCCCGCATGCTTCAACAGGGGCTCGGGCTGCTGGGGGTGGAGACGATTGAGCAGATGTAGCCGGCCTTCGGCCACACGCTGGAAGGTTCGCAAACGAATGTGTGCCACTGGTGGCTGCGCTTCACATTGACAGCATCCACTCCTGTTTAGCAAAAAATTAGGCCACTGATTGAACACGGAAAAACACGGATTTCGTACGTCCACGATTTCCTGGTAAGCCCGTGTCTCATCCGTGTTCCATCCGTGGCTCAATTCTTCTCACAGAGTTTCATCACCCCTTCAAATGGGACGTGCTTATTGCAAGCAGCCGCAGGCGTTTGGCCTGCGGCTGCGCAATTCACACACGCTTCATGTGCTGATGAATCAGAATTCGAGCCCGTCGTCGCCCAAAAGCTGGGAAACGCGGCGCTTAATGACCTCTTCGCCCTTGGCCTCGTGCGTCTCGATGGTCTTGCGGAGCCGGGCGAGCTGCTCTTCAACCCGCTTCAATTCCACCGTCCGGCGTTCCTGTCGCACCTTGAAGTGTGCCTTCACCGATTCGTTCAGCTCAGCGACGAGCTTCTCCTTCTCTTCGCCGGTCGCTTTTCGCGCACGCTCGGCCAACTGGAAGCACTTGTGCTCCAACTCACGGTCGTGCATGTGCAGCTTGAACATTTCAGGATCTGAGGCCTGCAAATGTTCGAGTTGCGGATCACGCGGCTGAGGCCGCCCATCACGTGGTCCACCTTCACGCGGCCCACCTTCACGCGGCCCACCTTCACGCGGCCCACCTTCACGCGGCCCACCTTCACGCGGCCCACCTTCACGCGGCCCACCTTCACGCGGCCCACCTTCACGCGGCCCACCTTCACGCGGCCCACCTT
>JAKFUF010000199.1 GCA_021732845.1 Planctomycetaceae bacterium | reverse complement strand
GCCCCGAACAGATCGCCCAGGTCCACCTGGCCGCCAAAGAGATCTCCCAGGTCGACGGCTCCGCCGGCACCCCCACCCCAGTTGAACGGCTGCCCGCCCGGTCCGCCGGGACCACGGCCCTCGGGAAACACCTGGCCATACTGGTCGTACTGCTTGCGCTTCTCGGCGTCGCTCAGGACATCGTAGGCGTGCTGCACCTGTTTGAACTTGTCTTCTGCAGATTTGTCGACATCGGGATGATACTTCCGCGACAGCCGCTTGTGCGCCTTCCGGATCTCCTCGGGCGTGGCGTCGCGTTTGACGTCGAGAATTTTATAGAGGTCGGTTTCGGGCATGGCGCCTGTGAGGCTTCACCAGAAGAGTTGTCACCGTGGAGCGACACCGGCGGAAAGCCGGACTGCACGGTTTGAGCGTGGAATGTTGCTGTATTGTACGGGGAGACTTTGCCGTACTTCAAGCGGCGTGCAGATCATCGCCAACCCGATTCGGCCGGGTTCGACGCGACATCGGCTAGGCCGGCCACCCCTTGCTGAACGCCGACAAACGACTTTTCCAGCGCCTGTCGAACTTCTCATCTTGTTCTTGCGATGCTGCCGATGACTTTCATGACGGCGTTGCCCAAATTGCCGATTTGAACCCAGTTGCCGATCTGAGCCGGATTGCCGATTTCAACGGATTGGTGCCCCAATCTCATACGGCGACGATTACCCGCGTCTGTCAGCCATCCAAAAAGTTCGGCTGTCGGCCGGTCCGCAGGCTTGGCCCAAAAACCATGCGCATGTTTAACGCCCGTTTTCGAGACGCCCTGCCGCTTCGCGCAACTTCCTGTGCGACTGGCGGTTGTTGTTGACCTTACCGCGAACTTCGACACGGTGACTCAACTCTCGGCATTCTCCTCCCGCGCTCCTGCTTTTTCTGGATCAGATCATGGCGACCGACCTGCGCCGCAAGGAAGAACTCACGGACCTGACCGACCGGATCCTCGAAACGTACGACCGGATCGGCAAAATCAACCACCTCGGCCACTCCCCGTTGCCCAACATTGGCGCGGTGCATGAGATCCTGCAGGACATTCAAGAGATCATCTTCCCCGGCTACCGCCGGCGGCAGAACCTGCACGGGGCCAATGTGGGCTACTACATTGGCGACCTGATCGACGGTCTCCACGACAAGCTGACCCAGCAGATCGCCCGGGCCATCCGCCATGAGCGGAAGACACTGGAGCAGGAGGGCGACTGCGATGTCGACTACGAAGCCCTCGGACAGATCAAGACGCTGCAGTTTCTCGACCGGATTCCCGAACTGCGGGCGACCCTCGCGCAGGACGTGCAGTTTGCCTTTGATGGGGATCCGGCAGCCACGGGGTTGGATGAAATCATCTTCTGCTATCCCGGGCTGGAGGCGATCACGGTTCAGCGCATCGCCCACGAGCTGCAGCGACTGCGGGTGCCGTTCATCCCCCGCATGATGACAGAGTGGGCACATGCCCGGACGGGGATCGACATTCATCCCGGCGCAAAGATCGGCCCGTCATTCTTCATCGATCACGGCACCGGCGTCGTGATCGGCGAGACCTGCGATATCGCCGCCTTCGTGAAGATTTATCAGGGCGTGACCCTGGGAGCCCTCAGCTTCCCCCGTGACGAGCAGGGCAACATTATCCGCGGCAAAAAACGGCATCCCACGATCGAAGAGGGTGTGGTGATCTACGCCAACGCCACCATTCTTGGCGGCGACACGGTCATCGGCGCCGGCTCGGTGATCGGGGCCAGCGTGACGTTGTCCAAGAGTATCCCCGCGAATACGGTCGTCACGGTCGACAAGCCATCGCTGAAGTTCCGCGATGCGTCCCTCAGCCAGACGTCGTGAACTGAATTCCACCCCGGTGCCGACCGTGCCAAAAGTCACGCCGCGCGGCGGTGCTGGTCCATCACGCTGCGGATGTGATGGGGCTCAACGATCGGGAGTTGATCGACCACATACGCGTCATAAGACTCGTCGACACCGTGAATGGCCTCCAGCGGCTGCATTGTCAGCAGCCGCTGTTCCTGCGGCATCTCATGCTGGCCGGCATGGGCTGGAGCCACGGCGGTCAGCAAGGCAGGCAGCATCACCAAGGTGATAAACAGGCAGGTCGTGGTGCCAATCGTCAGTACGAGGCCGACGCTGAACAGGCCGCGGTGGGCGGCGATCATCATGCTGCCGAAGCCAACCATGGTCGTGGTGGAGTTCAAGACAAGGGCGTTGAACAGCCCCGGTGACATCCGGTAGGGGCCGGGACGCGAGAGGTAGTCGTGGACGACATGCACGCCACCATCGACACCGATCCCCGCGATCAGCGGCAGCACGATGAGGTTCGCCGGGTTCAAGGGGAGATGCAGGAGGCTCATGATCCCCAGCATCAGCCCGACACCCAGCACAAGCGGTGAGATGGCGAAGGCCGAGAAGGTCAGGCTGCGGAAATCGAGCAGCAGGAAGATAATTGTCGCAATCGCCGCGTACGCGCCGGCTGTCAGGTAGCCGTTGAAGATCGCCTTGGTGGCTTCGTACGTTTGCAGTGGCGTTCCGGTGGCATCGGGGTCGACGGTGCGCACCTCGGTGATGAACTGTTCCAGCGGCTGCATATCCCAGATTTGTGACTTGGGGAAGACTTGCAGCAGCCACTTTCCCTGAGGGCTGACATACCGGGCCGCCACAGACTTGGGAAAATCAGCGGGACCCACCGGGTTAATGTCGGCCGCAAGGGCCAGCCCTTGCAGGCGGGCATGCAGGTCGTACCGCAGCCGCCCCTGAAACTCACTGAGCGTGCGAATTTGTCCTTCAAATGGCAATTTTTCGAGTTGCGTCAGCAGGCCATCAATGGCGGCCCGGGCCTGCCCGGCAGCCGGGACACTCATCTGTGAGAGGGCTTGATCGAGTTCTTCCAGTTGCTTCCCCACGCTCGCCGGATTGACATCGGGGCCATTGGGGAGCCGTTCGGGCAGGCTGGCCAGATGGGCGGCGATGGCTTGGACTGGCAGTTGGGTCTCCGCCGCGCTGTGTGCCGGCAGCATCGAGGCGAATTCCTGGACGCGCTGGACCGTGCCCAGCTTTTCCAGCCGGCGTTTGAGATCCAACGCCTCCTGCGGAGAGTTGGCCATCGAGACGGCAAACAACAGTGAGCCTTCGGATTTCTCAAAAATCCGGTTCTGGACTTCAACGGAGTCGAGGCCCTCGGCCTGCAGGTGCAGCAGGTTGTAGTCGTATTTGACATTAAAGCCATGGACGGCCACACATCCGATCAGCGCCGCGGCCAGTGTCGCCAGCGCGATGGGATGCCGCGCGATCAGGATCTTCAGGGTGCGGCCTTCGATCGGTTTGGGAAGGCTGGTCACCTGCGCGCGGCGGTCCACAATCGCCAAGAGCGCGGGAATCATGATAAACGTGGCTAAAATGCACAGCAGAATTCCACCGCCAGAAATCACTCCCAGTTCGGCGATGCCCCGAAAGTCGGTGAGCAGCGCGGTGAAAAATCCCACGGCGGTCGTGAACGACGACGTCAGGATCCCGGGGCCAATGCTTTGCACCGCTTCCAGCACGGCTGCCTGCAGCGGGTAGCCTTCGTGCCGGAGTTCCAAGTATCGCGAGAGATAGACAATCGCGTAATCGATCCCCAGGCCGATCAGCATCGTGGCGAACGATACCGACAGGATGTTCAAATGGCCGATGGAGCCGGTCGTGAACCCGAAGGCCCAGCACATGCCGACGGCCAGCATCACCTGCCCGATGAACGGATGGCGGAAGCCACGGAACCCGATGAGCATCAGTACGGCGACGCCCACAAACGACAAAATCGAGGCGTGCTGCATCGAAACCTGGGAGTCGCGCATCTCGTCGTTCTCGAGCACCGGGATTCCGGTCAGCCCAAACTTGCTGGCCGGATAGCGGCGCTCCATCGCGTGCAGCATCTCCCGCATGCGGGTGATGGCGACCGAAGCTCCCGCGAAATCGTTCTTGGCGACGACCGGGCGGGCCTGCAAAAAGCCCATCGTCCCCTTCTCGTTCAGCAGGTAGCGAATCTGGTTGGATTCTTCGAGCTGTTCGCGGCTCAAGGGAACCAGACCCTCAAACGGCGATTGATAATCGCTTTCGGGGTCGGCGGCAAATTTCGCCAGGCTGTCGGTCAGCAGGGTTGTCTGCTGCAGCAGTGGCTCGGCCATCTTTTCGCCGATGGGGCCGGCCAAACGCACCTGCTCCAGCTTCAGCCGCATGTCTTCGATCACCCGGCGCAGCGTCAGCAGGTTCCACTCGCCGCGTAGAATCGGGCCGAGGTCTTCGAGGTTGTTCAGAATGGCCCGCAACTGTTCGGGGCTCAGATATTGCAGCCCCTTACTCCGCAGACTTCCCGGGTCGATCTTGTAAAAGACATTCTCAAACAGTTGGGTTTCCTTCTCGACCTGCGGGCCGAGTTCATCCAGCAACAGTTTGATCTTCTCGGGCGATTCGGCTTCGACGGAGACCACCATGTCTGGTGTCTCGCCGAAGGCCTCCGTAAATGTCGTCCAGCGGCGGTGATAGTCGGTACCGGGATCGATCAGGTCGGCGCGGTTGGTCTTGAAGGTCAGGTTGTTGTAACTGTACCAAATCGAAGTGCCGGCCAAGGCAAAGCAAGCCAGCAGCGTCATGACCGGGAACTGCAGTGCGCAGCG
This sequence comes from Planctomycetaceae bacterium, assembly GCA_021732845.1. Lineage (GTDB taxonomy): Bacteria > Planctomycetota > Planctomycetia > Planctomycetales > Planctomycetaceae > JAKFUF01. The sequence continues at coordinate 19,917 of JAKFUF010000199.1, read as the reverse complement.
GGTGATGCCGAGCAGGCAGGCGCTGATGAGCGAGCGGTGTTCGGGGTTCGGACCGGACATGAAGCATCCCGGAATGTCAGGTGGGCAATCTTGGAAGCTTGATCGGCCGGATCGAAGGTCGGAGTGAATCAAACTGGTGAATTTGTAACGGATATTCTGATTATTCGGGCTGGCCAGCGGGCAAATTTGCCCGCCGGTTCTTTCTCGCCGCCCGCGTGTTCAAATCAGAAGCAACGTCACCAGAGGTCGATTCTGCTCGCTCCCGCAGCCCTGTCGCGGACCAGTGGCAAGCCACTTTCTTGGTCCGCTGGCGGGCTGCTCCGCTGCTGTTTCCACGTGCAGCTTCCCGTCCATCCAAGCTTCAGGCGGCTCGCGCAGCGACTCTGGGTGCGGATGCAACGCCGAATTTTTCCCGGAAGCCACCTTCGTGCTGCTCCCGCAGCCGGGCCAGTCCCTCGCGGATCAATGGCAGCGGCATCTCCAGAACCTTCCGGATCTTGCGGCTTTGGAGTGACGCTTCGCCAGCCCCAAATTCGCGGCGCCGGTCGCCGCTTTCCACCGCTTCCAGAGTCCAGGCCGGCAGATTGAACTCGTCGGCCAGCAGGCAGGCAAAGCGGAACGGATTGATCCGCTCGCCACCGCCGATATGAAACAGTCCCCGCAGCTTGGCCTTCCAGGCCTGTTCGAGAATTTCCGCCAGGTCTGTGGCCAGAATCGGCGAGCCATGGCGTTGGCAATCCAGAGCGAACGGCTGTTCTTCCCGTAGTGCCGTCAGGGTGGCCTCAATCATTCCAGAAAGCTTGGCCTTCGGTCCCCATCCGAACGCGTTGGTGCGCACGATCAGCGCATCGGGACAGGCGGTGGTGACTTCTTCTTCCAGCCTGAGGATCGCCTGGGCGGCGGGGCTCTCGCAGTGGCAGGTGCTGGACTCGCGGTGGAACATCCACGGACCCGTGAAGACCCGGTCGGAGGAAAGCAGTGTGAATTCAGCGCCGGCCTGACGGGCGGCGGCTGCCCATTCGACTTCGGTGCAACATTTGGCGCGGGTCAGTGCCGTGGCTTCCGGCTGCCAGGACGACTCGGCGGCTGAGCCACAGAAGATGACCCACTTCGCGGCCGACTGCTGCATCCAGTGCCGCGCGGCATCGGGAGAAGTTCCGTCGCACACGGCGGTTTCGCATCCGGCGATCGAGACCGGATCGCGCCACGACAGCCCCAGGACCGGGTGTCGACCGCTCAGCCAGGCCGCGATATTCGCCCCGGCAATCGTGTCGATACCTGCCACGAGAATCTTGTCCACGCGAAGCCTCCGTGCAATGGCGTGTTTGTCATCAATGCGGGAATGTGCCGCTCAAACGTGGGCTCTCTGCCTCCAGCAGCGAACCCTGGCGTCAGCCACGGTTTGGGCGACCCTCTGGGCGGGCGAGTATAGGCAAGCCCCCCGGCACTCGCCAATCCCAGTTTGCGCGGATTGAAATGGACCGGGCTGGGAATCAGTGCGGACCGGTTACTTGGAGATGGCGAAGCCAAAGTGCAGCCCCGATGCGTCAGCTTTGAAGTACCGCTTTACTTGAAAGCGACATGCCTGGCCCGCGGTTCAGTTCCCCGTCTTGGGGCTGATCCACTCGCGGTTCCGATTCCACGACAGGCGGCGCGGCCGGTGGACGGGCTTCCCGTTCCAAAATCAGCCGGCACTCCTTAGCGTCCGGTTCGTCAACATGGCCATTCTCGAATATCTCTTGGAACCGGGGACTAACGTCCGCCGGCTGATTGGTCATCTTGAATTGCGCGTCGGCCCGCAGTTCCGACTCCACGACAGGCGGCGCGGCCGGTGGACGGGCTTCCCGTTCCAAAATCAGCGGGCACGCCTTAGCGTCCGGTTCGTCAACATGGCCATTCTCGAATAACACTTGGAACCGGGGACTAACGTCCGCCGGCTGATTGGTCATCTTGAATTGTGCGTCGGCCCGCGGCTCCGATTCCACGACAGGCGGCGCGGCCGGTGGACGGGCTTCCCGTTCCAAAATCAGCCGGCACGCCTTAGCGTCCGGTTCGTCAACATGGCCATTCTCGAATAACACTTGGAACCGGGGACTCACGTCCGCCGGCTGAGTGGTCATCTTGAATGGTGCGTTTGCCCGCGGTTTTGATTCCACGACAGGCGGCGCGGCCAGTGGACGGGCTTCCCGTTCCAAAATCAGCCGGCACGCCTGAGCGTCCGGTTCATCGACATGGCCATTCTCGAATATCTCCTGGAACCGGGGACTCACGTCCGCCGGCTGAGTGGTCATCTTGAATTGTGCGTTTGCTCGCGGTTTCGATTCCACGACAGGCGGCGCGGCCAGTGGACGGGCTTCCCGTTCCAAAATCAGCCGACACGCCTTAGCGTCCGGTTCGTCGACATGGCCATTCCCGAATATCTCTTGGAACCGGGGACTCACGTCCGCCGGCTGATTGGTCATCTTGAATTGTGCGTCGGCCCGCGGTTTCGATTCCACGACAGGCGGCGCGGCCGGTGGACGGGCTTCCCGTTCCAAAATCAGCCGGCACGCCTTAGCGTCCGGTTCGTCAACATGGCCATTCTCGAATATCTCTTGGAACCGGGGACTAACGTCCGCCGGCTGATTGGTCATCTTGAATGGTGCGTTTGCTCGCGGTTTCGATTCCACGACAGGCGGCGCGAGCGGCAGTTGGATCTTGCCTGTCAGCACGCCATCACGCAGTTCGGCATATCTGGCCGCCAGCTCAAGATCTTCTGGATCGATGGTTTCCTGGGGCTCATGGGGGCCGTGAGCGAACGACTCGTTGGGTTCGGTTCCCGAGTGGTGGCTCAGCACAAACAGGGTCGTCCAGCGGGCCTTGGCCTCAACGGCTTTTCCGAGCTGGTCCCAGGCGACGCTGACCAGGCTGGCCCGTGCGGCGTCCCGGCACGCGCGCAGTTGCGGAGCGCGCTCGATCCGCCTGAAAAGCGCCGGCAGGCGGATTCCCAGCGCCAGAGCCACCTGCGTCAGCACCCCCATGTGCGACACGATCGAGACATGGATCTGCAGATCCGTGACCTGGCAGTCATTGCGCGCTTTCCGCGCACGGCCCTCCGCCACCTGCTGCTCGGAAACTCTCGCCCCCGCCGCATTGGATGTGCAACCGATCATCGCCGCCAGCCTCACGTTCAATCGAATGATGTACGCAATGTTCAACAATCGTACCTGGTGCGGCATTGTACGTCAATATTAAAAATAAATTTTGACTAAGTCGTGTGCTGCGGACCTTCCGCCGTGGGTCCCTCAGCGAACGGCGCTCCCAGTCCGGCCAGCACGGAATTAGATTTGACTTCTCCAGAGGGCACCGGGAAACTGGCGAAAACAATCACGGCCGCCCTTTCCAGGAGTGACCCATTGAGCCAGCAGCGAACCTTCCTCGGCCACCCCGTCGGACTGTATGTGCTGTTCTTCACCGAAATGTGGGAGCGGTTCAGCTACTACGGGATGCGGGCGCTGCTGGTGCTGTACATGGTGAACCACTTCCGCTGGGAATCCAAGGACGCCTCAACGGTGTACAAGGTGTACACAAGTTTCGTTTACCTGACCCCCATTCTCGGCGGCTTTCTGGCCGACCGGTTCCTCGGAAACCGGCGGGCGGTGATCATCGGGGCGGTCCTGATGGCCATCGGGCACTTCCTGATGGCCTTCGAAGCCATCCAAATTTTTTACAGTGCCCTCATGTTTCTGATTCTCGGCAACGGGTTCTTCAAACCGAATATGTCGACACAGGTCGGCCGGTTGTATCCTACGAACGACGGTCGCCGCGACGGGGCCTACACGATTTTTTACATGGGGATCAATCTCGGAGCCTTCATGTCCCCGCTGGTGTGCGGGTGGCTCGCCGAGAACACCGTCGGCGGATATCACTCGGGCTTCGCCGTGGCGGGCATCGGCATGGTCATCGGTCTGGTGATCTATATTGTGGGTCAGCCGTGGATTCTTGAAATCGCTGACGAAAAATCGGTGGAGGCTGTCGAGTCGGCCACGCTGGTCGCTCAAACAGCAGCGGCGGGCGCGATTTCCGAAGAGGAGGCTGCGCGAACGGCATCGGTGCTTGGGCCGGTTTATCCCGTGGTCCCCGCCATCCTCGGTGTATTGGGCGCCGCGGCCCTGGTCGCCACTCCCATCGCCTTCCTTGGCGGTCGTCTGGACCGCTGGGATGCCATCATCGCCGCCATCGGCGGCATCTGCCTGATGCTGATGGCTTACGTGACTTCACAAATCCGCAATGGCGTCCGCGATCGCGTGGTGACCATTCTCGTCCTCGGCGTGTTCACGATCTTTTTCTGGGGTGCCTTCGAGCAGGCCGGCAATGTTCAAAATCTGTGGGCCGACCAGTCCACCAACCGTTACCTGACAAAGATGCCCTCGGTCGAAGAAGTCGCCAAAGCAGAAGAAAAAGAGAAAACGCCAGCAGACGCACCCAAGAAGGAAGCGAAACAGGCCACGGCTCCCGCCTCCAATTTCCTCACCATGTTTCAGATGAAGCCCCGCCCAGTTGTAAGAGCCGGTGCGAAAGCAGAGCAGCCGGGAACCCTGCTCGATGCCTTCAACCCCATCCCCACCGCTTGGTTCCAATCGATCAATGCCCTCGGAATTTTCCTGATTGCTCCACTGTTCGCGGCAATGTGGATCGCGCTTGATCGCCGTGGGTGGCAGCCTTCGATCTCTCTCAAAATGACCTTTGGGCTCCTGCTGATGAGTGCCTCGATGTTTGTCATGGTGGGGGCTGCCAAGGCCGAAAACCAGTACACCGCAGTGGGCTACGACGCTGAGAAGCTGCCTGAGGGGATCGTTGTCGACGCCAAGGGAATTCTCGGTTTGCAGGAAGGCGAACATTTCAAAGCCTTTCATGCCGGCCGGCTGAGTTACGATGCGGCCAAACATGAACTTCAACTGTGGGGTGTCTTGCCGGAAACTGAGCAGGAACGGATTGCGGAACTGACCGCCCCCAAATCGCTGGAACTGGATTCAAAACTTCCGGAAGCTGAGCAGCGCCAGGCGCGGCTGGCGGCAGCCGATCCAAAATTCAAGGCGGCGATGGCAACCTTGCACAAGGAATCCAACGTCTTCCGCGTCAGTTCATGGTGGCTCTTCTGGAGCTACATCCTGGCCACGCTGGGCGAACTGTGCCTCTCGCCCGTCGGCCTGTCGATGGTCAGCAAGCTGGCACCCGCGAAGTACGCCACGATGCTGATGGGGATGTGGCTGCTGACCAGCGCCTTCGGCAACTTCGCCGCCGGCCTCCTCGGAGAGACCTGGGGCACCGTCCCCCCTGTCCAGTTCTTCTGGCTGATCACCGGCGTTGTCGCGGCCGCGGCGGGTGTGCTGTTCGCCCTTGTGCATGTGTTGACCAAGGCAATGCACGGGGTGAATTGAACGGATTGCTCGATGGAGATTCCATAGACTCCCTTGGAGCCCGGCTACACCAGCATGGGATTCCTGCCGGATATCGGTTTGCATCACCGTGGAGGGCTGTACTTCCAAGAATCCTCGTATGCATTCCGTGTGGAGGCCATTCTGACGCTGATGGTTGCTGTGGCCTGCTGCTTCGTTCCGTTGGAGATTCACACCTTTTTGGGACAAGGGCCGAAGCTGAAGTACTTCATTGCAGCGGGTCTCGGCTGGACGGGATTGTGCATCTGGGGCGGGTCAGTTTTGCGAAATTCGCGCGGAGGAATGGTGATCATCGACCCGCAGGACAAAACCGTGTCGATTCAACACAGCGACTATCAACCCACCACCTCTTGGTCGCAGATCGTGGGAATTCAACTTTGTGGCGGACGGACCGCCGCCTATCAGGCAAACCTTGTGTATCAAACGGTCTCTGGTGAGATTGAGCGCTACTGCCTGATCAGCAATGCCATGAAGAAACACACGTCCGCGCTCGCCAGACAGTATCACACCCGTTTTGGCTTTCCGTTGATCGACCATTGTGAGCGATGAACGACAGCGTGGAAGTCTCAATCGTCTTCACCCTTTGAGCCCGGTCCACGAGATCGAACTAGCCCTGAACTCCGGCCAGAAGATTTCGTTCGGCACCACAGCATGGTACAATCCGCCATCATCCAATGGAGCAAGGGCGTGCCTCTGTTTCAGGCGGGGCGCGTTGATTCCGTTTTGAGCCACAACTTTGAGGGTGGCACCGGCCAGACGTTGGCTGGTACGCCGATCTTCGCCGACTGGAGGACCATAAATGCGCTGTGTTGTTGATGTCTGCACAAAGGGGATGTGGCTCGCGTGTCTCCTGGGAGGCAGCCTGGTTGGCACAACCCTGGTGGCTGAAGACAAGCCGGCCGAAAAACCCGCGGAAGCTGCCGCGGAAAAACCGGCCGAGAAGCCTGCAGAAAAGCCGACCGCAGCCGAGCTGGCGGCCATCGCCAAGATCAAGGAAAGCGGCGGGTTGGTTCTCGATCTGGCGCAGAACGACAATCGTCTCGATGTCGGCCTGCATCTCGCCCAAAACAAGATCAAGGATGAGAACCTCGTTCCGCTGAAGGATCTGAAGAAGATCGCGATCCTCAACCTGCGCGGCACCGAGATCACTGACGACGGTCTGGCGAACCTCGCGGGCCTGACCGGCCTGGTGCGGCTGCACCTCGAGCGCACGAAGATCACGGACAAGGGGCTGGAACACCTGAAAGGCCTCGAGAACCTGGAGTCGCTGAACGTCTACGGGACAGGCGTCACGAATGCCGGCCTGGTGCACCTCGAAGGGCTGAAGAAGCTCAAGAAGCTGTACGTCTGGCAGACAATGGTCAACGACGAAGGGATCGCCAAACTGAAAGCCGCTGTTCCCGGAGTGGACGTGGTCAAGGGTGTCGAGCCGCCTAAACCGGAAGAGAAGAAGCCGGAAGCGAAGCCCGAGGAAAAGAAGGAAGAGAAAAAGCCGTAGGGCCAACGAGCTGGACCTGCTGACCACCGGGGATGGCGTTCGCCCGCCCCGGTTTCTGCTTCACTTCGCGGCAGCCACCAAACCGCTCGGTTCGCGCACTCGCATCTCCCCACATGACTGTGTGGAGAAGAAATCGAATTTCAAAATTGACGTGTCCGATAAAAGCCAATTCCAAATTTCACAGTCTGTGCCGCCACATCGAATTGTCGGGTGAGCTTCAAGGGTGCGAACGTAACTTCTCCCCCACAGAGCGAATGTTGCGAAAAAGCATTTTACTGTGAAATTTAAAATCTGAAATTTAAAATTCCATGAAACTGAGACGCCCGACTTTTGTCGGACACGTCAAATTTGAAATTCTTCACATCGCGCGGCAGACGCTGGTTGAACACCTCAAGCATCGCGTTTCATGGAACGCGATCGACATCCCTGGATTCGGGACCGCATTTTTGACGAGCGTCCAGCTTCCAGTTATGATCTCCCAACATATCTAGTACCAATCTGCATGATCCGGCGCTCGGGCCAGCCGTGTTTGCCACACCAGGGAATTCAATGTGGGATGGACGGTTCCACGTTTCACTTCTCGACGTGCGTGATTCTTGAGACTTGTAGACCCGTCGCCAGAGGTGCGTGATGGCTCAGAAGACTCCGGCCGACAAGTCGCCGGTTGCTGGCAAACCCAAAGCCAAAAAGGGGATTCCTGACGATCTCAAGCAGGTCGGGAAGTACGAGATCCGCAAGAAAATCGGCGCCGGCGGCATGGGTGCCGTGTTCCTGGCCGAGGATCCGATCCTCCGCCGCAAAGTGGCGCTGAAGATTCTGCCTCCCGACAAGGCTGAGAACCCGATCCTCGTCAAACGGTTCCACGCGGAAGCACGGGCGGCGGCGGCCCTGCGGCATGAGAACATCGTCAACGTCTACGAAGCGGGAGAAGTCGACGGCCTGAACTTCATTGCGCTGGAGTATGTCGAAGGCAAGGATCTGGCCTACATGCTGGAGCAACGGGGCGTGATTCCCGTGAAGCGTGCCACCGACATCATCAAGCAGCTCGCCCGGGCACTGGATCATGCCGCGTCGCAGAGCATCGTGCATCGCGACATCAAGCCGGCCAACGTGCTGATCCGGCTGGATGGCGTGGTCAAGCTGACCGACCTGGGACTGGCGCGCGCCCTCGACGACGCGGCGGATACCAGCATCACCCGTGCGGGCACGACTGTCGGGACGGTCGACTACATGGCCCCCGAACAGGCGGCCAACAGCAAGGCAGCCGACATCCGCAGCGATATCTACTCGCTGGGCTGCACGTTTTATCACATGCTGACCGGGATGCCGCCGTTCCCCGATGGCAGCGTGACCAACAAGCTCTTCGCCCACAAGAACGCTCCGCGGCCCGATCCGCGGCAGAAGAACACGCGTGTGCCCGAAGGCCTCGTGGCGATTGTCCAGCGGATGATGGCTTCCACGCCGGAGCAGCGGTATCAGTCGGCGGGAGAATTGTTGAGCGACCTGCAGAATCCGGGCCTCAGCAACAAGGACATGATGAGCGCGATGCTCAATGATGTCGCCGAGGACGATGCGGCCATCGCATCGGTGGAAGTCCTTGATGACGACGCTTCCGATGTGCCGGCCCCTGCTCGGAGCCGGCGCAAGGCCGCCGCGGACGACGACGAACCTGCTCCCGCACCGCGTCGCCGCAAGTCGGCACCGGTGGAAGATGCTGGTGATGTCGACTACGAGGCGCCCGTTGAACGCAGCAGCGAACGCACCAAGAAGAACCGCTCCACCTCGGCGTCCAACAACCTCGACACCGACGAACGCCCCAAACGCAAGTTGCCCAAGCGGGAAGAAAGCCTGCGCGGTGACGATGAGACTGAGGAAAAGGACTACACCAACCTGAAGCTGGCGGGTCTCGGCGTCGTCGGCGTGGCGGTGGTGGGTGGCTTGATTTACCTGATTTCTCAGTTCGCCGGCGGTTTTGGCGGCAACGACGCCACGGCCAACCCCTTCAAGAAGGGCGCGGAGTTTGGCGGCCCCGAGCAGAAGAAAATGGGTGCCCCGGTCCTCGTCAATGCGGGGGGCCAGCAGGCGGCCGGCCCCGGCAGTCCGTTTGCGCTGGATGCCAGCCGCGCTGGCCAAAACACGGGTGCCACCAAAATCGACTTGAACAGCGGCGTTGGCCCCAACGGCCAGCCCCTGCCCGCCGGTGCAGCGGCCAGTGCCGTGGCCGAACCGATCAAAACAGAAGTGGACTTCCTGCCCAAATGGGTGTTGCAGCCCCGGCCGGTTGCCGACCTGACGCCGTTCACGGTGCGCGTCGGTGGCTCCGGCGAGAACGTGTTTCCCACGCTCAATGCCGCACTGGCGGCGGTCAAGGCTCCGGGAGCCACGATTACGCTCACGGGCAAAGGTCCGTTTGAGTTGCGGCCGATGGAACTGGCCGAGGGCCAGCGGGTGGTCATTCAGGGGCAGGAAACCGTGGGTGGCTTGGAGCGTCCGCTCGTGGTGCTCCTCCCTGCCGAGAACCCGGGAATCACCATTCCCGACGCGGTGCTCCAGCTTCGGAATACGACCCTCGACCTAAGGGGCATGCACTTGGTTCTGGATGCCGCCGCCTGGAAATCTCCCCTGCCCCGGACTGTTGTCCGCTCTTCCGGGGCGGACGTGTACCTGACCCACTCGACGCTGACGGTGGCGGGCACTCCTTCCGCCCCCATCACGGCCTTCGAGATGGAGGGGCAACTCGGTGGCTCGGACCGCGCGCCATTGGGGCAAACCCGCTTCCTGCTGGAAAACTCGCTGGTGCGCGGGCAGAACCTGACCCTGCTGGCCGCGGGGATGGAAAAGTCTGACATGGTGCTGCACGGCAGTCTGGCCTATTCCGGCCAGGCTCCGGCCATCCAATTCAGTGCGGCTGCCGAGAACCGAAAGGACGCCGGGCGTGGCTTGAAACTGGTGACTTCAACGGTCATCAGCTCCACGTCTGCGGTTGCCTGGCTGGGCTTCCCGGAAAAGCACGCCCCCACGTCCCTCACGATGTTCAACTCCTTGGTTGCCGCACCGCAGGGAAGCAGTCAGGCGACGCTGCTGTCGCTGCACAACTGGGATCGCGAACAGGCGAAACGCCTGCTCGGCAGTTCGCTGACCTGGCAGTCGGACTCATCGCTGTATCTCGGCTGGGAACGGCTGATCGGCTCGACCTCCACTTTGAATGTTCCCAAGTATCCCGCGCTGACTGCCCTCTGGCAGGGCAAGCCGCCGGGGAATGAACGACAATTCGTGTCCACACCCTGGCCTGTCGCGGCCTTCGATGTTGGCGGGACGGATTTGGCACCGCTCAACCGCAAGACGATTTCCCTGTCCGCCGCGCAGGGCGGCAACCCCGGTTGTCCGGTGGAATCAATCTCGGTGGTGAGCATCTCGAGTCTGGGACAGGCACAGACGGCCGGGGCGCGTCCGCCTCAGCCACTGCTGTTCGAGGCCCGCCGCGCTGGAAAGACATTGCGGGTCGACTTGCAGAAGCAGGATCTGGGAAGGTTCATTGATGCCCAGGTCCTCGAAGACGGCATGGAAATCGTGGCCTTTGGCGCCGGCTTGCAGCGGACCAGCCCGGTTCAAATTCAGGGCCACTGGATCCGCATCCGGTTCGAACAATCCCAGGGCGATTTGCTGCAACTGGCGTTTAAGGGGACCGACCGTGGTGATGGGCTCCGCGACAGCGCCCTGTTCTCGGTGACCGATGGCGGTTTGGAACTGCAGAATGCAACCGTGCTGTCGAACTCTGGAGGCACGATTCCGCAGTGGGTCGTGCAGGCTCAGCATGCGGACTTGTCCTTGAAAAACTGTCGCCTGCAGGCACCGCTCGTCACCACGACTCGCGGCAAGGGGGTTGTCCAAATTCTCCGTGGCTCGGGGGAAGCTCCAAAACGGCCCGATCCCGTCGGCGACCGCGACAGCTACTTCCTCGTTCAGAACAGTTTTCTGATGAGCGCGGGGATCGTGGTCGACGCCCAGGCCCGGCAGTTGGGCGGGTACTTCCGGAACAGTGTGCTGGTTGGCCGAGACGAGTTGTTCTCGCTGAGTCTTGCCGGGCCAGAGCCACAGATTTTCAGCAATCTCGATTTTGACCAGTGTACGCTGTCGGCGGGTGGGACATTTTTCCGCGTGCAGCCTGCCGAGTTGACGACGAACTGCCTGGCCCCCTTGTCCATCGCGATGGAGCGCAGCGTCTTCGCTCCCCCGCTGAAGCGTGGCCAAAACGTTCAGCGGCCGGTCGTGTTGTCGATCTCCGCCGAAGCCCTGGCTCAGAAGCAGGTCTCATGGTGGGAAAGCCATTCGGGATATGCCCCCGATGTGGGGGTGTTCCTCGGCGAACCGGGGAAAGATCCGCCCGCGGCGAATCAGGACTTTAACACGACGTGGGTTGAGCGCTGGGGTGCTGGCTCCGTCATCAGTCCGCTGACGGGCGATGGCGGCGTGGCGCTCGCGGAGCCACTGCCGGAGGATCGGAATAAGATCGAGCCGTGGAGTTTCCAACTTGGTCCCCGCGCCAAAGCCCTGACGTGGAACAAAGGTCGCCCGATTGGTGCCGACCTCGCCACCATGCGGTTGCCTGAAATCAACAAGCGTGGCCCGGCGCAGCTTAAACCCAATCCCGACGCCAAGGGCGGCTTTTAGTCTGCTCCGAGATTGCAATTCGCCGTTGTCAAGGTTGCGGTGTTCTTCCCCGCTCCCCAAGCGGTCGATCGCGCCCCCGCTGTTCCATTTGGAATAGCAGCGAGTGGCAGTGGTTTTGCATGTGATCTTTGGGCAATAGCCGAGTTTTTTCGTCGGTTTCGACGAAACCTCCCGATTTCCAATGGGTTATGCCAATTTTCGTCGCATGGCGGTGTCATCCTCCGTGCGCCGAGAAGAGGCATGTATGCACTATTTATAGGCATTTGTGCTTTGTTGTTGTGCATGTGTTCCATGAAATGGGCATTGAAGGCTGGTCAATGGTGACATCGCTGGTATAATCAGCGGTGATATTCAACGACACGCCTGTTCTTTTAGCAGATAATGCCCGCATGACTGCAGGATCCGCCAATGCCTCGGCGAACTCAACCGACGACTCGGAGCCACTGCTCCCGGGTTTGATCGGTCGCAGCCCGGCCATGCAGGATGTGTATCGCATCACGCGTCAGGTGGCTCCAACATCCGCCACGGTCCTGCTGACGGGGGAGACCGGGTCTGGCAAGGAGCTGATCGCCAAGGCACTCCATGAACTGAGCCGCCGGGCCACCGGCCCCTTCATCCGCGTCAACTGCGGTGCCCTGAGCGAGAGCCTGCTGGAGAGCGAACTGTTCGGGCACGTTCGCGGAGCATTCACTAGCGCCCACGAGAATCGCACCGGCCGGTTTGAGGCGGCGCACGGCGGAACAATTTTTCTCGATGAAATCAATTCCGTGAGCTACACGCTGCAGGTCAAACTGCTGCGGGTGCTGCAGGAGCAGGAATTCGAGCGCGTCGGCGACACCAAGACGATCCGTGTCGACTGCCGCGTGGTGGCCGCCACCAACCGCGATCTCGTCGATGAGATTGAAACTGGCCGATTCCGCGACGACCTGTATTACCGTCTGAACGTCGTGCCGATTTATCTGCCGCCCTTGCGCGAACGGACGAGTGATGTGCCGCTGTTGGTGGAGTTCTTCCTGCGGAAGTACGCCGAAACCAACCGCCGCCCCCTGCCGCAGATTCAGCCCGAAGTGCTGGAACTGCTGCAGAAATACGAATGGCCCGGCAACGTCCGCGAACTACAGAACTACATCGAGCGGGCACTGGTGTTCGCTTCCGACAACATGCTGACTCCCGACCTGTTCCCGCCGCACGTCCGCGGCGTGGCTGAGGCGCGGCTGGCCAAGAGCAAGTACCGCAGCTACGAGATGATGTGCCGCGATCTCGTGCAGATGGCGCTGTACGGTTCGAGCGAAACCGACAACCTGCACGAGCGGATCGTCAGCACAATCGAACGGGAACTGATTCAACAGGTCCTCAAGACTTCCGGCGGAACCCAGACCAAGGCCGCCATGCGGCTGGGGATCAACCGCAACACGCTGCACAAAAAAATGACAGAACTGGGCCTGGACGCGAATTAGCGACAGGCCAACCGCGGTGAGACGGCCAAATGCGAACAGCCACTGCGGAAGCAGTGGCTGTTCGCTGAACGGATCAAGTTGTCGGTGCTCTTTCCGCTCTGTGTTGTTTTGCCTGATTCCGACACACCTGTCGTGGATCGGTTCGCTGACGCTCACCTCGATCCGCCATCGGTGTGTGGGAATCAGGCGGGGTCTGTTTGCAGTGGCTTAGTTCGGGCAGTTGTCTTCGCTGACCGGGCCCAGGTTGCAGGAGATGTCGTTCTCGCTGTCGGCTTCGTCGGCGTGATCCTTGAAGCTGCTGCCGAAGAAGCGGGCTTTGCAGCTCGTCACACCCTGGTAACGGAAGCTCTGGTTGACGCTGCCGATGGCGGCTCCGACATCTTCCAGTTCCTGGTTCACACCGTTGGACACTTCGGTGAGCCCCACAACCAGGCCGATCACGGCGATCGTCGAGACCAGGACGAGTTCGGCGGAGACGATGAAACCGGCTTCGTCACGGAACAGTTGGGTGCAGAGGTTCATGGTGCGTGTCCTGGGGAGAGTTCTATGTGGGTTTTTTGTTGAGTGTTTGTTGTTGTTCTGTCGTCTTGTTGTCGTCTGCGTCGCGTTGGTGATGTTTAACTTGTAAAGCACACGCAATGCCGGATTGAACAATCTGTAAAGATTTCTGAACACAGACTCGGACCGGATCCTCAAGTGCTTGTACAGAAAAGTGTTGCGTCGCGCAATCCTCCGGCATGAACTCTTCGGCGGCATGAGCAACCGGACGAGCCACGTGGCAATAACGCCTCAAGCGATGTTGCGGCGGGGAGCCACAGCAACAAAAAGCGGAGCGATCGAAGCCGGTCACCGGACGGCTTGCGCCGTACGGTTGGAATGAGGAGAGCAACCCGCAGCGTTGCCCTGCGGGGTTGCACCGCGAAAGGGCGCGGACACCGCAAACGGCTCGTCTCCATTCGTCGAACGACGCAGCGGGGTCTGGTCCTCCAAAGCCGCGAGAAGCGGTGGACCTGGGTTCTTGAGGTGCGAGGTGGCGCTTGTGAGGCGGTCGACGCCTGAAAGCTCTGCCACCTATTTCTGCGCCGCCAGAAAGTCCAGCAGATCCGCCACCTGTTCAACCGTGAGGTCCCGGAGCTGCAGGTCGGGCATCAGCGACTGTCGCTGGGTGACGAGGCGCTCGATGTCTCCGGCGGGAAGGCGGATTTCAGCGTCCTTGGCGTCCTTCAAGATCACTTCCCGTTCGTTGCGCTCCACGAGCAGCCCCGAGACGACTTTGCCCTGCACCGTTTCGGCCACATGCACAACGTACTTGGGCTCGATGGCCTTGGAAGGTTCCAGGATGCTTTCGAGAATCTGCGCCCGTGAGAGCTTCTTGCCGATTTGTGACAGGTCAGGCCCGAGTTTGCTCCCCTGACCGGCGGCGACATGGCAATTTTTGCAGGCCACGTTGGCGGTGGTGAGAAACAATGCACGGCCACGGTCGGCATTGCCGGGGCGGGCCAGGAGCGCAGCCACGTTGACGGCGGTGCCCAGCCGTTTGGGCCGTTTGTCATCCGGCAGAAAGCTCTCGAACAAGTCGCGGATCGCCACGTCGGGGTGCGCGGCGGCCAAACTCACGACTTCGTCACGGGCGCTGCCCGTCAGCGTTCCCTCGTGCAGGGCCTTGGACAACAACATCGCACTCGATGTTTTACTCAACAACTCACCGATCGCGATCGCCCGTTCGTTGGCTTTCGTGGGATGTTCCAAGGACTTCAGCCGGTCGATGCTGGCCAGTTCTGTCACATGGCGGGGCAGCGCTTGGATCCAGTCGTGCAGAAGTTGCACGCCGCGCTCGTCCACGATCTCGGAGCCGATGTGCGGCATGCGGCCCGAACCCAGCTTCAAGGTTCGGTAATAGAGGACCGAGCGGAACGGGTCGCCCGGCGCGATCAGGCGGGCGTCGTGAATGCCAAACGTCCCCTGTGTGGGCCGCACATCCAGTGTCTTGGTTGCGCCCATCTCCAGGTCGGCCCGCAACTCCATGTACGCCGAGCCCCCGCCGCCGGTGCGATGGCAATGCGCGCAGTTGACATGCAGATAGGAACGGGCACGTTCCGCAGTGTCCCCGTCTGTGTCTCGATAGGGATCCTTGAGGCTGGGAAAGGCCGCAGCCACGGCCGCGCCATCCAGTTTCGGCGTGGCGGTGGGCAGCATGTCCAGATCCGGCAGCGCGATCAGCCCCGCCTGCTCCAATGCCCGAAGTTGGTTGTCCTTAATCCCGGCCGGCTCGTACACATGGTCCTTGTTGAGCTGCCGCAGATTGAACCCCAGCGCGAACTCCGCCCATTGGTTGTGGCAGCGAAAGCACTCCACGCGGCTCGGAAAGTGCCAGCTCTGCTTCAACTTGCCGCCAGGGGCCGCGCTGTCATCGACTTCGATCGTGGTTTCGGTCCCCGTGGCTTCCACCAGCGTGGCGTCCGTCTGCTCCTTGTTCCACTGGTACGAATACCCGCGCCAAAATTGCCCGTCGTAATGGAGCAATTGCGTTTCCAGATGCACCCGCGTTCCCGGCTTGCCGCGCTCGGTCTCCAGCGAGATCGTCTTGGCCAGCACGCTGTCCTTCGGCCACTCGGACGACAACTGAAACATTGACCCCGCGACCTCGCGCTTGTTCTTCCGCAGGGTCACCTTGCCGTCGCCGGGAATCGCCACGAACCGCTGCGCCGTGGCATGATCGGCCCACTGCTCGGCGTTGATGGAAAATGGAAGCACGCCCGCCGCGGGCACCTGATCCGCAACCGATTCAAACAGTCCCGTCTCACTGAGCTTGGTGGGAAACTTGCGGTTCTCTGAGGCTGCGGCCTCATTGCGGGCGAGGGTCGAGATGGAGCCGTCGTCGTAGTCCATCAAATACAGTTCGCCCTCAGCGTCCTGGGCAAACGCCACCAGGCGAATCGTGGGTTGCAGCAAGTCCCGTCGTGGCGTTGCCTGTTTCCCGTCCCAAGTGACTCCCCAGACGCGCCGCGTCTCCCAGTCACCGAACAGATATGTGCCCACCAGTTCCGGCAGTTTTTTGCCGCGGTAGACGTAGCCACCGGTGATCGACACGCCATCGGTGTGGGGGATCTCCACCGTGGCGGGCAGGATGGGCGTTGGCCCCATCTTGCGTTCCGGATGCACCTGCTGCGAACCCTCGACCACGCTCCAGCCGTAGTTGCCGCCTTTCTGCACGCGGTAGACCAGCTCCCACAGCTCCCAGCCAACATCGCCCACCCACAGATCATTGGTTTGGCGGTCGAGGCTGATCCGCCACGGGTTGCGGAGCCCATAGCACCAGGTCTCGCCTCGCGCGCCTTCCAATCCGACAAACGGGTTGTCTTCGGGAATGGCGTATGGCAGGCTGCCCTGGGTGCGGTTCACATCGATCCGCAGAACCTTCGACAACAGGTGGCTCAGATCCTGCCCGGCATTGAGACCATCCGGCGGATTGGCAAAGCCACCGTCGCCCGTCGAGATGTACAGCAGGCCGTCCTTGGGACCAAACTCCAGGCAGCCTCCGTTGTGTCCGCCTTGGAGCCACGTAATGACGATCTGCTCGCTCTCGGGAATGCACCGCGGCGGGTCAGTGCGGCTGACTTCGAAGCGTGACACCCGCGTCCCGTTGGGCAGACGGTTATTTGGAGTCGAATTGTTGGAGACCACATAGCACACGTAGCAGTACCGGTTGTTGGCGAAGTCGGGATGAAACGTCAGCCCGTAGAGCGCCTCCAGGCCCTTCACTTCCGAATTCGCCGGAAGCGTCTTGAGCAGCGGCGGCAGATCCAAAAACAGATCCGCCTGCTCAACACCAGCGTCGTTCACAAACGACCAGATTTTCCCCGCCTGTTCGCCCACGAACAGCCGGTTGGAGCCGGGGGCGAAGGACAGCGTGGTGGGGTTCTTGAACCGCGTCGTCAGCTTCGGAAACAACCGCTCCGCCCGATACGGCGGCGGTGGCTCAGGGGCTCCGCGGACGTTGGATGTGGTCCACGGCTTCCGCGTCAGCCCTTCCGCGCTGAAGCCTGCCTGACACAGGCTCAGGCAGAAGACGCCCAGAAGCACCACTGCGCGGCTTCGACATCCGTGGCTCGTCCAGAATTCGGCCATTGATTCAAATCCTCAGATTGGCGGAGAGGTGTCGAGCGGTGTTTGGTTAATGTCATCAGTCGGGCATTGTAACGCCATTTCCGGCACTGGAAACAATCTCGGGGCCTCTCGGGTGTTGCCGCGAATTTTGCTGTAATCCGTGAACCCGGCGAACGGTTGCGTCGCCTGCCCAATTTCGCAAATGCCTCTGGAAACCCCGCCCAAATTCAGTACGATGCTCTTTCAAACGAGCGTTTCCGCGCAGTCCTTCCCCCTTCCTTGCCGGGTATTCCCATGACTCGTTGGCTTGTGGTTGGTTTGATCGGCTTCTCGGTCTTCAGTGCTTCGGCGGCCCAGGCCAGGACTTGGACCAACAGGTTTGGCAAAACGACGCAGGGGGATTTTGTCCGCGTTCACAACTTCAACGTCGTTTTGAAATCGTCGGGAAGGGTCATCCAGGTTCCGTTTATCACCCTCAGCGACGACGATCAGCAGTTCATTCGCGAAGAGTTGACGAAGCAAGGGAAAGCGGATGAGGTGGCCCGCCTTCCCGGTGGGCTGCCGATTCCCCAACGACCCGCTCAAGACAAAGACCCCAAACCGCCAGTGTTTGGCAAGCCACCCGAAATCGGCAAGCCGCCGCAGATCAAACCGGAGGGCAAGCCTCCGGTCACTGAAAAAATTCCGGAGCTTCCCGCCTTGCCCGGTGCCGACCTGTCGCCGCCTCCCGGTGCCGCGCCGCCAGCGAAGCCGGTGCATGCGCGGGCAGGCGAAGAAGTCGTCATTCCAATCCTGCCCGCATTGCCGAGTGCTCCGGTGGAGGCAGCCACTGCCCGTCCTCCCGCGGCGGCTCCAGGCCATGTTCTGGTCTCACCGGCCAGTCCCTTCGCACCGAGCAGTCCGTTGCAGGCTGGCCGTTCACCAATGAGAACGGCGGCCCGCAGCGAAAATGATAAGAATTTGCCGAGGGTCGTCATGCCAGGCTCGGGGCTGCCCGGCGCGGGCTTGCCGAGTGATGGGATGCGGGTTTACCAATATGCGTGGAGATGTAGCAAATGCAATGCGCGGACTGATGAGGATGCAACAAGCTGCAGGTCGTGCGGTGCACATTTCGATTATGCTGTCGATGAAAATGGAAAACGAACGTACAGGGGAATAGACTTGGCAGTGAACTTCGCCCGGCTCGGCGTCACAATCTTCTTTGCGGTCGTTGGGCTGGGGATCCGCTTTGTGATTGTTTCATTGCGCCGCTGATGACGCTGGCACGATCCTGGGTGGAGTTGACCCAAGACAATTTCGGTGCGGACGGTCTTTCACGGGGAAGTCTTGCTCGCTGCGGAGCCCCTGGCGCGGATGAGTGGCTTGCGCCACCTTCTTCATCCGCTGTCGGGGTTTTTCGCTCGCAGGCCGTCCGCAGTTTTCTGAGCGTCGGAGTCGAGAATGGACTGTTTGTGTGCCGGTGTGGTTGTCGCGGATTTCATTTGCGATCCGATCGCCCGAATGCCTGTTCCCGGCGAACTGATGATGACCGGACGGATCGCGCTGTCGCTCGGCGGCTGTGCCTCCAACGTCGCGCTCGACTTGGCGAAGCTGGGACGGCAGGCCAGCGTCGTGGGACGGATTGGTGACGATGCACCCGGTGTCTTCGTCAAGCACACGCTGGAGGCAGCCGGAGTCGAAACGAGCCACCTGCGGCAGATGCCCGATGCGCCGACAAGCAGTTCGCTGATCGTTAACGTCCGGAATGAAGACCGGAGGTTTATTCATGCCTTTGGCGCCAATGCCCTGATCGATGGCACTGAGGTCAACGCCGACCTGATCCGCTCGGCACGCATTCTCTACGTGGGCGGCTTCTTTCTGATGCCACGGTTGACCGCCGACCGCCTTGTCCCGCTGTTTCAACTGGCGCGGGAATTGGGTGTCACGACGGTGCTCGACGTGGCGATTCCCGACCCGGGCGTCTGCGGCAATCAACTGGCGCAGGTGCTGCCCTGGACCGATGTGTTTTTGCCGAACACCGATGAAGCGCGGTTGCTGACCGATCTCGAGGATCCGATTGAACAGGGCCAGGTGTTTCGCGAACTGGGAGCCGGCACGGTCGTTGTCACGTGCGGTGGGGAGGGGGCGATCCTGCTGAGCGCCACGCAACGGATGCGGTCCAAAATCTTTCCGGTCGAATTTGTGGATGGAACCGGCAGCGGCGACGCCTTCGACGCCGGCTACATTCACGGACTGCTGTCAGGCCATCCGGCAGAGCGCTGCCTGGAGATCGGCAGTGCCCTTGGCGCCAGTTGCGTCCGCGGCTCTGGAGCCACGACCGGCGTGTTCAACCATCAGGAACTGGATGAGTTTCTGGCCACGCAACGCCTGGAGATCGAAGCCATTTGATTGGTTCGATCTCCGGTCGTTGACATCACCCTCCACAATCCTCAACGATTGTTCAGCGAGCTGCGGCGCTTGAGTTTTTCGGCCTCAAATGTCTTGCGACGCTCGTTCAGCACTGTCTCGCGCGACGCCTGCGCGGTGGTCGCGGCGGCTTTCACTGCGGGGGCGACCCGGCTCGACGCGGCGGTGGTCGTCGTGGTGGTCCCCGACTGCAGGGCCGTGAGTTGTCGCTGCAGACTTTGGATCTGCATTTGCTGCTGTTGAATGATCTGGCGTTGCTGGGCGAGCATCTGCTGCAGTTCGCTGGAGTTTCCGCCACTCATCATTCCGCCACCACCACCGCCCATCATTCCTCCACCTC
>JAKFUF010000079.1 GCA_021732845.1 Planctomycetaceae bacterium | reverse complement strand
GCCTCCTTGGGTGTGAACACACGGGACGTTTCGACAACTCCCCTATGTTTCCCCAACGGAGGCACTTTCTTCCACCGTCAACACCGAAAAACCCGCCGTTTTCCACAGCGGATGACCGGTTACACCCAATTGAATGTCGCCAAAAGACATTTTACTGTGAAATTTGAAATCTGAAATTTGAAATTCCCTGAAACTGAGACGCCCGACTTTTGTCGGTGACCTCAAATGACAAAATGCCACTTTTGGGCGATGATGCACAACGCATTGGTCATTGCTGCATTGGTCATTGAGTCATTCACCATCTCATTGGTTCTCCTTCCAAATGCCCTCCCCTCGCGTCTTCGTCATCGACTCCCACACTGGCGGCGAGCCCACGCGCGTTGTCGTCTCCGGCGGTCCCGATTTGGGAACCGGAACAATGGCGGAACTGCGGGAGCGGTTTCAGAAGGAGCACGATGAGTTCCGGTCGGCGGTGGTGAATGAGCCACGTGGGTCGGACGTGATGGTCGGGGCGTTGTTGTGTCCGCCGGTCGATCCTGCCTGCGTGGCGGGCGTGGTGTTCTTCAACAATGCCGGCGTGCTCAACATGTGCGGGCATGGGACCATCGGCGTGGGGGTCACGCTGGGTTATCTCGGCCGGATCGGTGCCGGGCGACACCTTCTGGAGACGCCCGTCGGCGTGGTGCCGTTTGACTTTGACGGCGCGAACACCGTGGCTCTGGAAAATGTGCCCAGCTACCGCGACCGGCAGGTCACCATTGATGTCCCCGGCTTTGGTCCGGTGACCGGCGATGTTGCCTGGGGCGGGAACTGGTTCTTTCTGGCCAGCGAGCACGGGCAGTCGATTGAACTGGCGAATGTCGACACGCTGACGGAGTTCGCCTGGAAGATCCGCCAGTCGCTGGAGCGGGCGGGCATCACCGGCCGTGACGGCGGCCTGATCGACCACATCGAACTGTTTGGACCGACGCCCACGGCCGACAGCCGCAACTTTGTGCTCTGCCCCGGCAAGGCGTATGATCGGTCGCCGTGTGGCACAGGCACCAGCGCCAAGCTCGCCTGCCTGGCCGCGGACGGCAAATTGACGGAAGGCGACATCTGGCGGCAGGAGAGCATCATCGGCAGTCTGTTTGAAGGTTCGTTTCGGCGGGTGGGAGACACAATTCTGCCAAAGATTCGTGGCAGTGCGTACGTCAATGCCGAAGCCACGCTGCTGTTGAACCCGGCCGATCCCTT
This sequence comes from Planctomycetaceae bacterium, assembly GCA_021732845.1. GTDB lineage: Bacteria > Planctomycetota > Planctomycetia > Planctomycetales > Planctomycetaceae > JAKFUF01. The sequence goes on along the minus strand of JAKFUF010000079.1, from coordinate 23,414 downwards.
TGTGATGGGAATTCGCCGATGACCTCCGCCAAACGCGTGCTGATCATCGGCGGCGGCGTGATCGGCGCGGCCTGTGCCCACTGGCTCTGCGAGGCCGGTGCGACGGTCACGCTCATCGAACGAGGCGCTTTCGGTTCGGGCTGCTCGCACGGCAACTGCGGGTTCGTCTGTCCGAGCCACATCCTGCCGCTGGCCGTGCCCGGAGCGGTGGGCAACACACTGAAGGCGCTGCTCCGGCCAAACTCGCCGTTCTCGATCAAGCCCCGGCTCGACCCGCACTTGTGGAGCTGGATGTACCAGTTCACCCGTCGCTGCAATGCACGCGACATGCTCTCCGCCGGCCGGGCCATCCAGGCCCTGCTGGACTCGTCCCGCGCGCTGTACGAAGAGCTGTTCAACGCCGGTGCGGTCGCCGCCGAATGGGAAACCCGTGGCTTGCTCTTCGCCTTCGACACCGCCGCGGCATTCGAACATTTTGAACACACCAACCAGGAGATGCAGCAGACGTTTGGGCCAGGAGCGGGAGCCACCCGGTATGATGCACGGGCGGTGGTGGAGTTGGAGCCGGCGCTCAAGCCCACCGTGGCCGGTGGCTACCACTATCCTGGCGATGCCCACCTGCGGCCTGACCGGCTGATGGCCTCGTGGCAGGCGACGCTCACCGCGCGCGGCGTCACGATTCGTGAACGATGCGAATTTCGTGGCTTCATCAATTCCGGCCAGCACCCCACGGCCGCCGAGACCTCCCACGGTCCGCTGGAGGCCGACTCCTTTGTCGTCGCCACCGGGGCCTGGACCCCGCTGCTGAACAAGGCCCTCGGCTTCCGCCTGCCGATCGAGCCCGGCAAGGGCTATTCCATCACCATGCCCCGCCCGAAAAACTGTCCAAAGATTCCGCTGATTTTTGAAGAACACCGGGTGGCGGTGACACCGATGCAGACCGGCTACAGGATCGGTTCGACGATGGAGTTCGCCGGCTACGACACGACCGTCAACCGCAGCCGCCTGCAACTGCTGCGGGACGGTGCCGCGCACTATCTCATCGAACCGTTTGCCGAACCGGTGCAGGAAGAATGGTTCGGCTGGCGGCCGATGACTTATGACGGCAAGCCGGTCATCGACCGCAGCCCGCGGCACGGCAACGTCTACCTCGCCTGCGGCCACAACATGCTCGGCCTCTCGATGGCCCCCGCCACGGGAAAACTGCTGTCCGAACTGATCTGCGGCCAGACGCCCCACCTGCCGCTGGAACCCTACACAGCCCGCCGATTTGTGTGACCGCGTCACACGACGCGGCTGGTTGATCGCCGCGATGGGTTTAAGTCCGGCCTTTGGTCAGCATCGTGAAGTGCTTTTATTCTTTGTCCGGTCCTAACTAAGCACCCTGACAAGGAATCTACCTTTCGGTGCGGGCATCGCCATCCACCACAGCACCTACGACGATGCGAACCCGGTCGGGTCCGAGGTGTCCGGCGATGAAGCCGCCGTCCAGGATCTGCAGCAGTTCTTCGAGTCGCGTGAGCCGCCGTTCGTTCTGCTCGGGCGTCAGCCTGTTCAGGCTGCTGACGTAGCGGACCAGTTGCGGCCGGCGCTGCTGAAGCAGGTTGCGGGCCTGCAGCACGTTGACGAGCAGTTGCTGGTTCGCTTCGGGGAAATACCGTTTGGCGAGCTTTTGATAGGCGAGCGTCGTGGCCATCCCCGCCGCGGAGGGCTGGGTGAACTGGTCGATCGCCTCGCGCGACGTGGCCAGCACGAGGTAATTGGAAGTCAGCGCGTACGCCGGGCGATAAGGGCCGACGTGGTCGAGCCAGCGGATGGTGGTGGCGGTTGAGTCCTCGCTGCGGACCACCGTTTCGGCATCCAGCTCTGAGTTTCGGGCCACCGCCCAAAAATTGAGTCCGGCCTGCAGGGCATTGTCGATCGCCTTGCGGAACTCCGAGGGTTTCCCTTCTGCGGGCTTGACGAGCGGTGACAACTCAAGATGCGGGATCTGCCAGGCGATCAGGGCATCAACGGGCGCGGCGTCGTCGGCGTTCCGCAGCCCCGGGATCAGATACATCCCCCAGTTGGCTTCGAATTGGGGCAGGAGTTGAGTGATTGGATCCTGCCCCAGGCACAGGCCTTTGGCCACCTGCCGGAACTGCTTCCAGCCCGGTTGATCGGGTTTGACCAGTGCCTTGAGCACGCCTTCGACCCACTGAAAATTGGTCCGGCCGGCGAAAGCCACGAGCGCGTCCGCGGGCACCAGCGGGAGGAACTCGGCTGAACCCTGTGTGCGGCTGACAAACTCCTGCCACAGGGCGGCGGATTCAGCGGAATCGTAGCGGAGCGAGGCTTCCAGCACCGGACCATGGTCCAAGTGGAGCCCCAGCGTGAGCGAGCGGCAGGCCTTCCAGCCTGCCGCGACCGCGCGGCCGAACGGGTCGGAGTCTGCGGCGGCCTCCTTCAAATGCATCGCCTCGTCCCAGCGGCGGGGATTGATATAGACCCGGACCGGCGTATTCGGCAGCTCCGCCAATGCCTGAAGAAAATTCTGATCCTTGAGCAGTGACCGTTGACCGAGCGGCGCTGCATGGCGTGCCAGGGTCTGCTGGACCGAGGCTTCATCGGACGACAACACGAACGTATCGCCGAGCGTGGCGTAGTACAGCTTGGAATTGTCGGCTGCCTTGATCCGGACGAAATATCCCAGGCCCGCGTGTTCCCGTGGCTTGGTTTCCTGCCGTTCGGCCGCGTTCCACGCCTCGACCGCAGCCTGCAGAACCTCCGCCGAACGGGTGCGGGTCAGCAACAAGCCAATGGTCTGCGCCTCCTTGTTGTCGGCCGGCGTCAGCACCAGCAGCACTGACTTCCCAAACAAGTCGGCCACAAGGGTTTCCACCGGCTTTCCCGCCACGCGGGCGATCTCGGTCCGGGCCGCTTCGAGCTTCTGATAGTCGCCGCTGTTGCGCCACGCCTGATAGAGTGGCTGCTGTTCGATGCGGGACATCCACGGCGATTGCCAGAACGCGGGCAACGCTCTTTCCAAGTCGTGAAATTCCATGCACAGGGCCGCATCCCGGTCGACGAGCCGGTACAGCGCATCCGGTTCAGCCGCGCCAGCGGACCGAACCAGGCCAGCCACAACGACCAGCGTCGCCAACACGCATGAAAAAAATCGCGTCATTCTCAGGAATGCTCCAGGAACCGCCACTGGCGGATTTCACCTCGAACTCGGGAAGCCGTTGATGGCCCGGTGGAATTTCAAATTTCAGATTTCAAATTTCACAGTAAAATGTCTTTTGAGAGCATCTGACAGTCAGGCGGGCGCGTTGAGTGCTGCCGAAATACAGCAACATATCGTTGGCAATAATTCTGTGAAATTTGACATCTGAGATTTGTGATCCTGTTCCCCATCAGCCCTTCGCCGCCGGGCTGTCATCCAGCCACTGGTCCAGGGTATTTCCAAGCCGGTTTTGCCAGGGGGTCAGACCGTCACCCACCTTTTGCAGCCACGCCGGTGCCGATTTTTCGGGCAGTGGCTGCTGGGGATCGGGGATGGTGGGCGCAGGGATGACGCCGGTGGTGGCATCTTCAAAGACATTCGCGGCGCGTTGGGCCAGGGCGAGATACGCGCTGCCGGCCGAACGCACCAGTTCTTCGACGGGAACGTCCGGCTCGGCGAGAGCCTTCAGTGACGGTGGCTCGACAGGGACAACAACACTGGCAGGAGGATTCGGCAGGTTGGCAACCGCTGCGGGGTCAGCCACGGGCTCACGCCAATCCACGGACAGCAGTACGAGGGCCGCCAGACCGCTCATCGCGACCGCGAGAGTGATTGGTGCGGCGTGGCGCCGACCGTGACGGCGAACCGGCGTGGCCGGGGTTGAGTTCTTTGCCGGTTGTGCCACTGGGTGAGCGGCAACTGCCTTGGGCAACGGAACTGCTGGTGGCTCCTGCGCCAGGGCAAAGAGAATACGGTCGGCCATCTCCACACTGGGAGGAGCCACGCGCCAGGCGGTGACCGCTTCGTCCAGAAGGCGGTTCGCCTCCCACAGTTCGTGGCAGGCGGGACAACCGGCGAGATGCGAGCGCAACTCCGGATCCTCAAGGTGGCGGGCGTTGGCGTTCTGCCGGGGAGCCCAGGGCTGCTCCAGCATCGACTCCAGCCGCGCTTCAAAATCATTGCAGTTCATGGTCATTCATCACCGGAGCCACGCCGCGGTCGCGCAGGAACTGCGCCAACTCGCGTCGGGCTCTGTAAAGCCAGGTCTTGATGGTCCCTTCCGGGCTTCCGATAATCTTGCTGATTTCGGCCAGCGACAATTCCTGTGCGTAATACAACGTGAAGCACAGCCGGTACTCGTCTCTCAAAGTGGCCAATGCCAGCTCAAGTTCATCTCCCAAATCAAGTTGCGTCGGCTGCGGAGCGGCGGGATCCTCGGCGACCAATGAACGGACCTTGCGCTTGCGGGTGGTCAGGGCCGTTCGGCAGCGGTTGGCGGCGATCGTCAGGAGCCACGGCTCCAACGGTCGCTCGCCGTCCCAGTGATGCAGACTGCGAATGGCCCGCAGGAACACATCCTGCGTGACATCCTCCGCATCGTGCCGGTGTCCAAGCATGCGCAAACACAAGCCGAACACCAGGTTCTGAAACCGCTCCACAAACGCCCGCAAACCCGCCGCATCGCCTGCGAGGCACTTGCCCACAAGTTGAAGGTCATCAGCGGACACAGATGGATCTCTTGCTACCTGACTTACCCGCAGGGCACGCTTCTGGTTTCAAAGCCAGTGGCCTGATGTGCCTGTGCAACAGCATCTTATCAGGCAACATGTCTGGCGCAACTGCAAGGCTGTTGTTCCGGTGTCACCTCTAGTGCTGAAATCATCCGGCCAAAACGAAAAACCCGCGAGCCACTGCGCGCGGGTTTCACCGAGTCTGACAAATCAATCTCGACCTGCCCGATTATTCCTTCGCGCCTGGTCCGGTGCTCGATCCGTTTTCCGTGGTCACTGGAACCGGCTTTTCCGCCTCAGTGGCTGGTGTGGCGCTGGCTGCCGGGGCAGAGCCCGTGGTCGCCGACGTGGACGGGGTGGCTGTCGAGGGGGATGAAGGCGGCGCGGCCACCGGCTGGCAGCCGATCAGCGTGAGCGTGAACGTACAGAAAATCGCGGCAACTGCAGCTTTGAACGAAACAGGCATTGGCAAACTCTGCTTGGAGGAAGGAATGCAGGTTGAATCCAACGTGGGTCTCCACCGTGGAGTTCAGCGGGCATTCTATAAGGGCGGGGCAACGCTTGGACTTCGCAATCCATTAAACGGCGGTTTGCCGACGATTGCAACCCTGTGGAATCCCCCGCCAGCCGCGTCCGTTGAATGGACAAGTCAAAGGACCGCCGCGCGAATTTGACCATCGGGCTCCTCCTCGATCTGATCGAGTGGGTCCGGAGCTATGAAACATGGGTGGTCGAAGAGATCGGAGTTCAGTACCGGCAGGAGACGGTCGCCAATTGGAAGTTTGGCACCATCACAACTCCCGGCGAACGGATGGCACTGGCCTGGAGACAGCTTGGCATCACCATCGCTGACGACCTGAGTTGGCTGCGAATCCCCGTCCGTGAGAGCCCCGTGGAATTGGCTGAAGCTTCCTGAAAACCTCCGACATTGCGTGCCCGTCAGGGCTTGTGAGTGCGCACTGGCCCGGATGGCATCGGGCCGCACGCTCAGTTGGGTGGCGAAGTCATGGCAGGCATGGTCCGCCGATTCCCGCGCGGCCTCGCGCGCCTGCGCCGCCGCCGGCCAGCTCACCAAAATGGCAATGATGGCGATCACTACCAGCAACTCGATCCGCGTGAATCCTCGCCGACGCGGCATCATCGCCCCAACTTCATGAGGTGTTACGACCAGGCCGCGGCGGTCACGGTCCAGAGCGCTCGACGGCCTTCGCACAATCGCAGCAGACACCGCGCAGCAACGCTTCCGAAATCCGCCCGACGCCTGGCAGTGACTGCTGCAACAATGTCGGCGTGGCTTCGGTCGAGACGGGGGTCAAGCCACTGCAGGACAGGCAGGAGAAATAGACCACCGCTAGCGCTGGCCCGGCGGCTTCAACCCGGACCAATTCATAGCGCCACAGATGGTCGCCCAGTTCCCGGCGGTGAACCATCCCAAGTTCGACCAGCATCATCAGGTTTCGCCAGACTGTTGTTTGCTCGAAACCTTGTTCGCGCAGGGCACGGGCAATCTGCTTATGGGTCAGCGGCAAACCCGCACTCTCCAGGCAGGCAATCACCGCCTGTCGAGCCTTGGTCATGCGCCGACCAGTGCCGCGGATCTGGTCCGCCAACTGGGAACCACGTTGCGATTTTGCCATGAGCGGAATATGCCAACCGAGTTTGCCTTTCAATACTCGGTTGCAATATACCACTAGGCGCAATTGCAACACAATTGCGATCACGAATGAAACGTGACTGAACCATGGCGACCCTCTAGACCTGGCCTGGCGCAGGCCGCTCAGCAGACGCAGCTTTCTCCGCAACAGGAAAGGTCGTCAAGATACATGTGGTGCTGCCGGTAGGCTTCCAGGGGCTCGAGATCCAGGCCCAGCCGTTCGCCAATCGCCTGGGCGATGACGGCAAACCGTTGGCGGAACTTGTAGATGAAGCACAGAACGACCTGATCGTGCCTGACCATTGGCCCGGAAAGGAACAGGCCCGGGGCAACCGTCGATTCGTCGAGCTCATTGAGCAGCGGAAAGCCGTCCTCGCGCAGATTCACTAGCGCGCCCAGCATCTTGAAGCTGCCGGAGAAGCCGGTGGCGAGAATGGGAGGTGTGGCGGTGTGCCACGGCCCCTGCTCCGTGAAGACTTCGTAACCACTTTCGGACGGCTGCACTTGCACCACACGGCAGTCCGCATGCAGGTCCAGCTCACCGCGGACGGCGCGGCGCAGCCGCTGGTGCGTATACGGCGAGAGCGCTCGGCTGGGATCCTCATGGGTGAGGTTCCAGGTGGCAGTCTCCGCGAGCACGCGGACTTTCTTGCCGCAGGCGATGAGCGTCACGGCCGCGTCAATGGCACTCTCCGAGCCGCCGATGACAACCACCTCTTCCCCCTCAATCTCGCGCCAGCTTTTGATCGAAGACGAGTGCCGACAGAGCTGCGCCCCTGGAAACGGGTTCAGATCGGGGTATTGAAATTCTCCCGCCGCCCAGATGACAAACCGCGTGAACACCGTGCCGCGCGAGGTCTCCACCCGGAATCCGTCTTTGCCGTCTTCCGCCAGCGGACAGACCTCCAAAACGTCAATCCCGGTGTCTACGGGCAGTTCATACTGTTTGGCGACCTCCCGCAAGTACTTCGCGTACGCCGGACCGCTCAGCCGCTCCACATCCAGCGTGAACGCCGGGGAAGTGTCGGGGGCGATGGCATTCAAGTCTACCTGACCGAAAGCATTGCTGTTGAAGGACGGCGTGATGAACCGCATTTCGCGCGGCCAGCGGGCCAGCGACGCTCCAATCTCGTGCCGCTCGAGAATGGTGAAGTTCGTCATCCGCAGCCGATCCAGAGCCAGACCGCATCCCAACCCCGCCGGCCCGGCCCCCACGATCACCACATCCAGCATCTCGTCATCAGCCATCGTTGGTCCATTTCTGCGCAGGAGCGCTGGGTGTTGTGCTTTCAAACAGGCCGGAGGAGCAGTCGGCGGCAGATCGCAGTCACGGTTGATCGGCCGTGAGCCTGTCATCCAGGAAGTCTTCCTCCGGTCCATCCGCCGTCCATTCCGGAAAGGGATCGGCGAAGGGGATCCCTTCCGCCCATTGTGTCATCTCGTCCTCCGTGAGCAGACAATTGTCCAGCGCGGCCTGCAGCGTCACTTCGTCCAAGTCCTGCGCGATCACCACAAATTCCTGTCGCCGGTCGCCCACGCCGGGCAGCCAGTCTCCGGAAATCTGCTCCAGCAACTCGGCCGCTTCTTCCCCTTCTTCGGCGGTGGGCCAGTCGTCGCGGGGGGTGTCGGCCCACCACGCGCCACCGTGCGCCAGGGTGCAGCAGACGCCGGCCTGCGACCACACGGCCAACCGGTCGCTCCGGCTGGCGAGCCACATGACGCCTTTGGAGCGCAGCACCGGCTCGAATGTTGGGCCGGCGATCAGATCGCGCAGCCGCTCGGGATGGAACGGCCGCCGGGCGCGGTACACAAAACTGCCGATCCCGTATTCGTCGGCCTCGGAAACGACCTCATCTGGGATCGGGCAGCCCGCGGGAAGCGCCAGCGAATCGGGCTCGAAGCGGTTCGTATTCAAAATCTTGTCGAGCGGAATATTGCCGAATTCCGACTCCACAATCTCGGCATCGGGGTTAAGTTCCCGCAGAAGCACCCGCACGCGGACTTTATTGTCGTTGCTCACGAGATCGGTTTTGTTCAGCACGATCACATTCGCGAACTCGACCTGATCGACCAGCAGATCGACGATGTTCCGGTCGTCCTCCGCGTCCAAACCAATGTTGCGGTCTCGCAGCTCGTCGGCGGATTGGAATTCCGGCAGGAAGTTCAGCGCATCGACTACCGTCACCAGCGTGTCCAGCCGCGCCGCGTCCGACAGCGAACGGCCTTCCTCGTCGGTGAAGCCAAATGTCTCCGCCACTGGCAGTGGCTCGCCGATCCCGGTGGATTCAATCAGCAGGTAATCGAACCGCGCTTCCGCCGCCAGCCGCGCCACTTCCCGCAGCAGGTCGTCGCGCAGGGTGCAGCAGATGCAGCCATTGGTCATCTCGACCAGTTGCTCATCCACCCGGCTGAGCTGCACCCGGTCGCGCACAAGCTGCGCATCGACATTGATCTCACTCATGTCATTTACGATCACTGCCACCCGCAGCCCGTCGCGGTTGTGCAGGATGTGGTTCAGCAGGGTCGTCTTGCCGGCTCCGAGAAAACCAGACAGAACGGTGACAGGCAGGCGTTTCATGAACGGATCCGCAGAGGAGGAGAGTGTCGCGATAAACCGGGTCAAGAAGGGCGCGACAACGGGGAGTGGATCCTTGTCGCGAGCGGCTTACACTTGCATAACAATTGCAATATAGAAATGCCTGCAATTGCTTTCAAGGGCTGTGCGGCGGTTGGTCTTGGATTTTTCCCGGCGAAACGCGGCTGAATTCGCTGGAAATCGCGGGCTTTGCGGCTCTCTCGCTGATTCTGCCAGCCACAAGATCTCGGGACATTCACGCTGAAACCGTCGCCCACGTCTTGACACTGCCGAAGACGCCCACCAATAATCGCAATACAAATGCAATTACTCAACAGTGGCGACTGTATCGCTAAAGCAATAACAGTGTGCAACCCGTAATGCAATCTTCCGCAGGGGCGGTGCCAGGATGCACTGCCGTGGCTCGCGGTCATGATGCCGAACCTTGTTTGATCACAAAGGGAACATGCTGCCAATGGCAATCTCGCGTCGGTCGTCGGAACTCTTGAACTCGATGCAGTCCACCGTCTGTCACGCTGGAGAAAACCACTGTTGTGAAGCCACATCAAGGACGAGTCCTTGCGCAGGGCTCAAGGGTTCTGCGCCCAATGCCTCAGCAGATCGCCAGTTTCTGGAGCGGTTGTTCACGGAGGCGGTCGAGCCACTGACGGCCCATCTGGTGGGGCACGCGCGCTCCGTCCTCAAGTGCGAGGGGCTGGCGCGGGATGCGGTGCAGGACACGCTGCTGCGGCTCTGGCAGTTCGTGGTCGAGACCGGTGGCCTGCCCGAATCACTGGCCCCGTGGCTATGCCGCGCGGTCATCCGCCGCAGCCTGCAAAACGCCCGCGCCTCCAACCGCCGCAGCCGCCGCGAAGAATGCGTGGGACGGTCCCGCGCGGATGCCAGCCTGTTCGACGACCCGGCGGAGACGCTGCAATCCCGCGAGGCCGGGCAGACTCTCGACGGCCTGCTGAACCAACTCGCCCCCGAGTATCGGGAGGTGCTGCTGCTCCGCGAGTACCAGGGGATCGACTATGCCGCCGTGGCTCAGCAACTGGGCCTGCCGATCGGCACCGTCCGATCACGGCTGAGCCGCGCCCGCACCGCCCTGCGCGATGCCCTGGCCGCGGGCGTCTGCTCCGAGGACCTCGCTGTGGCTCACCGGTCGGCGGCGTCAGGGGCGGAAACACGACAATTTGGGGTCGTGGGGAACAAGCGCGGCGAACCCAAGCGGCAGATGCTGGTTTTTCCCGAAGCCGGCCGCGCTCCCATCGATTTGAACCGCCCGCCAGAAAAACCAGCCTCCGGCGAGACGACGGCGGCGGGAATCTGACGGGTCGTGGCTCGCCCCCCCGGAACCGGCGAGGGTTGTCCGAGGATCCAGGCCTCGCGGTGGTCAGTTCCATTCATGCCCGAGGCATGGGCAGTTCGAGGTGTAGACCAGCGTGGCCGCTGAGCCATGCTGGAACAGCGGAGATTGAGAGTGCGCCGCCAAAATCAACTTGGACCCATTCCCCGAGCCCCCGCTCTCCGCCGCCGCGGCGCGGTCCTGGTGAACTTCGCCCTGACCGTCTTCGTGCTCCTGGGCATCGCCGCCCTGACCATCGACCTCGGCATGGCCCTGCTGACTCGGCGGCAAATGCAAACCGCGGTGGATACGGCGGCGCTGGAAGGGCTGCGGTATCGGGATGAAACCCCAGCGTCGTCGATCGTGAATCAGCTTCTCGATGCGCCACTGGCAGATGCAACCGACCGCGATGCCGTCTTGCAGGCGATGAAATCCGAGGCCGTTGCCGCGAATTTCCCAATTTCCTGCACCGATGGCGACCTGGATCAGAATTGCCCCGAGCTTCGAAATTACATCCGCCGCAAAGCCGCCAGCCGGATGATCGCCCTGACGTTTGATGACAATCTGGATTTGAGTTCCACCAATGACCATGCGCCACAACTGGGTGCGGGACCGATTGTGAGGTTTGAAAACGGGATCGCAATTGGGCTGGACGGCTTCGAAGCGTCGCAAACCCTCGTCATTCCCGAGGGCGGATCCGCGGATCCGCGGACCTATCTTCCGCGGGTGCCGCTGAATCCGACAAATCTTCAGAAAGGCAATCTGGTCGGCGGGGACTACCATTCGGGGTTGCCGCACGCCGAAACGGATGATTTCGAGCGGGGGGATTTCACCCCCTCTGCGGGAATGAGCGCTGACAGCTTCCTGGTCCGCCTCGCCAGGTCGAGCAGGCCGGATGATTCCAGCGTGTCCGGCAGCTTTGAGGCAGGATCGGCGCTGCCGTGGCTCTTTGGACGAATGAGCCTCATTCAAGGCGGCTCAAAGGGGATGGAACTGGCTGTCCGTGCCACTTCAATTGCGTCGGCCGGAACCACCGGTGATGTGGGTCGGGTCATGTCAGTGGGCGCGCCAGTCGCCAGTGTCAGCCCGCCGTTGACCGGAGGCTCGTCCGTTGCTTTGCTGGCCACTGTGTGGGAGCCCGCGATCTGGGATTCGATACCGGCGGCGGGTGATGGATCGATCACGTTGAGCCTTACGGGCGGCAACTTGACGACGACCGACATCAATGGATTGCCGGTCGATGCAGGATTCATCATTGACGCGACTTTTCGACAAATTGGCGATCTGCCCTCGCATGCCTCCAATGGGACGGACGTTGGACCAGCCGCTACGCCAATTGTGGTCGATGCCGCTGGTCCGATCATTGCGTTTGGAGCGATCGAGGTCCTGGCATCCTCGCCCTCGTCGATTCAGCTTCGGCGGTTCCTCAACCGAATCTCATCAGAAAATGTTTCCGCCACTTTGGGCAGTCCATTCAGCAACAGCCTGGACATCACGGACCTGATGACAAGGCACCGAAGCGTCACAGGTCCTGATCCGTTAGGACTGCCGACGGTTCAAGTGGCACTCACCAGCCGTTTTATTTCTGTCGCGCTTCCTCAGAAAGGTTCACGTTCCTCGTGTCCGTCAAATGTCATGTGCTGCTCATCACGTCCAACGAGACGCTGCGAGGTGAGTTTCGCGCCGCGCAGGCAACGCTGGCAGACGAATCGACGGTGCTGCATGTGGCGAATGATTTGCGGCAGGGGCTGGAGGCGGCGCGGAACCGACAGCCACAACTGGTGATCATGGAGCTATCGCGGGACATCGGCGCGTTCATCACGTTCGTGAAGGAGATCGCCGCCGCCGCGCCCTCGACCGTGATCGCCGCGGCCTTCGATCCCCGCGCGCTGTCGGAGGATGCGTCGGAAAGCGCGTTGATGATCGAAGCCCTGCGTGGCGGCGTGCAGGATTTCCTCCGCCGGCCACTGGCAACGGCCGACCTCACGCAACTGATCGAACGCGTGGCTGCCCCCCGCGGCACGCTTCGCAAGATTGTGCCCGGAAAAACAGTGCTCTTCATGAGCAACAAGGGCGGCGTGGGCAAATCGACACTGGCCACGAACGTCGCGTGTGGTCTGGCGCAAAAATATCCCCGCAAGGTCCTGCTGATCGACGCTTCCCTCCAGCAGGGTGTCTGCGCGGCACTACTGAATCTGCAGCCCCGGATTCGTTGTGAATGGAGGGGGATACAGTTGGATTGGCCTCTTCTTCGGACTGGGCCTGCACACCCTTGCAGACGGTGTTGCACTGGCGGCGTCGATGATCTCTGAAGCGGAGCACTCGGCAACAATCGGACTGTTCGGCCTGGGAACATTCCTTGCAATCGTCCTGCACAAGCCATTGGATGCCTTTGCGATCACCATGATGATGTCCAGAGGTGCCTGGACGCGGGGACAGGTATTCGCAGTGAACCTGGCGTTCTCTTTGCTCTGCCCCATCGGCGCAGCTGCATTCCTGTTGGGAACGATGGCCATGTCGCAAGACGCCCATTTGTTGGTCGGCTGCGCTCTTGCGTTCTCGGCCGGAGCCTTCCTCACAATCTCCCTGGCGGATCTGCTGCCCGAGATTCAGTTTCATTCCCATCATCGTGTTTCCCTCAGCATGGCACTGCTTCTGGGAGTCATGGTCGCGTGGGGAATCCGATTCCTTGAGCCGAGTCATCTTCACGAGGATGTTGTGGTCTTCGTTAGTGAACTGACTGACGCGATCCCCTGAGATCGTCTCGGCCACCGGCCTGCATGGGTAGCGGCCTGAACGGGGCCATCCATTGTTTATGATTATTGCGACCGTCTCACAGAATAACGATGGACTCGAAGTGGTCACCAGGCTGCAAAGACATGTCAGACCTCAAAGAAACCATCGGCCTCCCCAGGCCAGAATCAGCGAGAACGCGAGGGCAAACAGCGCCTGCTTCAGCAACAGCCAGCCCGTGGCACGCCACGAGGTTTCGCGGGCAATCGTGATGGAAGTCACGAGGCACGGCAGCAGGACTCCCGCCATGTAGACACCCGTCAGCACCTGGGCGGCGGACATGGGGAACGCCAGTCCGTTTTCACTGACAAACAGGAAGATTCCATCCTTGCGGATCGACGCCATGACAACTGGCAGGGCGGCTTCGGCGGGCAGGTTGAACAGGCTCATCACGGGTGCCAGCAGGTGCGAACTGACGCCAAACGCGCCTGCGTGTGCCAGAAGCGACGCGATGATGCAGATGGCCACGAAGATCGGCATCGCCTGAAACATGAACTGTCGAATCGTGCCCCAGGCCTCGCGCCACAGGGCTCCGGGCCGCGGCCATTGCATGAAGGGCCGCGGCGGGGTCATCAGGACATTCAGGGAGCTTTTCGCGGTCGCGGGGGCGGTGAGCCACAGGTAAAGAATCGTTGTCGCGAGCAGATAGGCGAGAAACACCAGGGCCAGGACAGCCGGGCTCCGGCCTGTCTGGCTGGCCGTCGCCGCCAGCACGGCGAGGGTCGCCGGAAGCTGGTAGCTGCAGGCCGCACCGAATGCAATCGCGGCGATTGCCGAGCCACGCGAACAGCCCGAGCAGGCGCGGGTGCTGATGACTGCGGGAACATTGCAGCCAAAGCCCATCATCACCCGCACCACGTCGCGGCCGCTCAGGCCGAGCGGTCGCACGAGCGGGTGCAGGGCGACATTCATGCGTTCAATCAGGCCGCTGGCCTTATAGGCCCCGAGGATGACGGAAAACAGCAGGACAGTGGGAAAAGCCCAGACCAGCAGGAACGGACCCATGTTGAGCAGCCCGTAACCAAAGCTTCCATGCTCGGCGGTCAACACGAGTCGCGCCCACGAGGGCCAGGTGTTTTTCACAGTCGCGATCAGCGGGTCTGTCAGCGCGGCGACCCAGGGGTTCAACAGATTGGCGAGAGCATTCGCGCCGAAGATGGTTGCCAAAGCGGGCGCGACAAGCAGCGTGACGGCAAGAACCGGACCCAGCACGGGGTGCTCCAGCGCGCCTGACCGTGGTTCAATCCGCCAACCCGCCCGGCCAGCGAGGCTGGCCTTGCCAAACACACCAGGCTCCACGAGGAGCCGTTGGATGGAATCGATCTGCGACGCGCTGAGCTTCCGCGCATCAAGGGGAAAGAAGGCCACGCCGGCCTCGGACGACAGGCGCTCCAGCGCAACTCCGGCAGCCTCGGAGACATTGACCTTGTCCCAAAAGCTGACGACGACAATCCCTCGCCTCCCCTGTAATAGCGGGAGCATGTCCGCCAGATCGTCATCCAGGTGAGTCGCCTGCACGACAAGCATGACGGTGTCGTCCGTGTCCAGCGCCGCGAGTGTGCTGCGAGTCGTTTCCGTGTCGGAACGACGCAGAATTCCCGGGGTATCGACGAAGACACGCCCTGCGCAATTGTATCGCTGAACCGTCACGGTCGTCCCGCGATAGTTCGACTCACCGGCGAAACGGCCTGTCAACGATGAGATCACCTGAGATTTCCCGACGCTCTCTTTTCCGACAACGAGTGTGGCGCTTGACCGTTCGGCGGATTGGACCATGGCTTCTCTGTTCGCAGCAAAACTCGAGGGGCGGACGGCGAGCGACATTGGCAACGCCGGAAGGACGACAACGCTGTTCAATTCGCATCCAGTTCGGTGCGATACGCGGAGGCCAGCCGGGAAAACGCGCGGGCTGTGGCACTTACCTGCCGGCGAATCTCCTCCGGCGGATCACGGTTTTCGAGCTGATGTTCGAGGATCTCCAACTGATCCCGGAAGACCTGGGCTTTCATCCGATGGTAATCGCTCAGGCTGCCTCGCCGGAGGTAGGCTCCCACCTGCAATCGGTTGGTCCAGCTTTCGCAGATCGGGATCCAGTGCATCGCGTGTTCGTACTGCCGGCTGGAAGCACCCGACAGGGCCTCCGTCTTCGCGAGATTCAACTCCTCCAGCGTCTCGCCGGGATCTGGATAGTAGGCGTAGCAGCCGACGATGCTGCAGGCAAAGATGGCCAGCAGTCCAAACGCAGCCAGAACCGGCCCTGGGATCGTGACATCCCAAGTCGTCTTGTGGACCTGATCGGGCACCGGTTGACGGTTCAACCAGGTTTCAATGACCCAGCGCCGGTCGAGCCACTTCAAAAACATTCCCAGAGAGGCCAGCCCTGCCAGAAAAACGGCACCGGCGATTTCATGCGGCTGCGTCTCCAGCCGCACACGCCGCCAGATCTCTCCGACGTATCCAGTCGTTGTGAACGAATTCGAGGTGAACGGACGGCAATAGCCATCGAACGCATGCGTGTGGTCTGCCGCCTCAATGTCCTGCGGGTACAGCGGTCGTTCAATCCCGTAAGAAAATCCAATGACGATCATCAGCATCAGCCCCATCCAGACGGCAGCTTTCTTCCATCCGTAGTTCAACACCATCCATGCCAGCAGCCCGAGATTCATGCCCGCCCCAAAAGCCAGCAGGATGAATGCGGCCCCGATGGAGTTGCCGTGCTGAAACATCGACCCCAGTTGGCCCATCGCCGTCATGGGGGTGGCATATGCCGGTATGGCAATGGCCGTCATCAGCAAGGGGGACCATGGATTGTCGTGGGCCATCGTTCGCTGCAGGATTCCCGTAGGAAGCACGACGCTGAGCAGACCGACCCCCAACAAACCGCAGCCGATCAGCGCCGCGCTGTCACTGACAGATTCACGGGCCATGACCACCAGCACCGCCAGCAGTCGCTTGATCCCATGCGGTGTGGGAGGCGGCTCAGCGACGGACACCTCCGTCGCGGGATACAACCAGTCAAAGATGCCGCCGGAAACCGTCACCACGACCAGGGAACAGAGCGCGAACACGACAATCGTGATCGGCTTGGACAGCGTGAGGCCGTACAACATCGACAGCGGGTCAAACAGCGGCGAGGAGAGGGCAAAGGCGAAGATCGTGCCGACTGCGATGCCGCTGCGGCGCAGTTGCTTCACGATCGGAATCGCGCCCAGCGAGCACCCCGGCAACAGCATCCCGATGACCCAGGATTGCAGCAGCGAGGCGAAGGTGTTCGATCCAAACATCCGGCGCGTGTGCGCATGCCCCATCAGGCGGTGGAAGAGCCCCGTGATGCACAACCCCGTGAAGATGAACGGCGCGGCCTGCAAGGCAGCCTGCAGCACCCGCAGACAGGCCCCGAAGAAGATGGATTCAAGCATGAGCCGCCACTCTCAGTGGGCCAGGAGGAGCCGCGTGCGGTTGACGCTCTTGCGCGAAGCGAGAGGACACCATGTCGGCAGGGGAAAGCTTCAAGATGAGGTCCTGCAGTCGTTCGAGGACCTTCTGAAATTCAGCCGTTGACGCCTTCCAGGCTGCCGACCGTGGCTCACTTTTCAGCAGACCATCCAACTGGACGGAAAGCCGCGAGACTGCGTCCCAGTCGCTCTTCTTCAGATCCGTGGCTGCCGCCAGCCCCGGCAGCCAATTCGCGATCTCACGCAGTTCCGTCAATTCACGCGAAGCCGCCCCATCGTCGGCCGAACCTGCCGTCAGCGCGGCATGCCGGCGGGCCAGCTCTGGAATCGCAGCGCTAAATGTCGGCGGCTTGTGGGCAGGAACGATGTGTTCGAGGCGACCATCGTCATCGGCTGATTTCGAGCAGCCGAGCTGGGCCACGAGGACCCCGGCGATGAGAATGCAAAGCGTTCGCTTCCATCCAGGAGGACGACCAAAATCGGACATGGGTTGCTCTGCGCGGTGGAGGGGGAAAAACTCAGTCGGTGGCCACCGGCACGCCATTCAGCAAATCTTCGATCACTGGCAGCGTCATCCCGGTCGACGCCGAGCCGGACCGCAAGCACCGGCCGCGCCACCTCTTGAATGTCATCGGGCGTCACGAAGCGGCGATCATCGAGATAGGCCCAGGCCTGCGCCATCCGCTGCCAGACCAGAAGCCCGCGTGGGCTGAGTCCCAGCGCGATGCCGGGCCATTTCCGCGAACTTTCCGCCAGACGGACCAGGTAGTCTTGAACTTGAGGCTGGACCGGGATGACTGCCACTTCTTGCTGGACCGCGGCAAGCTGTCCCGGCTTAAAGACGCATTCAGGCTCGGTCTGTGGATCCGCCGCCGCGCGAATGGCATCGGCGAGCATCTGTTGCTCGTCATCGCGGTGCGGATAGCCGATGCTCAGCTTGATCGCAAACCGGTCAAGCTGAGCCTCGGGAAGTGGATAGGTTCCATGCTGCTCGTGCGGATTTTGAGTTGCGATGACAAAGAACTCGCTGGACAGCCGGTGCCGCACGGCGTCCACCGTGACCTGCCGCTCCGCCATGGCTTCCAGCAATGCACTTTGCGTGCGCGGCGTTGCCCGGTTGATCTCGTCCGCCAGCAAAATGTCGGAGAACACCGGGCCGCTACGGAACTCAAACTCCTGCGTTTTTTGGTTGAACAGATTGAAGCCAGTGATGTCACTTGGAAGGAGATCGGGAGTGCACTGGACCCGTGCGAAGCAACCGCCCAGCGCTTCGGCCAACGCTTTGGCGAGGGTGGTCTTGCCGAGCCCGGGACGGTCTTCCAGCAACAGATGCCCGCGCGCCAACAGGCATGTTAGTACGAACTGCACGACATCGGCCTTGCCGCGCAGGACAGCATTCAGCCGACGGCGAACATGTTCGACCGCCTCGACTCCGGCCGACTGCATGGTCGGCCGCGCGTTCACAACTACAGACATGCCAATCCGCTTTCAGATCGTCGCAAGGGTTCCTGGCTGAGGTGAAATCGGCCGACCCAGAGTTGGCCGTAGCGGTGGCTGATGGGCGCGAGTGCCCGCAGCCGGACTCATTGAAGAAATCTGACTCATCCGCAAACGCCGCACCGTCCAAAGGCGAACGGCGTCTTTGGAGAGTTGTGCGGGAAAGGTCTCGGTCGACTTCAGCCCCATGGGTGAGTAATACGCCCATTCCGCGGCCCGCAAAAACTGCCGGAACTGCCGCTCGTCAACCGCGCCTTGTCCCAGGCAGCTTGTCGCCATGAACAGGCGTTTCACCCATCCAGTCGGCGTGATCGTGGATGGCCGGGCATGGCCCGCTCGGCGACAGCGCGCGTCGAGAAGTGTGACAGTGCGCAGAACAAATTGTCGCTCATCTTTCGCGGGAGCCATGCGCCACAAGAGAGTGTGCCACGCATCCACCACGTCATGTCGGTAAACCAGAATCCAGACTGTACTCAACGCAGCCGTCGCCAACGCCATCCAATTTCCAATGGCGAAGTGCAAAGCGGACCAGAATGCCGCCTGCAACTGCTCAATGTACGTTGGCGGCGGGGGCAAGAGGTCGTAGCCAGGCGTCGGCTCAAGCGGGATCCAGCAGTTGTTTCCAGCGTTCACTTCGGCCCAGACATGAACGTCGTCGGCGAGGACGGGGGTGTGCCCCGCGCGGCGGTCGAACCGCGATGGCTGCACATGGAAGCCGCTGACCAGACGCGCCGAATACCCGAGCGTCCTCAGCGCGATGACCGCCGCGGAAGCAAACTGGTAGTCTGTGCCCCGGTGGCTTTTGAGCAGAAAGTCGTTGACGGCGTTTTGGCATGTGGCCGCGGGTCGGGCAGTGCGATCGTGGATATAGTTCTCACGCAGTCTGGAAATGACCGTCTCGATCTGCGGCCAGCCGTGAGCAACGCCCTTCGTCCATTCTTGAACGAGTTCTTGGATCCGCACCGGCTCGGCGGTGGTTCCAAACTCTCGATAGGCAGGATCGCCGACCGAGAACATTGCCCCTGACCGCGGAAGCCGCCGCACATCCACGACGCGTGACTGAAGATGCATGACCGTGGTGGCCGGCAGTTTCTCCCGATCCATGCGGATCTGCCCAGGCTGTGACCAGAGAAAGAAATCGGGACGATCGAGCTGGTCGATATGCACTCCCATCAGTTGGGTCGGAGAAGGAATGCGGTTCGTGTCGAGATGGACAATTTTCAACGCATGAACTTCCGGCGCACCGTGAATCTCCATGGAACGCAGCAGCGGCAATCGCAGCCAGGGACGGTTTTCAAGCATCTCGATCGTGAAGGCCGGTTGCCCCGGCTGCAACGGTTCGGGAAACCAATTGACGCCATCAAACCGGTCAAAGACTTCCAGCTTCAAATGCAGGGGAACCCGCCCCTTCACGTAAAACAACGCGGACGAAGGACGATCTCCCATCGCCTTTTGTTTCGGAGTTCCCAGCTTGCGAACGGTCGAAAACTGCTTTCCCGCCTGCGATGTCGTGGGGAGATGCTGCTCTTTTTGCCGGGCTCCGAATTCACGCGCCAAGGCAATTGCCCGGTCCTGCTGGCGCGGAGCTACGGGTTCATTGTACGTGTCGTCGAACAAGTCATAGAGACTTGGTTCATGGGAGTTGAGAAAAGGAGCATCTTCGATCGGGCCGAAGCTCTGAATGTTCTCGGTTCCCGCGACGAGCGCGTCGCCGTCCCCCACTCCGCTGGTCGCCGCGGGATCGTACCAATCACTGCCGCCGGAACTGGGCATGAAGCCGCGCAATGCACGCGTTCCCGTCGTGGCATAAAGTCCGCCCACAAGGACCATGAACGTCAAAACCATGGCCGGCAGTGCCACGAGCCAGCGGCGAGGCAGCGACTGTTGGGAGGCCTCCGTCAAATGGCTTTGCAGCGACTCCCAATGGGTGCCCATCAGCCACCAGATGCCGACGATGGCATACAGTACTGTCAGTCCCTGCAGCCACAGATGAGCCGCAAGGGCTCCGGCAAAAATCGCCAAAAACGTGCTCAGCGAGCAACAGTGCCGCTGCACCGCCGCGACTTGTGCAAGTGCCGCCAGCACCAGCACGACGTTTCGCAAATGAGATAAGAGGATCAGCTCAAACGGGAGCATGGAATTGGTCGTGCCGCGCACAAACAATTCGGCACCCAAGACGACCGTCGATGCACCGAAGGCCAGCAACATACAGCTGCTGGCCTTCAATGGCGGAAATCTGCGCACGACGGCATGGATCGACAGCGCCAAGCCCAACTCGATGGCGACGATCAGCAAACTTGCGCGGACCGTACGCTCAACGCCACCCGTGGCTGCCTCGAAACTGAGCACCGACAGCATGACAAGAAGCCAGGTCAGCCGCACCGAGGCCCAGCTCAGCGGGGCCGTCTCTGTCGTCAACCGTTCATCCGGCATGACAGGCCTGCCTCCACTGACGACGAAAGTTGTTGGCAATGTCCACCGCGGAATCGATCACAATTGCCGCGCGGCCTGGCGGTTGATGCTCCGCTCCGCAAAGGTCGCACGCTTCCCCAAAAGCGGCTGTCCGCAACAGCACCAGCCGGTGGTCGCCGTGGACATGCCGATGTTCTGTGCGGTGGCTCAGCCCCAGGTCGGTGGTGATTGTCAGTTGAAAGACGCCGCAATTGCGGTGATGGATCCGTTGGCAGTGATTTTCCGGATGTTCATGTTCGCATCCGTGGGCATGATCGGCGCGGCCTTCGTGCTGCCCTTCGCATGGCTTCCATCGGGCCAAACGATCGAGAAACCGCCGCCAACCCTGAACACCCGCGGAAATTGGAATCGTCTCATGACCAAAGCAGCATTCAACCTGAGCATTCTCGCGGTGATAAGCACTGCAGACACTTGCGGCAATGCGTATCGACCATTCCATCGTGCTGTCGCCACCTGCACCACGATGCAGCAGCGGATTGGAGTCAAAAACGACGCGAATCGCTGATTGGGTCGACGCCTGCCGCTCGCAGACAATCATCTTTCCGAGTCGGGCGGTTTGTGCCCAGTGCACCCGCCGAAGCGAATCTCCGCTGCGAAACAAGCGAGTCCCGGCAAGATCGCCACTATCGCCAAGTCGAATCTCTGAGAACTGGTCCTCGGAGGGCCGCGTCTCCGCAGCATCCAACAGTGTTTCGAGCGGAATGATTTTCGGCCAGACAAGCAACAAGTCCTCTGCGATAACCGGGCGACTCGCGTATCTCAACCCAAAGGGAAACCCGGTCGTGAGCCGCAGAGGCACTTGCGGAAACTCGCCACGGCACTGCGGCACATACACTCGGTCGAACTCAATTGCCGACCAGCCCGCAACCCGCGCCAAAGCCACGGACTCATCCACGCCATTCCCACCCTCGATCGTTATTCCCCAGACCGGCCAGGGCCAGCGGTTCACAATGCGGAAGCGAGCCTGAACATTGTCGCCTTCGGTCGCCCGGAGGTGCTGAAAGCGCAACTCGCCGGTGAGTCCGCGAATGGTGATGCCGGGCCAGAGATGTCCCAGCAACAGGATCAACAATGCGGCCCCGCAAGCGACCGCGGAGACAGGTTTCACGAACAAGGCACACGCCAAGGCAACAACTGTGGCCAGGCCCAAAATCGCATAGGGATGCTTGGTCCAATGGACCCAGCGATTGGCCCACGGGCAGAAGTCATGGGTCAGCAGAACCGTGGCAAAACGGCCGAGATGGTTCAACATGCGTATGCAGGCACGGAGATGGTCGAATGGATCTTTTCGCCATCGTAAATCTATTACATATCAATTGCAATACTGTCTGTTTTGCAATTTTGAATCACGGAAGGTGTGTCGCAGCAATGGTTTTGGCGCAAGGTTGCGGGTCAATTCTGAGAATTGGACATCGAACAAATTGATTTCAATCAACATTGCATTGCACTTGCATTGCAATCTAGAGAGAATTGCCCTTTCAATCTGGCCGGTTCAATTGGCCGATCGATGTTGGCGTGATTTGCGGGCGCTCGATGAGAACCTGGTTAGTGCATGTCGGCTGCGGCTGGGAGGATCGGATTCCCGAGGAAGTGGAGAGAACCATCCAAACCTTCGACACTCGCCAGCAACTCGCCCTCATCTGCCTCAACGCTCAATGCCCCGCGCCGGCACCGCCAGTCATTTACGGCAGTTGTATTGACAGACATTCCGCAGCCATTGATGTCGCAGGCATGATGGTGGGAATGGTGGGAAAGCTGCTTGAATTCTTGGCACGCGACGACATCGAAGCCCTCAGCCTGATGTTCGCCAATTTTCAGCCTGACCGCTTTGAACTGACCGATCCGTCAAATACTGCTGAACTCTCAACATCGTCTGTAACTGACGGCTTGCGATCGTTCTGTGAAGGCGTGGAAGGGAGTCTTCATCCGAATCGGATCTGGAGCACTTGCGAATGGGTCGCCTTGACTTGCACCCGTCCAGATGAGAGTGGCATCACCCAAATCGGCGAATTCGCAAAATGAACTTATTGAGCGTCTCTGCCTGTTGCAGCCACCTCGTCGATTGGAACCTCGGGCGAATCATAAGCTGGTAGCACATTTGTGTCGCGCTTCTCTGGAAGTGGGGGCGGGTCCGTTTCGCTTCCTCCCGCGAATTGAATCTCACGCTTTTTGGTGAACAGCAATTCTGGATTGGTGGATCTGAGACCGGCGTTACTTCTGGCCACAGGGCGAAGAAAGGACGCTGAACCGCCAGCCGACTGCCACACCTCTCCCATGGCTTGCGGAGAAATGTACAGATCTGCTGGACGCGAGCGCGCCGCAAACTCTGCGAGCTGGTTGAGCCTCAAGCAACCGGACTCAAACGGATGGCTGGAGGTTGAAGGCAATGCGGTTTGTGGTAAGGCACCAGCGAGGCTCGCCTGCGGGATCAGGTCGAGGCATCGAGCGCATATTGGCCGACTGAGCCATATTGCCCATCACTGAGAATCGTTAAGTGATACATTCCTGCCGTCAGATCGGCATGCAGGACCGACGCCGAGCCAAGCAGGGAAATCGCGATCGTGCTACCGGCCGAAGATGTCAGGATGAGATAGCCTGATAGATTTGGCGTAGCGGACGCTGTTCTCACGATAAAATTCCAATTGCCTCCGTCCGTCACGAAAGAAAATGAGTCCGCATCGCTGGGGGATTCGATGACGCCTGCAGCATGGATCACAGTCGAATGGCACTTAATCGAAAGGAAGTACTCAGGGGGAAATGACATAGGCAAAACGCGTCCTCTCGCGCACATTGGGGAAGTTCTCACACAACCCTAAAGGCACGGAGGCCGCGGGCATGGATCCTCAATATTCTCTTCAGTTCAGTCAACACTGGAAGTTTTTCCGATCGCAGGCGCTCCAGACC
>JAKFUF010000219.1 GCA_021732845.1 Planctomycetaceae bacterium | reverse complement strand
CCACAAACTCGCACTTCAACCCTGTCCCAGGTAAGACCATCAACTGGAGAGCCGGATGCGGGAAATCCGCCAGTCCGGTTCGGAGGGAGGGGGGAGCCGAAACCAATCGGCCCTCCCTACCCCTATCCGCCGCGTCGCCCGCAAGCTGAACGTCGTCCTCTCTCGAACATCGCAAAGTTGCCGAGTCACTCCGTGACTCGATCCCAGTCACGGAGTGACTGGGCGACTTTGAGACTCACCGGAGGGCTTGTGCCCTGCCTGTCTGTGAATTGCAAGCCGTCGAGGAAGCCACGATGCGAGTCACGGAGTGACTCGGCTACTTTGTGTTGCCTCTCGCTCGGCGAAAGGACGCGGGCGTGGTCCAGCACGGACAAACACGGAGGCTCTGGATTCACGCAGTCGACATGTCGCCAGACGTGCGCGTTACTTTGCGGAGAAAACGACGATATTACGACCGCTTGTAGCGGCACGGCGCAAGCCGTCCGGTGAGCCGCTGGGACAAACCGGTTGTTTCCATTTGTCAATCGGCGTGGCGGGAGGGCTCTGGTCTCCAGAGCAGCGGGCAACTCGCGAGCCTCACGTCGTCCTCACTCGGGCACCGCAACGTTGCCGAGTCACTCGGTGACTCGAACCCATCCGGAGTGACTGGGCGACTTTGAGACTCCCCAGTTTGCTTGCGCCCTGCCGCTCGCTCTGGAGGGCAAGCCGTCGAGGAAGCCACGATGCGTGTCACGGAGTGACTCGGCGACTTTGCTCAGGGTTGAACGACGTGAGTTCCGCAGGCGTGGCCGGACGGCTTCAGCTCCTGCCGCCAAGTCAGCCTATTCGCGTCAATTCGCGTTCATTCGCGGTTTCTCACCGCACGTCTTTTGACCGATGTCGGCCAGTTGAATTGTTAGAACCGCGAATGAACGCGAATGAACGCGAAAAAAGGCGGTTGAATCAGTGGCCAGATCGGGAGGGCAGGAGCGTGCAACTCCCGATTCGTGGCGACCAATTTTGCCGCGACGGCATAGCCGTCCTTTGCTCCAAGTCGGTGGATTTTTGCTCCCCGCCGAGTTTAACTCCGTGGGGCGGTGACCATCACAGCCGGGGCAAGGACCGGTTGCGGCGGCCGTGAGTCACAACGTAGGCGAGTCACTCCGTGACTCGAACCCGGCCGGAGTGACTGGGCGACTTTGAGACTCACCAGAGGGCTTGTGCCCTGCCGCTCGCTTTGGAGGGCAAGCCGTCGAGGAAGCCACGATGCGAGTCACGGAGTGACTCGGCGACTTTGTGTTGCCTCTCGCTTCCAAGTAACTCGTTTGCCGGCAGTTCGTCGAAATATCCGTAAACCATTGCAAGAGAACGTGTAACGTCGGACTGCCGGCAAATGAGTTTCCTTGGTCCAATTCGCCCCTTAAAAAGGGGCTGCGCCCTGCTCCGCGAAAGGACGCGGGCGTGGTCCGGTTTACGCCGTCTTGATAGCGGCACGGCGCGAGCCGTCGGGTGATCGGTTGAGGATCGGGTCATCAAGTCATCTCAAGTTTGACACGACCGAAGTAAGAGCAAAAAACGAAGCAAGCGGGCGACTCTCGTCGCCCGCTTGCGTTATCTCACAGACCCATTGGTCATTGGTGCCTTCACACCCTTACTTCGCCACGCGATTCCCACGTTTGCGGGCCGATTCCGACAGCAGGATCTTCCGCAGGCGGATGCTCTGTGGCGTGATCTCCACGTATTCGTCGTCCTCAATGTACTCCAGTGCGGCTTCCAGGCTCATGTCCCGGGGAGGCTGCAGGTAGATGTTTTCATCGGAGGCGGTGGTGCGGATGTTGGTCAGCTTCTTTTCCTTGGTCGGGTTGACCACCATGTCGTTGTCGCGGGCGTTCTCACCCACGATCATCCCTTCGTAGACCTCGGCGCCGGGAGCCACGAACAGTTCGGCCCGTTCCTGCAGTTTGCCGAGCGAGAAGGCGACGGCCCTGCCGTTGTCCTGGGACACCAGCACACCGTTCAGCCGGCGTTGAATTTCACCTTCGACGACCTGATAAGAATCGAAACGGTGATGCATGACCGCCTCGCCGCGCGTGGCGTTCAGCAGCCGCGTTCGCATGCCGATCAAGCCACGGGCGGGGATGATGAAGGTGATGTGCGTCAGTCCGGTGTCACCGGCAACCATCGTCTGCACCTGGCCGCGGCGGGCACCGACAACTTCCATGACTGGCCCGACATCGGCGGTGGGAACGTCGACCACAAGCGTTTCGAACGGCTCGTGCCATTTGCCGTCGACTTGCTTGCGGATCACTTCTGGCTTGCCGACGGACAGTTCGTACCCTTCACGCCGCATCGTTTCGATGAGGATCCCCAGGTGGAGCAGTCCACGGCCAGAGACCTGAAAATGATCGCTGTTGGGGGCGGATTCGACGCGGAGGGCGACGTTGGATTCCAGTTCGCGCATGAGCCGCGCCCGCAGATGGCGGCTGGTCAAAAACTTGCCGCCGTCCTTGCCGGCCAGCGGCGAGTTATTGATTGTGAACAGCATCGACAGCGTCGGTTCGTCGACGGCGATCCGTTCGAGAGCGACGGGATTCTGCGGACAGGCGACGGTGTCGCCAATTTCAGGATCAGGCAGCCCCGTCAGGGCGACGATGTCGCCGGCTTCGGCCTCATCCACAACGGCGCGGCCCAGCTTGTCGAAGATCTCAAGGTTGACGACTTCGCCGTTCTTGACCGAGCCATCGGCCTTCATAATGGCAACCTTTTGCCCCTTCTTGATCTTGCCGCTTTTGATGCGGCCCGTGGCGATGCGGCCGACGAACTCGGACCAGCCAAGCGTCGTGACCATCATCTGCAGCGGGGCGTCGGGATTGACTTCGGGGCCGGGAACGTGTTCCAGCACCATGTCCAGCAGACCGGAAATGTCGCCCGAACGCGCGGCCGGGTCATGGGAGGCATAGCCTGAACGGCCGCTGGCGAAAATGTACGGAAAGTCGAGGGCTTCGTCGTCGGCACCCAGCTCCACGAACAGGTCGAACGCTTCCGACAGCGCTTCTTTCGGGCGGGCGTCCGGCCGGTCGATCTTGTTGACCACGACCAGTGGCTTGAGTTTGCACTCCAGCGCCTTCTTCAACACGAAGCGGGTCTGTGGCTTGGTCCCTTCAGCCGCATCCACCAGCATCAGCACCCCGTCGGCCATCTTCAGCACGCGTTCGACCTCGCCGCCGAAATCGGCGTGGCCCGGCGTGTCGATGATGTTGATCTTCACGCCCTTGTAGTTGATGGCGATGTTCTTCGCGAGAATCGTGATGCCGCGTTCGCGCTCGAGGTCATTGGAGTCGAGGATGCAGGTTTCAGTGAGCTGGGATTCGCGAAACTGTCCGCTTTGCTTGAGCAGGCAGTCGACCAGCGTGGTCTTTCCGTGATCAACGTGGGCGATGATGGCGATGTTACGAATGTCGGACCGACGCATGGCGAACCTTGGTTCTGGGAGTGAATGAGGGGCTGAGGTGGGGATGAACCCCGGAATTCCTGACAAGCAGGAACCCCTCAAAGAGGTCAGGCGGGACTCGGAAGAAGTTGAAGTCAGAAAACGGAACTCAACGCCGGGTGCGGCAATGGCACAATCGGGTTGGCAAGAGTCTCAGATGCTGCCCATATGGGGAGGGTGGCATTGGTATTGATAGTGAGACTTCATCGCTGTCTGCCGTCTTTCTGTGCTTCGAGGCCGGACACTGGAAGCGGCTCTGGACCCTCTTCATGATGGTCACCGTCAACGAACACGGCGATCCTCTTCCACTCCGGATGAGGCATTTTATGCAGTTGTCCAGAAAAACTGCAAGAGGAGAATTTAAAAATGGGCCGAATAGGGATTCCACTCGATGGTCACCTTTGACGCGGATCAATTGTTGCCAGCACTGAGTTGGCGCTGGCCAATCACAGCGGCTCAGCAGAGGTTTCTCCCTTCCGGCACCTCACCCTGCTGACCGCCACCGTGACATTTCAACTGTCTCAGAATCTCCGGCGACTTGTGTGTATCGACAAGGACCAGAGCCCTCCGGTCATGGCGGCCGATGAGTGGAAACAAATCGAACTCGATGATGACCAAAGGCGCATTCGCCGTATGGGACAATCGCCAAGTGGTCCAGTCACTCCGAGATTGGGTTCGGGTCACGGAGTGACTCGGCTGCTTTGTGCTTCCAAGCCTTGGTGCAGATGTGAGGCTGAGTTCTGGAGACTGGGCAGCCACGGAGGGAACTTTGCGCATCGTGGCGGTGCGGCGCGAATTGGTTTAAGATGGGCTTTCACCGAATCTTCACCGATTCGCCACCATTCGATTACGAAGTCCCCTCTCTCGTATTGGTGCAGGTGAACCCATGACGAAACTCCGTGTGGACGATATTCGGAATGTGGCAGTGGTGGGGCATGGCGCGGCGGGGAAGACCACCCTCGCCGACCACATGCTCTTCAAAGCCGGCGTCAACTCCCGGGCCGGTTCCGTCGACGATGGCTCCAGCCTCCTCGACTTCGACGACGAAGAGAAGCAGCACAAGTACACCATCACCTCCAGCCTCTGTCACTTCACGCACCTGGGAAAGCACATCAACCTCGTCAACACCCCCGGCTATCCCGATTTTATCGGACAGGTGGTGGGCGCGCTGCGCGCTGTTGAGACCGCGATTGTTGTGATCAACGCCTCCGCCGGTATTGAGGTCAACACACGCAAGGTGTTTCAACTGGCCGGTGAAGCGGGCCTGGGACGGATGATCGTGCTTAACAAGCTCGATCTCGACAACATTGACTTTGAAGGGCTCATCGCGTCGATTCAGGAGACGTTCGGCAAGAACTGCGTGCTGATGAACGTGCCCAACGGCCTGGGGGCGAAGTTCACCGCGGTCATCGACACCCTGCACATCCCCGACGATGTCTCGGCCGACATGCCGGTCCATCCGGCGGAAATCGCCCAGTCGCTGATGGACGCCATCGTGGAGTGTGACGAAGCCCTCATGATGCGGTACCTCGACGGCGAAAAATTCTCTGACGACGAGATCTTCCATGCGGTCGAGCATGCCCTCGCCGCCGGCACGCTGATCCCCATCTTTTGCACCAGCGCCAAAACCGGTGTCGGCGTGTGCGACCTGATGGATGCGCTGGCCCACGACGCGCTGACCCCGGCCGATGTCCCGCATCGGGGCCGCAACGGAGATGGCAGTGAAAAGGATGTTTCGCCAGTGCCCGACGGTCCATTCGTGGCTCAGGTCTTCAAGACCCGCATCGATCCGTTCGTCTCAAAAATGAGCTTCCTGCGGGTGTTTTCCGGCAGCATTCACAAGGAGAGCAACGTCCAGGACATGCGAACCGGCCGGTCGTTGAAGGTGGCCAATCTGTTCCGCATGCAGGGCAACAAGCAGGTTCCCGTGGACGAAGTGGGTCCAGGCGATCTCGCCGTGGTGGTCAAGATGGACGACCTGCAGGTGGGCGACACGCTGGTCGACGGCAAGCACGGACCGATGGTTCTGCCACCGCTGCGGTTTCCCGCGCCGATGAGCGCCTTGGGTGTGGAACCCAAAAGCCGCAACGACCAGCAAAAGATCTCCAGCGCGTTGCACAAGATTGAAGAGGAAGACCAGACCTTCCAGACCGTCCGCGAGGCTCAGACCCATGAGCTGGTGATGCGGGGGATGAGCGAGCTGCATCTGAAGATTGTCGAAGAGCGGCTGCACAAGCGCGACAAGGTCGACATCCTCACGCACGCTCCCAAGATTCCCTACCGCGAAACGGTCGCGGGAAAAGCCGAAGGGATGTACCGCCACAAGAAACAGACGGGTGGCGCTGGCCAGTTTGGCGAGGTCCACATGCGGATCTTCCCACTGGCGGAAGGGGTCGTGATCGAAGACTACTGCACGTCGTCGCGCTTCGCCTACATGCGCGAATACCGCTACCATCCGGAAATGAACTTCGTGTTCATCGACAGCATCTCCGGCGGATCGATTCCCAACCAGTTCATCCCCGCTGTGGAGAAAGGGGTTCTCGACCGGATGACGCGGGGAGTCATCGCCGGCTATCCCGTGCAGGGCGTGGCGGTGGAGCTGTACTTCGGCAAGTACCACGATGTCGACAGCAACGAAAATGCCTTCCGCACCGCCGGCAGCATGTGCTTCAAGGAGTTGTTCGCGCAGGCCAAGCCGGCGCTGTTGGAACCGATCGTGAAGATCGAGATCACGGTTCCCGGCGACAAGTTTGGCGACATCACCAGCGACCTGAACAGCCGCCGCGGACGGGTTGAGGGGATGGACGCCGCGCCGGGCGGGTTCCAAGCGATAACGGCCAAGGTGCCGCTCTCGGAAGTCACCACTTACGCCCGCTCCCTCTCAAGCATGACCGGCGGGCAAGGCTCGTTCTCTGTCGAGCCGAGCCACTACGACCTGATGCCGCCGAATGAGCAGGCCAAGATCGTCGCCGCCTCAGGCAAGATGAAGGACGACGAAGAGTAGCACAGACCTGGGGCAAATGCCGCGGCCGGGTCCAAGGGGGGACCCGGCTGGCGGTGTGGACTTACAGAATGAAGCGGCTCAGGTCTTCGTCGCGGGTCAGTGGATCGAGCTTTTCGTGGACGACTTTGCCGTCGATGGTCACCTTTTTCGGGGATTTGTAAGGAGCCTCGAAGCTCAGATCTTCCACCAGCCGCTCCATAATGGTGTGCAGCCGCCGCGCGCCAATATTCTGCGTGGACTGGTTGACTTGGTAGGCAATGTCGGCCATTGCCTCCAACCCGTCCGCCGTGAAGTTGAGTGTCACCCCATCGGCTGCCAACAGAGCCTGATACTGCTTCGTCAATGAGCTGTTGGGCTCCTTGAGAATCCGCACGAAATCGTCGCGGGTCAAATCGTTGAGTTCGACGCGAATGGGGAACCGGCCCTGGAGTTCGGGCATCAGGTCCGAGGGCTTGGAGCGATGGAATGCGCCGGCGGCGATGAACAGGATATGGTCGGTTTTGACCGTGCCATAGCGGGTCTGCACGCTGGTGCCTTCGACGACTGGCAGCAGGTCGCGCTGGACGCCCTGGCGGCTCACGTCGGGGCCTGAGCCACCGTCGGGGCCGCAGACCTTGTCGATCTCATCAATGAAGACAATGCCGGTGGTCTCGGCGAGCCGGACCGCCTCTTCGTGAATCACATCCTTGTCCATCAGGCCTTCGACTTCCTGATCGACCAGCAGTTTCCGCGCATCGCGAACCTTGAGCTTCCGGTCGCGGTTGTTCTTGGGCATGATCCGTTCGAACATGCTTTGGAAGTCGACATCCATCTGCTCCAGCCCCATGCTGGAAAACACCTGCACCGGCACGTTGCGCTGCTCGACATTGAGGGTGATTTCACGGTCTTCCAGTTCGCCGTTGCGGAGCATGTCGCGGAATTTCTTCCGCGTCCGCTCGTGGCGCTTTTCGGCCTTTTCACGCTTCTCCGGTTCCTCGCCATTCCACTCCGGCGCATCAGGGACCAGCATCTCCAGCAGCCGGTCCTCGACCTTCTGGCTGGCGGTCGCCTCCACCTGCTCGCGTTTGGTCGCCTTGACAATCCGCACCGCGGCTTCGGCGAGGTCGCGAATCATGCTTTCGACATCGCGGCCGACATAGCCGACTTCGGTGTACTTGGTCGCCTCGACCTTGACGAAGGGGGCGCGGATCAGCTTGGCGAGGCGGCGCGTGATCTCGGTTTTGCCCACTCCAGTGGGACCGATCATGATGATGTTTTTGGGGGTCACTTCGCGGCGGATCGTCTCGTCGAGTTGAAGCCACCGCCAGCGGTTGCGGATCGCGACGGCAATCGCGCGCTTGGCGGCGTCCTGGCCCACGATATGTTCGTCGAGCAGAGTGACGATTTCTCGCGGGGTCATTTCGGGCACGGAAGCTCCTCCACCACAATTTCTTTGTTTGTGTAGATGTCAATTTCGGCGGCGATGGCCAGCGATTTTCGCACGATCTCCGCCGGGGCGAGGTCGGTGTTCTGGATGAGAGCCCGGGCGGCCGACAAGGCATACGGCCCGCCCGATCCGATCCCCAGAATGCCGTCCGTGGGCTGAATCACATCGCCCTGGCCGGTGATCAGCAGCGAATGCTCGGCGTTCACGACGATCATCAGGGCTTCCAACCGCCGCAGGATGCGGTCTGTTCGCCAGTCGCGGGCCAGTTCGGTGGCCGCGCGGGGAATGTTGCCGGGAAAGTTCTTGGCTTTGGCCTCAAACCGTTCCATCAGGGCGAAGGCATCAGCCGTCGAGCCGGCGAATCCCACGAGGACCTTGTTGTCGAGCATGAAGCGGATTTTGCGGGTATCGGCCTTCATGATCGTCGTGCCGAGGGTAACTTGGCCGTCCCCCCCCACCGCGACCATGTTTCCCCGTCGAACGCTGAGAATCGTGGTGGAACGCCAACGCACGCGAGTGCTCCGTCTTGTGAAATCGCTGGGAATCGCACCAATCAGGGAGCGCAACACTCAGGGAGCACAACACGGCCCCCACACGATCCTTGGACCTTAGCGGTTTGAAGCACGCGGGACAATGCTGACACTCGCAATGTCGCCAACCAACGGTGCTTGTGACGAATTCCGTGCCGCCCTATGATTAAACGGTCATTGATGTGACAACAGTCGGTTTCTCGAATGGACACGGACTTTTTCCCGGCGGACTTCCCCCCATGCGCTGGTTTGGACTGACGTTGCTGCTGCTGACCGTTTGCGGCCAATCAATCAATGCGGATGAGCCGAAGCTCACGGTTGATCCAGAAATGGTGGCACTCAAGGGACCAAGCGCCGTCTGGTCCCTGCAGGTGGCGCTGCGGGACTGGCAGGACCAGCTCACAGACCGAACGCGAACGGCGCAATTTCGCAGTCTGACACCCGAGATCGTCCGCGTCGACGAGCGTGGCGTTGTCCGCGGACTGGCTGATGGCACCGGTCAGGTCGAGGTCCAGGCGGAAGGGCAAACGCGGCTGGTGTCAGTGACTGTGAGTGACACCAACGCTCCCCGAAGTCTGCATTTTGAAAACGACGTCATTCCGATTTTGAGCAAGTTCGGCTGCAATACTTCGGGGTGTCATGGCAAGGCCGAGGGGCAGAACGGGTTCAAACTGTCGGTCTTCGGCTTTGACCCCGAAGCGGACCACGCGGCGCTGACCCAGGAAGGTCGCGGCCGACGTGTGTTTTCTTCGGAGCCAGGCCAGAGTCTGCTTTTGCAAAAGGCCTCGGGGGGGCTGCCGCACGGCGGCGGCGTGCGGATCGCCAAGGGAACCGAGGAATACGCATTGCTGGCAGAGTGGATCGCCGCGGGTGTCCCGTTGGGTGACAAGGCGGCTCCCACTGTGGCCTCCATCCATGTCTCGCCCCGTGAACGAGTTCTCAGCCCGCGCGGCCAGCAACCGCTGCGGGTGGTCGCCACCTACACAGACGGCCGCCGTGTCGATGTGACCGCCCATTCCAAGTTTCAGTCCAACAACGAGGGGCTGGGTCAGGTCAATGAGAGCGGCCTCGTGACCGCGGGCGAAACGCCGGGCGATGTGGCGATCATGGCCAGCTACATGGGAGCGGTCGACTTGTTTCGGGCACTGGTTCCGCTCTCCACGACAGTCTCGCCCGCTGTCGCCCTGCCGCAATTCAATTTCATTGACCGTTTCGTGGATCAAAAACTGGCGAAGCTGCGGATCGAGCCGTCCGGCCTGTGTTCCGATGAAGATTTTCTGCGGCGTGTTGCATTGGACCTGACGGGGAAATTGCCAACCGCCACCGAAGTTCGCGATTTTTTGGCAGACACCCGCCCCGACCGCCGGGCACAGCGTGTTGAGATTCTCCTTCGCACACCAGAATTTGCCGACTTCTGGGCCCTCAAATGGGCCGATGTGCTGCGTGTGGACCGACAGGCTCTGGGGCATAAACGCGCCTATGCCTACTACCGCTGGATCCGTGAGCAGTTTGCACAAAACAGACCCTACGACGACATGTCCCGCGATTTGCTGACGGCAACCGGGCCTTTGGGTGAAGCCCCCGCCGGCGCGCTGTTCAAAGTTCTTGGGCAGCCGGGGCCCACGGCCAGCGCCATTTCCCAAGTGTTTTTAGGCGTCCGGATCGAATGTGCCCAGTGCCACCACCACCCCTTCGACCGCTGGAGCCAGCACGATTATCTGGGGATGCACGCGTTTTTCACACAGATCTCGTTCAAGGGCTCCAACGAATCGCTCGTGGCCGCCGGGGCCGGCGGCGCCAGCGTGCATCCCCGAACCAGCGAGGTGGTGTTCGCCCATGCGCTGGGTACCGCCTCGCCCGCAACTCAGCCGGAAGGTGACCGGCGGCGGGTCCTCGCGGAGTGGATGACGGCCCCTGAGAATCCATGGTTTGCCAGAAATCTGGCCAACCGGGTCTGGGCACATTTTCTCGGTCGGGGAATCGTCGAACCGGTCGATGATTTTCGGCTGACCAATCCTCCCAGCAATCCTGAACTGCTGGACGCCCTCGCTCAAGAGTTTGTGAAATCCAACTTCGACCTGCGGCAACTGATGCGAACGATCATCGCTTCGCGGGTCTATCAGTCCTCGGTCACTCCGACAGCCACCAATCGGCAGGCTGACCAGAATTTTTCCCGCATGCTGTTGAAACGACTTGAGTCGGAGGTGCTGCTCGATGCCGTGTGCGACACCACGGGCGTCCCGGAGAAGTTCCCTGGAGTTCCGACGGGCCACCGTGCCGTGCAACTGTGGGACAGCCAGGTTTCGCACTATTTCTTGAAGCTTTTCGGGCGGCCGACACGGGTCACCTCCTGCGAATGCGAGCGCTCCACCGAACCCAGCGTGGCTCAAGTCCTGCACGTCATGAACTCGCCCGAGTTGCAGGCAAAGCTGTCGCATGCCGGCGGCCGGATCGCGCAGCTTGAACGCACCATCTACGAAAATGGCCCCTTGGTGGATGAACTCTACCTGACCTTTTACAGCCGCCACCCGACTGCCGCCGAGAAGACGCAAGGCGAATCCTACCTGCAAGCGCATGCCGCAGACCGACGGGCCGCGACGGAAGATCTGGCCTGGAGCCTGCTGAATACCGTAGAATTCATTTTCAACCACTGAGTTCCCGATTCGCCCTGCGGGGGATTTTGGAACCGTCATTCGCGACCACGCCGAGCATCAGCATGTCCACGGAACTTTTGCCAACCGCGGAAGTCGACTATCCGACCGGGGATGGAAAGCCGATGGCCGAAACGGAAATTCACTTCGAAATCATCATCTGGCTGGTTCAAACCCTTCGATGGCATTTCCGCGATGTTCCCAATGTGCATGTCGGTGGGAATCTGTTGCTGTTTTACGCTGAGGGTGACAAGCGCCGGCATGTGTCACCCGATGTTTTTCTAACCAAAGGGATGGACAAGGAGCGGCGACTCAACTACTTGCTCTGGAAGGAAGGCCGTCCCCCCAATTTGGTCATCGAAGTGACTTCGAAATCAACCCGCCGGGAGGACCAGGAAGAGAAGCGGGATCTATACCAAAACGTGCTGAAGGTCCAGGAGTATTTTCTGTTTGATCCATTGAACCAGTACCTCAGGCCCCAGTTGAAAGGGTATCGGTTGCAGGCAGGTGTCTATCAGCCGATTGAATCGGTTCGAGGTCGACTACCCAGCGAAGAGATCGGCGTCCATTTCGAGACGGACGGCAATCAACTGCGAATGTTCGATCCTGAGACGGCTTCGTACTTGCTCACTAAAGACGAGCATGAAACGCGGGAAGCCAAGGAGCAACGGCTGCGTGCTGATGAACAAACTCGGCGCGCCGCAGAGCAAACTCGACTAGCCGATCAACAGACACGACTTGCCGAAGAGGAAAGGCAGCGTGCCGATCAAGAGGCGCGGTCCGCCCGTGAGGAACGGCAACGTGCTGACGAGGCGGAGCAGCGGATCGCGGAACTGATGGCCTTGCTGGCAAAATCGCAGTCGCAGCAACCGCCCACTGGCCAATGAGCAGCGGCCACTTCAACGACAGTAGGTCGCCGTCATCAACACTCACGACTGTCCGAATAAAGCCTCGGCATGCCTACAAACGCTTCAATCACCAAGGAGGTGGACTATCCGACTGGCGATGGCAAGCCGTTCGCCGAGACATAGTTCCACGGTGACGTCATGTTTTGGCTGATCGACGCGTTGAGCTGGAGGTACCGAGACATCCCGAACGTGAAAGTGGGCGGAGGTCAGTTGTTGTACTACGTCCAAGGCAACAACCGCCGGCGTGTGGCTCCAGACATTTATCTCACCAAGGGCATCGACAAGGGACCGCGGCTGCACTATCTGCTGTGGAAAGAGGGACTTGCACCGAACCTGATCATTGAACTGACTTCGGCGTCCACGGAATGGGAAGACCAAGTCCAGAAGTTCAACCTCTACAGGGATGTTCTCAAGGTCCGGGAATTCTTCCTGTTCGATCCGTTGAAGGAATATCTCAAGCCACAGCTAAAGGGGTATCGCTGGATGGCCGGTGTCTATGCCCGCATTGAGCCGGTTGCCGGTCGGTTGCCCAGCCAGGAGGCAGGAGTCCATTTTGAAGCAGATGGCGTTCGGCTGCGGATGTTTGACCCAGAGACAAACTCCTATGTGTTGAATAAGTGCGAGTACTATGAGCAACAACGGCTTGAGGCTCAGCGGCAGGCTGACGAAGCCACGCGGCAGGCCGATGAGTTCAGGCGACGGGCCGACGAACTTGAGCGGCTGACCACTGAGTTGAGTGCCCTGCTGGACCACATCGACGGCAAGAAAGGATGCTCAGAGGCATGAAAGCCTGGCCTGATCAAGGTCGTTGACGATGCAGCACTCCCCCGCCACCTGACCGTAAGATGTTCCACGGATGCCCAATCCCGTCTTGTACCTGCAGGCTGTCAGCACCGCCGCCGCGGTGAGCATGCTGCTGATCGTGACTCTGGCGTGGGTTCGGCGACGGGGTTTCAGGTATTTGTCGCAGCCCATGGCGGAAGTCCTGGCCCTGCTCGGTGGAATGCTTGCCGGCTCGTTGATCCTGCGGTTGCCCTTCGTCTGGCCGCCAACCACGGCGCTGCAGCGATTGATGATGCTCGTCGTTCCATTGGCGACGGCACTTGAACTGGCGGCTGCCTGGCCAAAGGTGCCACGACGGTTGGTTTGGACCCTCCGCTGTCTGCTGTCCATCGCCGTGGTCCGCTGCGAACTGCACGGCTCGGTGTATCTCGGCGGTTCGTCCGCCGCGTGGAGCTGGTGGCTGGCGGCAGTCGTCCTCAGTGGCTGCAGTCTGGTGGGAATCGCGGTCTGGTTGTCATTGGTCTGGCTAACGCGGCGATCTCCCGGGGTGTCACTGCCGTTGTCGGTGGCTCAGGCGCAACTGTGCGCGGGGCTGACAATCATGCTGACCGGATATTTGCGCGGGGGCGAAGCCGCCCTGCCGTTGTTTGCCTCGCTGGCGGGCGTGGCTGTCGCGGGTGTGTTCCTGACCCCAGGTTCGAACGGCGAAGCGGTCATCGGCATTGGGGTGGTGAACCTGGGCGCGCTGCTGCTGATCGGCCATTTCTTTGGCGGGCTGTCCGCAGCGCAGTCGGTCGTGATTTTCTGTGCCCCGCTGCTGTGCGGGGTCAGCGAATTTGCATGGGCAAAGCGACGGCCGCGCTGGATTGTGGAGGTCGTTCGCACACTGCTTGTCGCGGCACCGCTGCTCATGCTTCTGGTTCTCGAGAAGCAACGATTTGACCGCGAAATGAAGCCATTGCTGACCCACGTGGAAACCTCGCATCCTCCGCACGCGTTGGATCGATGAGGCAGCAACCGCGCAGAATTCCGCGAACTTTTTTCGCCGCCCGCCGTCTTCAGTGAACGCATTCCACAGCGTCTCTGAAGTGTGACGGAAAGCACTCGACCTTGCGAAGGTCGCAGACCAGGTTCGACTCCTGGCAGGGACATTTTGAGACCGGATCAACGTGTGGCCCGGAAGGCCGGCGCAATTCGTGAGGCCATCCTGCGCGAACGACTGCTGTTGCACGGACGCCGGCACGACTGTGTCTTGTCGGCCATCATCAAGAAGTAACGACGCTGGGGTCACACGGTGTGGCGGCGGCCTGCAAAGCCGTTTTCAACGGGTTCGACTCCCGTCAGCGTCTTGTTGTTAGAAGTGCAGAATATCGGTACGCCTGTCGCGGAGCTGCTCGCTGGCGCTCGCATCAGCTCCGCTGTTGGCGTACCGATATTCTGCACACCATCATATTTAGGCGAGCCTGCCGCAAGGCAAGCAAAGTTGATGTTCGCTGTCCAGCGGCGTGCAGGTCACCCTCGTGAGAGGGTTGGTTCCTGCCCGTTCCGGACATGGATTCTGACCAGCGGTCATCAATTTCGGTTAGCTCAGAGGTAGAGCACCAGACCGAAACTCTGGATGTCGCGGGTTCGACTCCCGCACCAAGCACAGTGGGCCATGCCTGCTGCACCGTCACGCCCAAGAGGGGCGGGTGGTTTGTTCGATCGGTGCCAACCGTAACATTGTCACGGCTGGCACACCCTGCTCGCATGCCCTTGCAGGACGCAGATTCCGCCATGGTGCCCGCCCAGCATTGACGCGGTGAACGCATCGCCGAGGGATTCTGAGGTTCGCCTTGGAATGAAGGCCGTGCCAGACCCGCGCCGGCGCTTGGCGAAGCCGTGGCTCAAGCGTCTCTCCGCATGCTCACAGGTGGTTGACGAAACACTCCGCCCTTCAAGGGTCTTTTTTGTGAAGTGAGCGTCCGCGAGCGGATCCGCGACAGGTGTCCCGGAATCACGCAATGTTCTATCAGCAGAGTTTCAGTCGTCAGGCGGTGACCCATGTACCCAATCAAGTTCCAGAAGATTCGCACCTATGAAATGGGTCTGAAGTTCCGCGATGGCGAATTTCAGGGGCTGCTGCCCGCCGGCCGGCACTGGTTCTTCGATCCTATCAACCGGCTCACGATCGACGTCGTGTCGCAGCGCGAGCCGTGGCTGCTTCATGAAAAGCTCGACCTGATCGTGCGGTCACAGGCGCTCAAGTCGCAGGCGGTCGTGATCGACATGCAGGACCACGAGCGGGCGCTGGTCTGGGTCGAGAACCGTTTCAGCCACATCCTGCCCGCGGGCCAGTACGCCTACTGGACCGGCCAGAAGCAGGTCCGTGTGGAGATCGTGGACACGCGAAAGGTGCGGTTCGAACACGACCAGTTCAAGGTGATTGTCCGTTCTCCGCAGGCATCGCGACTGTTGGATGTCTGCTCGGTTCAGCGCGACCATGTCGGCGTGCTGTTCATTGACGGTCGCTACGTCGAAACCCTGCCTCCGGGCGAGTACGCCTTCTGGAAGGGGCCGGCCGAAGCCCGGATTGTCGAGATTGACCTGCGGGAGACGATGGTCGACGTCAGCGGCCAGGAAATCATGACCGCTGACAAGGTCACGCTGCGTGTGAATGCCGTCGTGACCTACAAGGTTGTTGACGCCCGCAAGGCGGTCAGCCAGACGGACGATGTGCGGCAGGCGCTGTATCGCGAAACGCAGCTTGTGCTGCGGGGCGTCATCGGCGCGCGGGAGCTGGATCTGCTGCTCACGGACAAGGACGCGGTCGCGAAGGAGATCGAAGACAATGTCCGCCGCCGCGCGGCCGAACTGGGTCTGGAACTGGCTTCGGTGGGCATCCGGGACGTCATTCTCCCAGGTGACATGAAGGATCTGATGAACAAGGTGACCGAGGCCCGCAAGGCCGCCGAAGCCAACCTGATTTTCCGCCGCGAGGAGACGGCCGCCATTCGCAGTCAGGCGAACACCGCCAAACTGCTGGCTGAAAGTCCCACGCTCATGCGGCTGCGGGAACTCGAAGTGCTGGAAAAGATCGCCGCCAGCGGCAAGCTCAACATCAT
This sequence comes from Planctomycetaceae bacterium, assembly GCA_021732845.1. GTDB lineage: Bacteria > Planctomycetota > Planctomycetia > Planctomycetales > Planctomycetaceae > JAKFUF01. The sequence goes on along the minus strand of JAKFUF010000219.1, from coordinate 8,941 downwards.
CCTCGGCGAGAAGGGACTGGCCGACAAGGTGGTGAATCTACTGTGATACCGCCCAGACTCCGCCTTCCGATTGAAGGCGGAGTCTGGGCATTTTCCGGCATCACCTGGCGTCGAAAACTGCCCTATCACAGGTGAATCGCCGCTTGAAATGCCGTGACCCGCGGCACAGCCGCTTCAGTGCGCGTCGCCGCGTCCCAACAGCAATTCCGCGGTGCGGTCATGGTCGTGGTCGTCGTTGTCTTTCAGTTCGGCCAGACGCACTGCATTGCGGCGGGCGGCGGACTTGAGGAACAAGAGGCCGGCGTGCAGGTCGCTGGAGTGGGCCGGGTAGTGCTCACGGTTCATGAAGTGCGACATCAGCCGCGAGTAGACGCAGCCCGACAGGAACAGGTCGGTGGCAATGTCACCCAGCCGTGCCAGCACATACTGCTGCTCGACGATCCCCTCCCGGTGGCGAAACAGGGCGATCTCCGCGGCACGGGCGAAGGACAAGATCTGCCGGGAGTAGTGCGACACCGCCGGCTGAAACAGGGCATGCACGATGGGGATCGCCGGCGGAGCGCCGCGCCACAGCTTTTTCACCTGCCAGGGTTTCTTCAGCACTTCCTGCATTTGCATTCCCAGGGGGCGTAGGCCCACCGCGGGAATGAAGCACCGCAGCACATCATTGGCTCCTTCGCCAATCATGTTGATGCGGGCATCACGCATCATCCGTTCGAACGGTTGGTCGTTGAAATACCCCGCTCCACCGTAAATCTGCAGCGTGTCGTTGACGATCGTCCACAGCGCGTCGCTGGCGAAGACCTTGAGCATCGCCGTTTCGATCATGAAGTCTTCGGCGCCACGGTCGATGAGTGCAGCGGTGTGATAGGTCGCACTCTCCATGGCGTAGATGTTGGCGGCCATCTGCGCGATCTTCTGCTTGACGAGTCCAAACTCACCCAGCGTTTTGCCAAACTGCTTGCGGGTGCGGGCATGTTCGACCGCCTTTTCCAGGCAGAACTTCGCGGCCCCGGTACAACTGGCACCAAACGTGGTGCGGCCGAAGTCGAGTACGGTCAGAGCCACCCGGAGCCCCTTGCCGACGCTGCCCAGCACGTTCTCCTTGGGGACGTACATCTCGTTGAACGCGAGCTTCGCGGTGGCGGTCCCCTTGATGCCACACTTCGGCATCCGGGGCTCGATCACCTGGAAGCCGGGCATGTCTGGCGTCACTAAAAAAGCGGTGACTTTGCCGTCTTCGTCCGTGGGGTCCGGAGTGCGGGCCATCACTGTCAGCACCTGCGCGATGCCACCATTTGTGATGTACCGCTTGTTGCCGGTGAGGATGTAGCCTTTGCCATCGCCCGAGACGCGGGCGCGGGTCTGCACGTTGGAGGCGTCGGAGCCGGCCTGTTCTTCGGTGAGCGCGAAGGCGGCGAGAATGTGTCCCGCCGCGAGCGGTTTGAGCCACTTCTTCTTTTGGGCGTCGGTGCCAAACAGGTTGAGCGCCCGCAGCCCGATGGAGTGATGGGCATTCACAAACACGGCCGTGGCTGCGCAGCGGGCACCAATCACTTCCATGATCCGGCAGTAGTTTTGCTGCGACAACGCCTGCCCGCCGAACTCGCGGGGAATCGTGGCTCCCAGCACGCCGACATCGCCCAACCCCTGGATGACATCTGGCGGAATGTCGGCATTGCGGTCGATGGCGACCGGGTCGATTTTTTCCTGGGCGAACTGCTTGACCCTGGCCAGTGCGGCATCCCCCTGGACCTGTTGTTCTGGCGTGAGCCGCGGGTAGGGGTAGATCGCGTCCTGCCGGAACTCGCCGAAGAACAATCCCTTGGCGAAACCCTCTTCCTGAGGGCCAGAAAACAGCAGCTCTTCCGCCTGGCGGATCTGCTTTTGAAGTTCGGCGGCGAGATTTGACATCGGTTGACCTTGGTCCCGGAGACACACGACTGGAGGGCTATTCTGGGAGCGCAGGACGCGGATGACAAGCGAGGGGGATGGTCATTCCCGCTGTTGCGCGCGGTGCGCATCTCCGTCAAAACAGCTCATGAATCGGCGTTCCGCGACACAAGGGAATGGGCCGGCCGGCGGGGTCGGGGATTTCGAGCTGGGGGTTGATGCCGAGGTGGCGGTAGATGGTGGCGAGAAAATCGTGCGGGTCGAGCTGCCGTTCTTTGGGGTGTTCGCCATAGCGGTTGGTGGAGCCGATGACCTGCCCCATTTTCATGCCGCCGCCAGCCACCATGATCGACATCGCGCTGGGCCAGTGGTCACGGCCGATGCGACCGTCCCTCTGTTCCAGCCGGGGTGTGCGGCCAAATTCGCCGGTGACCAGCACCAGAACGCGTTCGTTCAAGCCTCGGGCATACAGGTCATCCAGAAGCGTGCTCACCACGTGGTCGTACTTGGGGAGGCGGGCATGCATGGCTCCCAGCATGTCCCAGTTGACGGCATGGTCGTCCCAGTCGTACGCCTTGGTGCCGGGGCCGCTGCCAGGAATGCGAACGGTCACAAAACTCAGTCCCGCTTCGACCAGGCGGCGGGCGGTCAACACCTCTTGTCCGTAGCCATCGCCGTATTTCTCCCGCAGCCGCGGGTCTTCACGGGTCAGATCAAACGCCTCTCGTGCCCGGTCGGCCAGCAGAATCTCGACGGCTTGCTGGTTGAAGGTGTCCATGGAATCCATGACCCCTTTGTCATCCAGATCCCGCCGCAGGCGGTCAAAGCCCTTCAGGAGTCCGAGACGATTATCGAGTTGACCCGATTCGACAAGGAGGGTGGAGTCCCGCAGCCCGCCGTTGACGATGGGAACGCGGTAGGTCGAACTCCAATAGACTTCCGAAATGCCCGGGGCGTAGTCCGGTCCGTTGACGACCACACCGCCGACGGAGACCGCGGGCAAAAGTCCCTGCACCCGTCCCTGGAACAGCCGGTTGACCACCGCGCCGACCTGGGGATAGTACGACTCGTAACCGAATCCCGGCTTGAGCTGACCGTAGCCACTGAGGAACCGGCGGTGTCCCGCAAAATGGTCGGCTTCGTCGTGCGAGACCGAGCGGATGAGCGAGTAGCGGTGCGCCTGCTGGGCCTGCAGCGGCAGATGTTCGCAGATGTCCAAACCAGGAACGGTGGTGGGAATCGGTGAAAACGGTCCGCGGATCGTATCCGGAGCGTCCGGCTTCATGTCGTACGTTTCGAGGTGGCTCGGTCCGCCGTGAACAAACAGGAGAATGACGGCGGTGTCCTTCAGCGACGCCGCCGCAGGCGGTTGTCCGCTGCCACTCGAGGCCGATGCGGCCTGAGCCCGCAGCCGGAGCAAATCCGACAAGGACATTCCGGTCAGCGCCAGTGCGCCAGCCTGCAAAAAATGTCGCCGCCGCCAGCCCCGTTGGCCCGCCACTTCCGCCTCACACATCCACAAGGTGGAAGTAGTTGGACTCAACCCAGTCCGTTCATGCCTTAAGTGCATATTAATAAATGACTTATGATATATGAAAACGGATACGTTTTTTGGATACGATCACCGGATATGAATCAGGATACGATTTTTCCAAATCCCAACCCAATGCTTCGGCTCCTCTAGAGCAATTTCGCATCTGACGAGTTCCTTGTCACCGGCGTCCCGATCCCGAAGCGACCCGGTCATTCATAGCATGGCTTTCGTCGAGCTGCTGGCACCGCAGATCTTCCCGTTTTAATCGAAGTGGAGAGCGGCCGAAACCCTCGAGAGTTTTTCGGATCGTCTCCTCGTCTCCCGTCTCCCGCCGAATGGAGGTGCCCAGTAGCCGGCGGTGGGATCCGCGAGCCACCCCACCCAGATGACCCCTGTTCTGAATAATAGAACTCCCAACGCTGTGATGTAATTTGCGGTTGAACATGGATGATCCAGCGAACGCGCGATGTTCGCGGGTTTGATTCTTGAGAATCAACATTCTGGTCCGTGGGATATCGAAACCAGGCACCATTAGAAATGCAGAATGGGCAACACGGCTGTTTACAAGACGTGCGAAGCTCACAGTCTCCTCGAACAGGATGACGGTCTTGCCGACGGCGAACGTGTTGCCGCTGCATGACGGACGGCATTTGACCGCGCGCTGCAAGGCAACATGCACACGGCAATTCTGATCAATGCTCTAAACGCCCCGTTGGTCCGTACGAACAAGGCACCAGGCTCGCCGCAACAGCGTCACGGAGCTGGATCGTGTCGATCAATTCGCCGAGCTGCTGTTGCCATACTGGAACGACAGCGCAATGTCACTTGGCGACAGGCGTGCGGAAGCTGCAAGCTCAGTGCCCAATGACAGCTGTCGCCGCCATCGCTGGCTGTTGGAGTCCAACAGCACCCCATCACCGACTCGACGGGTGCCGCTCAAAAAGGAGCGGCGGTTGCGCGGTCCGGAGAACCGAGGCCGCGCGGCGTCTGTTGTGCGGAGCACAAAACAAGGTTAGAGGGATCATTCTCAGATCTTCCCGGCTGGTCTGCTCTCGCGAGAAGAGTCCAGCGCGTGAAGGCTGTCTCCAGCTCTCCCCTGTGGTCCTGGTTTGCGAGTTCGCTGAACCCAGTGCAGGTGAGGGCTTTCTTGATCCGTCCACTTGTGAAGCTTCTGCTCTGCCTCCGAAAGGCTGGGCCATATGCTGCGATCCATCCGCTCAGCACCTGTTGTGCTCGATGGACGGACTCAGTGCATTGGTGGCAGTTGTCCAGGTTGGCCCTCAGGTCGCTCCAGGCACTTTGCTGGAGGTCGCACTGAAGCTCGCCGCCTCGCACCCTGATCTGGAACCCCAGGAAGTCTGTCGATTTCCTGGTGAGGTCGACTGGGTGGCCCAGGGAAGGGTCGTTGCTGCGGGTGCTCTTCAGCGCCAGCCCGCATTGCTGCAGGTGGCGTTGGGCTTGCTGGAGTGTCTGCCTGCCTTCGGTGTCAGTCTTCGTCACCCAAGCCACGTTGTCAGCGTAGCGGACGAAGACTTTGGGGGCCCCTGCTTGTTGCAGCAGGGGTAGGTCGAGTCGGTGGTGAAGGTGGGTGTTGAGTGCGTCTGGGCTGAGGGGGTCCCCCTGGTCGATCCCGACCATTCGAGTTTGGTTGTGGCCGCGGAGAACAGCGCCGACGAGGCGCTGGTAGCGGTGACACGTGATGTGGCGGTTCAGGTCCTCCAGGACGAGGGGGACCTGCACCGAGTCGAAGGCGCGTGAGACGTCGTCCTGGCAGAACACAGTCCAGCCAGTACGACGGATCTCATGCTGGATGTGGGCCAGCAGATGGCCCACCGACAAGTGGCCGCGGAAGCCGAAGGATGTTGGCAGGTAGATGCGCTCCAGGACTGGCTGGAGGTCCGCCTGCACGGCCTTCGAGATCACCCGATCGATGATCGGCCGCAGCCGCAGCTCCCGCGTGCCGCCGTCTGGCTTGGGCAGCGTGACGATCCGCACGTCGCCGGGCCGGTAGGCGAAGTCCTCGTGCAGCAGGTGCGCAGAAACATCGCGCAGGATGGCACAGTATTCACTGACCGACAGGTCGCTGTAACGGATCCTGTCACGGCCTGGGGCCTGACCACCGGTGCTGGCGAGGTGTCGGTAGACGGCGATCAGATTGTCAGCATTGGCAACGGCGGCGTGGTTCAGCGAACCGCGAACAAGATTGAGGCCCGTTGCGGGGCGCGAGCGCGGCACTAACTGGTTGGCGTAGGGCATGATGGCTCCCTCCTCACCTGGATTGCCGGGTGACGGCGCAGAAAATCGCTCAAGGCGGGCTGCATACCGCCGGACATTGGCGAGAACCCCCACTCTCCGTACTCGCGCTGCCGGCCATCGCTCCAGGCACGCAGAGTTCGATGATGGCGGTCGTCGAAGTCAAGCAGCAGCAGCGGCCGGCCTGGACTCCCCGTATGCACGGATGAGGTCTCGCTAAACTTGAACCGCAGGTCGGCGCAGCCTGGCGGAAGTCCGTCTGCCCGGATGACCACATCAGCATCGATCCCAGTCCAGTCAGCGTACAGCGGGAGAATGGTCAAATGGCCGTTGGGCGCTGCAGTTCTTTCCTTACAAAAGGCGCGGTCCGGCAGAGTGAGCGACGGCAGGTCGCGTGCGACAAAGGGCAATTTCCACTCAGGAAGGAGCCTGCCCAGCGCCACCGCATGCTCGGCATTTTCGGTGGCAATGGCGACACGCGGGACTGCTGGAACTGTAACCGGAAGGTTACGGTCCCATGTTCCCCGGACAATGTGCAATGCGATTTCCCGAATTCGCTCGTTGCGAGCCGAGCAGTGCCACAGCCCGCTGCGCTTTAATGCCAGGCCCGCGGAGTCAGGTCGAAGATTGGAAGCCCCTCGTGCCCGCAGAATCTCGACGTGGGCGGGCCTGACGACACGATCAGGGCGGTGCAGGTAGTGGTGACTGAATCCGAACCAGCTGGCCAGAAGATCTCGGTCAGCAGGAGCCAGTGATCGTGCTTCGTCAATCCCGATCAGCCCCACCATGTGGGCACGGAGAAATCCCGTGTTCTGACAGAGAATCAAGGATTGATTCCGGCAAGCGCAGATCGCGTGGGAAAAGATGACGATGTCAAAAAACGCATGGTTCAAAGATTCCAAGGTCAGATCAACAACGATGTCTCCGGTGACAAGTTCGGTTTCAGGATCGCCGTCGGGGGGAGCCAGGCGCACCCGAGACCCGAAAAGCTTGGAAAGGCCAGTGAACAAGCGCTGAACCTTTTCCCAGCTTGGAGCCACAACACCAATCCGAAGTGCCGGGAAAGCTTGTGCGAACTGGGCGATGACGCTGGTTCGAGAAACCCCGTTGCCAAGTTCGGCAATCGTATGCCGTTGACCACGAACCGCCTCCAGCAAACCCAAGTTCGGGACCAACCCATCGTCGGTGAATGCCACTGGCTGGGGCAGCCAGACTGGTCGCATATCTGCGAACCTTACATCCCACTTTTGCCCGGCCGATTCCAGCATTCGCCTGACCGCCAGCTGCAAACCCGGAGGAATGCTGGGATCGGTCGATTCCGATAACGCCTGACGCGAAGCATCGAAAAGCACACGTTGCTGTTGCACTTGGAACTGGTCACCACAGGGCCGTCGCAGTGAGTACGTACAGCTCGCCAGACGGCTGAGCAGCCATGAAGGTGCTGGCTCAACACGGAGAAACGCACCCTCGTCAGTGAGGATTGTGGGAGGCACTTTCGAATCGCCCGGCCAGTCGAGTGTTTTTAAAACAGGTCTAATGTGCTATTTTACAGAACATATGTGGCATTTCAATCCTCGCCGTATGGGATCCTACAAGTGAGCAATCAGGACTTTTCCAACGATGACGTTTGCGCCCGTGTGAAATGGGTCATTGATGCACGTTTTCGCGGGAGCCAGACTGCCCTAGCCAAGAAACTCGAATGTTCTCAGAGCCTGCTCAGCCGCTTCGTCCGGGGCGTCCAGTCGCCCGGACGGAAACTGCTTGACGCCATTCTCCAGCAGGATCCGATGATCAACCGTCGCTGGTTGGTCGAGGGTGTGGGAGCCCCCTTGAAGAAGGCTGAGGATTCGATCGAAGGGGTGCTGATTCCGGTTGCCAGCCAGCTCCTGAAAAAGCCACCAAAAAAGTGTCCGGAATTACTGACGGAAGAATTCATCCGGGTCTATTCCAAGGCCAGCTTCGAAAGCCTGTACTGGTGGCGTGTGGCCGGTGCGGCACGGCTTGGTGTTCGTGGCTTTGGCATTCAGGACGGTGATCTGTTGTTGATTGAAACCAATCACAAGCTGATGCCGCCGGACGAGTCCCTCTTTGAGGCGCTGGCTGTCGTGGTCCAACCGAAACGCGGCAAGATCCCCTTGCGGCCTGACCCCGCCAGTCAGGAGGTCCTGGGCATCGGTGAACTGGCCTACGATGCGGGGGATCCATGTACGCCAAGCGGACTGCGGGTTCGATTTGGAATCGCCCCGGATGCCATTTCCCAGCCCTGCTACCGGAGGGAGCCGAACGGCGACCTGAAGTACATTGGGGAGGTCGATGGCAAACGAAAGCCCTCAGTTGGAATGCTCGATCCCGAGCATTTCGTCGACCGTCAGGAAATTTTGGGGCTGGTGATCGAGTTGCGCCGGCAGTGGACATGGTTCATGCCCCCAAGTGGTTCCTGAAGCTGAACGCCGATTTCACCAGCCACTGACATCCATCGATCGACTGCAAGTGGCTCAAAGTTCATTGTTAAGAATTAACTTTGCAGCCTCACGCGAGGTCTGGCCGCTGCTCAGGCATGGTCCCGATCCGCGCGTGCTAAGCCACCTAATTCATCGCCTGCTGCCACTGGGGGCGGACGCTGGCGACATCCTCGAGCACCTTGATGAAGCGTCCGACCTGACGGTCCGCCGACCGGATACCGCCTGCCGACGGAGGCGGAAATGGAGTATGCCACGCGGACCAGCGCCGCGACCGCCCAGTACATTGGCGAGAAGGGGGAGCTGCTGGGAAAGTCTGCGTGGTCTCAGAACAACGCACAGGAGCAGACATGGCCGGTGGGGAGGCTGAGACCCAATGATCTGGGATTCTTCAACATGCAGGGGAATGTCTACACTTGGTGCCAGGAGCGCCACCGACCGTATCCCACGGCGTCAGAGGGCACGGCGGTTGAAGACCAGGAAGACGAACTCGGCGTTGATCCCACCGACAGCCGCCTCCTGCGTGGCGGTTCGTTTTACTTCCTGCCCTCGCTGATGTGCTCCGCCTACCGCAACCACGATCTGCCAACCTACCGGTACTATCTGAGCGGCATTCGTCCGGCGAGAACCTTGGGGGCGGCAGTTGTCACGCTGATTGCGAGCGCACTGCGTTAGAATGCATCCACTTTGACGGCCCGACCCCGTTCTCTGAAAGGTGCCCGATGGATGGCGATTGGAGATGCCGATGAGCCTTGGCTTCCGCCCAAACTCGATGCCGAGAGTCGTTCTTGGTGTGCTGCGC
>JAKFUF010000039.1 GCA_021732845.1 Planctomycetaceae bacterium | reverse complement strand
ATGTTCCGTAACCACTCCTCGGGACATTCCGGCAACACGAATTACGGCTCGGGCAATGACCCCTATCAGCAATCCGGGGGATACGACAACTCCGCGGGCGGGAACGATTTTTCCGGGGGGGACCTCTCTGGCGGCGGCGACTTCGGTGGCGACTCTGGCGGCGGAGATTTTGGGGGTGGTGACTCGGGGGGAGGAGACTTCTAAGTGGCGAACTTCACCACTGTCGAGCTGCTGAGCTTTCTCGACGAAGCCCTGCCGCAATCACGCATGGCGGCGATTGAACAGGCGATGCGCGACGATCCGGGGCTCATCCATCGACTGGCCGTGCTCCGCCGCGAGCACACGCAGTCAGAACAATCTCTCGGTGACATCTGGCGACAGGCGCGGCTCACATGCCCGACCCGGCCGCAACTGGGCTCATACCTGCTGGAAGTGTTGGATGACGGATATCGCGAATATCTCGATTTCCATCTGAACATCGTCGCCTGCCGGTATTGCCTGGCCAACCTGGAAGATCTGCGTTCATCCGGAAAGGTGCCTGCCGAGCAACAGCAGCGCAGGCAGAAGTTCTTCCAGTCGTCGGCGGGATATATGAATCGGATGCGGGATTGAAGCTGGCGGCTTTCCCGTCAGCCGCTGCAAGAAACGAACATGCCAGAAGCCGGGAAGTTCTCCCGGCTCCTGGCATGGCTCTTTTCAGGGGACTCGAACGACTGCTCAGACTGCGTCGAGCGCCGCGTTGTAGTTGGGTTCGTTGGCGATTTCGGACACGTATTCGACGTGCGACAGCTTGCCGTCGGGCTTGACGACGAAAATCGCGCGGGCCAGCACGCGATCCAGCGGGCCGCCCGAGATCAGCACGCCGTAGTCTTCGCCGAATTTCGTGCAGCGGTGGGCGCTCAGCGGAATGACGTTGGCGACACCTTCAGAACCGCACCAGCGCTTCTGGGCGAACGGCAGGTCCATGCTGACGCATAGCACCTCGACATTGGCTTTGTCCTTCACCATGTCGTTGAAGATCTTGGTTTCCTTATGGCAGGTCGGGGTGTCCAGCGACGGGATCGTCACGATGATCCGCGACTTGCTGGACGAGCCGAGCGTCACATCTTTCAGGTCGTTGCCCTGCAGTGTGAACTCGGGGGCCTTGTCACCGGCCTTCAATGCCGGACCCGCGAGGTCGACCGGTCCCCCCTTCAGCGTCACTGCTCCTTTGCGAACATCAGCCATAGCGCATCCTTCATCGTTTGGAAGCCAATCGAAGTGCAGAAAATGCCGGAAAATCCGCCCGTCGAGCCACCCCTCCGACGAGCCTTTCCTCCGCTGTCGCAGAGTATGACGATTTCCCCCGCAGCCCGGAAGCGGATGGGGCAAAACGGCTGGCGTCTTGCGCCGTGCCGCTCAAATGAAAGCGGCAGGGCGCGAGCCATCCGGTCATGTGCGTCGGCTGAAGCCGATGCTACTTTCGTCCCAGCGCGTCCCATTTGTCTTCCGCGGAACTGCGCCGCAGATAGAGCGGTTCGAGCTTCCATGGATCGGCGAATTCACTGGTAAGCACTGCTCGCTGCGAAACCCCTGGCGCGGATGGGTGGCGTGCGCCACCTTCTCCATCCGCTGTCGGGGTTTCTCGCTCACTGGTAAGTTCTGCTCGCTGCGAAACCCCTGGCGCGGATGGGTGGCGTGCGCCACCTTCTCCATCCGCTGTCGGGGTTTCTCGCTCACTGGCGAGAGCGGCGAGATGAGCCACATGCCGGGCCTGGGGATGCCAGGTGGTCTCGTCAGCGAGCGGGGCCACGCTTTGGAGGGTGGCAGAATGCTGGACGAGGCCGGGACCGCATACGAGAGTCCGTGTTGAAAGCGTTGATTTCAGAAGTTCAGCCGATTGGATCGTGATCGGTCCGTCCGCCTGCCAAGAACGAGGTTCGTTCTCAACTCCCGCTGTTGGCACGAATCTCTGGATGAACAGGTCGCCGCGCTGCGCGTCGCTGACGACCACCAGCGAGTCGATGTCTTCGTGCCGCCCGGTGGTCATCCGATAGAAATCGGCCACCCCCGCGGCAACCGCAGGCAGAGTTCCGACGGCCAGCAGCCGGCAACCGGTGGCATAGGCGAACGTCTTGGCGCAGACAATTCCGACCCGCAGGCCGGTAAAACTGCCCGGCCCGATGCTGACGGCGAGGTGGGTGCACTGCCGCGCCCCGAGCCCGTGTCGTTTGAGCAGCGCGTGAATTTCGGGAATCAGCACCTGGCCATGTTGCCGACCCAGTTCAAGCTGGCTTTGCTCCAGGCAGTGGCCGTCGCGGCACAAGGCCACCGAACCGTTCATTCCCGAGGTTTCGATGGCCAGCAGCACCGTCCCCGTCGGGTGGGCCGTCCCCCCGCCCGTTGTGGGCGACGGCAATTCAAGAGCGGTCACAGCTTGTCGTAATCCACATGAAACTTGATGGCGATGACGACCCAGACATCGTCGGCATCGGGTTGATACAGCACGAAGTCCCAGACGATCGGAAAGTCGGCGCACTTGTAGAGGTAAGTGCCACGGATGAGCGACTGGCCACGGCGGTCCAACAGCAGTTGTTCCGCCGAGCGGAACGCCCCGTACTTGGCGACCTCGCGGCGGATGCTGTCCTGCAACTGCTGGACCTGTTTGGAGTCCTTGGTCAGCGGACTGCGTTCCAGAAATGTCTGCAAGCCACGGTCGAACTCGCTGCGCGAGATCGCATCAAAAAACGCGATGATCCGCGCATCCACGCCGTCCAGTGGATCATCATCGACGGCGGGCTGGCTGGGCTGGCTGGGTTGGGCGGGCTGGTCCAGGTGGGTACGAACGCTTGGAAGACCCCAGGCCAGGCATGCAGCCGTCAGCAGAACCGCCAGGAGGATCCCGGGTCGAATCATCGGATGTCCTCGCGCATGAAGGATGGACTACGCTTCGCGGTCGGCGGGTGCCCGAAGGCACCGCTGTCTAACTTTTGCATGATTCCGGGACACCTGTCGCGGATCCGCTCGCTGACGCTCACTCCAGATCCGCTGGCGGTGTCCCGAAGTCACGCAAGGCCATATCTAACTTTTGCATGATTCCGGGACACCTGTCGCGGATCCGCTCGCTGACGCTCACTCCAGATCCGCTGGCGGTGTCCCGGAATCACGCAAGGCCATATCTAACTTTTGCATGATTCCGGGACACCTGTCGCGGATCCGCTCGCTGACGCTCACTCCAGATCCGCTGGCGGTGTCCCGGAATCACGCAAGGCCATATCTAACTTTGCGTGCGGCGCGGGCGGCAGGCCCCCGCGACTCTTCGCATGCTAAGGGACCAACCAATTGCTGGCTAGGCTCTCTATCAATTTGCGTGATTCCGGGCCACCTGTCGCGGAGCCACTCGCTGCCGCTCGATCCAGTTCCACTCGCTGCCGCTCGATCCAGTTCCACTGGCGCTGTTCCGGATTCACGCAAGGCTATTTGGCTGAAGTCATTCCGCCTTGAGGCGGTCGGCAAAATGCTTGCGCAGTTTGGCGATTTTCGGCGGGATCACGTTGGCACAGTATGGCTGGTATGGGTTCTCGCGATAGAACCCCTGGTGATAGTCCTCAGCCGGGTAAAAGGTGGGCAGCGGTGAGACTTCCGTGACCAGCGGGGCCGGCCAGATCCCGGTCGCATTGACTTCCGCGATCTTTTTCTCCGCGACCGCCTGCTGTTCCGGTGAGTTGTAGAAGACCACCGAACGATATTGGGTGCCGACATCGGCCCCCTGGCGGTTTTTGGTGGTTGGGTCGTGCAGCGTGAAAAACACGTCCAGCAAATCCGCAAAGGTAATCTGCTCGGGATCGAACGTCACCTGGATCACTTCGGCGTGGCCGGTGTTGCCGTTGCAGATCTGTTCGTAGGTGGGGTCGGGCGTCTTTCCCCCCGCATAGCCAGACACCACCTTCCGCACTCCGCGCAGTGGCTCAAACACAGCTTCCACGCACCAGAAGCATCCCCCGCCAATTGTCGCCTTATCCATCGCCTGCCGCTCCCCGGTTCAGCCTGCAAACTGTCGAGACCATTATAACCGCCAGTGCCGCAAGGCAAGGGTGACTCCGCTGGCTGGCAGTGGATCGGGACCCGCTACGGGGCTTGAAAGTGCTGATTCAGCACGCGGCGGCCATCGACTTCTTCCGCTCGAATCCACAGGTCGCGGCCGCGGAACTTTTGGGGATCCTGCAGGTAGTAGTAGCGGGTGTCGGGGGCGGAACCGACTTTTGTGACAGTTTGGCGGCGGCGAATCTCGCCCGGGACGAACAGGCTGCACTCAAAATCCAGCGTCTGCAGGGGCTGCGTTTTGTTTTCGATGCGCTGTTCGATTTCCAGCCGTCCATCGGGCAGCACCCGCGTGGAAATGTTCATGACCACATCCCCCACCCCCAATGTGTAGGGGAGCGAAATCTCGAACTTGTAGGGACGCTCGGCGTTGATTTCGAACTCCAGGTTCGCCCGGTAGGCACCCAGAGACACGCCAGGCGGAATGGTGATGCTGCCCGGCATGCGGATCTCTTCCCCGACGCCGGCGCGGAACTCCCACCGGTTCGGCTCAATCGACCAGCCAGAGGGCAGTTTGAGGACGGCCGTGCCGTTGACGCCCTGGGGAAACGTGTTGATCGCCCGCAGCACCACGGGATGCGAGCCCCGTTCGCTGGGGATCCTGTCGTTCTCCCAGCGGGTGGCGAGCCTCCAGCGGGCGATTCCAGGCACACAGTTCACGATGATTTTCGGCAGGACATCCACCTTGATCTGCTGCGTTCCGGTTCGCGGGTTGGTGGGCAGGGGCTGCGCGTGCCCCCACAGGTCGACCGCGGTCGCCTGTTCCCCGAGAAACAGATCTTCCCGGATCGGCTCCTCATCGCCGCGTGGGTTCCAAACGACGAGGATCACGCGCTCGGCGGCCACAAACAGCGCATTGGGGCTTTGTGCGGGCAGATCGAGCGATCCCAGGTATTCGGTTCCCCGCAGGGCCAGTACCAGAGTCCGCCAAGGGATGAACAATTCCGTCGGTGAGCCGTCGGCCGAGACCACCCCGTGGCTCTCGCTGAGCGGTTCGGCCAGAAAAATGACCTCCGCCCCCCCCCGGCGGGCCGCGACGACGCGGCTGGCCAGATCCGCCAGACGCTCATTCAGGGGATGTCCACGTTCCGGCAGCGTCTGCAGGCTGAGCCACCGTTCATTTCCGCGGCCGCTGGTCTGCTGGAGCGCCAGCGCCAACTGCTGTTCAGAAAACTGCGGGTTTGCCGGCAGCGCGAGAAATCCGCTGGACTGGCCGGGTGTCTGCGACGGCCAGACCTGCGGGAATGGCTCATCCCACTTCCAGGAGAAGCCGAACCGTGTTTCGTTTCCCGTGGGGCTGAATTCCGCCTGAAGATCGGCGAGGCTTTGCTTGAGATCCGGCAGTTCCCGCAGGCTGTGGTCGCCGTCGCCTCCCAGTTGCCAATGATGAATCTGTGTGGCATGGCGGGCGATCAACAGGTCGAATGCCGGCCGCCACGAGTCCTTGGGAAGTTCCAGCACCTTGCCAAACCCCACCGTTCGGCCGGCGAATTTCTCGGTGATTCGCGGGGGCGGATCATTGAGCACGCCAACCGGCGTGATCCGGTCGCGTTCGAGCTGGTCCAGAAACTCCATCCAATCGGCACCGAGCGGGACCGGCGCATTGCCTGCGGTCCACATTGGCAGTTTGAGCCACTGGACGCCGCTGGCCGCCGCAAGATTTCCAATTTCCGCATGTGAGAGGCCGCGCGTGCCGCTGGAAAGCGACCATCCAAAATCCCCCCTGAGGGGCGGGGCCGACGCCGGTTCCATCACCACGAAGGTCAGTGACTGGGCCTGGATTGTGGCACCTGCGCGCAGCAGGCCGCCACGAAGCCGATAGAACCCGTTTTCCAGCGGCCCCAGATCCCAAGTTGTCAGTTGGGACCGCTCGCCCGGCTTCTCCGCTTCCGGAGGGTTCAAAACCAGGTTCGTGGATGTTCGTACTCGTCCCGCTTCCTCCTCCAGTTGCAGGCGGACCGTGTAGTCCCACTGTGGATTGGTGCCGAACACATCCGCCGACACCCGCACGGACTGCCCGGGGCGAAAGAAGTGCGAACTGAGGTGTGGCGTGGGGGAGGATGTTGTGGCTCCCTGATCTGCGGCCAGGGCCAGGCTCATGCGCGGAAGTTTTCCGACCCACAGGTCGTCAAACCAGACGCTGCCGCGGGTGTCGGGCAGGTCGCCGCCGAGGATGTGGCAGCCGATGACAATGAACTGGATGTCGGCGTTGAGCGGCACCGGGCCGACTTCGATGGGGAGCCACTCGCCGTCCTTCGTCGGAGGGGCAGGGCTGCTGGACGATGTCGGCAATTCAGGATTCGAGGGACCCACCACCGGCCGGCTGACGATGCGTTTCAGGCGGCGGCGTTTCTCGTCCAGCAGCGACAATGTGATCACGGCGGCGCTGCGCCGCAGCCCTTCGACCCGCACGCGGCCGCGCAGAATCAGCATCGGCTCGTTGACCTTGAGGATCGGCGAGTAATACGCAGCACTGCCGCCGTTGAGTTCAAACCGCAGACTTTGCCGGCTGCGGTAGCCCGTGGTCCGGTCAATCTTGGCGATGACATAGGGCGGGAACTCGGGACCTTTGCGCCGCGTCCAGTAGTCGGGGTCTCCGTCGAAATTACGATCGTCGGGCTCTTCAAACGTGAACCGCCGGATCTCGACGACGTGCTGGTCGAGATCGGGCGACAGTTCGCCTTGGGCAAAGGCCATCAGACTGACAAGAATCCATGGCAGCATCTCAGACGCACCCCTGTTCCCGGAGAACGCTTTCAGGGTCAGCCGCTGGCCGTCTGGTCAGTCCCACGATCAGCCCCAGCGTCAGAATGCTCACCACGAGGTTGCTGCCGCCGGAACTGAGCAGGGGATGAGGGATCCCTTTGGGAGGCACCATCGCTGTCACCACCGCGACGTTGATTCCCATTTGCAGGAAGAGTTGAGTCAGCAGCGTGAAGGCTGCAATGTATTCGAAACTGCCGCGTTCCAGCCGGTTGAGAAGCTGCAGGCCAACCAGATACAGGGCCGCCCACACCGCCAGGATGGTCAACATGCCGACGAGCCCCAGCTCTTCGCCAATCACCGCGAAGATGAAGTCGGTGTTGGCTTCGGGCAGGAAGCTCAGTTTTTGAATGCCCCGGCCCAGGCCAGTGCCCCAGACGCCGCTGCTGCCGAGAGTCACCAGGGACTGTTTGAGCTGGTAAGGCGCGTTGGTCCAGTCGACCCAGGTGTCGACGAATCCGCTGATCCGCTGCATCTGGTACGGCTTGCGGAGCACCAGATAAACCACGGGTGGCACGCACAGCGCGCCGCCGAGGATAAAATTGCGCACCGGCCAGCCGCCGCAAAACAGAGCCACGCCGCCCAGGGTGGCCAGAAACAACGAAGTGCCAAGGTCGGGTTCAAACAGGACCAGTGGCACAACAATCAGAATCGGTATTGAGGGCTGCAGCAGTCCATGGACCCACGAACCCAGCCGTTCGCGCCGCCGGGCGATCACCGCGGCGAGAAACAGCGGCAGCGCGATTTTGGCCAGCTCGGAGGGCTGCCCCGAGATTGGTCCAAACCGAATCCAGCGCTGCGCACCCTTCACCTTGGTGCCCAGTCCGGGGACGAGCACCAGCACCAGCAACACGATTGTCGCCAGGAACAACCAGGGGGCCAGCCGGGGCCAGACGCGAACCGGCACGGCGCTGGCCACGGCCGCAGCCGTGAGGCCCAGACCCAGAAACACCAGATGGCGGCTCAGATAAACCTGTTCGAATTCCGTGGGGCGCGACGTGATGCTGGCGCTATACACCATCAGCACGCCAAATCCCAGGAGGATGGCAGCAAGCGAGACAAACAGTTGGCGCTGGTGATCCAAGGGAGAGGATTTTCGATTTTCGATTGGATGGGATCGCGTGGATCAATCTTCAATCGAAAATCATCAATCGAAAATCGAAAATCCATCAATGACCAGATCGGCGTTTTGAGAGGAGTCGCTGCTGCAAGGAGCAACCAAAGACCGTTTCTTATGAATGAGAGGCTTTGTCGCAGGTGGCAAGAAAAGCGGGTGATCCTGCGGATGCCGGAGTTGAAAGTCCGATAGAGAGTGCCTAGGATGCCGGTGAAGTCCCAAAAGCCTGATGGCGGATGTTGAGAAAGGACGGCGATGGCCCACGTCGTGGTGGAACCCTGTTTCGGATGCAAGTACACCGATTGCGTCGTTGTATGCCCCGTGGAATGTTTCTACGAGGGAGAGCAAATGCTCTACATCGCACCGGACGACTGCATCGACTGTGAAGCCTGCGTCCCCGAATGTCCCGTCGAGGCGATCTTCCACGAGGACAACCTCACCGAAGAGATGAAGCCTTACAAGGAACTCAACGCCGAACTGGCACCGCTGTGCCCGGTGATCACGGAGAAGAAAGAGCCTCTGGCTGGCAAGTAGCATTGCCGTCAGTGTGGCAGCATCACCTCTCATGGCCCTGCCGGTCAGCGGCGAGGGCCGGTCTTTTGCGCGAAATTATTTTCACCGCAAAGTCCGTGGCTGTGCGAGGTTTCGCCAAAGTCAATAAAATCCTCCGAAAAATTTCAAGAATTGGGTCGCCGCCGGGCGAATTACACTTGAAATTTCTCAGCGATGGGAAGTAGGCTTTTCCCTTCAACAGGGAGCGGTTGCGTTGGGTCCCCACGCAGCATTGGTCTTTCTAAACCAGCAGTTTCAGAAAGTGTGCAGCATGTTTGCCGCGCCGGTAGAGTTGGATTTCATTGAAGAAATTCGCCTGCGAACCTGGGCTCGTGAGAATTATGTGACCCAGGGCGACCGCAGCAGCTCGTGGCACCCCATTGTGCTCGCCGAGATGCGTCGCAAGGATGCGGAAGAAGCTGACGCTGAAAATGCTGCCATGGAACGCGAAGAGCTGGTTGTAATGGCCTAAGCGCACGAGGATGCCACACTGGCATCGAAAACGGTACAATCTCTACCCGAGTCCCATTGGACTCGGGTTTTTTGTTGTCCTTCGCTTTTGGTCCTCCATGCCCGCCCAACGCTCTTCGCTGCTGGCATACCTGCAACTGGCCCGCGCTGCCAATGTCTTCACCGCGGCCGCCGACATCGTGCTGGGCTGCATGCTGACGGGACAGCAGACTCCGCCCGACTGGCGGTTCTGGACGTTGTGCATCGCCTCCATGTCGCTGTATCTCGCCGGCATGGTCTTCAACGACGTGTTTGACCACGAAGTGGACCTGGTCGAACGCCCTTCCCGGCCGATCCCCTCGGGCCGCGTCTCCCAGACGGCTGCCGTTGTCTTTGGCACCGTGCTGATCATCATTGGCAACGTGGCGGCCCTGGTCGTCGGCCCGCAAAGCGGCGTCGTCGCCGTCATGCTGACCGCAGCCATTTTCGCCTACGACGGACTGTTGAAATCGACCGTCGTTGGTCCGCTCAGCATGGGGGTGTGCCGCTTCCTCAACGTCATGCTGGGGGCGAGCCTGCTGGCCGGTGCTGACAGCCCCTCGCTGACCGCTGTCTGGGCGATGCCCCAGTTGCAAGTTGCCGCCGGACTGGGTGTCTATATCACCGGCGTGACCTGGTTCTCCCGGCAGGAAGCCAGTGTGAGCAACCGCCCGCAACTGATGGGGGCCGCCATCATCCTCAACATCGGACTGCTGCTGCTGATTGCCTTTGCCTTGCTCTACGGCTCGGACACGGCGATGGCTGGCCGGGCCTACCGTCCGCTGGCGACGGCCCTGTTGATCGGTGCCGTCGGCGTCTCCATCAACCGCAACGCCCTCAACGCCATTCTCGATCCACAGCCCGCCCGCGTGCGGACAGCCATCAAGATCATGATCCTGTCGGTGATCATGCTGGATGCCAGCCTCGTGTGGCTCGTGCAGCCCAATATGATCTACGCCATGGCGCTCGCCCTGTTGATCCTGCCGTCGCTGGCGCTCGCACGGTTTCTGGCAGTCACTTGAAACAGTGGCCAGCAGACAAGTCGAGCCAGGGGCGTCAGCCGGCGTTGGTCCGTGCGTTGACTTCAGCCCACACGCCGTAGTGTCGACTTCAGTCGACCCGTGGTCCAGCGTGCCTGTTGGGCTCTGTCAGCGTGCCTGTTGGGCTCTGTCAGCGTGCCTGTTGGGCTCTGTCAGCGTGCCTGTTGGGCTCCTGTAGCTGCCGAGGTGCTCTCCAGTGGGTCGACTGAAGTCGAATGGCACTTAGGATCGCAGCAACAATAACAGGGGCATTTTGCTTGCTAGATGACTGGCCGACGTGAACGAGTCCATCAGCCAGCACGCGTTAGGACCGCATCATCAATTAAAATGAACTTTATGTCGGTGCACTGATGACAGCACAAGCGCCACGCTGACAGGGGCGGCGTGACCAGGGATGATCCCGGAGGGATCACAGCTCTTAGCCGGGGGTTGAGCGAAGTGTCGACAGACACGAAGCGACACCCCCGGAAAAGCAAGAGTGACGAACGCACCCCGGCAGGGGTGCCAGCACTGTTCCTCGCCAGATGCTGCGATCCCTCCGGGATCGGATCTTTTCCTCCTGGTTCCTAACCGGGGGTGTCGCTTCGCTCAACCCCCGGCTAAGAGCTTTCATCCCTCCGGGATGATCTTTTGGCATCGTCGCCTGGGAGAGTAATTCGTTCCAAGAATGCAACAGTTATTCTTTCTCCGATCCTTAATCGAAAGGAAGATGTAGTGGAAACTTGAACCGGCCGACTGTTACACCTCAAGCACTTACGTCAACAGTTGGGGAAGTCGGGCTAGGTGATCAACATCAACCGAGGTGGGTTGAAACCCACACTACGGGGCAAGCATGCCTTTGAACTACATCTTCAGCGTCGGCGGCAGCGAGTGCCGCTGCATTCGCAGCCGCAACGTGGCACCGCAACCCGGTTCCAGTGTGACCTGAAACCGCGCGCCCGCTCCCTTTTGCACTGACTGTGCGTCCCCCTCGACCGCCACATCCGTAATCGCGTGTTCGCCGTATGCACCCGCCTGAACCGTCAATCGCCGTGCATGCAGGGTGTCGATGTTGACGAGCGTCACCACGGTTTCGTCGGCGGTCATTTTCTCCACCAGCGCGGCGACACCTTCGGGCAGGCCCGGCCGGCGCGCGTCCTCGTCAAAATACCGCAGCCGGCAGTGCAGCAGCGAGCCGGTGTTGGCCGGTGGCAGGCCGCCGCACATCAGGTGCAGCAGCGCGTCGATGCTGGCGGGATTGAGCACCATTGGGTCATCGGCCAACCGGGTGTCGGGCGTGGTGGTGTCGGCGCGGATCTTGGCCACCTGCGTTCGAATCTGGTTCAGGTCGTTTCGCAGGGCCTCGACGGGATAGGCCGGACGCAACCCCTGCAGATATTCGACCCACGGTTCCGTGGCGACTCGCACCCGGTCGCCTGGACGTTGTGACAAGTAGTACAGCGGCAGGGCGTTGTCGGTGTATTTGTCCGGCCGGTAGTCGTACCAGCCCTGGTCGCCGTACATGTGCGGATAGTGTGGCTGCCCGTCCACCATTTTCGCCTGGGCGTTGATCAGCTCGATCTGCTTCCGCCACGGGTCGAGATACTTGTCGTCGCCGGTCAGCAGATAAGCGCACATGAACCCATGAAATCCGGCAGCATGCCGGTTGCGATGCACCATCCTTCCTGTGGCTGGATCGCGCACCGAGAACCCCCAGCCGTACACGCCGCCGTACCACTTGCCGCCCGCCGCGCCGCCGATCTTGCCGTCCAGGCCGATGTTGGTCGGAATGATGCCGCCATTCTCCCGCATCCGCTCCGCCCACGCGTCGACATACTCCAGCACCCACGTCTTGTACTTCTCCTCGTGGCTCAGCATATACGCGTTGGTCGCGAGCCACGCCGCCTCCAGATTCTGCGGATGATCACCGACGATGTCGTTGTAATCCTTGAAATGCTCCAGCATCTGCGCATACGTTTCCTCGCCATGCTTGGGTCGGAAGCGGTTCTCGACATCGATCGGGTCGCCCGCCCAGTCGAGCCCCGTGGCTCTTCGCATCAGCGGTCCCCTGCTGCCATTGAACATGCTGCGGATCAGCTTGTGCTGGGCATCGTAATTGGGTGCGCCTGGATCCTCGTTCATGTAGAACCCCGCGTACCGCCGCACCCGCTGCTGAAACCGCAGGTCGGTGGAATCGCAGAGCCCCTGCAGATTGAACGTACACAACCCCTCGCCGTTGTGCAGCCAGTCGAACATCACGGGAAACTCTTTGAAATACATGCCGGTCCGCGCGATGGGCACCTCCACCGTCCGCGCCTGCGTGTACTGCCGCAGATGCCCCTCCCACGCATGCAGATACCGCCGGTACAACGTCTCAGGCCCGCCCAGCGCATACAGCAATGGCCAGTCCTGCAGCGACTCGATGGCGTCATCCGGCCCGTCATCGCCGCCCCACCGCTCCACGCACAGCAGGTAGCCACGGTCGTCCCAATAGCGGTCAATGAACTCTTCGCAGGCCGCCGCATTCGCCCGCAACACCTCCCGCTCCAGCAGCGCCCACTCCGGCGGCGCCTGCGGCGTTGTGATGTGAAACCGCACTTCACCAGCGTCTGCGCGTGAAAACGCCAGGAAGAGGGTGACGAAGCTGATCCACACGATTCGAGGAGCATTCGAAAGGAGCATTGAGCATCCTCGTCGGAGGAGTGGCAGCACCAGATTGCCCCGCGTTTGCCGGCCTCTTCCGAGACCACTTCTGGCGTCTGGTTCCCGCCGGGCTGATCGAGCCCCAGAATACCGACAACGTACATTCGAGAACAGTCGGCCGTCCTCAGCCGTCGAAGTTCAACGGCTTGCCAATGCCCGCCACGGTCCCTTGTTGCGAAACAGTAGTCTTTTATTAGTTTTATTCGTGCGATTCATGGTTCCTTTAAATCGTCCGATTGGCTGACGACTCGCCCGTTCAATGTGGTTCCCAGCCACGGGATGACCATGCTCTTGGCGTAACCCCTACTGCCAGCAGCGGTTTCTCACTTCCACCTGGCTGCCGCAGATTGCACCACTCGATTCTCAGTGAGTCGGTGGCGTATAATGCCCGATTACGATCCGGGA
The DNA here is from genome assembly GCA_021732845.1 of Planctomycetaceae bacterium. Taxonomy (GTDB): domain Bacteria; phylum Planctomycetota; class Planctomycetia; order Planctomycetales; family Planctomycetaceae; genus JAKFUF01. The sequence goes on along the minus strand of JAKFUF010000039.1, from coordinate 11,871 downwards.
TGCCTGTTTCCGGTCGCCCGCCTGCCGCATTTAACTTGTCGGGGTGCGGTGGTGGCGATCGACCGGTGCTGCACGTTTCAGAAAGAATCCTCCATGGACGACCGCATTGCCTATCGCGGAATCACCTTTGACGATGTGCTGCTGGAGCCGGGCTACAGCGAAGTCATGCCGTCGACAGTGGACATTTCCACGCGGCTGACGCGGAACATTCCGTTGAATGTGCCGATCCTCAGCAGTCCGATGGACACGGTCACCGAAAGCGACATGGCGATTGCCCTGGCCCAGGAGGGTGGCATCGGCATCATCCATAAGAACATGCCGATCAGTCGGCAGTCGCAGGAAGTCGACGCGGTCAAGCGCAGCGAGAACGGGGTGATCGTCGATCCGTTGACGCTGCCCCCGGATGCCGCCGTCGGGCAGGCGATCGAAGTCATGGATTCCCGCAATATTGGTGGCGTGCCGATCACGGAAAATGGCCGCCTGCTGGGGATTCTGACCCGCCGCGACCTGCGGTTCCTGGAATCGCGGAACATGCGGATTTCCGAGGTGATGACCAGGGAAAATCTGGTCACGGCTCCGGAAAACACCAATTTGATGGATGCGCAACGAATATTGCGCGAGAACAAAGTGGAGAAACTGCTCCTGGTTGACGAAGATTATCAACTGAAGGGGTTGATCACGATCAAGGACATTGACAAGGCGCTGCGGTTTCCCAAGGCCTCCAAGGACTCCCGCGGCAGACTGCGCGTGGGGGCGGCGGTGGGCGTGGGAGATTACGAACGCATCGCCCTGCTGATTGAAAAGGGAGTCGACGTGCTGGTCGTGGACAGTGCCCACGGCCACTCGAAGAACGTCATCGAAACCGTCAAAGAGATCAAACGTCGCTGGACGATTGATGTGATTGCCGGCAATGTGGCGACCAAAGTTGGAGCAGAGGCACTCTTGCGGGCTGGTGCGGACGGAATCAAGGTCGGCATCGGGCCGGGTTCAATCTGCACGACGCGCATCATTTCCGGCGTGGGTGTGCCACAGTTGACGGCGATCGCCCAGGCCGCGAAGGCAGTGGAAGATTCGGACGTGCCGATCATCGCCGATGGCGGCATTCGATACAGCGGAGACATTACCAAGGCTCTGGCAGCCGGTGCCCACAGCGTCATGCTGGGAAGCCTGCTGGCGGGGCTTGATGAAAGTCCAGGCGATCTCGTCCTGTTTCAGGGCCGCAGCTACAAGCAGTATCGCGGCATGGGGTCGCTGGGAGCGATGGTTCACGGCAGCAGCGAGCGGTATCGCCAGGGTGTCTCGGACGACGACCCGCGGAAACTGGGAAAACTGGTTCCGGAAGGGGTTGAAGGCCGGGTTCCGTACCGGGGCGGAATGCACAACTTTTTGTATCAGTTGATCGGCGGACTGCGGGCTGGCATGGGATATTGCGGCACGCGGTCAATTTCGGACCTCCGCACGGAATCGCGGTTCATCCAGGTGTCGCCGGCTACGGTTAGGGAGAACCATCCTCATGATATTGTGCTCACGCATGAAGCCCCAAACTACTCGGCGGAACACGCCCCGGTGGATGCGGGCTGACCTTTGGACCGGACTGTGCCTGGCGGCATTGTGCCTGTTGACCGGCGTTCCCCGGCTCCAGGCGCAAACGGGAGAGCCTGCGGCGTCTTCTCCGACCGACCGGTTGAAAGACCGCGATCCGCAGCAGCGCTGGGATGAACTGAACAAGCCCTCTGTCGAAGCGCGGGCGCGTCCGCGGCGGGCCGTGCCCCGGCTGACCGAGCAGCCGGAAGAGAGCGCCACGGCGCAGCGGCAGCCGGACCAGCCGGTGTATCGCACGGTTTCCGCCCCCTTGCCACCCAGGGTGGCTGGTGGACGCCGCCTGCTTGAAAAACCGGAAGTTCCCGCGGAAACCGAAACGGTCACGGCCGCAGCGCCCACTGAGGCCGAAGATGAACTGACGGTGTACGAGGCGGGGCTGCAGGGTGCCGCGCCGCCCGCGGATTCGGAACCGGATCCGAAGGTGATCAAACAATTTACGACGATCATGCCGTATTACGACTACGAGCCCGACAAATCGCTGCGCAGCACGGGGACCGCATTTCCCGCGAACGTGGCGGTTTCCAATCAAACCTACATGACACGTGCCTTCCCCAGTGAAGGCTACTACTGGACACCAGCGGACACTTATCACAACCCGCTGTACTTCGACGACAACCCGCTGGAACGTTACGGGCACACCCGCCCGTTCTACGTCCAGCCGGTGGTCTCCGTCGGCAAGATGGTCTGCCAGACCTTCTTCCTGCCCTACCAGATCACAATGAATCACCCATGGAGGAAGCACTACACGCTGGGCTCCTACCGCCCGGGTGCGTGCGTGCCCTACCGCTACTACCAGGTGCCCCTGGATGGCCGCGCCGCCGCGGTGCAGGCGGGAGCAGTGACTGGTGGATTCTTCCTGTTCGGGCTGTATTAAACAGCAGCGTTCAAACAGCACGATTTTCAGCACACTTGCAGACCGCATGTTCATCACTGATGGGCATGCGGTCTGACCGCTTGGCCCACGCTGTTGGGCCGCTGCTTTATTAGGGGTCAGCCGGGCCCGCGCCAAAGCCGTTGTTGACGGACGCCTTCCGGCGGGGCAGAATTGGAGGCATGCAAAATCTCCCGCGCATGCTGGTTGTTGCGATTGCCTGCCTGGCCGCCACGGTCGATGGTGCCGAGCCACCACAGGTGTTTCCGGATCGGGTGCGCTTCGACGATGCCTTCGACCGGCGGCAATTGATTGTCACCCTGCCCCACGAAGGCGGATTTCAGGACGCGACCCGCTCGGCCGGTTATCGAGCCACGGATCCCGGCATCGTCCGGGTCGATGCACAGGGGCGGCTGCAGCCGGTGGCTCCTGGCGAAACTTCGGTCGAAGTCGAACTCGGCAACCAGAAGGTGGTGGTCCCCGTCATGGTGGCCGCTCTGGACCAGGCGCGGCGGGTGCATTTTGGACGCGAGGTTGAGCCACTGCTCAGCCGGTATGGCTGCAATGCCGGCGGATGCCATGGCAAGGCGAGCGGTCAGAACGGTTTCAAGCTGTCGTTGTTTGGATTCGACACCGCCTTCGATTTTGCCGCGTTGACCGCAGAGGCGCGGGGCCGGCGGATCGCCACCTCCAACCCCGAAGGGAGCCTGCTGCTGCTGAAGGCGATTGGCAAGGCTCCGCACGGCGGCGGCAGGCGGTTTGAGCCCGGCAGTGAAGCTTATGAAGTCATCCGGCGGTGGATCGCGCAGGGTGCCGCGGAGGACGCCCCCGACTCTCCCCAGGTTGTGTCGCTCAAGGTTTTTCCCACGGACCGCGTTCTCGGTCGTGATGCCCGCCAGCAACTGGCGGCGTTGGTGGAATACAGCGACGGCTCGGTTCGCGATGTGACCCAGGAAGCGCAGTTCAGCAGCAACAACGAAGTCGTGGCTTCGGTGGCGGCCGACGGTCTGGTTCAGACTCAAACGGCCAGCGGCGAAGCGGCGGTCATGGCGCGGTACATGGGCCAGGTCGCCGTGTTTCGCGCACTGGTGCCGCATGCCCCCGCGGCACATGCCGCGGGCGAGGCACCTGTCACGGTCCCGGTCCACAACGAGATCGACCGGTTGGTGGCCGCCAAATGGAAGAAACTGGGTCTCGAACCCTCGCCGCTGGCCGATGACCCGACGTTCCTCCGTCGGGTGACCATTGACCTGTGCGGTCGGATCCCCACGCCCGCCGAGGTGCGGGAATTTCTCAGTGACACATCAACCGACAAGCGAACACGGGCAGTGGACCGGCTGCTGGCCTCGCCCGACTACCCGGCCTTTTTCGCCATGCGCTGGGGGGCGATTCTCCGCAATTCGAACCTCGCCGGTTCGACCCAGGCGGCCTACGCCTTCCATAACTGGATGAAAGATCAGATCGCGCGAAACCGCCCGTACGATGAATTCGTCCGTGGCATTGTGGCGGCCTCGGGCGAGTGGCAGGACGCACCCGCCATCAACTGGTACTGGCAAAGCCGCGACGACCAGTTGCACCAGGTGACGGCCGACACGGCCCAGGTTTTCCTGGGCATCCGCCTGCAATGCGCCCGCTGCCACCATCACCCCTACGAACGCTGGGGCCAGCACGATTATTACGGCCTGGCGGGGTTCTTCACCCGGCTTGGCCGCAAGAGTTTTGGTGAGCCACCGCCGTACTTCAATGCCGGCCTGGTCACCACGGGCGAACGCAATCCGCTGACGGACAAGGTTCCCGAGCCCAAGTTCCCGGATGGCCCGGTGGGCGAGTTCGCGCCGGACCAGGACCCGCGGCATGCCCTGGTCGACTGGATGGCGCGGCCCGACAATCCGTTCTTCGCCAAAATTCTGGTCAACCGCCTCTGGGGACACTTCCTGGGCCGCGGCCTGGTCGACCAGATCGACGACATGCGGGAGACCAACCCGCCCAGCAATCCGGAGCTGCTGGACTATCTGGCCCAAAACTTCATCAGGAACAAGTTCGACACGCGGGCCACGATCCGTGAGATCGTGCTGTCCTCGACGTATCAGCTTTCCAGCGAACCGACGGTCCATAACCAGTCCGATCACCAAAATTACGCCCGTTTTCTGGCACGGCGGATGATGGCCGAAGTGATTCATGATGCCCTCGATCAGGCGACCGGAAGCCCGACGCACTTCAGCAACATGGCCTCCGACGCCCGCGCCATCGACCTGCCGCACGAAGGGTTTGGCAGTTATTTCCTCGACACATTCGACCGGCCCCGGCGGGTCACCGGCTGCGAATGCGAACGCTCGACCGCCGCCACGCTCGGCCAGGTGCTGCTGATTTCCAATTCGGACGAAGTCGAAAACAAACTGGCCGACGGCAAGGGCCGCGTGGCTCAACTCGTGCAGGCGAAAAAGACCGACCTCGAGATCATTGAAGAACTCTACCTGGCCACGCTCAGCCGCCCGCCCACCTCGTCCGAAACCGCCCGCACCACGGCCTACGTTCAGCAGCAACCCCCGGAAAGCCGCCAGCAGGCCTTTGAAGATTTGCTCTGGACACTGCTGAACACGAAGGAGTTTTTGTTCAACCGTTGAGATCCGAACGTCGAAACTCAAAGCCGACTCGACATTAAGGACCGCGGCAAGAATAACTGTCGATTTTTGACGAGCCGCACAGCCAATGAGCCGGAGGGCCTTAGCCCCGGTTGGAGGATGATCGGAAGACGCCAACGCCACGAACCGGACGCTAACGCGTGCCGGCTGATGAATCTGCCCTCAATCGGCGTCCATCCCAAGAAACTTCACCATGTTATTGTTACCGCGATCCTAAATCGTTTTAATTACAAATTACAAATTTCAGATTTCACAGTACGAAGTGTTTTGGCAATCGTCGCTTGGCTGGGGACGGGTTACCCTGCGCACGGCTGAGACTTTGCCGGTAGTTCCACGCGGCTCCACAGACTGTGAAATTTGAAATCTGTAATTTGAAATTCTTTTAGCCGACTATTCTTGCCCCCGCCTTGCCCTGTTGAATGGAGAGACGAGATGCGTGTTCTATCCCTGCCATGGATATTGGTCTCAGTCAGTCTCGCGGGGGCAAGTTTCAGCAGCATTGCGGATGCCCAGGCACCGGAAGCCACGGTGAAGGTGTCGGAGCAGATGTTCGCCGAGGGGTATCAGTTTGGAACGGCCCATTTGAAGGCGGCCCGCGAGGAGCATGCCAAGCTACAGAAGCTGCTGCCGAAGGATCCGCGCGTGGATTACGCGTTCGGGCTCATCCTCGTGCGGCAATCGCAGATGCAGGAAGCGGAAAAGCTCTTTGCCTCGCTGTCCGGGACCGAAACGCAGCGGGATTTGAAGTCGTGGAAAGCGGTGCTGTGGTGCCAGATCATCCGCAAGGAGATGAAACCTGCCTTTGAGGGTCTGGCAGCCTTTGCCGATTACCTGGCACTTCGTCCGTCGATCACCGGGCTCAGCACCGAAACGCGCGAGGAGTACGCCCGCTGGCTGGGCGCGGTGTTCGCCGCGCTCGACCTGAGCCAGGAGAAGGGAACGACGCGGAATGAATTGCCGGCGCGGCAGGCGGCTGTGGAGAAGGCCCTCGGGCCTGACCTGCAGAAAGTCATGCTTGCCAGCCGGGAGGAGTTGATTGCCCGGATCTCGGAGTCCGACCAGAACGCCACGCAGAAGGTGGACGCGGGTGCCGGTGCCAAAGAGCGGGTGGTCGAACGTGTCGAAAAGACCAAGGCGAAGGCCGAGCAGAAAGAAGAGGAACTCAAGCAGTCGGCGGAGGAATGGAAGAAGTGGCTCGATCAGAAGACCGCCGAACTCGATACAGAACTTCAGGTCCTCTCTTCGCAGGTCCAGGCGATCGACACGGAATTGGTGCGTGCCCAGCAGGAGTATCAGACGGCCCTGCGCCAAGAATCTTACCTGCAGCGGCAGAACCCGCGGATGGGCACGGCGGCCCATTTCGAACTGACCAACATAACCGCCCGCAAAAACGACCTGCTCCAGAGCGGCACGAATCTCAACTTTCGCCGGGCTGGCGTGGTGCAGCAGGCCAATGGCGTGCTGCAGCGGCGGCAGGCGGTGGTCGACCAGTATCAGGCAGCCACCGGCCAGATCGTGAAGCAGAACGCCAATGTTGCCAAAGCCAAAGCCATGCTGACCAAGAAAGAAGCGGCCCTGACTGCAAAGCCGGCGCTGGGGGCCGCGGCCAAGCCGAAGACCAAGGCGTTCCGCACCTACCTGGACCTCGACTTTGAGGGGGAACGCGATCAGTTTTTGAAATCGCTCGGGAAGGCGTGAGGGTGCTGCGGGGGACCACTGGCTGTCGACGTGTAACCGGAGTTGCCTATGATGCAATTCTGTCCAGCGCGTTTTCAGACGACGCGCTGTGACTGAATCTGCCGGCACTCAGGATCTTCGATGTCGTCCATCGTGTTCTTCAACAACTCTCTTCGCGCCGCTGTTGTGGCCCTCGTCATCGTGGGGCTGCAGATCGGCACCGTGGCTGAACTGCGGGCGGAGGGCGACTGGGAGATCACCCCCCAGTCCGAAGCGGCGGTCGCCCGTGGCTTGGAGTGGCTCGCCCGCAACCAGGGTCCGGAAGGCAACTGGGATTCGAACGATCTGGGGCTGGTGGGCGTGGGGGCGCTGGCGTTCCTCTCCGCCGGGCACACGCCCGGCCGCGGCAAGTATGGGGCCACCGTTCAAAAAGCCCTCGACTACATGCTGAAGAACGCCAAACCGTCGGGCTTGTTGAACATCTCGGTGGCCCAGCGGGACATGTACAACCATGGCCTGTCGGCGTTTGTCCTCGGTCAGGCCCACGGAATGACCGACGACCCGCGGATCAGCCCCGTCCTCGACCGCGCGCTCAAGCTGATCACCTACACGCAGTGTGCCGATGGCGGGTGGGGCTACCAGGCGAACCGTGGTCCGGCGGGACACGATTTGAGCCTCGCGGTGATGCAGGCCAAGGCGCTGCGGAGTGCCGTGGACAGCGGACTGGAAGTGCCGCCGGAAGTGATTCAACTGGCGATCCGCGATGTCCGCGAACACTATCATTCCAAGGGAAATTCCCAAAACCCCGACGATCCCGCGGTCCGCGCCCAGCCAGGGCAGTTCACTTACGGCAAGGGTGGTTCGGGTCCCACCGTGGCGATGGCCGCCTGTGGAGTGGTCTGCCTGCAGGAGTTTGGCGAGTACGACGATTGGCGGATTCCCCGCAGCCTGGAAGTCATCGAGAAGGAGATTCGTGGCCGGAAGCCGAACCCGCGTTCCGGCAACCTGCCCATCGATGCCTATACGCTGTACTATGTCGGCCAGGCGTTGTATCAGGTCGGCGGAAAGCCTTGGGAGGAGATGTATCCGCTCCTGCGTGAAGGCCTGGTGGAAACTCAGTTCAGTGATCCTGCCAACCCCCTCCGCGACGGCCATTGGCAGGACGGAAAACATACGTCCGGCAAACAGGGCGAACTCTACGCCACCTCCGTCGCCTGCTTCGTGCTGTCGATGCCAAACCGGTATTTGCCGATCCTGCAGGAGGGGAGGATTCAGAAGAAATGACTCTGTGCGAATGACTCAATGAAACAATGACCAATGCGTTTGGGGTCGCGTGAGGTGAGAGTCATCATGTTTCCGTCATCCGTTGCCGCTCACAAACCTTCCCCATTTTGATCGTATTGTCGCGAAGCATTGGTCATTATTTCATTGGTCATTGAGTCATTCCTAACCCGCCGTTTCATTCCTAGTAAAGCCCGCCTCACTTGCCCTTCCTCGCTCCTTCCCTCGCTCTCGCTGGACTCATCGCGGCCGCTGGCCCGATTGTCATCCACCTGCTCAACCGGCGGCGGTATCGTCAGGTCGAGTGGGCGGCGATGGAGTTTTTGCTGGAGGCGATGAAGCGCAGCAAGCGGGTGCTGGAGTTGCGGGACGTTTTGCTGTTGCTGCTGCGGACTGCCTGCCTCATCCTCTTCGGGCTGGCATTGGCCCGGCCGCAATTGTCCAGCACGGCCACTGATGTCAGTTCCGGTCAGCCGGTTCATGCGGTGTTCATCGTCGACAACAGCCTGAGCATGGGCTACCGGGCCTTCAACACGACGCTGCTGGACGACGCCAAGGGCCGGGTGGGCGAATTGATTGAGCGCTTGCCGCAGGGGAGCCGGTTCACGGTGCTGCCGCTGTGTGGCTCGGCGAACGCGTACAGTCACGATGCATACCGCACCGTGCAGGATGCCCGCGACGCCCTGCAGCGGATCGAGGTGGTCGACCGCACGGGCACCGCGGCGCTGGCTGTCGATCTGGCCGTGGCGGCATGTGCCACGGTTCCCGAACTGCCCGCCAAGCGGGTCTTGCTGGTGGGCGACCAGCAGCGGAACAACTGGCCGAAGGATGTGTTGTCGGGCCGTGGCGACGCGCTGCCCGAGTTGCAGATCGTGGCGGTGACCGCCGACCGTCCGGAGAACGCCTGGGTTTCCGAGTTCAAGCTGCAGGATGGCGTGGCTGACATCGAGACGCCCGCGATCCTGGTGGGAACGATCCGGTACGATGGAGCTGAGCCACGGAAGAACGTGCAGGTGACGCTGGCGATTGATGGCATGCCGGTCTCGACACGGTCGGTTGATCTGGAACCTGGCCAGTCACGCGAAGTGCAGTTCACGCACGAGTTCGACCTGCCGATTGCCCCCGGTCAAACTGGCTTCGTGCCAGCCACGCTCACCCTGTCGCCCGACCATTTGGCACAGGATGACCAGCGGTTTCTGTCGATTCCCGTGGTTGCCGCGCTGCCGGTGGTCTTTGTGGATCAGTTCGGCCCGCAAGAGTCGGCGCAGCAAAACAAACTGGGTGAAACGTTGCCGTTGCGGCGGCTGTTGGCTCCCGTCCTGTCCCGTGGCGACACGAACCGGCAGTTGGTGCAGATCCAGCATCTTGCCCTGGATGACCTGACGCAGGATGTTCTGCAGGATGCGCGGATGGTGGTGCTGGCAGGGCTGGAGAAGCCCGGTGCCGTACTTCCGCTGCTCAAGGAGTATGCGTTGCAGGGCGGGCAGGTGGTGCTGGCGGCCGGGGCTGGGTTCGACCCCAAAGCCTGGTCCGACGAGGCGTGGCTCGATGGTGCCGGCCTCCTCCCCTTTCCCTTGAAACCCCAGCCCATCGGCAAAACCCCGGAAGAGACCAGCGGCACGCTGGAGCCGTTCTTTCTGAATCCGGCCACGATGACCAGTGCCGATTTCTATCTTGAGGAAACCTCCAAGGAAGAACTTGAAGATCTGTACCGTCTGCCCCTGTTTTTCAAGACGGTGGTGCCAGAGACGAGTGATGCCGCCGTCCAGCAGGTCGTTCGAGCCGCCACCACGCGAATCATGGAAGAGCGAGCACGCAAAGCCGAGGGTGCCAAAGCGAAAGACGGCTCAGCGGAGTCCGAATCCGATTCGAATCGGTGGCTGCGTTGGGAGGTCACGGAAGATGGTGCGGATTCGCAGATTGCCCCCGAGCAACTGGCAAACCGCGAGCGGCCACTGGTGCTGGCCGCATTTGGCAACCAGGTGCCCTATCTGGTCGAGCGGCGTCTGGGCCGGGGTTCGGTTCTGTTTGTCTCCAGTGGGTTTCAATCGAACTGGAACAACCTCATCAAGACCAATGCCGTGCTGGTCTTCGACCAGTTGTTGCGGACGCGGTTGAGCCGCACCCTCGTCGAACGCACCCTGTTGACCCAGGGAGAGCGGCTGCTGCCAGTGCCCGCCGCCGACCGGCGGGCAACGTTCGAACTCGAACGGCCGAACGGAACGCGGGAGACGTTGACCGTGGATGCCCTCGGGCCGGATCAATATGGACTGACGCTGCGCGACCTGCTCCAACGAGGGATCTACCAGATCACCGCCTCCGTTCCCGCCAAAACGAAAAGCGTGGCCGGTCCGCAGCTGGACACCGAGGTCTCGGCGGGCGAAAAGCTGTGGGAACTGCCAGTTGCGGTGAACGGGCTGGCTTCTGAATCGGAACTGGCAACACTCGACGCGAGCGAACTGTCGGAACGCGCGGGGGACCTGAAGTATCGCTGGCTGTCGCCGGGGCAATCACTCAGTCTGGAAGGGACGGAAGTCGGGGGAATGAATTTTTGGACTTGGCTGATGGTGGCCGTGTTGCTGTGTCTTCTGGCTGAAATGGCGGTCCTGGCCTGGCCCACGCATTCGCGCGAGGTGCCAGCATGAGTTCCGCATTCGTAGCGTCGGCTTCAGCCGACCGGTTCGACTCCCGACTGGTCATTCGACGCGTCGGCTCAAGCCGACACTACGTCGCACTCGTAGCGTCGGCTTCAGCCGACCGGTCCGACTCCCGACTGGCAATTCGGCGCGTCGGCTCAAGCCGACCCTACGTCGCACTCGTAGCGTCGGCTTCAGCCGACCTCCAGTCCGACTCCCGACTGGTCATTCGACGCGTCGGCTCAAGCCGACACTACGTCGCACTCGTAGCGTCGGCTTCAGCCGACCTCGGGTCCGACTCCCGACTGGTCATTCGACGCGTCGGCTCAAGCCGACACTACGTCGCACTCGTAGCGTCGGCTTCAGCCGACCTCCAGTCCGACTCCCGACTGGTCATTCGACGCGTCGGCTCAAGCCGACACTACGTCGCACCCGTAGCGTCGGCTTCAGCCGACCGGTCCGACTCCCCACTGGTCATTCGACGCGTCGGCTTAAGCCGACACTACGTCGCACCCGTAGCGTCGGCTTCAGCCGACCGGTTCGACTCCCCACTGGTCATTCGACGCGTCGGCTCAAGCCGACACTACGTCGCACCCGCAGCGTCGGCTTCAGCCGACCGGTCCGACTCCCGACTGGCAATTCGACGCGTCGGCTTAAGCCGACACCACGTCGCACCCGCAGCGTCGGCTTCAGCCGACCGGTCCGACTCCCGGTTGCACAATCGACGCCACGGGGTGCCAGCATGACATTCACGCAATGGCTGGGCTGGCTGCTGGGCGTCGAAGACGTCAAGGCAATTGACCGAATTCAACTCACTTTCGCCGCGCTGTGGGCCAAGCAGTTCCCGGTCCTGATGGTGTTTGCCATCGTTCTGCTGTGTGGGATTGCCGGGCTGTTCTATACCGTCCGCCAGAAACGCGGGCGGCTCTCGTGGCGGCTGGTGCTGGCCGGCGCGCGGGGAGTCGTGCTGACGCTTGTCTTCCTGTTCCTGGCCGAACCGAACCTCGTCGTCAAGCTGACCAACGAGCCCAAGCCGTGGCTCTGGCTGCTGTTCGATGGCACCGACAGCATGGCCATCCGCGACGATTACCCCGATGCCGAACGCACGCGGCTCGATGCCGCCGCCGGTCTCGTTGGCAAAGGTAAAGTGAGCCCGGCCTCA
>JAKFUF010000175.1 GCA_021732845.1 Planctomycetaceae bacterium | reverse complement strand
CCACAAACTCGCACTTCAACCCTGTCCCAGGTAAGACCATCAACTGGAGAGCCGGATGCGGGAAATCCGCCAGTCCGGTTCGGAGGGAGGGGGGAGCCGAAACCAATCGGCCCTCCCTACCCCTATCCGCCGCGTTGCCCGCAAGCTGAACGTCGTCCTCTCTCGAACATCGCAAAGTTGCCGAGTCACTCCGTGACTCGAACCCGGCCGGAGTGACTGGGCGACTTTAAGGCTCATCGGAGAGCTTGTGCCCTGCCGCTGTCTCTGAATTGCAAGTCGTCGAGGAAGCCACGATGCGAGTCACGGAGTGACTCGACTACTTTGTGTCGCCTTTCGCTCTGCGAGAGGCACGGCGGTCCGGCGATGGCATCTGCCGATTCAACCGACAGGCCCTCAACTCGGCGGGGAGCAAAAGCCACAGGCTTGGGACCGCGAGAGTAAGTCGCTCCAAAAATGCGACAGTTATTCTTTCTCCGACCCTGAGCAGTGCACGAGTGAGCCTCAGCGGCCCGTCATTCAGGCTTCCGCCACGATCCTGCCACTCGCCGCGCCCGAAGTGCGTCGTCGCGGCCCGCAGTGCCCCGGCACTTTCGCTCACAGGATCGCCGTCACAGCTCTTTTGTTCGGCAAATGAAACACAACACGAATCATCGCGTTTCGCGGACGAATCGTTTCCATTGATGGAACCGTCATCACCGTTGCAATCGCACCTGGGTGCTCTCTTCGCAAGTGTTGAACAGGGAATTCTTTACGACCGGATGACGGGATCTGCGGGTTGTGCGGGCCGTTCTGATCGCGCCAATGGCATGACCTGTGCATTTCATTTGGATCATGACGCGACTGACGCTGATACGGATTGATTCGGCAATGCGATGCGGATGGGTTGCTCACAACGTGGCAATCGTGACGGTCGCAGGGCGAATGCCGCCTGCCGGTCTCTCTCTCCCGTACAGCAAACTTCTCTCTCAAGGAGCATCACCATGTTTGTCAATCTGTGGCTCGATGATGGTGGGGCGATCGTCTCCGCCGAACTGGTTCTCGTGATGACAATCCTCGTCCTCGGCCTGGTTGTCGGGCTGAACGAAGTCGCCACCTCCGTGAACTCCGAACTCAACGACATCTCCAACGCCATCGGAAGCGTGAATCAAAGCTTCTTCTACTCGGGCTTTCATGCCCGCAAAGGCTCTGGATGGGGCGGGTGGGGTGGCTGGGGCGGAGGCGGCAGCAGTTGGTGTGGCTCAGGGTGGGGCACCAAGGCCTGGACGCCCGGTTCGGCCTTCATCGACACCACTGACGACTGCGACAACGACTACGACATCACATGCGCTGGTGCTTCGGGTGAAACCGCAGTGAGCGGCCAGCTCAGTGGTGGCGGCGTGCGGCAAGGTGCGATCCATTCCGGCCCACCCGTGCTGATCGGCCCTGGCAGTGCCGTGAGTTCAACGGCCAAAACTCCAGACCCAGCAGCCAATGGACCTGTCCTGCAGGTGCCGTAACGACAACGGGCCAATCCGAACCGCGTTCGAGCAGTTTCGTCGCGGTTCGGCCTTCTCTCTCGGCAGTGGCCCTCGCATCAGCAGACTACGACTTCAGTTCAACCCCACAACGCGATCGAGACCTCTGGTTTCTCGCCACCCACTTTCAGGTCCACAAGCACGGGACCTCTGACCGGATGAAGTTGAGAGAGCATCCGACAAACTGAGTGATGCCGGTTTGTCACAGTCAGAGAATCCCGAGTCCAGGGGGCCGTCCGCAAGGACGGCCCCCGAGAGTTCAACCCAGCCCGGCACCGGAACCAGGAAATGGTTCCGCTCGCCGGGCTGCCGTCGTTTTCGCCTCAAGCGACCGTAACCGTAGGGCGATCAGGTCGCCGCCATCTCTGGTTTTGAGTTTGAATCCGGCATGCGCAATTGAAGGTAGACCTCTTCAATTTCGTCCATCGAATCGAGGAATGCCCGCACCACCTGCGGGTCAAATTGAGTGCCGTCGCCTTCACGGATAATCGCGACAGAACGGTCAAGGGAAAATGCAGGCTTGTAGGGGCGGGGGGATGTCAGGGCATCGAACACATCGGCGACGGCCACGATGCGCCCAGTGAGCGGGATCGCTTCGCCAGCCAGACCGCGGGGATATCCACGCCCGTTCCACCATTCGTGGTGTGTGGCGGCGATCTCGCGGGCCGTGCGGAGCAAGACATCCGGTTCAGATTTCACGCGGGCAGCGGTCACATTGCGTCCCAGCCAATGTTCAAACAACGGACATTGTTCCGACAAGAGACGCTCGCCAATTTTGCAGTGGCCCTGCACAATCGAGCGTTCTTCATCCGTGAGGCTGCCGGGTTTCTTCAAGATCGCCGCCGGGATGCCTAGTTTTCCCAAGTCATGGAGCGGAGCAGCCAGAAACAGCGATTCTTGAAAATCGACCGGCAGGCAAAGGGCACGGGCGATGATCCGGCTGTAACAGGCAACCCGCAGCACATGATGTCCGGTTTCTTCGTCCTGGAGTTCGGCCGCCTTTGCCAGCCGCAAAACGATCTCCGTCCGCGAATCCTCCAACTGGCGCGTGCGCTCGGTGACCATCCGTTCTAGGCGTTCATTCTGTTGGCGAAGCTGATCGTGAGCCTGCTTAAGTTTCAGAGAGCTGGAGATCCGCGCAATCAACAGATCGGTACGAACCGGTTTGCAAAGGAGGTCGGTCGCCCCAAACTCCAGCACCTGCCGTTCCAGCGCGTCGTCCTCAAGTCCAGTCATGATCAAAACCGCGACATTTCGGGTCGTCGGATTGTCGCGCAGCCGGCGGAGGAGTTCGAGTCCGTTCATGTGTGGCATGGAGACATCGCTGATCACGAGGTCCACGCAATTCCGCTGAACAAACCCCCAGGCCTCAACACTGCTGCTGAAGTACTTCACATTCCAAGGCACCTGCCGCGATCGCAGCATCCGTTCCATGGCCTTGAGGATGTCCAGATCATCGTCAACAAAGACGATGCGGCCAGCGCATTGCAGACTGGCCGAATTCGGAATCAAGGTCTTGACGGGGTTGAACAGCGTGGAAACCATGAAGCACCGGGGGAACGGTCGGACAAGATGAGTATGGTGAGGGCAGTTCGGTCCGCCACAAAGACGATATTCCTTGAAGCTGAGGTGAGCGGGTTCTGGTGTTCAATTTTCGCACTGTTGCGGTTTTTCACCTTACCCAAGTTCCTCCGCCGTTCCGCCTATGCACGGCAGGATACGGGGAAGTCCCTGATGGCTCGGGACACTCTGGGCTGCCCATGGTGGCAACCAGGCATTTGCAGCAGGACCAGCCTCTCTGCTACCGTCGGCAAGACCATCAAATTCAGGCGTGGAAATTCGGAATTGAACAATGGCGGACGTGCTGGAGAAAATCGTTGCGCACAAGCGGCAGGAAATCGAACTGGCCCGGCGTGAACGCCCAGTGGAACGGCTTCTGGAAGAGCTTCAGCACGCCCCTGCGGTCCGCGATTTTGCCGCTGCGCTGCAGCCCGCTCCGCTGATGCGCGTGATTGCCGAAGTGAAACGCGCTTCCCCTTCGGCCGGGTTGATTCGCAAAGACTTCGATCCGGTGGAGATCGCCCGGGCCTACGCCGACAACGGTGCGGCCTGCATCAGTGTGCTCACGGATGTGCATTTCTTCCAGGGCCATCTGGACTATCTGCGCGCCATCCGGGCGGCGGTCTCGCTGCCAATCCTGCGCAAGGATTTCATGCTCGACCGTTACCAGGTTCTCGAAGCCCGCGCCGCGGGGGCCGACTGCATCCTGCTGATCGCCGAATGCCTGACGGATTGCGCGATGCGCGACCTGTATTTCTACGCGTCTGAACTTGGGATGGAGTCGTTGATCGAAATTCACGATCCCGAGAATCTCGACCGGGTCCTCAAACTTGAGCCACGTCTGTTGGGGGTGAACAACCGCAATCTCAAAACCTTCGTCACCGACCTGGGGCATTCGCTGGAGATGCGGTCGCGTGTCCCGCAAAATTGCATTCTTGTCAGCGAGAGCGGCATTCATACCCGCGCCGACGCAGAGCGGCTGCAGGCGGCGGGCATTCCAGCGATGCTGGTCGGCGAAACGCTGATGCGCTCGCCCGACATCGGGGCCAAGCTGCGAGAGCTGCTGGGGACCTGACGATTCGCAATCGCGTCGCCAACCTGGTTACGATCGGTGGAGTTCCACGGTTCATTGACAATCCTCTGTGAGCCGTCATCACGCGCCTGCCAGAGTCCCTGTCGATTCGGATCGGCCTGCTGATCAGGAACGGCGCAAACCTCGTTGACTGGAATTTCGGAAATGCTGGACGGCCTTGATCCGCCGCCGCGCTGGCTGGCCTTCGACGCCGTCGGCACGCTTGTTTATCCCGATCCGCCCGTGGCTCAGGTCTACTGGGAAGCCGCCCAGCGGGCGGGCTCAAAACTCAGTTCCGCCCAGATCAAGGAGCGGTTCGCCCTCGCCTTCCGGCAGTCAGAGCGGAATGATCTGGAAGGTGTGGGAGACGATGCGGAACTCGTGACGAGCGAAGAGAACGAGGTACAGCGCTGGCGCAAGATTGTCGGAGTCGTCCTGAACGATGTGTCCGATGTTGAGCCGGCCTTCCGCGAATTGTATGCCCACTTCGCCGCACCCACATCTTGGAAATGTTTTGAAGATGTGGCGGATGGATTGGAACAACTGGCGGCCAAGGGTTACCGGCTGGCGATGGCCTCGAATTTCGACGGCCGGCTGGAGGGGCTGAGCCACAGCCTGGAACCGCTGCGGCGATTCGAACATTGCGTGATTTCTTCGCGGGTCGGCTTCCGCAAGCCGAGCCTCCGATTCTTTGGGGCCATGCTGGAAACGCTGGGTTGCGACCGGTCCGAGCTGTTGATAATTGGCGATGACGACGAAAATGACATCATGGGAGCGCGCCGAGCGGGAATTCGAGCCGTGGCCATCCGCCGCAAGGGACCTGCCGGACCGGGCGAAATCAACGTCATCCACGATCTGTGGAACCGCCGTTGAACGGTTTATCGCCGCCGGCAGCGCGTCTCGTTCGCGTCGGTGTTCCACAATCTGCCTGCGGGATTTAGAATTCCCATTCCCTCAGGGGGCGGCCACCGAGGCAGCGCCGGGAATGTTTTCGATGGAAGAATGGAGTCTGGCATGTCCATGCGCACGGGATGCACCATCCTGTTCAAAATGATGGTTGGCACGGTTGTCTGTGCCACGGTGGCTCGGGCGGCAGAGACGCCGCCTGTCAAAACGACCATGGCCTACAAGCCGATTCATGCCGATGTCGAGTACGACATCCCCGACGCGGCGGCCCAGGCCGCCTGCAAGGTGGCTGTCGCCCGTGAAGGCAAACAGTCGGGCTGGGTGGTGACAGGGCCGTCCGGGCAGACCCTGCGCCGCTTCATGGACACCAACGGTGACAACGTTGTCGACCAGTGGAGTTACTTCCGCAACGGCATCGAGGTCTACCGCGACATCGACAGCAACAACAACAACAAGGTCGACCAATCTCGGTGGCTCAACATCGGCGGGGCGCGCTGGGGTGTCGACACCAATGAAGATGGCAAAATCGAAACTTGGAAACGGATCTCCGCCGAAGAGGTCAGTCGCCTGGCCGTCAAGGCGTTGATGGTTCAGGATGCATCGCTGATTGCCCCGCTCCTGATGAGTGCCGAAGACCTGAAAACGCTGGGTGTGTCGGGCTCGCTGGAAACGAAAATCCTGGCGGCCGTCAGCGACCCGGCGGGCAAGCTGAAGGCGGCAACGAAGAATTCCAAGCTGGTCGGGCCGAAGACAGTGTTTCTGCGGTTTGACGGTGCCGCGCCCGGCGTGATCCCGGCCGACCAGCTCAAAACGCCGCAGGACATCACCGTTTATGAAAACGCCATGGCGATTGTCGATCCCGGAGCCACGGGCAAGCCGGGATTGATTCAGATTGGTGAGATGGTCCGCATTGGCGAAGTTTGGAAGCTGACGTCGCTTCCGATCCCGCTGGAAGGGGAAGAGATCGAAATCGCTTTTGGTCTCTTGGTTTCCCCGGAGAACGCCAATTCGGGAATGCCCGCCACGGTGGCAGCCACGGGGATCAGCGAAGAGGCCAAGGCGCTGGTTGATGAACTCGGAAAGATCGACAAGGCCGCTCCCGCACCCGATGCGTCGAAAGCGGAACATGTGCGTCACAACCTGCGTCGTTCAGATCTTCTGGCGAAACTGCGGAAGCTGGCCACCACCGATGAACTCAAGGAACAGTGGCTCAGACAGGAGGCCGATGGTGTGGCCGCCGGCGTGCAGACGGAAACGTTTCCTGACGGTGTCGCCCGCCTGAAGGCGCTTGAAGCCGAAGTTGTCAAAAGTTCGCCGAAATCGACCGTCGCGGCGTACGTGGTCTACCGTCGCATGCTGGCCGAATACAGCATCGAGATTCAATCGGCCTCGAATGAAGAACGCACCAAGATCCAGGAACGCTGGCTGAAGCAACTGGAAACATTCGTCAACGATTCGCCCAAGGCGGAAGATGCGGCGGATGCCTGCCTGCAATTGGCGATCGCCCAGGAGTTCGCTGGCAAACTGGACGAGGCCAAAAAATGGTACACGCGGATCACCAAGGATTTTCCTGAATCTGCCGCCAATACGAAGGCTGTGGGTGCCATGCGCCGGATCGAGTTGGCCGGCAAGGCACTGGAACTGACCGGCCCCGACCTCTTGGGCAAAGCACCGATCGATGTCAAGCAGTTCAAGGGCCGCACGGTCCTGGTCCTGTTCTGGTCGACCTGGTGCAAACCCTGCACGGAAGACCTGCCACAGATCAAAGCCCTCTACGAGAAGTATCACAGCCGTGGCTTCGAGATTGTCGGAGTGAATGTCGACAGCGAAAAGGCGGCAGCACTGCCCTACCTGAAGCAGTATCAGGTGACCTGGCCACAGATCTACGCTGATGGTGGTTTGGAAGGCGACTTGGCCCGCTCTTTCGGCGTGATCTCCCTGCCCACGATGTTCATCGTGAACCCTGAAGGAAAAGTCACGAACCGCAGCGCCTCCGTGGTCGACCTCAAGGCGGTGCTGGAGCCGGAGAAGAAATAGTTCAGGATGACGGCCCGCCGATACCGCAAGCGAGTGAATTCATGGCCGGTCTGGTTAGATGGATCTCCCGCCAACCGACACCCACTCGCTGGCGGTTGGCGGGATGACCTTGGGACCCCTTGGGACCTGGTCTAAATCCATTTCTCTCGTTGAAAACTCGCGATGCGACAAATGTCCGCCATTGAAGAGCAGGAGTGGGCGCAGCGGTTGTTGAAACTGGGCTTCGTGATCCAAGGTCATCTGCACCAGTATGTGTCCAAGTCGCCGGATGACCTGGCGGCACCAGTGGGGTTCGAAGGCGGCGACACAATCTTTCAGATTGACCGCCATGTTGAGCCACTGATTGAGTCTGCCATTCGTGAGTGGCCGGACGAATGCAAACCGTTGGTCTTAATTGCCGAGGGGATGGGCGATGACGGTCGGCAGGTCTTCGGAGCCCGTGAACAAGCGGCCCGTTTCCGCGTGATCGTCGACCCGATCGATGGAACACGCGGACTCATGTACGACAAACGGTCGGCATGGTTCATCGCCGCCGTCGCTCAAGATCACGGAGACCAGACCAACCTTGGCGATGCATTCGCCGCCGTGCTTGTGGAGCTGGCCACAACCAAGCAGGGCTGGTGTGATGCCTACTCTGCCACGCGAACACAATCGACACAGGGGCTCCGCACCCGCCCGGGGGGCGACAGCCCGCACGAATTCGTGCCGCGGCCCAGCCAGGCGGACAATCTCAAGTTCGGCTTTGGTCAGGTCTCCAGTTTCTTTCCGGGAACACAGGCCCTGGCTGCGGACCTGATCGAACGGATTGCCCGCGAGAATCTCGGACCGGAAGTTCCCGGTCAGGCACTCTTGTTCAACGATCAATACATCAGCAGCGGTGGACAGATGGTCGAGTTGATGGCTGGACACGACCGGTTTTGCTGCGACCTGCGACCACTGTTCTATCGGATTCTGGAAAAGGGTGCGGCAGAGATCATCCGCGGCGTGGAATGCCATCCCTACGATGTGGCCGGTGCGTTCGTGGCCAGACAGGCCGGCGTCATCATCACCGACGGCTTCGGCCGGCCCCTGCAGTGCCCCTTCGATGTTCACACCGGCATCCATTGGTGTGGATTCGCCAACGAAACGCTGGCCAAGGCCATTCAGCCGATCATTACGCGCTGGCTTCTGGAACAAGGAATTGTTCCCGATTGATCGAGGCCGACATCCGCACCAACCAAACTCCGCTTCACCTTTTGGCGATTTAGGCCGATAATAGCGGTAATGACGGTTCGTTGAGCCGTCTCCCCTCTGCGCATTTCTCTCACATCATCCGATCTTAACTCAAGGCATCTGGCAACTTGCGCAGAATGCCGTGAAACCACCGCGCACTCCTCGTCCTGCCACCCGGAGCACGTCGCATGAGCCGGGAGACTGAAACACCATGAGTCGGCCGCCAAAACGCGAGATGACGATTTCGCTGTTTTCGTTTTTGGACGCCCTCATTTGCACAATGGGGGCGCTCATTCTGTTGTTGCTGTCGATGGCAGTCAAACTGCAGGAACAGACGCGGGCGCGGCAGGCTGCGGCTTTAAAGAGGGCTGCAGAAGTTCAGACGATTGAGGCTGAAACGCCGCCGCGAATTCTCCCACCGGCGGTGACGGTCGCCGATTATGCCGCTGAATTTGAAGCCGAACGCGAGCGCCGCCGACTGGCTTGGAACGAACTGCTTGCCCAGTCGGAGGAAGAACGCAATCGGCGGGCCCTGGCAGCCCAGAAGCAGCAGGAGGCGATGTTGACGGCCGAGCAAAAGGTGCGTGCCGCGGAAATGTCGCTGGCCGAGATCATGCGGCAGATCGCCGCCGCCGAGGCCGAGGTGGGCAAACTGGAGACAGCCGAGAACGAACTGCAGGTCAGACAAATCAACGCCGAACAACAACTCGGCCTGAGCCGCCGGCGGCTTGACGAGTTGAAGAAGCGGCAAGCCAACGCGCCCAGCCGTTTTGCCTTGGTGCCATTCGATGGGACTTCGGGGACGGTTCGACAGCCCATCTACATTGAATGCACGGACCGGGGGCTGCAGTTTCTGCCCGAAGGGCAGCTTGTCACGGCCGACGACCTGGATGGATTCTCCGAGGGCTTCAACCCCCTGCTGGCCGGTGCGGAAGCGCTGTTCGACTACTGGACCGCGCAGCATCGCAAAGATCCAGAGCATGTTGCCGAGCCGTACGTTTTGCTGCTTGTTCGGCCGAGCGGAACCGTCAGTTACTACGCTGCTCGGTTGCTGCTGACCGATCTGAAGACTCCCTTCGGCTACGAACTGATCGAGGAGAATTTCCCGCTGAAGGTGCCTACCGCGGATCCGGTTGCCAAGTCGATTGTGCAGCGCGCCGTGCGAATCACGCTGGAATCCCGCGGTGAGCTGGCGTCCAAGGGTGAGCGACGTTCACTTCTTGGCCAGCTTCAGGATGAAGCCAACCAATTTGGGCAGCCGAACAGCAGCGAAGGTGCAGGCGGCGGCGGTCAGGGAGGCGGCTTCGAACCCGATCCCAATGCCGGCCGCATGCCGATGTCGTCGAATGCCCGCTCTCCAGCCGACGGCCTCAACGTTCGCCAGGGCCACCCACGGCGACCCGTGACGAACACCGGTCGAGGCAACGTCGCTGGCGGTTTCGGGACTGCGGAACCTGGTGGCGTGGCGAGGCCCAGTGGGCGTGCGCTTGGCTCCCCTGGCACCAAGCTTCCGCCGGGAATGATCCCAGGCTCTGAACCCGGGGGCATGGCGGATCTGCGGAACCAAGGCAGAGGGAGTACTGGAGGAGCAGGCACGGGACCTTTGGCTTTGCAGGGTAACGGCCAGGATTCAAGCTTGGCAGCCGGCAGTCCCGCGGACGGATCTGAGGGAGACACGAGCAGACTTTCAGAGGGTCTGTCCGGACAACCGCAAAGCTTCCGTCCGGAACGCGGTCAGATTACAGGTTCAGGCTCTGGTAAATCGGGCAGTGCGGCGAAGCCCCAGTACGCGAGTTTGGGGAATGGTCGCCGCTCGGGTGATGCCGAAGGACAAGGTGAGGGCGGTGATGGTTCTGAATTCTCGGACGGATCAACCGGTGTGGATTCTGGCGAACCCGGTGGCTCAGGCCAGGGCGGGACTGGCCCCCGCAGTGGTACGCCAGGAGTCGAGGCCCGCAATGCGAGCCTGAGCGAGAAACGAGATTTGCGGTCGACGCTCGAAGAAGAGCCAATTGGTGCAAAACCTCGCAAGATGGCGGGGAATCGCGCTGGGGCAGGGAGTTCGGGGACTGGTGGCCCATCGGCGGGCACAGCCGTGAAAGGATCGGCTGCCGCCGGCAAAGGCTCACCTGGACGAACTGGCTCTACGGGACCTGATGGCCAGAAGCTCCAGAGTTTGCCTGAAGAGCTGGAGGAGTGGCGTTCCGAACATGCGCCGGGAAGCGAGCCCGAAGACGTGCTGCCAGGGACCACTCCGGCATCCACCTCCGCCGTCAAACAGGATGAGACGTTCCGCAAAATTGCCGGCATGAACCGCAACGACGGGAAAGCCGGTCCAGGGACCGGCGGCACGCGCCGCTCCATCATGGACGGTGGCAGCGGCGGCAGCAGCCGGGGAAAAGCCGGTGACCGTTCTGAGCTGCGCTGGGGGTCCCAGTCCGGTCGGACGATCGGACTCGAACAGGATGTCCGCGTTGACCTGTATGCGGACAAGATCACGTTCGGCCCAAAAATGCCCGCGATGCCGGTGGCTCAGGGCGAGACACGGGCCCAGCTCGTCGAAAAAGTCTCCGCCAGGATTGAGCACGTGGTCGCCGGCTGGGGCGATGCCCCGGATCGCTTCCACTGGATCCCCCGCGTCAAATTCATTGTCCATCCCGGCGGAAATCAGCACTACGAACGGCTGAATCAGCCGCTCAAGGAATGGGGCCTGTCGTCCACGATGGAATACTCGATTGATGCCCAACCCGAGCCGTCTCCCCCGCAGGCAGCCGCCCAGCCCACCAACAAGAAGGTCAAGCCGGTGAAGTCACGCAGGTGACTGTAAACGGATCCGTTCCTTACACGATGGGTATCAATACCTTGAGGTCTCCGACAAAAGTGAATCTCGAATTTCAAATTTGACCGAACCAAGAATGAGCTTTTGTCCATTCGGTGAACTCAGCAATAGCCACGATCATCCCCAGCATCTCCTTCGTTCCGAACACGACGCCCCTCCTCCTGTCCGTCTGACCGCACCATGGCCCGCCTACGCCACACACAGGAGTTTGGATCGGACTCGTTTCTCGACGTCCTGGCGAACATGGTCGGAATTCTGATCATTCTGGTCGTCGTCGCGGGAACCCGCATCAGCAAGGTCTATCTGCCGCCTCCGCCCGCGTCGGTCAAACTGCCGCCGATCTCGATGGCGGAAGCCGACGCCTTGGAAGTCGAACCCGTGGCTCCCCCGGCACCGCCGCCGGAACTTGAGCCCGACGAGGCCCCCGCTGAAGTCGCTGCCCAATTGCAGCAACTGCAGCAGGAGATTGCCGCCCTCGAAGAAGAGGCCAATGGCCACGAGCAGCGTGCTCAAACGATGTCGACCACGGCGGACACGGCGCGGGAACAGGCCGAGTCGCAAAAGCAGCGGCTTATTGCCCGGCTGGATGCCCTGCGGCAGCGGCGGCTGCGGATCGCCGGTCTCGGTGAAAAGCTGGCCCGAGACAACGACAAGCTGACCGGAATTCTGGCGGAATTCGAGGTCACGCAGAAGAGCGGCGGCAAGGTCGAAGAGGTGGCGCACCATCTCACACCGATCAGCCAGCAGGTCGAAGGCCACGAAATTCACTTTCGCCTGCAGGGGAACAAGGTCGCCTACATTCCGTTGGATGAACTGGTGAGCCGCCTGAAGTCGCAAATTGACCGACAGAAAGAGTGGCTCGCTCGGTTCCGCCGCCATGAAGGGGCGGTGGGTCCGGTGCGGGGTTTTACCATGCAGTATGTGGTGGAACGGCAGAGTCTCTCGCCCCGGGAAGAGATTCGGCACGGGACCGGCGCGTTTCGCCTCGGGGTCGCGGTTTGGAGGATCGTTCCCGAGCCGGACCTCGACGCAGAGACGCTGGAGCAGGCACTGCAGGCCCAGTCGCAGTTTGCCTCGGAACTCCGCAGCGCGCCCGAAGGGGCGTCGCTCACCTTCTGGGTCTATCCCGACAGTTTTGCCCTGTTCCGCAAGTTGCAAACGGCGGCCCATGCCGCCGGCTTTGTCGTCAGCGCCCGCCCGCTCCCTGAAGGCACACCCATCGCCGGGTCACCGAATGGATCAAAATCCGCGGGACAATAGCGGGGTGACGTTAGGATCGCAGCAACAATAACAGGGAGACTTTGCTTGCGAGATGGCTGGCCGCTGTGAACGAGTCCACGAGCCGGAACGCGTTAGCGTCCGGTTCCGGCAGTCGTAAAACCGGACGCTAAGGACCGGACAAAGAATAAAGCACGCTTCAAGTTGCTAGCCGAAGGCCGGCCTTAGGCAACGAGAAGGGGGAACCACGAATTTTCACGAATAAGACGAATGTCACGAATGGCAACGAGCAGGATTCCATCGCCCGCGAAGCCATGCCGGTTGATGATTCGTGAAATTCGTAAGATTCGTGAAAATTCGTGGTTAATTTATGACCCTCCGATCTCGGCAGCGTCTTGCCAGGCCTGTCGATTTCACCAACAACTTTATTCGTTGTCCTGATGGCGTTCGCTGCTGGATAGGGAGACAAATGTCACAGTTATTGCTGCTGCGATCCTAACGCGTGCCGAAATCGGACAGTTATTTTTGCGGCGATCCTTAGTTCCCTAGCAAGCGAATCTCGGTGGTGATTCAGCCCAGCCTGCCTGTGCAGATCTTGGAAAAGCAGATCCAACCACTGTTGAACACCGTCGTGTAATACAAACGACAAAGCCCCAATAACCATTGGTCATTGGGGCTTTGGTCATTGAGTCATTTCTACAGCATTGTCTTCACGCGTGCCAGAAACTCCTTGTTTGACGGGAACCGCGCCAAAGTCTTGGTGAGCTGTTCCATCGCTTCCACGGAATCCAGCGACACCAGGCTGCGGCGAAGCAGCGTGATCCCATCCAGCGTTTCGGCCGCCAGGATTTTCTCTTCGCGGCGTGTGCCCGACTGCTTGATGTCGATGGCCGGCCAGATGCGGCGGTCGGCGAGCTGGCGGTTGAGCACCAGTTCCATGTTGCCGGTGCCTTTGAACTCCTGGAAGATGATCTCGTCCATCGTGCTGCCGGTCTGCACCAGGGCCGTTCCGACCACTGTCAGCGAGCCACCTTCATCGAAGCGACGAGCGGTGCCGAACATCTTCTTGGGGATGTCCATCGCCTTCACGTCGAGGCCGCCGGTCATCGTCCGTCCGCTGTTGCCGCCCCACTTGTTGAAGGCACGGGCGGTGCGGGTGATGCTGTCCAACAGGATGAAACAGTCTTTGCCCTGCTCGGCCAGACGTTTGCCACGCTCAAAGATCAACTGGCTGATCCGCACGTGGCTTTCGACATCGCGATCCATGGAGGACGCGATGACTTCGCCCCGCACCTTGCGGCTCATTTCCGTGACTTCTTCCGGGCGTTCATCAATCAGCAACACGATCAGATGCACTTCCGGGTGATTCACGCTGACCGAGTTGGCGATCTCCTGCAGGAGCATCGTCTTGCCGGTTCGCGGCGGAGCCACGATCAGTGCCCGCTGTCCCTTGCCGATTGGTGTCAGCAGGTCCATGACCCGCATCGTCACCGGTGTGGGGCCGGTTTCAAGCTTGATTTGCTCAAAGGGGTTGATGGCGGTCAGTTCGTCGAAGGTCTTGACCTTTTGATAGTCTTCGACTCCCAGACCATCAATGTCGAGGATGTTCTTGAGCCTCGGTCCCTGCCCCCGCGTGCCAGCGCAGACCTCGCCCTTGATGAGGACGCCTTCCCGCAGTTTGCACTTCTCTATCAAGGAACCGGGAACGAAGGAGTCCGTCTTGAGGGCGGCGTAGTTGTTTTTGGGGTCACGGAGAAATCCATAACCCTTGGGATGGAGTTCGAGAACCCCCTGCGTGGTGCCGATGATCGGCGCGTTGTCTGGTCCGCGCTCACGGTAGTCTTCACGGTCACCCCGGCTGCTGCTGCTGCGATCCCGTGACGGACCGCGGTCGTTGTACCGATTCCGGTTCGGGCCGTTCTGGTTGTTCTGGCCATTTCTGCGGTGCCTTTGATTCTGTGGCTGGCCGCCGCCTCCGGCGTTGCTGCCACCGCCGCTGGGGGGCGGGCCATCGTTCTGGCCGTTTCTCCGCCGCCGGCGGCGCCGCCGCCGCTGTGGCTGATCACCGCTGGTGCCTGCGCCACCAGATTCTCCCGGCTCGGACGATTCGCGCGCATCAAAATCACGAGCATCGCCGTCACCGGAGTCATACTCAAGCTGACCCTCATCGGCATTGTCGCTGGTTCGCGTCTCGATGCCGCGGTCCTCGTGGCTTTCACGAGCCTGTGGCTCACTCGGCTGAGTGTCCCGTGGACTACGGTCGTGGTCGCGGCTCGATTCACGAGAACTCGACCGTGTGGGGGCAGGCTCATCCCGGTCGTTGTCAAAATCCAAATCGGAGTCGTGAACAATTGGACGCGGTGCCGGCCGTTCGATCTCGCGCTCCCGCGTTTCTGCCGGTGCTGCCCGCTCGGGAGTTGATCGGTCAGCCACCGGTTCGGCATCGCGCTCGATCGGGATGTCCGCTGCCGCGGCCGCCGCGCGGCTTGGCCGGCGGCCTGCCGTTGTTCGCCGCTCCGCAGGGGCACGCGTGCGTTTCGGACGAGGAGGCGGCAGATCGGCCACCGGATCCGGATCAATGGTTCGCTCCCGAACATCGTCCAGCTCTTCGACGAACTCCTCCGCCCGCTGCATTTCGACATCGGGGACGTCAGGTTCGCTGCTGCGACGGGACGATTTGGGGCGGGAAGAGCCTGATCCGCGGGGCGCCATACTCGGTTCCAAAAGATTCGCTGAAGTTCTGCGGCTGCAAGATCGACCGTCGGGAATTCGCTGGTCGATCGACAGGGCCGCGGCAGTCTTTGACTGCAAGAAGAATTGCTGCAACTGGTGGCACGGCTGCCACGATTGGTTCAGCAAATTCGACACCAAAAAAGTCTGATCTCGGAATTGAATCTCAAGCCGGCAAGAGCCTGAGGAATTTCTTCGAAAACGGATGAAACCACCGTGAACTCACCCAGGGAAATGCTCCAGCGCGCTGGTCCACAAGCACCGTGACAACGTGTGCTGGTGAATGCGAGTCGCCTGGCAGAAGAGCACCTGATTGAAATGCATCAACCCTTCAAAAAACCTGCTGCTCTGCGACCTGGGAACTCAACTTCCTGCCCACTGGAAGGCGTTCGGCATTCGCCCGAGGCCATATTGTGAGCCACGGTTTGCGAGCCAACCGCTCACGAACATTTCCTGAGAGTTCACTTTCGCGGCGGAGTCGAGGCTGACAAATAGGCTGTGCGAGAACCTCTGCAGATCGCGGCCTGCGATCCATGAAAACTTCCGCACGAAAGCCAGAAACCGCCGGCTGCCACCGCGTCATTCAAACCGGTGGGTCAGCACCGATTTGTGTGCCACCTGCCACCCGTCACGGACGCTGTTGGAAAGCGTCGCAAAATCCCGGACATCACCAGCTTGCGCCAACCCTCAATACACTCAAGGCATTTCGCCCGGAGAAGGCAGAGAGAACCCGGCATTCCGCCAGGTGGATGATGCACCAGTGTCTTGCACTGCTGGCAATGCCAGATCTTGTGCGATTCGGGGTGCAGAGTGCTTTTCACTTCCGCCCGTGGATTGTGAAACCCAGCCGGTTTCACAACTTCGGGCAACGACCGCTCACGGTCATATGCTCATCGACACACGTAATATTATCGGGATCGGTTATCGTGTCAATTCATTCTTGCGCCAATTCCCCAGAAATCCGCGCCGGTTTTATAAAAAGAACACGAATTCCTACAAATCGGACGGGTCCGCTTCAAAAGCCGTCGCTGTTGTCGCTTCCCAAAAGGTTCACCTTGAGTGCTTTCTAGCGTTCACTCGATCATGAACAGCCTGAAGCCAATGCACTGTGCAATTCGGTTCTCGGGCGAGACTGGGAGCAGCCGTGCCTGCTCAGTCTCGGTGAACTCACGGGCAGGACTTTTCTCGGAACAGAAGGTCAAAACCTCACCGTCGTGACTCAAATAGCCGCTGTCCACGACTTGGAACCGCCAGCCGAAGACGCCGGCGACCTGACGTAGAATGACCAAATCGCAGCCATCCAGATGGGCGGGAGACCACATGCAAATTCCTTGCAGCAACGATCAAGTCGGCACGCGGATTTGTTTCACGATGTCGGCGATGATCTCCGCTTTGGTCTCCCCGCCGTAGCGCGACTGGGAGGTCGGCAGCACGCGATGGGGCAGCACAAACCGCGACAGATATTGGATGTCGTCGGGCAGGACGTATTGGCGGCCGCGGGCGAAAGCCGCCGCCTGGGCGGCGCGAAACAGCATGAGCGAGCCACGCGGACTGACGCCCAGCTTGAGACGCGCGTCCTGGCGGGTCCGCTGCACAATTTCCACCAGATAACGGGCGACGCTCTTTTCGACCGCCACCTGCCGCACGCGGGCCTGCAGCGATCGGACGGCATCGCCATCCAGCACGGGTGAGACCCCATTCAACGGGTGTTCGGTCTGCTGCGCAAACAAGATCCCCACTTCGGTGTCCACGTCCGGATAGCCCAGCTTCAACTGCACCAGGAAGCGGTCGAGCTGCGCCTCCGGGAGCGGGTAGGTGCCATGAAATTCGATGGGGTTTTCCGTCGCCAGCACCAAAAACGGCTCGGGCAGCGGGTGCCGGACCCCTTCAATCGTGGCCTGAGTCTCGCTCATCGCCTCCAGCAGGGCCGACTGTGTGCGGGGCGAGGCGCGGTTGATTTCGTCAGCGAGAAGAACGTTGGTGAAGACCGGGCCGGGACGAAATGCGAACGAGCCATCCTGCGGATTATAGATTGAGGAGCCCAGAATATCGGCGGGCAGAAGGTCCGGCGTGAACTGGATCCGGTTGAAACTCAGACTGAGAGACTGGGCCAGGGCCTTGGCCAGTGTCGTCTTCCCCACTCCCGGCACGTCCTCCAGCAGCACCGACCCTCCCGCCAGCACGGCGATGGTCAGCACCTCCAGGCACTCGGGCTTTCCCCGGATGACCGTGCCCAGATTCTGCTGAAGCTTTTGCAAACTGGAGTCGGGCACTTCGACGTTGGGCATCGCAAATCCTGAGGGGTGGACATTGGCTGGCCAGCCTTGTCCGGCCATTCGAGAGGGTGTGGCTCACACCACGCGTCACGCCTTGGTTTCAAGACGCGACCGAGATTTGAAATCATGCCGCCGAGAATAGCCAGCGTCGTCTGCCAGTCGGCCTATTCCAAAACCAGACCACCGCTTGTCACCGTGAATGGGCGGATCTCGTCGGAACAGGCGCTGCCGCGGTGTTTGGAGACATGCAGCGCCCGGCCAATGCGTGCCCCATCGCGAACCTTCCCCATCAGGATGATGGTGTTCGCGTTGGACAGCACGTCGCCCGTGTCGAGCCGGCGGTTGAGCAGGTCGTCCAGCATCACTTCATGCGTCGTGTACATCAGCACGCAGGCCAGTTTTTTATGGTCATACATGTGCCGGTTGACAGTCTCCGCGTTCGTCCGGAACTGTTCGCGGAACAGATCACGCGCCACCCAGTCGGCGTCCTTGTGCAGGATCTGGTGGTAGAAGTACTCGAACAGGTCGAACTGGAACGATTCGCTGGGCTTGTCCACCGGTTCGACACCATCGATCACGCACCGCCGCACGCCATGCACGAAATTGCCATAAAAAAAGCGGATGGCCAGTTGCAGTTTCCGCGACAGCTCCACCTTCCACGCCTTCCAGTCGTCGTACTCCAGGTCATCGCGGGTGACCCGGCGGCCGCTGCGTTCAAAAATGTGCAGGTAGTCGCGACGGGTCGCGGCCCGGTCCCACACGCTCGCAAGGTCTTCAATTTCCTCAGCGGGCTGCTTCATCAGCGTCCAGTCGTACAGCCGGCGGGCGTAGTCCTCGTGGTTCTGTGAATCGCCGCGCGAGGTCAGGTCAAAGAACACTCCGGGCTCGCCCTCCTGCGCCCGCCCGGCATGCGCAAACTGCAGACCCAGTTGCGTCTTGCCGATGCCCGTCGCGCCAGCCACCACGGTCAGCGTCCCCGGCAGCAGTCCGCCACCCAGCATCTCATCGAGCGCGGGAATCCCGGTAGAGAAACGGTCGGGTTCGGACATGAACGCGGGTTCCAAAAAGGAGGGTATTCGTCGTGTCTGGCCGAGACTGGCGAGAAATCAGTTAAAACGACTCGGTCGGAGCGACGCAAGCAACCTCGTCCATGTTCGTCCATGTTCCATGTTGACAGGACTGGCCAGTTCTTGGGGATGGCCAGGCCGCATGTCTTCCGATCGGTCACCGGGACCGTAGTTCACTTTTGTCGGAGACCTCGACCATACGATTCCCGTACCGCTGTGCCAGACGGGGCAACTTGACCAACAACTTCATTGGTGGAGCATTCACGCCCTTCATTCCGGCTGGGATCCCGCCGCGGCGCGTCTCAGGCGGTCATTGATCGCCCGGCCGAGGTCACGCTCCGGCACGGGGCGGGCAATGATTCGCGACAGCCCCGCTGCGTCCAGCCGGCGCATCGCGGCGAAGAGATTGGCAGCGGCCTCTCGCAGGTCGCCCACAGGAGACAGGGTTTCAGTACAAGCAAACCCGTCACCGGGCTCAAGGACAAATGCCAGCAGACCCAGCCTTTCGCCTGGTGAGGTGGAGGGCAACCCCGCTTCCAGCAGTGACAGCGGCGTTCGCGGGGCATAATGCTGAGCCAACAACCCTGGTGAGGCCTGCGGCCCATGCGGGTCTGGCGTCTGGCCGAATTCTACCTTTCCGACGACACGTTCGATCTCTTCGGCCGTCACTCCGCCCGGCCGCAGGATCCGCACAATTTCCCCGGAGCAATCGATCACCGTGGATTCCACGCCGACGCGGCATGGTCCGCCGTTGAGGACCATGTCGACCTTGTCGCCGAGCTGGTCACGAACATGCGCGGCGGTGGTGGGACTGATCCGGCCAAACGGGTTGGCGCTCGGGGCGGCCAGGGGAAGATCAGCCTTTTTCAACAACTCCCGCGCCAGCTTGTGATCGGGAATGCGGACGGCCACCGTCGGCGCGCCAGCGGTCACCAAGTCCGGAATCAGGGCAGATTTTGGCAGGACCATGGTCAACGGCCCCGGCCAAAACTCTGCCGCCAGCTTCCGTGCGAGGGCCGGAATTTCCGTCACAAAGTCCAGCAACTGGTCCAGCGAATGGACATGGACAATGAGCGGATCGAACTTCGGCCGGCCTTTGACCTCGAACACGCGGGCCACCGCTTGTTCATCCAGCGCATTGGCCGCCAGACCGTAAACTGTCTCGGTGGGCATCGCCACCAGTCCGCCAGCGCGGAGGATGAGCGCAGCATCCTCGATCCTGGCGTGGTATCGGGATCGAAGTGGCGACAGGTGGGCATTGTCGAAGGCAATCACGGGGAGTCTTCCACGGGGATCGGGAATTCTTCCCGCACTTCCGCCAGTTCGGGGTCACGCAGAAGCACGCCCAACTGCTCATCGCGGTAGAGGTCGTACAGCGTCCAGTCTTCGTCCTCCTCGACGAGAACTTTGAGGAGGGAGATGGTCATCAACACGTCCTTGCGGGCCGCAGCAACGACCACCTTGTGCGGGAGGCTGGCGTCGTCACCCTGCAGCTTCAAGAGTTCCGCGGCATCGTCAAGACGGTGGGTTTGGACCAGGGCGAACAGCAACGACTCCACGCCCCAGTATTCAGACTCCGTGGCATCCTCATCCGCCGCGAGCTGGGCGCGGTGTTCCCACAGCAGCGCGACGACTCCCTCTGGATTTTTCCGCTCACTCTCAGCCTCGGCCTGCCAGATTCGCACTTCCAAGTCACCGGCAACACCGCCCGCCGCCGAAACCAGCGCGGACAGGTCATCCACGGGTCGTGGTGAGGAACGGACGATCTGCGAGGCTGTTGCCGAGAAATTGTCCGCCGTTTTGGCCAGCCTGTTCCAGCCGTCCAGCACCCGTCCCGCCTTGATGTTCTCGAACATCAAGCCATGCGGGTAATCGTCGTCGTCAATCTCTTTGCCGTCCCTGAATTTTGTGTACAGAGCCCACGCCTCATCCAGCCGCCCTTCATTCGCGGCCAGGCTGATTTCCAGTTCGGCCCAGTCGACATCATCGTCGGGCATCGTCCGGCGATGTTCATCCAGCAGTTCACGCAGATCCCGCCGGTTTTCAGCGGACGCAAGGTCGTACCGGTACTGACCGCTCAACATGCCAAAGGCCGCCGATTTGTCCGCCATCTGCCGGTAGGCCTCCAGTGCCTGATGGGCTTGCGCACGGTTTCGAAGATAATCATATCGAAACGAATTCGCCTGCCGGTTCCCCCCGCTGGTGTCGGGATTCTTGTCCTGTTCCACCATCAGCGGCTCAAGCAGATCGGCCGCGCGAGCGTATTCTTTGCGGTTGGCCGCCAGCAGGGCACCGATTTGAGCCACGGCCGCCGCGACTCTGGCCTCTCCGCTGCTGGGCACTCTCTCCTGATACAAACGCTGCAATTCGCGCAGCGGCCGATCATCCACCGAATCGGGAGCCACACGCCACCGTAAGATGCGAAACAGCTCCGTGAAGGACTCATGCGGGTCCGGGTTTAGCGCGTAGGCTTCCGCGATCTGATCTGTCGTGACCAGTGCGTACCGCAGTTGCCTGGTCCAGTTTTCCTGGGCATCCTCATCTTCGCTCTGGATCGCACTCGCCAAAGCTTTGCGGAACAATTCCGCTGCCGCCGCCATATCTCCTGCGCGGCTCAATTCCTCCCCCTCGATCCCGTCCGCCTCCGCATCGGATGGACAACGCTCCCGATGCAGGCGAATCAGCTCCCGCAGTTGTGCGTGCCGGTCTTCGCGGTGGCTCGCCGCGAGCGCTGCGGCGAAGTATTGGAACGCCGCCTTGGGGTCGGTTGCGTCTTGGTAGGCCTGCAGGGAGTCACCCAGTGTGATTCGAACGTCCCACTGAAGTTCCCGCACAAGCCGTTGGTCGTCTTCTGTGACCGTGAGGGCGGCCTCATCAGCGTTTGGACTGTTCTGTGGAAGTGCCCGTCTTATCGACTCCTGCGCTTGGCTTAGGCTGACGAGCGCCTCCCGGAACTGCCGCAACCTGACCTGCAAACGCCCCTCCCAGAACGGAATCTGCCAATCCTGCGGGAGGTGTTCCTTCCGGCGGGCAATCAAGGCGTTCAGTGCCGCCACGGCCACACTGTCCGGCAGGCGCGCATCAAGTGCGTTCGCCAACTCCACGAACGCCGCCCCCCGTGGCTCAATCGAATCGTAGGCACGCAGCACCAATTCGGCCGAGACAGACGATTCCACGAGTTGCCGGCGAAACCGCGTGCGTGTGGCCTCATCCAGCGTCGAATCCCGCAGCAGTCGCTCCAGCAGGCCAACGGCCAGGGCAGACTGTCCACGGGCATGCAGCAGCCACGCCTCGTAGAACGCCGGCCAGCGATCCTGTGGCAGGTCCAGTGTCCTTTCCGGGGGCTGGTCTGGCTGGAACGTCGGCGCGGCGGCAATCAACGACTCCAACTGGCGTTCTTTGATTTTGCCATAGGTCTGGGTGAACACATCCTCGGCAAACAGGCGAAAGATTTCCGGCTCATCCTCGCCGAACTCCTTGTACGCCTCGGCCGCATGCTGGGTGCGGACGGCAACCAGCCGCAGGATTGTGCGGAAATCCTCAATGTGAGGGTCATTGTCCGCGACTTCGCTGGCCGCGTCGCGGGCCAGTTCCCATGCCACTTGCGGATCCTCCCAGATCTGCGTGGCGCTCTTGTAGATCTTCCAGATCGGTTCGGTTTTACCCGTGGTTTCGTATGCGTCCACGATCGTCGACAGACAATCGTTTCGGCCATCCCGGCGGAAGCAGAAGCACAGAGTTCGAAATTCGCCGGCACTCCACGTCGCTCTCAAAAATCGTTGTGCGAGTTCCCCTTTTTCTTCCGCGGGCAACAGGTGTCCCAGGCGGTACAGATTGGGGATCGACTTCGGGGTCAGGTCAAGTGCCTGTCGATGAGCTTCCAAGGCCTCCTGATCACGATCCAGCCCTTCGAGGATCATCCCTTTGTACTTCAGCACTTCAGAATCGACTCCGTACTTTTCCTGATGTGCTGTGATCACGGGCAGTGCTTCTGGGTTGCGATTCAACTTCCAAAGTGCTTCCGCACGAGTGAGGCCGACACCAGGCCAGCAGTCCGGCCCCAGGGCGTCGACACCGTCACATGCCTTCAAGCAGGCTTCATACTGGTCCTGTTCCAGCCTCAGCAGGGCCAGCAACGAGCCGTGAAGTGCCAGGAGTTCCTGGTCGGTACCCGCATCTTTGAGAACCTTGTCCAAAAGTTCTTCTGCCTGGACAAGTTCGCTTTCCATCAAATGGTTGGATGCCTGCACCACCAGGTCCGTGTCGAACGATCTGGGGGAGCCGAGCCCTTCGAGATACGGCTCATACCGTTTATCATGGAACAACACGAGCGATTTTCGGCCGGGACTCGTTGTCCATTCCCAGTCGTAGATTCTCCATCGACCGCCCACACGACAAAACCAGCACGCCGACAGTGACCCGTTCTTATGAAAGCCATGACTGTGGCGAATCACGATCCGAGCCACGCGCCGATCCGGAGACAGTTCACACCGGCAAATCTGGCCATCCAACTGGCCTTCCTGGAAATTGTAGAGGGAAACTCCCATTGATTCCCGGATGACCGGTGTCAACTCCGCCTTCTGCTCGGAATCCAAGCCGGGCCAGCAGCGGTCAATCAGCCGGTCCGGGGCAATCAGCGGCCTCAATTTCTCCGCATCTTTAATGCGTGCGGCCGCGAGAATTTCGTCGAACGTCAATTGTATTTCTTTGGCGACCGCTTCCGACTGCGGTGTCACGACAAAAACCGGATCGGCGCCGCGCACCGCGGGGGTGGCCGCGGCCTGCTGCTGATTCTGATCAATTTCGTTGAGGGCCTGGTTCAATTCACGCTGCTGCTCACGCACCGTGACATAAACCAACGCGCCCACCACGGCGGTCATCGCGACGAATCCAAAAACACCGATGCCCAGGCAAATGAGCACGACCGCGACGCCGTTGGACTTTTGCCGAGGGGAATCCTCAATCCAAATGTCGTCCTCAAGGTCATCGACAAAATCTTGATCACGACGAATTGTCATGGGGTGGCCTCAAATATTTCGCTTCCACGTCCATCCCTGCCATAAACACCAATCACTTCATTCCGATCAGCGCCAGCCGACACCGCCGTTGAGGATCAAGCGACGTTTTTCTGATCATGGGCGCAGAAGAAACAGAACGCAATGACCCCCGCAGCATGATGTCTGCCAACTCCATGCTCCCCGTGGAGGTCGTCGCGCGGGTGAAGCGTGGAAAAGTGTCGCTGCGGGTGGCGGCGGATCTGACCGGGCCGAGTGGCCGGTTCCATGACCGGTTCCATGACCGGTTCAAAAAGCGGGGCGCGGCGGGGATGATCCATCAACTCCGCCGCTGAACCGCAACGCTGGCGGTGGCTGCTGGAAGCAGGCGTTCGGAAGGGCTGGCCTCGTGGCTCACAGCACCGCCACTGGTGGTGTCAGCGCAAAGCATCGGGGCTAACCGGCGAAATCGTCCGCGTCCAGCAGGTCACTTTCGGTGATCAGGTTGACCCCCTTGGCTTCCAGTACCTGCTGCGCCAGGTCCATGTCATCGACATACAGCGCGATCGCGCCACGGCCATCGCGCGAGAACAACAGCGGGTAGGTGTACTGGACGTTGACCTCCGCCTGCAGCAGCGCCAGGCAGATTTGGACAAACGGCTGCGGACCGTCCGGCAGTTCGACACCCAGCATGTCGGTTTCGGAAAACGGGAACTTTGAATTCGTCAGCGCTTCCCGTGCGCGGTCGGCATCACTGACCATCAGGCGGACGAAAGCGCAGTCCACCGAATTGGCGATGCTCAGGGCGACGACACGAATGTCGCGGCCCTCGAACAGCCGCATCAAATCGTGCAGCCGCCCGACACGGTTCTCCATGAAAACCGCAAACTGCCGCAGGCATGGCCAACCCTGACCACATCGTGTTTCCGCTTCCGTGGCTTGTCCACCACCCGACCGCGATCCGCCGTTACCGCTGACGCTCACCGCCACGACTCCCGTTGAATGATTGGCTCCGACGCGGTTCGCACGCATCGAACTGTGTGTGTATGTCTAAGCGATATCATAAGTTTCGTCAACAACGAGTTGGCGTGCGAAGGAGCCCCATGGGTGGCGAGGGGCCATTCTTGAAACCAAAGTGTCAGCGACGTTTTGGAATCGCCCTGACGATTCTTGTTCCCAACCCGGTGACTTGGGCAATCATGAAGCTGACGGCCATGCGCGATTCATGGAACCGTTCGCAGGAAACAGACAGACCCGAGCCAGGGCGAAACTACTGGAGTGCCCAGGCCGGAAAAGATGCGCAGGATGCGTGCCGGATCGTCGCCATGGTGACTCGCGAGGAAATGGATTTGGCCGCTGATGTTGCAAACGGACTTGTTGACGAAGCGCCCTTGAAAATTGCCCAACAGATCTTCGTCGATTTTTTTGGAGAACAGCGTGGAGCAGGCACGCGGATGGTTGAAACGCTGTGGTCAGTTTTGCTCGCTGCGGAACCCCTGCCGCGGATGGGTGGCTGCGCCACTTTCTCCATCCGCTATCGGGGTTCCTCGCTCGCGGGTCAGTTTTGCTCGCTCCGGAACCCCTGCCGCGGATGGGTGGCTGCGCCACTTTCTCCATCCGCTATCGGGGTTCCTCGCTCGCGGGTCAGTTTTGCTCGCTCCGGAACCCCTGCCGCGGATGGGTGGCTGCGCCACTTTCTCC
>JAKFUF010000176.1 GCA_021732845.1 Planctomycetaceae bacterium | reverse complement strand
CCGTGGTTCACGTTCCGGCTGCCGAACGTTTGGCACCCACCGCCGACTCCCCCGCCGGCCCCCGTTCACCAGACCCCGATAGTCGTGTGGGCGGCTACCGGCGTCGCGGTTGTGGCGCTCGGTGGCTATGCCTGGTACATGTTTGCCCCCAAGCCCGCTGCCAAGGGGATCACTCCCGATCTGTTTTCAGGCCCCGCAGTTCCGGTCTCCCTCCCCGGAACACCGCCCGCCGAAGGTACACCGACGGATGGCACTCCGGTGGCTCCCCCCACGGCACCAAAGGTTGTGGATCAGCGGGATCAACTCCTCCACTCGATGCTCAATGCCGTGCAGGAGTCCAAGACCTATCGCGCCGCTGTGCGGCGCTGGATGGTCACGGCTTATGCGGACGCCCAACAACCGGTCAAGGCCCGCGAGCAGCTCCAGATTCTGCTGACGAACACCGAGCAGGGCTCCGAGGACGACACGATCGTTCCGCTCGTGCATCTCGCGTGGCTCGCCCCGCGGGGAAGTTCCGAAGCCAAAGCCGACTTGGAGACCGCCAAGTCACGCATCCCCAGCCTGGAAAAGCAGGGCCGGTACCGGACTACGGCCGTGCTCGAACTGGCGGCCCTGATGGCCGCTGAGGGACAGGCGGCCGAGGCGCATACACTCCTGACTCAGGGGAGCGCTGCGCCTCCCATGAATGCCCTCTCCGCGGCCCTGATGATCAGCCGCGTTCAGAACACGTTTACGCTGGATCGGGAGTTTCCCGGACGGCAGGTTGGAACCTGGGAACATCCGCTGGAAGTGGCGGTCACGGTGGAACTGGCGGCGCGCGGACTGTGGGACCAGGCCGAAGCTTGGGCGAAATCCGCTCCCAATGCCAGTGCCCGCGCCGAAGATCTGGCTGTCTGGGCCGAGCTGTTCGCCGCGCACGCACTGGCCGCCAAGCCGGCCTTGCCGGTGGAGAAGATCACCGCGGCAGCCGCCACATTGGCACCGGCCGAGAAATCGCTGCTGCTTGTCCGACTGGCCGCGCAGCAGTTCAAGGCGGGCGAGACAGCGGCCGCCACCGCGACGGTTCAGTCTGCCGTGCAGACTTTGGAAGGTCTGGCACCACCGAAACCGGTGGCCCTCGGCAATCTGAAGGAGATGTTGGAATGGAAGGCTCCGGAATTTGCCCCGTTGATTACCGCTTCGGTCGCGGCCGGTGAAATTGGCCGCGTGTTTGGCGAACTGAAGCAGCCCGAACCGGCCTGGAAGGCGATTCAGTTGGGGCTGGCGTTTTTGCAGGGTGCGGCCCCCTCCACGTTGAGGGTGGCCGAACTGCGTGACCGCGCCAAACTGCTGAGTGCGGTCAAGGACGATTTTCGGGTCCGGAATGACGACGTGGCCCGCCGCCGCCAAAGCGAAAGCCGCAACCAATGCGAGAACCTCGGTGTGATTGCCGCGACGCGCTTCCGCCACGAACAGGCGCTGTTGCAGACCGCCATGGATGCCGGGTTGCTCGACCCAGTGCGGAACGAAATCGAATCCAAGAGCAACGAAAGCGATTCCAACCTGGCCGTCCCTTATCTGTCGACGGGACTGCCACTGATGCTCGTCAACCGGTTTAACTCCGCCAGCCAGCCGGAGAAGGCCAAGGCAGTCCAAGCCACGGTACGGCCGGGCGATGTGCTGAATGCCGGTGTCGCGGAGAATGCCCGCCTGCTGGCCGATTCCGGAAAGATCGCCGAGGCGATGGGCGAGTATTACAAGTACACCCAGCCTGACGGGAGTCTGCATGAAGACTACCTGCGGCTCATCTGCCGACTGGTGACCCAGAAGCGTTTCGCCGACACAATGATCGTGATCTCGGCCCAGGCAGATCCAAACCTGCAGTTCGAAGCCGTGCGTCTGGCTGCCTCCGTCGCGGCGAAGCAAGGCACACAGGACGAGTTCATGTCGCTGGCGCTCAACCGGCTGAAGGCGAACGCGGCCAACATTGTTGCGGTCTACTATGGAACCCTGGAGGGCTATGTCCCGCCCCAACCGGCGGTGGCAACCGTCACTCCCCCGAAGTGATTGAAATTGGGCGGTTGGAAGCGGGCAACTCCAATCGAAACTGTAAAATCGAAACTCGAAAATCTGCCCATGTCCAACTGGTTGTCTTCGGCCGCGCGGGCGTTTCAAGGTCAGCCGGCTCAGCAACCGCAGGCCTTTGAGGTGCGGTGCGCGTGCGGCCGGACCGTTGGGGGCATGCGGGCCGCCACGTGGCAGCAGGTTCCCTGTCCGTCATGCGGTGAGAAGCTGTTCGTCCTTCCGGCCAGTGTCTATCCACGGCCCGTCGGTGGCCGAACTCCCGCGCAGGCCCCACGGAAACCGGCCCACAAGCCCACGCCTCCACCGCAGAATTCGCCGCAGAATTCGCCGCAGGGAGGCCGCAAGGCCGCTCCAAAGGGCAAGCAACCTCCTCCACTCGCTGAAGCGGAGCCAGGGTGGAGCTTCCGGGTGTCGTCCCTGCATGTTGTGCTCCTCGGAGTCTTGGTGATTTTTTCGCTCACCATCTGGTGGGCGGTCCATTCCCGGTCGCTGCACCAGATGGAGGAGCAGTTCACGGCCGAGTTCAAGGGGGCGCAGCAGGCCCTCGAAGAACACGAACTGATGCGGGCCTGCGTTCACCTGCAGCAGGCCTGCGTGGCTCTCGACCGGCTGGGACGCACCGACTCCGTCGCCCGGAGGGCACGGCAACTCTCCAAGGAGGCGACCGCCGCCACGGAACTGGTCGCCAAGCCGTTGCCGGACCTGTTGGCGGAAGCCGTGCAGACACGAATGATCTCGCTGGAGGCTGGCTGGCAGAAAGAATTCAGCGACCGCTACAAAGGCACCTGGCTGGTGATCGATGCCCCTGTCTCGCCCACCGACAGTGAGCGTGGAACGCCGACATCTGGTGACGGCGTTCCACAACGAGCGGAATTGACCAGTGAAAACTTCGCGGTCGAATTCCCACTGGTCAGCGGACGCGACGAGGCCGACCTCGTGGTTCGGTTCGCCGACCTCAAGCTTTTGCAGCCAAAGCCGGGTCAGCGGGTGATCTTTGCCGGGCAGTTGGAAGAGTTCCGCCTCAGTCCCGCAGGCACGGGACGTTGGGAAATTGTCCTGCGCCCCGACACCGGGTTCCTGTGGGCAAATGTCAGCACCCTCACCTCCGCGGGGCTCCTCGACGCCCAGCCGAGCGTCACCTTTGCCCAAACCAAACTGGTGCTGGATGAGCAGGCCAAACTGCTGAAAGTCGAGCCACCGGATACCGCCAAATAGTTGCGGTGGCTTTTGTCGGAGACTTTAACTCCGTGTTCATTCTGTGTTTCCTCCGTGGCTAACTCTACCTCTCCACAAGTTCCGCCACTCCGCCGTTCCTGAGAAGAAGAGCCACGGATTGAACACAGATGAAACACGGATATGGGACAGGAATGTCTGCTGCATCTTCAGCGGCGCGGGGCACAAAGCAAAGCTCGCCTTGCAGATCAAATACTGGATAAACACTTCTTAGCCAAAAAGAGGAAGACATGAACGACTCGGTGTTCATCGGCGAGCAACACCCCAATTCGGGACGAACGGCGACCTTCGATGATAGTGGCACCTCGGCTTGGCTGTACCTCTCCGGATCTGGGTCCGAAGAAGTCGTTGCCGATGCCTGGGTGTTCAATCGGGTGAAGGCACCCAAGGGCTCGGAAATCGACACCTATCGTGATGGTGCTCCACCGGCGGCCGAGGGCTTTGCTGGCCTGGAAGCTTTCTATCAAGACCCGTTCAAGTATGAATGGTCTTTGCAATGGTCCGACGACGGAGAATCATGCGCAGTTCTAAAGAATGGCAAGGCTATTGCCATGATCGCCAATGGGCGACGACCTGGATATTCGCGGCACCTCACGCGATCAGGACCGTGGGGAGAACCATGGAACGAAGCGTTGTATCGTTCCCTCATGGACCATGACGGCTAACAGGGCGATCAACCCGAGCGGCGGATCGGGCGGAAAATGAAATCAAGGGTGCTTGGCCGCCGCCGGGTTACCTTGGTCGTTAGGCGGCAAGCACGATGACGAGACGCGGCTTACAGGTCGCTCTTCAAAGCGACAATTCGTTGCCAGCCTTCACATCTCAGAACGCAGCGGAACGGTTCCTATTCCAGCTCCGAGACGACTTTCGCGCGGAGATCCTACAACTGGCGGCGCAATGTGACGTACGCCTCGATTTCAGTCCGGATAGCCTGAAGACTCTCGAAAGTTGGTACTTTGACTTGCGCGGCAGCGATGGATTTGATCAATTGGGGGTAACACAGGGACAATTCGAGCGTTGCATCGGCTACTACACGTGCTTCGTGTACACCGCACGCGACCCGAACTTCACCTGGATTGTGAAGGAGAGCCCTTTGGTTAATGGCAAGTTTTATCTTGCCGTCACCAATGGCCTTATGACAATCGCAGTCAGCCATCATTCACGTACAATTGACCTGAGGAACAACAAGCGAATGGAAAGCAATTATCGAGAGTACAAGAAGCTTGCCGGACTATAAGGGATCACGTCGGCCCCTAACAGGCGGTTCAACCGGAGGTGCCGCAGGCGACATTTTTCCGTGAATTCAAACCCGCCCGCGGCACACGCGGGTTAAGCTGGGCGTTACTGCGAAATCTTAAATAGCTCTACACTCTGAACTTGAGTTGCTGACGACTAGCGACTAACGTACATCTCATGTCCGAGGTGTCCAACAAACATTGTTGTCACATCTCCAATCTCACATTCCGTGCGACCGCACCACACTATCGGCGATATCTCCACAATGAAAAACGTATCTCTCGCCCTAAAGACCTGACGTCGCGAAAAAGTCTTTAGGACCGCGGCAAGAATAACTGTCGATTTTTGACGAGCCGCACAGCCAATGAGGTTGGAGGATGCATGCCGGTTGATGAGTCGTGAAATACGTCAGATTCGTGAAAATTCGTGGTTCAATTGATGACCGTACGAGATTTGAAACTGGCTTCTGTCGACATGTCAGAGTGACAAAGGCCACCGGCAATCGAAGCTCAAATCTCGATCTTGAGGTCTGTGTCCCGGCCGGACTCTGGCAGTTCTTCAAACGGGGTCCCCTCGTCTTCCAGCAGGTCGGCAAAGGGGAGAAATGGATAGGTCGACAGTTCTTTGGGAAAGATCTTGTTCAGTTCTTCTTGAAAGGCCGCGACGCGTTCGACGTTGGAGGGAGGCACGAGTTTGAGCCACGCCGCCCGGTCGGCCAGGGCGATCCAGGCGGCCTGCCGCTGGATGTCGTGTGATGTTTCGGGTGCCAGCGAGGCGAAGACGCGCGTGTCACGATCCAGTTCGGCGAGGGGCGGTTGAGACCGCTGGAGGATGGAATCGATCAGGGAGTCCTCCTTGACGGTGCTGCGATTGATGGCCGCTGCCAGGGTGAGCCACAGGCCGGCAAACTGACTGGCGCTCATTCGTTCCCGCCGCAGCGCGCGGAGAAACTCGCGCGATTCCGGGAGCCGCCGCAGAATCTGGTCGTGCGTGACGCGGTCTGCGAGAAGTTTGCGCTCTTCGGCCGCCATTTCCTGCACGGGCAGCGTGCGGTGGGTGTTCCATTCTGGAGGCGATGGCTGCAATCCCGGCATCACGCTTTGGGCCTCCGGGAAGCTGGCTGCCACTGCCAGGAACGCCCGGACCTCGGCCTCCGTCACACGGTCGACGACCCGCCTTGTCTCGGGAAACCGCTGCTCTTCACTGCACCCCGCGATGGCGGTGATGATGGCGATGAGCAGCAGGCTCACGCGGCGCAAGTGGATGATCCACGCCGGCATGCTGACTTTAATCATGCGAGGACCGCCGCCGTTAATATCAGTTCTATGCGGCAGGCAGGGTTGGCCAGCGCGGCGTGAATGCACGCGCGGGAGGGGGCCATGCCGGCGGGAACCCAGGCATCCCACATTTCGTTAAACAGCGGCAGATCTTCCGGATGCGGCAGATAGATTAGCACCTGCAGCAGCCGGGAGGGGTTGCTGCCCACGAGCCGCAGCCGCATTTCCACCTGGGAGAAGATCTGTTGGAACTGGCCGGCTGGCACTTGAGTCATGTCGTCCGGAACTTCGACAAAGTAAGCCACGCCGCCATGGATGACAGCATCGGACCAGCGTCGCGTCACTCCATGTCGAACGATTTCACCCAATTTTGGAGACCTCGCGAAAATGGATCAGGAAAGGATGGCCGTCTGTCGGCCCACA
Organism: Planctomycetaceae bacterium; assembly: GCA_021732845.1. Taxonomy (GTDB): domain Bacteria; phylum Planctomycetota; class Planctomycetia; order Planctomycetales; family Planctomycetaceae; genus JAKFUF01. The sequence continues at coordinate 18,968 of JAKFUF010000176.1, read as the reverse complement.
GTACAATTGCGATCCAGCACAGGGACTTCTTCGGCATCGGCGTTCCCGTCAGAAAAACTCAGAAAATTGCGGTGCGCCGAACGAACCGGTCCAATCGGCAGGATCATCGACGGCTGGGCGGCGATGCCACCGGTGGCGGGTTCAGGCTCTATTCGTGGCGCGGCGGCGAGCTTATGATGCTGCCAGTTCAAATCTTGGATTCACCAGACAGGATGTCGGGCTTTTCGTCACGCACGGAACATGGGCCGTGAGCAACGCGACGCTGCTGATCATACAGGGAACCGACCAGGGAGCCCGCTTTGAAATCCAGGCGGCCGAGGTCGGCTTGGGTCGCGGAGCGCACAACGAGCTGCGCATTCACGACACCGAGGCCTCCCGCTCGCACGCCGTCTTGTCACCCGCGGAAGGGACGTACCTCCTCACCGACCTGCGCAGCGCGAACGGCACCTATGTCAATGGGCGGCCTGTCACCCGGCAACTGCTCACACACGGCGACCGGATCCAGATCGGCCGCACCATCCTGTTGTATGCCGCGCCCGAATCCTCCAGCGTACTCCAGCAACTGGTCGACCGGATTGACCTGGTGCCAGAACACGACCCGGAGGACCGCGCCAACATCGTGGGTGAAGCCAGTCCGCAAGAGGCGGACGCCCTCGTCACGCTGAGCCAGTCCGCGGCGTTGCAGTCCAGCGACCGCAGCCTGCAGCAGACTCTGGCCAACCTGCAGGTCCTGTATCGCATCACCGAAGAGGCGGTCCGGCCGTCGATCTCGCTGGACCAGATGCTCGGCCGGATCCTGGATTTGATCATTGAATCGACCGGGGCCGACCGGGGCTGCATGCTGCTGTGCGATGTGCAAACCGGCGATCTTGCGCCACATGTCTTCCGCTTTCGCCGGGGTGTCGACGGCAACGAGAAGATGCCCGTGTCGCGGACCATCGTGGACTACGTGGTTCAGAACCGCCAGGGGGTGCGCAGCAGCGATGCCCGCACCGACACCCGGTTTATCCCCGGCCAGTCGATCCTCCAGGGTGGCATCCGCGAGGCGATCTGCGTCCCCATGCAGGGGAGGCACGAACTTTTGGGCGTGATCTACGTCGACATCAGCACCGCCCCGGAACGCGCCATTCTCGACAGCTTCCGCGGCGGGAAATTCAATGAAGACCTGCTGCGGCTGATGGTCGCCATCGGTCGCCAAACCGCCCTGGCCGTCGAAGACAACCGCTTCGAGCAGGCCTACGTCAAAGCTGAACGTCTGGCAGCCGTGGGTCAAACGATCACGATCCTCAGCCACCATATCAAGAACATTCTGCAGGGGGTCCGCGGCGGCAGTTTCCTCATCGACATGGGGCTCAAGGAGCACAACGAAGACCTGATCCGCAAGGGCTGGAACATCGTCGAGAAGAACCAGGGCAAAATCTACCACCTCGTGATGGACATGCTGACTTTCAGCAAGGAGCGGCAGCCGGCCCTGCAACGGGGCGACGTGAACACCACGGTCGCCGAAGTCTGCGAACTGATGCAGGCCCGCGCCGCCGAACTGGGGGTCCAATTCCAATGGAACCTCGCCCCCGGAATGCCGACCAGCAGCTACGACCCCGAGGGCATCCATCGCGCCCTGCTGAACATCGTGACCAACGCCCTGGACGCCGTGGAGGGGGGCGATTCTCCGATTGTCACTGTGCAGACCGGCCACGACCCGGCCACCCGCTCGGTGTTCATCACGGTCTCGGACAACGGCCCGGGCATCCCTTCCGACCGCCTGCAGCACATCTTCAACCTCTTCGAATCCACCAAAGGCTCCCGTGGCACAGGCATCGGCCTCGCCGTCAGCCAAAAGATCCTCCGCGAACACGGCGGTGACGTCGCCGTCGCCAGCCAGCCCGAACAAGGTGCCCGCTTCACGCTGGAATGGCCGATCATGGAGGAAGAATCGGTGGGGAGCCAGACTTATAGCCATTGAGCGAGTTGCATCCCAGCGCCCGCAATGAGCGCTTGGCGCCGGATCCCAATGGCCCGAAGTCTATTTGAGCAGGCCCATCATTTCCAATGCATCTCCACGCGTGTTGTTCCGCGGCCAATATGCATTCCGCACCTTGAATGGCGTTATGACGATCGTCGTGGCGCTCGTGGCGAGCGCGGTCTTCGTGGCCGTCGCCATTCCCTCTCTAAGGCTGGTGCGGGAAGTGTCACTGGCCTTCGCGCTGGGTGCCCTGGCGTTCGGCGGTATCGGCCTGCGGGCGCTGTGGGGCTGGATCCACAACGAGCGCATCCCCGTCGAGATCAACGAGGACGGCATCATCCGCGGCATTCGGTTCTGGCCGTGGGACCGAGTGCATGCCCTTGGAGGCACGCACTTCACCAACGGCGTGAGGCTCGGGTTCGTGCCGCGCGGTCGGATCGTGTGGGGCGTCGGTGGCGACCTGCCCACGACGCCTCTGCTGACCGAAGCTCAGTACGTTGAGCTGGCACGTGAAGTGAGCGGATGCATATCGGCACGGTTTCCGCACGTGACGGTGGCGATGCAACCGGTGGTGCCGTCCTGATGAAGCGGCAGTACATCGCGACTTGCATTGCCCATTAGGCCACCGTTGCAAACCGACGGTAACCCTTCCGTTTGCCCCACGCGAGCCATGCAGCGGTCATGGCCTCAAGATTGCCGCGAGCCTCCGGCGCAACAGGATTAACCCCGGAGATCGCTCGCAGAGCCCAGAACCAATGGTCCGGCTCGCGTGAAAGTTCACGCAGGATCAGTGGGATTGCGGGGGTTCCAATCCCAATAATCCGCTGGTAGGAGTCCAGCATGGCAATCTGCTCGGGCGCGGAAAGCAGCGCGGACTTCTCCTTCCATTCGGCGGCCAATTGCTGGAATCGCTTGGCGAGTAATTTGCGGCGCGACTGAAGAATGACCCGGGTGCGGTCATTCGGCGTCACCTGCGTTCGCAGCAGAGTCAGACGTAAAGGTCGTCCAAGCATGTCGGCCTCAAGAACCATCCCCTGAGATCATACCGCAATGCGCGTCATACCCGCTCAATCCACAGCGGAATCTCATTGTCCCCCACCATCGCCGGCTTGGCTCCCAGGCTCGCCAACTGCTGGGTCACACTGTCGGCGAGGGTTTCGTTGCGGATGTAGTCGGACCAGTCGCGGATGGCCTGGAGGGTTTCCGCATCGGAGGTGTCATAGAACACACGGATGCGGTCGGAGATCGCCAGGTCGGCGTCTTTTCGCAGTTGCTGAACCTGGCGGACGAAGTCGCGGGCGAGACCCTCCAATTTGAGTTCAGGAGTGACCTCGGTGGAGAGCGCGATCTGGACGCCCTCTTCGTCGGCACTGGCCCAGGCGGCCGCCTGTTGCGTGCTGATCAAAACGTCTTCGGGAGACAGCGACACATGGATGCCATCAACTGTAACGGAGACGGTTTCACCACGCCGTAAAGGGGCGAGCGTTGCCATTTCGACGGTGGTCAGCGCCTGGCCGATCTTGCCGAGCAGCTTGCCATGCTTGGGGCCAAGTGTCTTCAGGTTCGGTTTGAAGCTGTACTTCACAATGTCGTCCAGGTTCTCGCAACCGGTGATCTTCTTGACGTTCAGCTCGTCCAAGATCACATCGCCCAGCGACTCGATGGCCGCCCGCTGTTCAGCCGTGGCACACGCAAACCGCAGTTCGGGGAGGGGCTGCCGCACGCGCTGGCCAGACTGTTCGCGCAGGCCGTGACCCAAACGCACCACGCGCTGCGCCAGTTCCATCCGGTGGCTCAGTGCCGGGTCGGCCTGTGTCGCGTCCGGCTGCGGATACTCACACAGGTGGACACTCACCTTCGGGTCATTCGGAAACTGGGCCCGCACCAGGTTGGCATACATCCGCTCGGTGATGAACGGAATGGCCGGGGCGAGCAGTTTGGTCAACGTGACCAGCACTGTATACAGCGTTTGGTACGCGGCCAGTTTGTCGCGGTCGCCGGTGTCGCGGGCCCGCCAGAAGCGGCGGCGGTTGCGGCGGATGTACCAGTTCGACAAATCGTCGATGAACCGCGCGGCCTCCTTCATCAGCGCCGGGGCGTTGAACGCCTGCATCTCACGGTTGGCGGTGGCGATCAGTTCCTGCAAATTGGCCAGCACCCAGCGGTCGATCTCCGGACGTTCCGCCACTGGCACCTGCCGGGCAGGGTCGGCCAGCGATGCCGGTTCAACCTGGTCGGCACGGGCGTAGTTCACAAAGAAGGCGTACGAATTCCACAGTGGGATCAGGATCTGGCGGCGGATATCATCGGCCGGCTTGCTGGTGACTTCACAGGTCGGCACCCCTTCGGCAGTTTCGTTCACTGGGCCGTTTTCTGTCTCCAGCGTCACATGTTTACCGTTCGTGCGTTTGCCAAACCGCAGGTCGGCGGCGGGGTTTTGGGCCAGATACATCCACCGCAGGGTGTCGACACCAAGCTGTTCGGCGGCCTCTTCAAACCAGATGGCCGTGCCATCCGACTTGTGCATCGGCTTGCCGGTCTCGTCCATCACCAAGCGGTGGCCCAGCAGGGTCTTGAATGGAGGTGAGTTGTCCATCATCGCCGCCATCGAGAGCATCGCATAGAACCAATTGCGAAACTGGCCCGGGAAGCACTCGGTGACGAGATCGGCGGGGTACCACTTCTTCCACGCTTCGCGGTCAGTGTTGAAGTACAGCGTCGAGAACGGCACGATGCCGGCGTCGAGCCACGGATTGCCGACGTCGGGGATCCGTGACATCAGGTTGCCAGTCTTCGGATTGCGGATCTTGACCTTGTCAATCCACGGGCGGTGCGGAGTATGGCCTTCAAATTCCTCCCAGCCCTCGCCGCCGTTCTGCGCGCGTTCCTTGAGTTCGGCCAGCGATCCGATGACCTCGAACTGCTTGTCGTCTTTCTCGTCGACCCAGATCGGCAGGGCGAGCCCCCAAAACCGCTTCTTCGAGATCATCCAGTTGCCCATGTTCGAGAGCCACTCCAGCTCGCGTTCCTGGCCGTTGATGCTCTCGGGCAGCCACGTGATCTGCTTGACGACCTCTTTGATCTCGTCGCGCCATTGCATGTCGATGAACCACTCATCGACCATGCGGAACACGAGTTCCTCGCCCGTCCGCCAGCAGTGCGGATAGATGTGCGGATACTCTTCGACCGCGACCAGCAGCCCCTTGCCGCGGAGCAGTTCGAACACCAGTTCCGGCGTGGCTGGATCAATTGCCTCTCGCCCCACGAACGGGCCAAATCCCTCGACGAAGCGTCCGTCCGAGGCGAGCGGTGCGATGGCGACGAGTCCCAACGCCTGGCCGAGCTTATGGTCGATGTCGCCGCAGCCAGGGGCGATATGCACGATGCCCGTGCCTTCGCCGGCCACGACGGTTGCCTTGCCCTCGGAATCACGACCGCCGTCGACAATGCGATGGCAGGACTTGCCGGTTTTGGCACCCAGCCGGTCATCCTGCGGGACCCCGCCGGGAGCCGATTGTGCAGGCAGATCGTCGAACGGGCCATCGTACTCCCAGCCGACCATCTCGGCCCCGGTGAGGGTGCCAAGGATCTCGTAGCCACCCTGTTCTTTGAAGATCTGGGCCAGCGACTTGAGCTTTCCCACACCCTTGGGCCATGTCCATTCGGGACGTCCAAAGCCCTCTTTGAATTCTTTGGCCAGCCGTTGGAACTCCAGGTTCTCCTTGGCGAAGTAATAGGTCGCGCCGTCGCGCTTGGCCTGAAGCTTGACGTATTCCAACTGTGGATTGACCGCCGCCGCCACGTTGCTGCTGAGCGTCCAGGGGGTGGTGGTCCAGACCAGCAGGAATTCGTTCTCGCGGCCGCGCAGGGGGAACCGCACGAAGACCGATTTGTGCGTCGTCAGCTTGCGCCCTTCGACCACTTCCATCTGGCTGTAGGCACTGCCGCCGCGGCCCGACCAGGGCATCACATCGTGGCCGCGGTAGATCATCCCCCGCGTGTGACACTTCTTGAGAAACGTCCAAATGGTCTCGTTGTTCTCGGTGGAGAACGTGAAGTAGCTGCCACCCCAGTCGCTGTTGCCCAGTTTGGCGACGATCTCTTCGGCGGGAGCCACGACTTTCTGGCCGCGCGGCATGGTGACCGCGGCCGTGGGGTTCAGCGTTCCGACGCGTGCCGCCAGTGCCCGCAGGGTCTCGGGCAGATCCCATTCCGTCCAATATCCTAATCGTTGCGACTGTTCCGTCTGCCGCGCGGCGAAAGTCAACACGCGGCGTTTGCAGGCCTGGACGAAGCGGTCGATGCCGAATTCTTCAACACTCTTTTTCGTCCCAAGCTTCAGCTCCTTCTCAACTTCCACTTCGACCCACAGCCCCTGGCAGTCGAAACCATTCTGGTAGCGCAGTTCGCGCCCGGTCATGGCGAAGTAACGCTGATAAGCGTCTTTATATGTGCGGCCCCAGGCGTGGTGGACGCCCATTGGGTTGTTGGCGGTAATCGGCCCGTCCAGAAAGCTCCACGGTTTCTTCCCGGCATTCTGCTGCCGGAGCTTCGCAAACACCTGCGCGGCGTCCCAGAACTTGAGGATCTGATGCTCGCCGCGAACAAACTCGGCGTCCGTGGAAACTGGATCAAACATGGAGTCGGAATTGTGAGCCACGGCGTGTCGACGAGCTGGTCTGGATCACGAAATCCAGACGCCTCGTGGCTGCGCCTGCGGCCAAAGGTCGAAGTTTCCCATTGTCGTACACGCTGGCCGGCAACGCCAGTGATTTGCCCATCAGGTCAGTGCTGGCTCATTTTCCCAAAATCAGCCGGAACGCATTAGCGTCCGGTTCCGAACCTCGTCACGCCCGCAGTGACTCACCGGACGGCTTGCGCCGTGCCGCTAATTTGTAGCGGAAGGGCGCAAGCCCAACCTTTTGAAGGTGCATTGTCGTGAAAAACACCGAGAATTCGGGACTTTAGCGTCTTTCGACGCTGGATCCAGGTGGCCGGACTCTTCAGAAAGCCCGGAGTTTCCCGTTGTTTTCACACCTTCAAAAGGCTGGGCGCAAGCCCTCCGGTGAGTCGCACTGACCTCACGCGAGACTTTGCAGCTCGCCAGTCTCTGAGGCACGGTACAAGGCGAAGACCACTTCCAGCGCCCGCAGGCCCTCTTGGGCTGTGACCGGTGGAGTTTCCAGGCCCGCACTGGCCCGCACTGCCGCCCGGACAAACGGCGTATACCCGCTCTCACCCTTCGGTGGCTCAAAGCGTTCGGTTTTCGCGACTTTATTGGTGTAGTAGTCCAGCGGCGAATCGGCCATCCCGCCAAACTCCAGCCAACCGCCTTCGCACCAGATCTTGATGTGCGTGTGATACCCCTTGTCGAGGTAGTAGCCAGAAGTCAGTGTCCCCAGCGACCCATTATCGAACCGCATGACCAGCGCTGCCGAATCTTCCACCTCAATTGGCTGGCCGCCAACGTTGGCGAACAGGCCGGTGACATCCCTAACTCGCAGCCCAGTGATGAATTGCGCCAGGTCCAGCCAGTGGATGCCGAGCCACGACAAGTGCCCGCCGCCTCCCCGGGCTTTGTTGGCGAACCAGGTCTTGTGATAGGCGGCAGATTTGAGCCGCGTCTGGTCGGCCACGATGTGCATCTCGATCGCATAGACCTTTCCAAAGGCACCCGTCTGCATCAGCCGCCGCGCCTCACGGACGGACGGATTGAGCCGGTTGGCCAGGGCGAGCATCAGATGCAGGTGCTTGCTCTCCGCCTTCCGTGTCAACGCGGCGAAGTCTGCCGCCTGCACACAGGCGGGCTTCTCGGCCAGGACATGGCACCCGGCATCGAGCGCGGCGGCGATGGCGGGCGGCGACAGCGCCGCCTCCAGTGTCACCAGTGCCATGGCCGGCTTCGCCTCGCGAAGCATCGTGGGCGTGTCCTGGAACGTGCCCTTCAGCTTCGCGCCGAGCTTCTGCGTGGCCTCGGCGACCGTCCCGCCACTCGCATCGGCCAGATAGACCGCCTCGACTTCTCCAATGGCCGCCAGGGCTCCGAGGTAGGCGGCCAGATGCGCGCCATCGGCGTTGGTGATCAAACCGACCGAGATCTGTTTCATGGTGCCCGTTCCGTTTTACAGTTTACTTCTTCCCCATTGCCCGCTGCTGTGCAAAAAACTCCTGCAGAATCTGCCGGCACTCGTCCCGCAGGACTCCGCCCAAAACCGTGGCTTGATGGTTGAGCCGGGCATCCTCAGTGATCTGATACAAGGAATGGCAGGCCCCGGCCTTGGGGTCTGTCGTCCCATAGATGACCAGTGGCAGCCGCGCCTGAACGACCGCGCCTGCGCACATGGGGCAGGGCTCAAGGGTCACGTACAACCGGCAGTCGAGCAGCCGCCAGGAACCGAGGGCGTCAGCCGCCTGGGTCATCGCGATCATTTCGGCGTGGGCCGTCGGATCGCGAAGCGTTTCCCGCTGATTGTGTGCGGCGGCGATCAGCCGGTTCTCGTGAACCACAACCGCTCCCACCGGAACCTCCCCCTCGTCGAACGCCCGCCGCGCCTCCTCCAGCGCGTAGCGCATGAACAGGCCGTGTTCACCGTTCATTGGATCCATGAATGGATTGAGGGGGTTCACTGTCAAATCAGTCACGCAAGGGCTCTCTGCCGCCGTTTGAAGGCCGATTCTGCCAGCCACAGGTTATAGACAACTCTGCTCGAATCCTCGAATGACTGCCGGCAGGAAGTGGCATCATTCCGCGAATTCCACCCTGCACGGACCTGCCAGTTGCGCCGACTCCGACCGGCCACGGCAGGTGCCGTCTCTTATCCTGCTAACAATCGCGGAAACTGCTTGACACTGCTGAGTTTTGACTGGTACCGTAGCCAATGCGTTGCTCGGGAACATACATTTCGCGTTGCTCGGCAACACTCATTTCGTCATTCTGGTTTTGTTCCGACACGACTGATCGACGTTCTCCACTTCGCAAGCTACACTCACACTGACGCTGAATGATGCAGTTGTCTGGAGACAGTCCGCTCACTGGTGGTGCCATCCATTCGGATTCATCCACCCGTCGTTTGTCCCCAAATGTTGCGATGCCGCAGACCGTGGTCTGGATGTATGTCTGGACGCGACGGGTTTCGAAGTTGAGATTCTCATCCGCACGTTGATCACGAACGCCGATGACTGAACTACCTCACCGCCGCCTTCACGGTCTTGCTTGTCTGATTGCCACAGCGTGCGTCTGGCTGGCAGCAACCGCCCAGTTCACACATGGGCAGGCTGAGCCCGTCCCTGCCAAGGCGATTCCCAGCAAGCCACCGCACCCGTCATTGTCTGTCGACGATGAATGGATTTTCGACTTCAAGGATGAGAAAGAGCGGAAAACCAACGAAGCCCGTTTTGCGGCCCTGGTCAGCAGCGGCTCGATGGGCGGAGTGGCCGACAAAAAGCTCATCCAAGAGGTCATCCGCTGGCGATTGGCCCAGTTCACGCTGAAAATCAACCGTGAAGCGGCGACCACACCGCCTCCAGTCAAAGAAGAGAAGGACAAGGAAAAAGATAAAGACAACAAGAAAAAAGAGCCTCCAGAGAAGCGCGGCAAGCCCGTGCATGAGCTTCGGCAGTTGATCCAGCGGGACATCACTCAGTCTTCCGCGTTGAACAAGCCACGGCAGGTGCGGGATGAGATCCTCAAGGCGATCATTGCGGAGATCCCGCCGCTCTTCAAATACGACTTCGTGGCGCGTCTGAATGGTGCGATCCTCCTCGGCCAACTGAATGAGACCGACGATCCGGAAGTCCCCTACGCGGACGCCAACAAACTCTTGTTGAAGCTTGCCACCGACGAGGCGGAACACCAGGCGGTGCGCATCTGGGGAGTCAAGGGTCTGGTCCGGATGGCCGCGTATGAGCAGATGAATCCGGCAATCAAGATGGAGATTGTCCGCACGATGCTGGGATTGCTGGAAGCTTCGAACAAGAAGCTGACGAAAGACCAGAAGCAGGAATTGGAATGGTCGTGGTTCAATCTGCGCGTCGTCGAATGCCTGGGCTACTCAAACACCCTGATGGTGGACCAGAAGCCGCTGGTGTTCAAGGCGTTGGCACAAACCCTCTATGACGAAGATGAACCGCTTGAGGTACGGGCGGAAGCCTCCCGCTCCCTGAGCCACCTGCCGCTGGATGGCACTGTCAACGTGCATGCTGTCGTGTGGGAGACGATGCAGGTGCTGCAGAGCCTGTCGGCGAAATATGCCGAGGGGAAGTCACCGTCCGTCGCCCGGGCGAAGATCAATGCACTGACGCTGTACCTGGCATTCAATCACATGAATACCCAGGAGCAGCGGCGGGGTTACGGGTTCATCAACCAAGCCAACAAACCCGCGCTGGGTGGTGTGAAGAAAGTGATCACCGAAGCCAAAGATCTGATGCTGCCCCATGTCACCGCGATTTTGAACGGGACAGCGCTCCCCAAGAGCACCAAGTTGGATGAGTGGGTGAAGAACAATCCACCCAAAGATTTCCGGATTGGCCCCAGCCTTGAGCTGCTGCGAGCGGATCTGGCCGGCAATGCGCGATGAAAGCCGGACTGGCAGACCGCGTGAGTGTTCGCGGTCAAGGGCTTCCGCCTGTCTCCAGGCGGCCTCGTCAAATCGTAGTCGATTCGAATCTCACCGGCCTCCGGTCTCGGAATATCCCATGTTGCGTCACCGCCTGATTCGTATCGCTGGGTTGCTGGCACTGGCTGTCGCTGCACAACTGGTGAGCGCACCCGTTGCCAATGCCCAAGTGTTGATCTGGAGCATTCCCGAACAGGATGGCGCGTTCGTGCGCTTCGAGGGAACCTACAAAAATGTTCAGGTCCGCAAGAACGACACCCGGGGTGATCTGACACTGGAGTGGGACACCGAACTGACCATCAAATCGGTGGGGGAGGAAACAGCAGAATTCGCCGGTAAATCCACACCTTGTCGTTGGGTGGAGTTCAAATCGATCATCAAGCCACGCGGCATGCCGCCCGGCCCAAGCGGGACGCGAATCTACAAGGTGCTGGTTCCGATTGACCGTGTGACGGGAACGACGATCGATTCCGAAGGCCAGCCCATCACCTTTCTGCCGATTGTGAAGGGCTACCGCAAATTCGGCACGGGCGAGGTCACTGAAGTCCAGGAAAAAGCCTTGGCAGTCAATCCCCTGATCGTGCCGGTGATGTTCTACGCCAACTTGGCGGCTGAGGGGAAAGATCCTGCTCCGATTCAGTTGCCGCAGGTGGGTGAAGTCAACGCGCTGTTGCACAATGGCTCTGCCGAGCAGGTGTCGACGACGGTCAGGTCCACCAACTCCGCCAAACTGTGGCTCAGCAAAGAACTGCCGTTCGGCCTGGCCCAACTGGAAGTGATCGTCAAGCAGGAACGCAAGGACGACGCCGAGACTGACGACAAATTCGCCGTCACCGCCACACTGGAAATCAAGCTGTCCGCCGTTGAAAAAGGCGAGAACGCCCAAAGCGACCTGCCAGACTCCAAATGAGCTGAGCCTTGCGGAAGGGCACTTCCGGTCCGTCGCGCCGTGGCTGACTGGTGCTTCTTCCTCCGGAGGAATGATTGGCCAGCTCTGGCCGACATGAATGGGCGGGCCGTTTTTGAAGCTGCGGATCCGCGCGACTCACCGGACGGCTTGCGCCGTGCCGCTAAAATGGCGACTCACCGGACGGCTTGCGCCGTGCCGCTAAAATGGGAGCGGACAGGCGCGAGCCGGGGCGAGCCCTCGGGTCCGTCGCGCTGTGGTTGACCGCTGCTTCCTCCCCACGGCGGCCGAAATGTGCGGAGGGTCAAGCTTCGATCTCGCCAACGAGTCGCGAATCGCGCTCTTTTGATTGAAAATCGCCTCGCACAGAGATATAAGCACGCGCATCTGGCGACAAAGCCATCGCAGGCGGCAGACCTTTCTTCCTGACTTCATTAGAGCGCCGTGCCGCTGCATTTCACGCATGTTAAGGCAAATCGGGCGGCGGCGGCCGCTTGGCAATGATGATGGTGTACACTTCCGTGGCTCGTTGAATCGAGCCGCTTCTCTCCGTCGGTTCAAGATCTGGAGGCCGAATGAACACCCTGTTGCTTGTCGTGGCGTTGAGTGGGGTTGGTGGACACAGGCACGCTCATTGGCGGCACTGCTACGCGCGGCAATATTACTACACCTACAATTGCTGCCAGACAGGGACGACCGCGTGCAACACCTGTTCGCCAGTCGTGACTGGCCCGGCAGCGGCTCCCGAGCCAACCCACGCAGCGCCCGCGCCGTACGCAGAAGAGAAAATGGTCGAGAAGCCCGCGCAGCCCAAAGTGGAGGCACCCGCCAAGCCAAAATCCCTCTACGAGCGACTGGGTGGCGAACCGGCCATCAAGGCCGTGGTGGACAATTTCGTGATGCGGGCCGCGACCGACGAGAAGGTGAACTTCACCCGCAAGGGAACCGACAAGGAATGGATGGCAACGGAGGAGAATGTTGCCAAACTCAAAAAGCATCTCGTCGACATGATCGGCTCCGTGACGGGCGGGCCGCAAAAGTATGAAGGCCGTTCGATGAAGGAATCCCACGCGGGGATGAAGATCACCGCGGAGGAGTTCGGCGCGATCGCCGCCGACCTGAAGGCCACGCTCGACGAGTTCAAAGTTCCCGAGGCAGAGCAAAAGGAGCTTCTCGACATCGTCGGCAGCACCAAGGGCGACATTGTCGAAGCCGAATAGTTCGCATGACGCATGTTTGATGCGACATTCGCGATGGGAGGGTTCGACCGGAGCCCTCCCATCGTTTTTATTCGTTCCGATGCGAGTCTCCCGACGTGTTGGAATGCGATGCTTGCAAGACGGTGCCGACGCCCGTCCACCGGCTGAATCCTCTTGCAGTGGTCTGTGGCTTCTGATAAATCGCAGAGCCCCGTAAGGATGCACTCGGAGAACCGACAGGATGTCGAACTATCTGGCAGCCATCTGGAAGTGCCGCTACTTCTGGCTGGCCATGGTCCGCATGGACCTGCGAACGCGCTACCGCCGCAGCGTGCTGGGCATTGGCTGGTCGCTGCTGCAACCCATTGCCATGACCGCCGTGATGTGCACGGTGTTCTGCACCCTCTTCAATGAAACCCTCGCGGATTATGCCCCCTCATTGATGGCGGGCTTCTGTTTCTGGAACTTCATCACCACGGCCACGAGCCAGGGCTGCAGTTGCCTGTTCCAGGGTGAGAAATACATCCGCCAATACCCTGCTCCCATCGCCATTTACCCGCTGCGGGCGGTGTTGGGGGCCTCCTTCCACTTTCTCATCGCGCTGTCGCTGGTGCTGATGCTGCGGATTGTGATGAAGGGCTTTGACAACATCCCGGCGCTCTTGATCCATCTGGTGCCAACGCTGTTTCTGCTGTTCGTGCTGGGCTGGTCGCTGGCGATTCTTGTCAGCTTTGCCACGGTTTATTTTCCGGACACGCAGAACATCACCGAAGTCGGGCTGCAGATTCTGTTTTACGCCACGCCGATCATCTACAAGCCCCAAATGCTGATCGACAAGGGGCTCGGATGGGTGGTGTATCTGAACCCCCTGGCAGCCTATCTGCAAATTCTTCGTGATCCGATCCTGTACGGCGTTTCACCACCCGTGCAGGCGTATCTGATGGCGATTCTCACCGCCATTGTCTTTGCGGGCATGGCGGCAGCCACGCTGCTGCAGTTGCAGCGGAAGATTATTTTCCAGTTGTGACGGAACTGCCATCCCAGCGTCTCTGATTGATTCCACAACCGTTTGAAACCACATCCATGGCCTCAATCCGACTGGACGATGTGAGCCTCGTATTCCGCGTGCGACAGCAGCGGCGGATGACGCTCAAGGAGTTCGTGGTCCAACGCATCATGCTGCGGACGCCGAACCCTGTCCTGGAAGTCAAAGCGCTGCAGAACATCAATCTGCACCTGAACGAAGGCGACCGGCTGGGGATCATCGGCTGCAACGGTGCCGGCAAGAGCACGATGCTGCGAATGCTGGCGGGAATCTATCCTCCGACGACCGGCACACGCGTGGTCGATGGCGAAATCGGCTCGCTGTTTGATCTGGCACTGGGCTTCGAACAGGACGCCACCGGCTGGGAGAACATCTGCTTCCGGGGCTACCTGCAGGGCGAAACACCCAAGACCATCAAGTCCAAGATGCAGGCGATTGCCGATTTCAGCGAACTGGGTGAATTCCTCTATACCCCATTGCGGTATTACTCCAGCGGCATGGTGGTGCGGTTGGCGTTTTCCGTCGCCACGGCGATCAATCCCGAGATCCTGCTGGTGGACGAAGTCCTCAGCGCCGGCGACCTGGCATTTCAACGGAAGTGCCGGCAGCGGATGGAGGACATGATTTCCACCGCGCGGCTGATCGTGATGGTGAGCCACGACCTGGGGGCCCTGCAGCGGTTCTGCAACCGGATCATCTGGCTGGAGAACGGGACGATCCGCGAGGAAGGTCCGGCGGAAATCGTCATCGGCCGTTACAAGACGGAGATGCAGCGGCTGCACGGTGCCGAAGGTGCGTACGACGCGGGCCAAAGTGACAGCGTTCGGGACGAGCTTCCGCCCGCCGAAGGGTTCAGTGTGGCGGCGTAGGTTTTGGGGAGTCGACGAGACATTCAAAGAGCGGCAGTGTTCAAGGGACAAATTCCGGTCTGAGGCAACCGGCCGGGTGTTTTTGTCGTGTGGACGGTATTGGACGAAAATCTCTCGGAACAAGCGCCGAGACATGGGTCAGGGAATGACACAAATCGCCATGGGGCTGACGACAACGGGGCTGGAATGCAGCGCTCCTCCCAACCGGGCGGAAGACGCGGCTCCTGTCACGGCGGACGCCGCACGGAATTCTGTGAACGACCCCAGCCTGCAGAATCTGTTTCAGATCATCCGCTGGAAGGGCCGGTTTTTCGCGATTCCCCGCGTCATGCTGCCGGTTTATCTGGGCGATGCCCGCTTTCGGCAGCACAAGAGCGTGCTCTCGGCAGACACGCGGGAGCTGCTGGTCGCGAAGATTCTGGCGTGCGATCCGACGCGGATTTTTCCGGTCCTGCTTGAAACACGCGGCAAGTTTCGGTTGTTCAGCCACGCGGGGCAGTTTCATGCGATTCCGCACGACCTGACGGAGGGGGATATTTTGCGCAAACCGGTTGTGGAGGATGCGGCCATCCTCACCAGCGATGATCTCGGGCAGTTGCAGGCACAACTGGATGTCCGTGAGGCTGTCAGCGAGATCGAATCCCGCGGTGAACTGGGCGGATTCCGTCTGTATGCGACGGCAGGACAAATCTATGCCGTCCCCCCGCATCTCGATGCCGATGTCGATTTGTTCACCCATCCGGAAGTGCTCCGGTCTGGTGACGAGCAGGCGTTGATCGAACAGATTACCCGGCTGCAAAAGGTCGTCGATGTCGAGTATGCCGGATGGCTGCCGGCGTTTCGCGCGTTCGGGAACTGTGGCTCACATCCCCAGTTTGCCCATGTCGACGTACCGCCGGAAGGCTATCGCTTTGTCCGTTCCGACCGCCCGTTGATCGAGTTTGTGCAGGGCAAGCAGTGGAAGAAGCACCTGCTGCTGCTGTCACGCGGATTGCGGATCCTCGCCACGGGGACACGGCTGTTTGCCGACATGCTGCGGCGCGGCATGCGGCTCCGCTCGGCCATCCGGTTCCTGCAGTCGCGAAACATCTGGTCGCAACTGCTGCTGCCGACCAACCGCAAACTGAGCATCCTCACCAGCGTTCCGTTCACCTACAGCCAGTCGCCGTGGGTCGTCGAGATCGAAGACCCGACGACGCTGTTCTACCCCTTCATTCATAACGGCCAGACCAGCCGCCTGAACATCCAGGAGGCGGCCTGCTTTCAAGGGGTGAAGGCGCTGCTGGAATCGCCGAACTGCCGCGGGTTGATCACGCACATTCGCGGCACCGCGGATGGCATCCCCAAGCTGTTTCAGAGCGAGATCATCACAAAGAAGACGTTTCACATCCCGATGGGTGTGCAGGCTCCCGATCAATGGCAGCGGCACGAGCCCTCAAAGACCTTCCGGCTGTTGTTCACGAATTCGTGGCACCAGAGCGCGGCAGGTTTCTATCTGCGCGGCGGTCTGGACCTGCTGGAGGCGTACGCGCTGCTGAAGCCCAGCCATCCGGAAATGAAGTTGATCCTGCGGACGAAGCTGCCGCAGAACCTGCCGGCGCGCTATCGGCGGATCATTGACACCTGTGACGTCGAGATCCTCGACGAATTTCTGCCGAAAGATGAACTCGACGCCCTGATGCGGTCCTGCCACGCGTATGTGCTGCCTTCAGCGCGAATTCACATCATCTCGATTCTGCAGGCCATGTCCTACGGACTGGTGCCTGTCGTTTCCGATGGCTGGGGTACCGAAGAGTACGTGGCTCACCGCCGCAACGGTCTGGTCGTCAAGGGGCGCTACGGCAAGACGAGCTGGCAGGATCCACGCTGCGGCATGCTGCGGGAAGATTACGCGCCGCTCTACAAGTCGGATCCGGCGATCGTCCAGGGCCTGGTGGATTCGCTGTCGGCATTGGTGGAAGATCCCGCGCTGCGGCGCACGCTGGGTCAGGCGGCCCGGCACGATGTGGAAACACGTTTCAGTCTCGCCAGTTGGAATGACGGACTCAAGCAGGCCTTCGATCGGGCGCTCGCGGCAGACTGACTATGAAACTCGCACAAATGATCCAGTTGCTGGAGAAGCGCCGGCCGCCCGCCGCCCGCCGCGCTCCGCACGTTTACAAGTCTCCCGCACCGGGTCCCAAGCCCCGGCTTTCCATCATTTTGCTGGACTGGAACTGTCGGGAAAGCCTGCATGGCCTGGACTGGCTGCGGCGGCAGGATGTGCCGCGTGACAGTTACGAATTGATCTGGATTGACCTGTACCATCGCGTCCCCGAAGAAGCCCTGGAAAAGGCTGACTACGTGGTCACGCTGAATCAGCGCGGCTTGTATCACAAGCACAAGGGCTACAATGAAGGGCTGCTGCTGGCACGCGGCGACCTGGTTACCATCTGCGACAGCGACGCGGTTTTTCCCGAAGATTTTGTCAGCTCGATCTTCCGAAAATTTGAGGTGACGCCGGCCTCGACGAACGCGGACGCTGAGCCACGTTCGTTGGTCCTGATGCACCATGAACTGCGCACCAATCTGACCTATCCTCATGGTCAGTTTTCGCACGCCGCCGAACTGAAGGATGCGGCCCGCTGGAAGTGGCGGCCGCTGCATCCCAATGTGGGCGCCTGCATGACCGTGCGGCGGCAGGATGCGATGCGGTTTGGCGGATTCGACGAACATGCGTCCTTCCGGGGTTACTTGTGCGGCCCCTATGACCTGGGCTGGCGGCTGGTGAATGCCGGGCTGCCCGAATTCTGGCACGATCCGTCGGTGCTGCTGTGGCACTTTGCCCATCCCGATCCGATTGCCTCCAACGGACTGCTGCCCTCGCTGCGGGGGCGGATGGAGAACACCTATCCGCACGTCGACATGCACGCGCTGACGGCGGTCGAGAATTTCTCCGTGGGACGGCTCCTGCCGCGGCTCCAGCATCCCGAAATTCACCGCCAGCGTCTCGCTTCGCGGACCATTGCCACGGATTACGAGGCGCGCTACGCCAGCCTGCCCATCGGCATGGGATTGACCAGCGGCGAACTGTTCCGTCTGCGGATCGGCATGTGGTACGAGGTGCTCCGGGAATCCTTGCTGGCCAGCATCGGCCGTCAGGGGCGGTTCTGGCTGGGTGATGCCCGCTGGACCGGATTCAAGGAAAAGCTGAAATGCCGGCTGGGGTATCAGGCACCCACCTATTATGCCGGGCCGCCACCGCAGCCCGCGGCGGAGATGGTCGCGCCCGGTCACGCTGCCGCCGCCGCAGACATCCGGATTGACCCGCCACACGCGGGTGGAATTCCTCATGCCCAGGCCGAGCGCGTGGCATCCGGCAGCCGCGTGACCTGAAAACTGTCATAACATCGCACGATTCAACGCCAGGCGTCCATGTCTACCATCTCCCCCGTCGCCGCACCTGTCCCGTTGAGCTGGTCGGATCGCATGCACCTGTTGCCCGGGTTTGTGCGGCGGATGCGGAGCCAGTTCGCCACCAAGCGCCGCATTGACCGGCAGACACACGATGGCGCCGCGCCGCCGGTTACGCCCCGCCTCAGTGTGGTGGCCAAGTTCCAACGGATTGTTCGCCGTGCCCGCAATCTGTGGGCGTTCCTGGCCCGCATACGGGCCTACAATCTCGCCATGCAGCAGGAATGCTGTGACCGCCTGCGCTCCGCCGTGGCTGCCGGCGTTCAAGAAGCGATCATTTATGGCGATGGCGAGGCCGCCGTCCTGGTCGCGGAGTGCTGCCCGCTGGTCGGGCTCCCGGTCACTGGAGTGTGCCTGTGGGGGCTGCCCACCTCGCCAACCCTGGAAGCGATCCCTGGCTGGCCCGAAACCGCCCTGGACGAATACAAGGGGCACATCATCCTGGCGACATTCGTGAACTCCCGGAAACACCTGCGACGGCTGGTCTCGATGGGGGTCTCACCGCATCGGGTCATTTTTCTGGAACAGCTTGCGGATTGATCCATGCGGATCCATGGCAGCATTTCCGGATGTCACATTCGGTGACACAGATCTGTCGCATCAAAAGTATCTGCGTGTGAAAGATCCCCTTGAGCTTTCCGCCTGGCACGAGTTTCTTCGCAATGGCCCGCGGTTCGCTTTCAACATTCGTCTGGTGTGACTGGATACTTCTCGCGATACTCGATCGAGTTCATGCTGCCAGACCCGCCGGATGCGGCAGAGCCGTGCGAGCCTCTGCATGAAGGCGTTCAGGTTGGACTGGAGCTCCTCCCGTGTGGAGGGGAGTCTTTCGGCGTTGACCGCCGCCTTCGTGTCGTGGTTGAGGTATTCGTCCGGATTGAGTTCGGGGGCTCCGCAGGGCAGGTAGAAGATCTCGA
>JAKFUF010000174.1 GCA_021732845.1 Planctomycetaceae bacterium | reverse complement strand
TTGAACTGGCTGCCACAGAGAGGGGGCGCGATGCAGGCTTTCGTGGCGTCGGCTTGAGCCGACGCGGCCATGACGAGCCGGCAAACTGGCTGTGGGCTGAAGTCCACACTACGGGCGCTGACAGGCGGCGCTGCCACCAGACCGTCCAAACCCTCATCAGCGTCAACCATCAACCGTGGCTCAGCATCCCCATTTTCCTTCGGCACATCGACCGCCCCGTCCACAGCCGGCAGTAACCCGTTGATGTCGCCAACGTCTACAGTGCTCTGCGTGACCAGCGGAGCCGCAACCAGTTGCTCCGCCCACAGGTCGTGTTGCCGACCGCGGCGGCACTTGGCGAAAAACGGCCCCTCCGGATCCAGGTGGCTCAGGCAATACATCACCACCCACGGCTCGCCGCGCTCCATCCCGACGACCAGCCGCTTGCTCAACGCCTCCGCCAAATCCGGCCGTGGCTCACCCTGCGCGACCGGTTGAGCCACGCGATGCGT
This sequence comes from Planctomycetaceae bacterium, assembly GCA_021732845.1. Taxonomy (GTDB): domain Bacteria; phylum Planctomycetota; class Planctomycetia; order Planctomycetales; family Planctomycetaceae; genus JAKFUF01. The sequence goes on along the minus strand of JAKFUF010000174.1, from coordinate 24,918 downwards.
GGGAAATGGCAGCACCTCCAACGGATTTCCTGCGACTGCCGGTACACCGGCCTTAACGCCCGCCCGCGCACAAAACTGCAAGGCCCAAGCCTCCCCGGCGGCCACCGCCGCTTGCAACCGTTCACCGGCCTTCCGGACCAGGACGCTCCGCGCGCCATCCCGCCACGCCCGCAGCCGCTTCGAGCGGGCCACGCGTTGCACCAGCGACGCCAGGGTCAGCCCCATATGGATGGCAGCGCAGGCCAGCACCCCAAAATTCTGACACAGCGCCTCAAACAACAGGTCCTCCGTCACCGAATGGCCCGCCCCAGCCTTCCGCCTGGCTGCACCCCCGCACGCCACTCCCACCCCGCCGCCAACTTTGGAAACGCCCATCTTCATTCTCCATGCAATAATATACCACAGTTCACATCACGGCATGATACGGAAGTTCAGAGGTGGCGTCAACAAAAATGTCAATATTTTTAAAATAAGTTTGGCAAATACATGCCGAAGGTGATGAAACACGGCAGCCGGGACGGTTTTCCACGACGGCGAATGGGGCAGCTTGGAATCGCGCCCTTACCCAGAGTGGATTTGATGTCGGTCCACTCTGAGATGGCGTTCGATGGCGAGAATCAGTAAACCACCGCTTTGAACTGTCAACAGCCCGCCGCACGCCATCACTTGAACGCCACACCCCTCATTGATGCCCCCGCCAAACCGAAGCTCCGCCGATGGCGGCGCTGGTGTGGCATGACTTTGGCCTTGATGATCGCCTTGTGGCTCGGCAGTTCGCTTGCCGTGGTCAGGACGCTCACGCAACGCGCACGCCATCCCTTCGCAGAACCGCCTCCCGTGGTTGCATGGGGGAAATTCGAACCTTTGCGGCTGGCCACTGCCGATGGCGAGGAGTTGGGAGCGTGGTATCTGCCGGGCGCGAAACGGCAACCGGTCGTCCTGTTGCTGCACGGCAACGGCGGAAGCCGCTCATCATGCCTGACACAGGCGGAAATCTGCGCCTCGGCCGGATATGGATTGCTGATGCTCACCATGCGGGCTCATGGCGACTCCACCGGCACGTTTAACGACATCGGTTGGAGCGCGCAGAAGGATGTCCTCGCCGCCCGCGCGTGGCTCAAGAAAATCGACCCCGAGCGACCGGTCGTCGTCTGGGGCCAGTCGCTGGGTTCGGCGGCCGCGGTCTTTGCCGCGAAGGATTTGGATTCAACCGTCGCCGGATACATTCTGGAGTGTCCCTATCAAAATCTGGCGATGGCCGTACGCAGCCGAACTCGGCGAGCATTGCCGCCACCGCTCGACAGCGTGGCTTATCTCGGCCTGTGGGCCGTCGCACCGGTGTTTCTTGGCGATCTCAGCCGCTACTCTCCGCTGCAGGCCGTCCCGAACATTCCCGAGCCGGTTCCCGTTCTGATTCTGACAGGGAGTGCCGACAGCCGAGCCCTGCCGGCGGAAGCGCAGGCCCTGCATGAGCGCATTCGCAGCCACGCTCGCCTGGTGACGATCGACAGCGGCGAACACCTGGAATTGCCTCAGGCAGACCCCTCCGGCTACCGGGAAGTCATTCTCGGATTTCTGGGGGAAATTGCCCGAGCGACAGATGCCAGCGGCGGACACGACCAGAAGAGTTGATCCCGATCGCAGCCCTTTCATGCTGCACAGCCATTCATCAGACGTTTCATGCCAACCTTTCTCCGCAATTATCTGGCACGGCATCAGCATCCCGTCAACTTGGCGCTACACATCCTTGGGCTGCCGGTCACCTTCGTGCTTCCAGTGGCCTTGTTGTGCTGGGGCAGGCCGTGGTGGGCACTGCTGGCGTTTGTTGTCGGCTATGCCCTGCAGTTCCTCGGCCATGCCATTGAAGGCAATGACGCTGGCGAGGCAATTCTCGTCAAGAAGTGGCTCGGGAAACCGTATGTGGCCGTGGTCCCCCGATCCGGCTCAAAGCCCGTTGCCCCGCTGCGCACCGAACGATGACCGCGGTCCGGTGCGGACGCCTTCGGCCGGTTCCAAATCCGGCCCGGAGCTGCCCGTCGCAGCCTCTCGTGCTGGTCCAGCCGTGGCTGTAGTTGGTCCAGAGGCGGTGTTGGCAAGATCCGCGGCGGAGATGTCGGCCGACGAGCGGCGAATCTTGTACAGGTTTCCCGATTCATCGAACAGCAGCGCCACATCCAGGGGCCAGATTTTGCCGTCGCCCAGGCTCCAGCGGTGGCAATAAAACATGCTGCACCGCAAGTCTGGGCGGTACTCGGCCTCTTCGCCGCTGCAGGTGAACTGCACACCGGCATTCGCCAGACGCGTGGCCACGTCTTCGCGGGAAGTGCCAACCGGGGTGATGTCCAAAATCGCCTCTCGCTGCTCTTCCCAAGTCGGTTCGGCAACGGGCGGCGGGTTTTGCAGGTTGCATCCTGCCACCAGCGGCACAGCGAGAATGTGAGCCACGAGACGGCCAACGACGCAGAGGCTGGGCACCGAAAATCGGAAAATCACCATCGCCCCACCGCCGCGCAAGATCCAATGTCTACAGGAGTGCCCGCCACCGACCGAGTTCGTATGCCGTTTGGGAAATCACGTCAAGGTATTTTCGAGGAACGATTTTCGACTGGCGGGACGTGGACGTGACCATTTGACCACTGTTTTGCCCTCAAGACCCACCGCCTGACCAAAAAATGTGACCGCCGTGGAATGTTGAAGCGTCCACTTGTCATGAAAGGCGATCGCATGGCCATGAAAAAAGCCGATTTGCGAACGATGTCGCAAATCGGCTCCAGTGGAGGCGGCGGGAATCGAACCCGCGTCCTGTGATTCTTTGGACGAAGCTTCTACGCGCGTATTTTATCGATTGAAGTCCCTGAGGCGGGCTCGACAAACAAAGCCGTCCTCGGGCAAGTCCACAACGAGTCTCGTCCCGGCCGTAGTGGTCATTGAACCGGGACCAGCTTGAATTTTAGCCGGCTTTTGGACTCCTCAAGCAGGGATTCCGCAGTCGGTGGCCGCGTTTAGGCAGCCAGGGAGAGTTGCTTTTCAGCAGTTGTTGTTTGATCAGCTTTTTACGTGGCCAACTGATCAACCACGGCACGCCACCTCGACCTGCGGATACCCAGTCGAATCCAATCGCCCCCCGCAATCTTCATGTTGATTCTACTGCGCATTTGCGTGTCCATAAAGGCGCTTTGGACGATTTTCGAGACACGGGCGAGTTCTACCGTGTGGCTCCGCCCGCGTCGTCGCCCTGCAGTTCCGCCAGAAAGCTGTCGAGACGATCAAACCGATCTTCCCAATATTCCCGGTACCGCTCGATCCAATCATAGGCGCTTTTCAAGGCATCCGGCTTGAGTCGGCATGGCCGCCACTGCGCTTCGCGCCCGCGCTGGATGAGCCCGGCCTCTTCCAAAACCTTCAAGTGCTTCGAGATTGCCGGCAGCGAGATGGAAAACGGCTTGGCCAACTCGTTGACAGTGGACTCGCCTGTCGCCAGCCGCGCCAGAATCGCCCGGCGCGTGGGGTCGGCGAGGGCCGCGAATGTGGTACTGAGTGGATCCGCTCGCATCGGTACTCACAGCAGGAGTGGACTTGGCGTCGATTCCCGGCGGCAGGCCTGGGATTGAGATTTGATGTTTCCGTCAACGGCCCGGTCCAATTCTGTTTCATCCAAATCCCGTCCCGGAATTCTCGCTCGAATTGCCCGTTATTCCGGCACATCACTCGTATTTTTTCACCTTCTCTTCGGGAATCTCCGCGATCAGGCGGTTGATCAGGTTCTCGGTGCTGAGCCCCTCGGCCTGGGCCTGAAAGTTTGTCGAGATGCGGTGCCGGAGCACGGGGATCGCCACGCGGCGGACATCATCCACGTTGATGTCTGGCCGGCCAGCCATCGCCGCGACCGCCTTGGCCCCCGCGATCAGGTTCAAGCCCGCGCGCGGTCCGGCCCCCCAGTCGACCAGTTCCTTGATGAACTTCGGAGCGGACGGGTCGCCCGGTCGGGTGGCCCGCACCAGCCGGGTCACATACTTGATGGTCAGGGGAGCCACGGCCACTTCGGCGATCTTCTTCTGCAGGAACTGGATCGCCTTGCCGGACAGGACCTTTTTGACTTCGGGCTTCTCCGCGTGCGATGTTGCACTCAAAATCCGCTCTTCTTCGTCGAGGGTCGGATAGTCGACGATGATGTTGAACATGAACCGGTCGAGCTGCGCTTCAGGCAGCGGATAGGTGCCTTCCTGCTCGATTGGATTTTGCGTCGCGATCACGAAGAAGGGGTCGGGAAGCGGGTAGGTGGTCTGGCCAATCGTGACTTCTCGCTCCTGCATCGCCTGCAGCAGGGCGGCTTGGGTTTTCGGCGGGGTACGGTTGATTTCGTCGGCCAGCAGAATGTTGGTGAACACCGGCCCTTCGACAAATCGGAAGCTGCGCTGGCCGGTTTCCGATTCATCCAGCACGTTCGTGCCCGTGATGTCCGAAGGCATCAGATCCGGAGTGAACTGAATGCGTTTGAACGAGACGTCCAGAATGCGCGCGATGGTGCTGACGAGCAGCGTCTTGGCCAGTCCCGGCACGCCGACCAGCAGGCAGTGGCCGCCGGTGAATATCGCCGCCAGAATCTGATCGATCACCGCGTCCTGTCCGACGATGACCTTGTGCAACTCTTCGGTCATCACCGCGCGGTGCTTCTTGAACTTCTCCAGCACCTCATCCAAATCGCGCTGTTCGGCAGCCAAAGTGCAATCCTTCAGGATGAAGCGGAGACGGATGCGGATGACGATAAATTAGCCACGGACTGGGCAAAGATGAAACACGGATTTGACAAACAGTTCAACGGAATGATCGTCGGACTGTGGCATCACAAACCGGTGTTTCTTCCGTGTCCAATCCGTGGCTCAAGCGTCCTCGGGCCTGGATCGCGATTGTTTCACGGAGCAAACTGGCCGTCACTTCTCCGCGTCGCGGAATTGGTAGCTGTCGATGGGCGTCAACTGAATCGGGGGAACCGCCTGCTGGTATTCCTGCCAGGGGAAGGTGTAGGCACCCACTTTGCCCGATGTCAGTTCCGCGACATACAGAAGACTGGCCGCAGGGGTGAAACCAGATTTCGCCTGAAGGGAAGCGGCACCCATGCAGATCGCATAAATCGGCTTGGTCTGCGGATCGACCTTGAAGTCCTGCGCGACGTTGCGGTAGTAGGTCACGTTGAATTTGCCCAACGAGCGGTTGATGCACGCCCCACGAACCTGGCCGGTCAAAAAGTCCAGAGTGAACACAGCATCAACGGGGTCGATCAACCCCACATTTCCAGTCACGATGGCGAACTGGCTGTTGCGGTCGGTCGCGACGGCCTGCAGTGGCTCGTGCGGCCAGACATACGAGATCGCCAACCCCAGAAACACACCCGCCACGAGCCACGCCATCCGATTCTCGGTCATCTTGGCCATTTTGCGACTCTCCAATAGCTTCGTCCGGAAGACACCCGTACAACTGGGTGAAGTGTAATCCCGTCAAAAAAAAACAGCCAGAGCGGCCTCTCTAAAACCCGTTGCACCGCAGGGGGGAGCGACAAATGTTGCAAATTCGAACGAATCGCTTCCAGTTCCTTGGCAGCTTGATAGAATCGGCGGAGTCATTTTGGGGTTCTCGTTCTGGGTGTGCCCCTCACAATTCAAACGGGAGTGGCCATGTCCGTAGACCACCGCATTCTTGAGATCTACCAAACTGGCCCACTGACCGTCGTGGGCTTCGACGGTCGAGAAATCCTCGACCAGCTCGACCTCAATCACTGCCGGGAAGAGTTGATGGCACTGGTGGCGGAACACGGGTGCAAGATCCTGGCGTTCGACTTGACTGGCGTGAAACTGATGCCCAGCGGCCTCCTGGGACTGCTGGCCTCCATGCGGAAAGTCGGCATCGAGATCCACCTGTACAACCCTTCAGAAGATGTGCAGGAAGTCCTGACCGTGACTCAATTGAACACGGTCATGCCGGTGCATTTCGTGGATGTGCGGGCGAAATAGGTTGCGTCACGCCGATCAGCCGCCAACGTTCGACCCCGCCTCTTAAAAAGCCACTCGCAGTCGTTGCAAGTGGCTTTCTTCGTGGAGTTTTGCCGCTGGCTGACAGGGTGGTGCAATGATATTTGCCCCAGTATAAAGGCGTTGCGTCCAGAGTATTCTGTCGAACGCCAACACCATTGAGATGTCCTCACACCTTTACGCCAGCTTCCATGTCCTCCACCCTCATTGAACGCCTGCATGGCGAACTCGACCGGTTGCCGTTGGTCGATCCGCACACGCACATCAATCCGCATGCGCCCGCGTCGACGACGCTGGCGGACATTCTCGGCTACCACTATTACACCGAACTGGCCCATTCCGCGGGACTGCCCCGCGAACAGATTGAAGGCCCGGAAGTCACACCCCGGGAGAAAGTGGCACGGCTGGCGACCAAACTGCCGGATCTGGAAAACACGATCCAGCATCACTGGCTGCTGGAAATGTGCCGGGAGTTCTTCGGCTTTCAGGAGGATTCGATCCATCCGGGAAACTGGGAAACGCTGTACAACCTTGCCGACAAAAAGATGTCGTCGCCGAACTGGGAACAGCAGGTGCTGGATCAGAGCCGGCTGCTGGGGGTGTTTCTCACCAACGATTTCGACGACCCGCTGACGGGTTTTGATACCAAGAAATATATCCCGTGCCTGCGCACGGATGACCTGGTGTTCCATCTGACGAACCCCACGGTCCAGGCACGGCTCAAATCAGCCAGCGCCGTCGATGTTAATAATCCAGCCACGCTGCGGCAGGCCGTAGGGCAATTGTTCGAGCACTTTCACCGCAATGGCGCGAAAGCTTGTGCCATTTCCCTGCCCCCGGATTTTTCGCCGGCGGCAGTCACCGATGCCGAAGTGGCAGCGATCTTCGAACACCTAAGCACCGCCACAGATGACGAAAAGAAGACGCTGTCGCAGTTTGTCTTCTGGACGCTCGCGGAATTCTGCGCCGAATTCAAACTTCCATTCGACCTGATGATCGGCGTGAATCGCAAGGTCTATCCCGCCGGTGTTTACCAGGGGCAGGATCTGTTCGACCAGCGGACATCGCTGATCCAATATCGGGCTCTGTTCAATGCCTTTCCGCAGGTGACGTTCCCGATCTCGGTCCTGTCGCATGCGGCGAACCAGGAACTGGTGAGTTACAGTTGGATCTTTCCCAACGTGGTCACCAACGGGCACTGGTGGTACTCGAATATTCCTGCCTATATCGAGACAGACTGCCGCAGCCGGCTGCAGGCGGTGCCCCAGACGAAGCAGATTGGCTACTACAGCGACATGTATAAACTGGAGTTTGCCCTTCCGAAGTTCGGGATGTACCGCCGCACGCTGGCGAAAGTGCTGGCCGAAGACTTTGTGATCGCGCGCGGCTGGTCCGAAGACAAGGCGGTGCAACTGGGCAAAACGACGCTGCGTGACAATGTGCAGCGGATCTTCGGCGTGTGACATCCATCTTCCCGCCGCGTTCACGATGGGCAGGCCGGATAGTTCATCTCCACTTGCGTTGTTCATGGCTTCCGCCCGCCTGCACTCCCTGCTCGTCAGTCTCGCGGTGCTGACCGCGGCCGTCGTTCTGACAGTCATTTTCTGGCAGCCATTGTGGACCGGTGGCGGGCTCATTGGCGGCGACATCTATTACTATTTTCTGCCGCAGAAGGCGCTCTATGCGGAGAACCTCAAGGCCGGGGTGATCCCCCTGTGGAACAATCGGGGTGGCTTCGGTTACCCCACGGTCGGCGAAAGCCAGACCGGCGTCTTTTATCCGCCGAATCTGTTGCTGTACCGGCTGCTGGAAACGCATGCCGCATTCTCGGCCTCGTTGCTGTTGCATTACGTCCTCGCGTTCACCGGGGCGTGGTGCTGGGGGCGCCGACTCCCATTACGTGGCTCAGCCGCCACCCTGATGGCGCTGATCTACACCTATGGCTGGTTTGCCCCGCGGATCAGCCTCGAATGGACCATCGTCGGCGGTGCGTGGCTCCCGTGGGCATTGTGTCTGGCGCAGGATTTTTTCGAGACGCGCCGTTGGAGATATTTTGCCGGCTTGAGCTTCGTGCTGGCCCTGCAGATGCTGGCGGGCCATTTCATGATTGGGTTTATCACTCAGTTAACATTGTTGACCTGGGCTCCACTGTGGCTTTGGGCCAATGGACCTTACCGCCAGAGCGCGACTCCTAGAGCAGGCAACACACGCGTTTCAGAAGTGGGACGTGGGCTGACGGCAATTGCAGTCGCCCTCGCGCTGGGCTTCTTGCTGGCGAGCATACAGCTTCTGCCGACATGGGAGTTGAAGCAGCGCAGCCAGCGCGACACCGTCACCAAGGAGCATGACCCTGGCTACGGGTACTTACCGCCGGCCTATCTCGGCCAGATTGTCGCGCCCTGGCACTACTACGCCAGTGACGAGCCGTTTCGAGCGACCTTGACCGTCGGTGGGTCGCGGTCGAACCAGGTCGAAGCGCATCTCTATTTCGGACTGTTGTCGCTGCCGCTGATCCTGGTGGGAGCGGTCGTTTCCCTGCGGATTGTCCTGCGCCGTGATGCCTTAGACCCTCAGGTGCGGGCGATGGCCGCCAACTCCCTCACTTGGCTGGGCCTGGGCTTGATCGCCGCGGTGTATTCAACCGGGTTGCTGCTGCCGCTCACGGGTCGACTTCCGGGGTTCAGCTTCTTCGAAGGGCCTGGGCGATACGGCATTATCACCACGCTGGCCGCCGGGTTGCTGGCGGGAGTCGGTCTGCAAACCGTGCTGAATCAGTGTGGTGGGGGGGCCCGGTGGCTGCTGTTGGCGGTTGTGTTTCCCACGGTCACCAGCGACCTGTGGCTCGTGAGCCGGGCGGTGAGCCACGCGTCGCTGATCGATCACGCGCCGCTTCCGGATCTGCCCAAGAGCGAGCTACGGAGGGTATTGACCGGCGATGCGCCATTTGGCGAGCCTGCACGACTGCTCACTCCCGCGACCAATGCCGCCACGCTCATGGGGGCTTCCGTCTGGCCTCCCTATTTGGGGCTGGGACCAGCGGAATATTACGATCCCGAATTGAGATTGGCCGATCCTCTTCCCTTCGAGCAGCCTCCGACCACTGCGCAACGGGCGTGGATCCAACGGACGGGGATCTCGCATCTGCTGCTGCTGCGACGTGCCAATCTGGCGGACTGGCCCATCGCAAACCAGCCCGAGAAGTCCGCGCTGCGGCTCGTCAACCGCTTTGTCGACCCGGTTCTAAACCGCGTGCTGGCGACGCCCGAGCCGCTGTTTCTGTATGCCTTGAACGACTCGGCCGGCCGGATTGCCTGGGCATCCGGCGGCCGGGCAGACGCCCAGATCAAATTTTACGGAGTGCATCGCGTCGAGATCGCCACGAATCGAGCCACCGCCGGTCGCCTGATTCTGCGCGACCTGCAGTACCCTGGCTGGGAGGTTGAAATTGACGGTCATCCGGCTGAGGCGCGGTTGGAAGACAGCTTTTTTCGCGCCGTGGATGTGCCTGCCGGACGGCATACCGTCCTGTGGGCGTACCGCCCCAAATCGGTATGGATTGGATGTGCCCTGAGTGGACTGGCCGTGGCCGTAATTCTGCTGCTGCGACTTCGCAAACAGTGGTGGCGGTGACAACCAGCCGTTTTGAGTCTCGGCCGCAGGACGGCAGAATGTCAGCTCGTCCAGAGCCACGCCTGAGAAGGCCATCCTACGGGGCTTTCACGCTTGCGGAAGAGAACCAGAGACCACAAAAAACTCTGCGGAGATCTCGTCGCGGGTTACAGGAATCAGCCTGATGAACCGCGCCGAGAGGTCCGCAGAGGAAGGGTCCGTCATGCTTGTTAATTCACGACCCAGGTATCTCCGCTGTTGAACAGGCCATCCAGATCGCCTTCGCCCTTGGCACACGCCTTGGCGACCTGTTCATTGACCGCGCGGTCGTAGATCGGTTTTTTCACATCGCGGAAGATTCCCAGTGGCTCAGGGAATTCCGGATGCCGCATGCGGGTCAGCAGGAAGGCGAGGCTGGGCTCCATCGCCTTCTCGTCGTGGAACAGCAGGTCGTCTTCGGTGATCCCCTTGCCCAGTTCCACGATTTCCGGCGTCATGCCGTTCAGCCGGATCCCCTTCTTGCCGCCGCTGAACACCAGCGGCTTGCCGTGTTCGAGGTAGACGACACTTTCCGCCTTTTGTGCCTTGTCGGTGGCATATTCGAAGGCCCCCGAGTTGAACACGTTGCAGTCCTGGTACACCTCGACGAATGCCGTGCCTTCGTGGTGCGCGGCACGTTCCAGCACCATTGACAGGTGCTTGATGTCCACGTCAACCGAGCGGGCCACGAACGTGGCTTCCGAACCGATCGCGTAGCACAAGGGGGATACCGGATTGTCGACCGAGCCCATCGGCGTGCTTTTGGTCTTCTTGCCCAACGGGCTGGTGGGGGAGTATTGCCCCTTGGTCAGCCCGTAAATCTGGTTGTTGAAGAGGATGATCTTCAGGTCCAGATTGCGGCGGATGGCGTGCATCAGGTGGTTGCCGCCGATCGACAGGGCGTCACCGTCGCCGGTGATGACCCACACCTGCAGGTCCGGCCGGCTGATGCGGATGCCCGAGGCGATCGCCGGGGCGCGGCCGTGAATGCTGTGGAAGCCATAGGTGTTCATGTAGTAGGGAAACCGGCTGGAGCAGCCGATGCCCGACACGAACACGAACTTCTCCCGTGGGATGCCCAGCGTGGGAAGCACCTTCTTCATCTGGGCCAGAATCGAATAGTCCCCGCACCGGGGGCACCAGCGGATCTCCTGGTCACTGGCGAAGTCCTTCGCCGTCAGCACCGGGAGACTCGGTGCCATGGGCGCTGCTGCATCGGTACTCATGAGTTAACCCTTGACGGTTTCTTTGAGGGAAGGTTGCCCGGCAGGAATCTGCGCGGCGGGAGTTTGGCCAAGCATTTCGCGGATGACGTCAAGCACCTCATGCACCAGGAACGGCTTCCCCTGGATCTTGTTGAGGCCGGCGGCGTCGACGAGGTATTTCGCCCGAATCAGCATTCGCAACTGGCCGACATTGAGTTCCGGAATCAGGACTTTTTTGTACTTCGAAATGATCTCGCCGAGATTCCGCGGGAATGGATTCAGATACCGCAGGTGGGCGTGAGCCACGGACAGGCCTTCGTCCTGAGCCCGCCGTACCGCCGTCCGCACCACGCCGAACGGTCCGCCCCAGCTCAGCACCAGCAGTTCGCCGGTTTCCGGGCCTTCCACATCCTGCAACGGAATGTGTTCGGCGATGCCGGCCACCTTGTTCTGCCGCGTCATCGTCATGTGATGGTGGTTGAGCGGCGAGTAGTCGATGTTCCCCGTCACATCCTTTTTCTCGATGCCACCGATGCGGTGTTCAAGACCTGGGGTGCCGGGGATCGCCCAGGGACGGACAAGTCGTTCGTCCCGGCGATAGGGCATGAACTCATTCTCGCCCTCGCCGTTGACCATGTCGGGGGCACTGGTGTTGCCCGGCGGGTGGCTGACCTGAATCGGCGGTAGATCCTCCATGCGGGGAATGAGCCACGGTTCGGAGCCGTTGGCGAGATACCCGTCGGTCAGAAAGATGACCGGGGTCATGAACTCGACGGCAATCCGCACCGCCTCCTGCACCATGGTGAAGCAGTCGCCGGGGCTGGCGGCCGCGACGATCGGCAGCGGACTGTCGCCGTTGCGGCCGAACATTGCCAGCAGCAGGTCGGACTGCTCCGTTTTGGTGGGCAGGCCGGTGCTGGGACCGCCGCGCTGGACATCAATGATGACCATCGGCAGTTCGGTCATCACGCCCAGCCCCATCGCCTCGCCTTTCAAGCAGATCCCGGGTCCGCTGCTGGCGGTGATGGCAATCTCACCGGCGAAGGCGGCGCCGCAGACGGCGGACATGGCGGCAATTTCGTCTTCCGCCTGGAACGTCCGCACCTTGAACTTCTTCAAAGCGGCGAGTTCGTGCAGGATGTCGCTGGCCGGCGTGATCGGGTAGCCCGAATAGAACAGCGACTTGCCGCAGCGCTTCGCCGCCGTCACCAGGCCGATCGCCGTCGCCTCGTTGCCCGTGATCTTGCGGTATTTGCCGGGCGGCAACTTCGCCGGCGGCACGTAGTAGTGCGTGGTGAACGCTTCCGTGGAGAAGCCATAGTTAAAACCTCCGCGCAGGGCGCGGAGATTGGCTTCGGCGATGGAGGGCGTCTTGGCGAATTTGTCGGAGATCCAGTCCTCGGTTGGCTTGCGGTCCCGTTCGTACAGCCAGTAGACCACTCCGAGGGCGAAAAAGTTCTTGCAGCGGTCAGCCTCCTTGACCGAGAGCCCCAGCCCGGCGACGGCGTCGCGCGTGAGCCGCGTCATGGGAACCTTGTGCAGGCGGTAGTTGGTGGACAGTTCGCCCGTCTCGAGAGGACTGACGGCATAACCGGCCTTGAGCAGGTTCGACTTGTCGAACTCTTCCTCATTGACGATCAGCGTGCCGCCGTGCCGCAGGTCGGCGAGGTTCGTCTTGAGGGCCGCGGGGTTCATGGCGACGAGGGTGTCGACCTGGTCGCCGGCGGTGAAGATGTCTTCGCTGGAGAAGTTGAGCTGGAAACCGCTGACTCCGGCAAGAGTTCCCTGGGGAGCGCGAATTTCGGCGGGGAAGTCGGGAAGGGTGACGACATCGTTTCCAAAGGCGGCCGAAACATTGGTGAACTGGGTTCCCACCAACTGCATCCCGTCACCCGAATCGCCGCAGAAGCGGATGACGACGGAGGGCAGTTGGAGTTGCTGCTTGCCGGGATTGTCCGGGGGATCGAGGACAGCCGCGGCACCTGACGATGAGGACATAGGACGTTCGGCTCCAGGGATCAGACTAGCCAGTCTGGGGAGCGGTCCGGTCCGGTGGGGCGCGGCATTGAGGGAAGCGGTGGACCGCTTCGGGCAACAACGTCAGCCTCAGGGATATCCAGAGCCAGCGCCCCAGCACCCATCAGCCGCATTCAGCCCACGAACAGCGCGTTCGTCGAGGGCAGAAGCCAGCGTTCAATCCGCCGCCAAACCTTGATGCATTGCTTGTTCCGGGGCGTCAACAGTGGCCCACGGGCCGGTGCCCGCGACATTCTCCACTGCCAGCGTCCCTGAATTTTGCGATTTTGAAGATGAGTGGCGAAACGCCCGCTGCACGCCTCCTGTCACCGACGCCTACCGCGCCCACGCTTTCGCGATGGCTGCACACGGCCGACGTACATAGGAATTCTAACGGTGAACTGCAATCGCATTCAACCAGGAATGCGATTTCGCCAAAACAATCGCAACAGATTACAGAGAATTCACCTGCATGATTTCGGGACGGCGCTTCAAAATCGCCGAGGCGAGCGGGGCGAGGTCGGTCCTCGTTGCTGCACATGACTGAGGCGGGAGGGCGTTTTCCGTTTGGCGATCGACCTGGCGGGAGGGCGAGGCGGCGAGGCTGTCACAGCGCTTCCTTCAGCACCGTCAAAAACGTCTCCACATCCTTCTCGGTGTTGTACCCGTGAATCGCCACGCGGAGCCGGCCAGCGTGGGACATGAGGTGAATGTTGAACCCCTTCAGTCGCTGATGGAGGCTGTCGGCGTCCGGGTGTTTAAAAGCGATGATCCCAGCAAGGCTCGACGTGTCGCGCGGCGTGAGCAACTGCACCGGCAACCGGGCAATTTCTTCCAGGCACATCTCCGTCAGTGGCTGCGCCGCTGCATAAATGTTCGCCAGCCCCGTGTTGCGAATGTACTCGAGCCCCGCCCTGATAGAGTACACCGCCGGATAGTTCGGCATGCCGACAGTGAAGCCCGCGGCACCCGGCAGGCTCACCGCTTCGTCGAAGCGTTTGGCTCCGAAAGCATCCTGCAGGTTGAACCAGCCGCCGGCTGGCACCCGCCAAGCATTGGCCTTGGCCTCCGGAACGCCCACCAGCCCACCGCCGTGGCTCGCCAGAATCCACTTGTGGGTGCTGCTGACCACCAGATCCACATCCGTCAGGTCGAGCGGAATGCGGCCCAGCGCCTGCGTCACGTCCACGGCGATCAATGCCTGCGAACGCTGACGCACTGCGGCAACCACTGCCGGCAGGTCGACTTTGAAGCCGTTGAAGAAACTGACCAGCGACGTGGTCACCAGCCGCGTCTTCGGACCCAGCAGTGAAACCAGGTCTTCGATATGCAGCGCTCCGTCACGATGCTTCCAGAGTTTCACCGTGGCGGGGCAGGAGGGCTGGAGCCACGGCGTGGCTCCGGCCGGAAAATCCAGATCGTTGATCACCACCTCATCGCCCGGCTGCAGTTTGAGCGCCGCCGCCGCCAGGTTGAACGCTTCCGACGAACACGAACAGATGCTGACTTCGGCTGGCGTCAGTCCGTAGAACTCCGCCGTGACGGCCTTGGCAGCCTCCCAGACGCGGGCATGGTCGTCCCGCCCATCCATCCCCCGCTGTTTGTGCGTGAAATACTGCGCCAGCGCATCCCGAACCGCCAGCGGCGGAATCCCCTCGGCAGCCGAATTGAGATAGATCTTGCCTTCGAGGGAAGGAAAGTCCTGACGGCGGGTGGCTTCAGTCAGCATGGCGGTCTCATCAAGAAAACAGGTTGCCCGCGGGATTATAGCGGCGGACCTGCATGGGCCTGAAGGCTTCAACCATTCGCTGAAGTGACTTGGTCAGACTGCCATCCTACTTGTCATCGGCCTTCGGCTGTACCGCTTCAGCCCCCTGGTCATCCTTTGCACCCTTGTCATCGCTCTTGTCTGGCACGTCTTTATCCTCGCCGCGCATTTCGGTCGCCATCTTGGTCAGGTTGCGGGCCAGATCGGCGATCAGGCCCTGTTCCTGGGCGATCTCCGCGAGTTCGGCTTTTTGCTCGTCGGTCAGCGCGCCGTCCACGGACTCGGCCAGTTCCAGCGTCCGCTGGTTCAACTCCAACTGGAGCGCCTTGAGCATCTTGAGCTGCGCCAGGGCCGGAATACCATCGGTCTGGGCCGCGCTGTCCTCGGCCGCTGGCGGTTGCTCGCCGCCCTCCTGGGGCTTGGCCGCTTGAGCCGCCTCCTTGGAGGGTTTGAGCGCTCCCACGAGGTCTTCAAACCGTTTGCGGGCCGCCTCTTCCGCACGCTGCGTCGCCGCGCCGGTTTCGGCATCGGTCGACAGCAGATCGGCGGCCTTCTGCATCTGCCGGCTCGCACCCTTGAGCGCCAGCGCGAAGACCTCGGCTGCGGTCAGCGTTTCGGTCATCCGATCCGTCTCGGCCTTGAGCATGAGCTGCGTCTCGCCCAGATTGAGAACACTGGCCCGCTGAGCCCGGGTGAGTTTCCCATCGACTTTCAAGCCGTCCAGACGCTTCGTTTCCTCCAGCACGGCGAGCTGCCGGGGAATCAACGCTTTCAGGGAATCGGCAATCTTCTCCAACTGCTCCTGGGCGAGTTCCTCTTCGGCGACCTCGCGCTCCGCGGCGAGTTCGCGCTGGGCCTGCTCCAAATCGTCCAGCGCTTCCTGTTCCTCCTGGGCGGCTCCTTCTTCATTGCCGGCTTCGCGCTGCTCCTGAGCCCGTTCCAGCCGCGACAGAGCCCGCTCGGCCGAAGCGCTCGGCTGCCGGACCTGCAGCCGCTGCAGGGTACGGGTCAATTTGGCGAGGTTTTGCTGCAATTCCTCCTGTTGTTTGCCCAGTTGTTCGAGTTCCTGTTGCCGCTCCTCGGCGTTTTCCATCTGCTCGGCGGCGGCCATCTTCTTTTTCAATTCTTCCTGCTCGCTGCGCAGCGAATTGAGTTGCTCTTCTGCTTCCTTCAGCTTCTTGACGAGCGACTCCGAATCGGCCTGGCGCTGTTTGAGGATGTCTTCGACACCCTTGAGACCATCCAGGGCCTGCTGTTGGGACTGTTCCGCTTTTCCCGTCTGATTGTCGGCAATGTCCGCCGCGGCCTCGCGCAGTTGATCAGCGACCGCCTGCTCGGTGGCATGCTGCAGCGCTTCCTTTAACGTCTCGCCCGAACCGGGCTCGTTCTTCTCCAACCGGTCCACCATCTCCCTGGCCCGCTTCTCAAGACCCTCCAGCTTCTCGGCCTGTTTGCGCTGCCGCTCGCCCAGTCGCGCGAGGTCGGCCTTTTGTTGCGGGGTCGGCTCGGCAGCCCCGCCGATTTGTTCACCCAGCTTCGCCGTCTCATCGCGGAGTTGCTGCTGGTCGGCAATCATTTCCGAGACATCACGTGACGCATCCCGCTCATTGCGCCATTGCGCCAATTGCTGGAGCATTTCTCCCAGCGACTCAAGCACGGCCTGTTGATTCTCAGCCACACGCTGCAGCGAAGGAGATTGCGGATTTTCGGTTTTCGACTTTTGATTTTCGATTGGCGGTTTAGGGGCGTCACGCTTTGGAGAATCGCCTGCGGCAGGTTTTGTCTCGGGCATCTCGCCCGGTTTTCCGGGCTTGTCGTTGGAGCCTTCTTGGGGCGAGCCTCCGGGTGTCGGCTTCTCTGCAGTCGGCTTGGCGTCCGGCTTCTGCGGATCGGCAGTGGCGGCGCCCGGGTTGTCGGTCGGCTTCTCCTCGGACGGCTTTTTGGAGGTGCCAACTGGTGACGATGGCGATGAGGGTCCGTCGGTTTTGCCGTTGCCGGTTTCGGCCTTCGGCATGGGTGAAGCTGGCGTGGCTCCGCTCTCGGATTTCGGTATATCGGGAGTACCTGTGCCGCTCGGCTTGTCCGGCTTCGCCTGGTTGGGATCGGCCTTCGCCCCTTCAACCTGCTTCCGCGTGGTGGTCAATTCGTCGGCGATGGCCGGAAGATTCTGTTCGCCCAGCCGGCGAATTTCTCCGGCAATCTGTTTGACGCGGTTGGCGGTCTCCGGATCCTCCAGCTTGTTGTCCTTGAGTTCCTGCAGGATCTCGCCCGCACGCTTTTCCAACCCGTCGGTGGGGTCGGTCAGTTCCCGCGCCAACTGCCGCTGGTTCATCTCCACACGTTGGAGCGTGTCGGCGTCCTGGGGACGCAAGGCTCCCGCCTTCTCCATCTGCAGCGTCAGCTCACGAATCTGCGTGTGCGCCTGATCCTGCAGCTTAAACGCCCGCTCCAAATCGTCCAGCAGCCCGCCCTGACGGTCGGCCAGTTCCTGCGCCTTGTCGCTGGGGCTGACGATGGTCAAGGTGCGCGACACACTGCGGCCAATGTGCGGCGGCCCAACATCGCAGGCGTCCAACGCTTCGGCGCGGAAGACAATCTGGTCGCCCGGCTGCAGGTTCAGCTCTTTGAATTTCCAGAGCAGTTCCGCCGCCTGCTGCAATGGAAGGTCAGGGGCAAGTGCCAGCGGGAGCAATTTCTCTGCCGCCGTGACGGGGGCCTGAAGCGGGTCGGCGGCGGCGATCGGAATGTGCTGCCACGCGAGCCGCAGTTCCGCAAGACCCAGGTCATCGCGGGCATTGGCGCGGATCAGAATCTCCGCGTCAGCAGTGATCATCAAATCCGTGGCGGGCAGTTCCAGGAAAATGTCCGGCACGCTGTCGGCGATCCCCCGTACCTCGAACCGGGGCGGATCGACATTCTGAAACCCTTCGTCGTCCTGCAGGTCGAGCCACCACGAGTCGATGCCGGGCTGCTCGATTAGGAATGCCGCCTTGAGGGACTTGCGGTCCTCCGCCAGTTCGACCTTGCGCGGCTTCTGATCCTTCAATTTGAGCGACGCGGACTTCAAGGGTTTGTTGACAGTTGCCGCAATGGCAACCTGTGTTCCCACCAACCCCTCCACCTGGCCCACGCCCTCGTCCTGCGTCTGCAGGCGCTGCCGCGAATACGCCGGCGGTGTCAGCGACACCCGCAACCCTTCCAGCACCGGCGGGGGGATCACGAGCATCTGGAAGAAGGGCATGTCCTGGTGGTCTCCCCCCAGGGCACGAAACTCGATCGGTCCGCGGGCGGCGGTAATTTGCCCCACCGCCACCTCGTGGCCCTCACCGGCGGCGTCGCGCACGGTCGTGAGCCGCAGGTCTTCGTGGATCAGTTTTCCACCCTCCACCCGATACTCCAGGCGGACCGCGTTGGGCAGGCGGCCGACGGTGTTTTCCACATAGATCGGGAAGATGTCGCCCCGCGCCACCCGCATCGGATCCAAGGGGTCGTGGTCCAGCCGCTGCAGGTCGGCCGACAGGAACCGCAGATCAGTCTGCCGGGGCCAGTCGGTGTCGACGAACGGCAAAAACAACCGCTTCATCGCGATCGCCGTGGCTGACTGATTGAACCCGACGACCATCGCCGTGAAGAGGCAGACGCAGGTGGCCAGCGTCGCCATCCGCCGCACCGCGCGGGTGTTGATGATCTCCGTGAAATCCAGCCGCTCGACCTTTTGCAGGGTCCGGGCAATCACCAGTTGCTGGAGCGCGGGAGAACCAATGCTGGGATCGGCACCGCCCTCAAAGAACTGGACGGCACTGGCGAGGCTGTCTTTGAAGCCCGGGTGGCGGGCTTCGACCCGCAGTGCCAGGTCAACATTGGACATGGGGACGCACAGCGGCCCGATCAGCCACCGGAGTGCCACGTAGGTCGCCCCCCCGATGACCCCCAGCGCCAGAATCAGCCGCACACCGCGATCGTCAAACAGGTCACCGCACAGCTTCAACAGTGACAATTCGGAATGGTGGC
Source organism: Planctomycetaceae bacterium (assembly GCA_021732845.1). Lineage (GTDB taxonomy): Bacteria > Planctomycetota > Planctomycetia > Planctomycetales > Planctomycetaceae > JAKFUF01. Next base: position 6,244 of record JAKFUF010000174.1, on the reverse strand, counting down.
TCACCCAGTCGCACAGGCCGATCACCAGCGCGGCACCGATGAACACGGTGGCCAGAAGGCTCAGTCCGTAAATTGTCAGCACCCGCCGGGCACGTTGGCGAACCGCCGACAGCCGGTCTTGCAGGAGGTCCATGGTTCGGCTCGGCGATCAAGGGTTGGGGCGCGACACCGCGCCGGTCCGCGATTCGGGAACATCTGGAATTGATGCTACCTCGAATTGTCCGTCCGCAATAGACAAGCAGTCTGAGTTTCCGCACCCGTGAAGACACCCAAAACTGGTGCGGCCCGGTTATTTCGACCGCTTCACCGCAGTTTTTTTCGCTGCCGGGAGCTTTGACGCGGACTTCAACTTGGCCACGCTGGATTGTGCCAGGGTCTTTTCAGCAGGAGCCTTGGCCTTTGTGCCTGCCTTGACGGATTTGGGTTTTGCCACGACAGCCTTGGAGGCGGCGGCCGCTTTGGGAGCGATGGCCTTCGCTTTCACCGCTGCTTTTGGCACTTTGACCGCCCGGGTGGCCCTGGCAGGTTTGTTTTTTGCCTGTGGCGCGTCTGATTCCGGGGACATTTCGATCCCAAAGATGTCGCCCAGCGCGCTGTCATTGGCCAGGATCTTGGGGGCCTGGGATTTGGAGGCGGTCAGCGACGGCGAATTCGCACCCTGGATCAATTCCAGATGATCGACCTGGCGCAGCTTGAACAACAATTCGGGCTGGCTGTCCAGCCGCGCGCCAACCCCGTACATCACCGCCGCCAGATGCTTGCACATCCCCGCGTAGTCGGGGCAGTTGCACTCCATCTTGATCTCGGCCGGCTTGGGAAACAGCCCGTCCTTGGCCTGCGTCACAATGTCCAGCACGTGCTTGGACAGCTTGCCCTGCAGCAGTTCGATCAGCGAGCCGATCTGGCCGGCACAGCGCGTCTTGATCGATGACCACTGGTCTTTGGAGAGCTGCTTGATCGTGATCTTGATCTCATAGACCTCAGACCCGCTCACCAGGGCCGTGATCGTGGAGGGGGAAATCTGCAGATCAATGACTGAGCCGTTGCGGACATAACTCGCTCCGCGCGGCAGGCGGTTGGCGTAGTCGTGGTAGGCCTCCAGGTTGGCGCACCAGGCCTTTCCCCAAAATGTCGTGGAGATCTTGCGGCCTTCAATCTTCACGGGCGAGAGCGTGGCACCCTTCTTGGTCCGTTTGGCGACCTCCCGCATTGCCTGGGCTCGGCGCTGGGCGACACTCACGTAGGGCTTGAACTGAAACCACATGTCAGTCTCCTTACTGCAACATCGATCCGTAATGGGTCGTGGCCATCAATTGAGGCACCTGTTTTGCAGTCGAGCAGGCTTTGTCTGCGAGACTCGAAAGCATCGGAAATCTCTCGCCGTCAACGTGACGATTTCGAATTCCAGTGTCAATGTTCCCCACGCTCATTTCGCCGGCCGAACGAACTTTTTTGCCAAAACCTCGGAAACAATCTCGACACCTTGGTCTGACCAGTGGCCGTCCAGGTTGAGATAGCATCCGGCTTGATCCGGCAGGGCGGTGTGCAGATCCAGAGTGTCGATCTTTGCCGCCCGCGCTCGCTCCGCCAGCCGCCGCGAAGCATCGCGGGTGGGCTTGGTCAGGTGCCGCATGTCCGCCAGGGGTGCCCATTGTTTCTGCATCCGTGAATCGACCTGAAAGGCCTCTGGTATGATCACCAATGTGAAATCGACACCGAGTTCCCGGCAGAGATTTGCCGAGAGCGTCACCCAGTGCAGCGCGGCGACTTCGGAGTTGGCCGCCCATTGGGTCTTGCCTGGACTGCCGGCGGCGGTCAGTGCGGCCACCAGATAGTACGAGCGAAACAGGCCTTCATCCGGCTCCCGCAGGATCTGGAAAAACTCCTTCATCGCGGGCTGACCCAGCCTTTGCTCCAGCCGCCGCTGGCGGTCGGCGGGCAGGCCGGCCGCCCCGGCCAGCGCCTGCCGCATGGTGTCGTCGGACATGCGGGCGAGACTGGCATGCCGGGCCTGTTCCTGCTCGTGCAGGTCGCCCCCCGTGAGCCACGCTTGAATCACGGGCCGCTGCCGGTTGGTGAGCAGATGATTGATCCCCAACAGGCCCAAGGATTGCAGCATTGAGCCACGGGGATAGACGGCGGCGATGCCCCGCGCCGAGGGGAGAGAAACCTCGGCGTCCACAAAATCGTTGCCGGCAAAAATGAACATCACGCAGTGCTGCGTCCCCAGCGGCAGGGCGATCCGCCGCAGCCGATGGTAGTACTCTTCCGGTCCCGAGGCCGAAACACCAAGGTTGAGGACTTCGACCGACTCACCCTCGAGCCGCTGTTGCACCCGCAGGGAAACGGGGATCGTGCTGGACTCTTCCAGGAACGAGTCCCCGATGAAGGCGATGCGCCGGATCTTGGGCGGCGGCCGCAGTGTGCGCGGCACATCGCGCTGGCCCCAGTTGTTCACGCCGGTCGCGCCTGCCCTTTCGCTCGCGCGCGCCCATGCCCCCATGGGACCGGGTGTCACGCCATGCAGGCCGATGGCCGGCCAGGGTGGGACGGCCATCCGCGCGGCAAATTCCGCCATCAACACGGTCAGCGGGAAGAAAATGGCAAAGGTCACCGTCCCGAAGACAAAATTTCGGTGGCTACCACGCGCCAGCCGCCAGCCACTCACCGCCGTGACCACCAGCGCGGCTGCCGCGCACAGGCCCATAAAAAACGACGAGCCAGGCGCGATTCCGGGCGGAGGGGGGGCTTCCAGGTTTTGGAGATAGAGCCATCCGCCAGCCAGAAAACAGGCGGCCACAATCCCGCCGTAATAGCCGAAAATCGAGACCACGTGTGGCCTGGTTGGCTGCAGCGGTACGGATTCAGGGGGGATGGAAGCGGCGGGAAGTTCCACTGACATCAAACCGATTCCCGTTTTGAATCAGAGACCTTCAATCCCGCCTGCCGTTCGTACCATTCAATCGTCGCCTTTAAACCCTCCCGCAGCGTTGTCGTGGTTTCAAATCCAAAGGCCGTTCGCGCCCGGCTCGTATCCAGGCAGCGCCGTGGCTGTCCATCGGGCTTCGACGGATCCCAGCGCAGCTCCCCACGAAAGTCACTCAGTTCACAAATCAGTTCGGCCAGTGAGCGGATGCTGATTTCCTGCCCCGAACCGATGTTGACCGGATCGGGCTGATTGTATTTCGCGGTGGCCAGCAGGATTCCCCGGGCTGCATCGCCCGCATGCAGAAATTCCCGCGAAGCCTGGCCGCTGCCCCAAACTTCCAGATGCGCTGCCCCCTTCGACCGGGCCTCGACGACTTTGCGAATCAGCGCCGGAATCACGTGGCTCGATTCCGGATTGAAATTGTCGCCGGCTCCATACAAGTTGACCGGGAGCAGCGTGATCGCATTAAAACCATATTGCTGCCGATAGGCCTGCGCCTGCACCAGCAGCATCTTCTTGGCCAGCCCATAAGGTGCGTTCGTCTCTTCGGGATAGCCGTTCCAAAGCTCCTCTTCGCGAAAAGGCACCGGCGTCATTTTCGGATACGAGCAGATCGAGCCCACGGCCACGAATTTTTGCACCCCCGCCAGCCGCGCAGCTTCCATGAGCTGCAGCCCCATGATGGCGTTGTCGTAAAAATATCGCCCGGGGTTGAGTCGGTTGGCACCAATCCCACCCACCACGGCGGCCAGATGGATCACGACGTCCGGCCGAGCCTCCGCCAACAGCCGCGTGACGGCCGCCATGTCGCGCAGGTCGTATTCCGCACTCCGGGGCACGCACACGCTCGCTGGCTGAAACTGCTGAATTTCCCGCTGGACCCATTGGCCGAGAAACCCCGAGCCGCCTGTCAACAGCACACGTGCCCCGGCCAGGTCGTTCCGTTCCGACCCGGCTGGGTCATTCACACTGTCACTCATGCCGTGCCTTGAAGGTGTTTCGATCGTGTGGCGTCAATCGACTCGGGGAAGACGACTGCCGCGTTCAATTCATTCCGGTCGTAATTCTACTTCCAACGTCGCTGGAATGGTGAGTGAATCAAGGTCACGCTCCAAGCATCGTCGCTCATACATTACGCCACATTCGGCGATCAGCGTGGGAGGGTCTCTCTTGGAAAAGAAGTCCGCGGACCAGTTCAACTTCGTAGAATTGCAAATCTCTCAAATTTCACAGTTTGTGGTGGAGATTCGAACTGTCTGCTGCATCTCTTCAACACAGGATGCAAATCTTGCCTTGCAGATTAAATGCTCCAAAAAGTCAATTTACTGTGAAATTTGAAATCTGAAATTTGCTGACCGTAACGGATTTGGGGGGCACAAACGCCGAGTATTGCGTGGTTTTGCCCCGTTTTCACAGAATTTCTGGGGAGTTAACGGAGAGCGAGGCCTTGCTCAACGTCCCGTCGTGCCGTGGAGCGGACGCCAGCACTGTGGCGAAGGCCACATGCACGATCAGCAGCGCGTGCATGAAGCCAAAGAACCGCGGCGCGCCGGTGATCGTGCCGTCATCGCTGCCCCAGAACATTTTCATGCGGGAGTTGACCCGTTCCACCGACGTGCGGCCGTTGTACATCCGCTCGAATTTCAGCGTGCCCCGTGGCAGCGCGGGAAACCGCCGCAGGTCGATCTCTTGGGGGACACGCACGGTCTTTCCGTAAGTCTTGCCCGCGTTGCAGACCGCCGACATGGGACAGGACCAGCCTTCGTGCATGGCGGGGCAGCGGTACTTGAGCGTGCCCTTGGCGGGCTCATGTCCCACATAGGACATGCGGTGCTTGACGATCGGCTGGCTTGTCGTGTCATAGCAGTACAGCGTGCCCTGCTCGTCATGGACCACGTTGCTTTCGGCCCCATGACCGGGAAGCATCTGCTCGGTCTGGTTCTTCCACAACTGGCGGATCTGGATCACCGGTTTGATCTCCGCGTCGTGCAGCAGTTGATGCGCGGCCTGAGTGTCGCAGGCCTTGTCATACGCCAGCGTTTCCATGCGGCCCGCGGGCAGATTGGCCTGGGCCTGAGCCACCAGGTCGGGCAGGGCGTCGCAGTCGGCGGTCTTCGTGGAGGTCAGCCTGGCGGCGACAATCACCTCATGCTTCACATCCACCAACAGGTGAAACTTGTAGCCAAACCATTCGAGAACCTTTTGAACCTTGCCGTCATCGTCGGTGTATTCCTTGCGGCCACCGGCCGGATGGGGCAGGCCATGTTCGTCCAGTTCGATCTTGGTGCCGTCATCCGCCGGAACTCGCGGGCTGCCGGGTGCCGGCCGGGCGTTCAGCGTGGAGGAATCTCCGGCCAGATCTTTGCCGAAATCGGGGACGGCGACCCCCAGCCGCTGGATCATCGTGTTCAGGCACTCTTCCAGATGGGGCAGGTGTGGCTCGGTCCCCAAGACCTGCAGGAAGCGGGACAGGCTCCATTTGGGTGGGACGCCGTCCTCATCGGTGATCCCAATCAGCAGACGCAGTTGGTCGTTCCGCCGCAGTTCCGCCATGCAGCCTTCAAAGGTGGGATGCCGCAGCGCGATGGTGAGGAGCACGACGCCCCACAGGACATGTACGGGATAGTCGTTGCGTCCCTTGCCGCGGTGCTCCCGCAGTCCGCGGAGCAGCGTGGCATCGGCGACGCTGGCCAGGAACTCGCGGATGGTGTGAATGCTGGGGCTGTCTTCAAGCTGATCCCAGGCGAACAGGGATTTGGCGATCGGGATGCGCATGCGGCCTTCCATGTGGGGGAGTGGACTGGAGGCACCAGCATACATCGCAACTAATGCCCGATTAAGAATCCGCCGGGTCGAAAAATCGCGAAAAATCGGAAAAATGACCCTGCCGACACTCCTTTCCCGAACGCCTCACGGGGAACAAAATTTTGGACGCCAAATCCACCCCGCCTTTTTCGGGCTCAAACAACAAAGCAACTGACTCCTGCAGAGACCAAACCGCTTGAAAAACAGTTAGGATCGCGTCATCAATAACAGGGAGTTTTATGTCGGCGTGTTGAGGAGCACAGAACAGCAGTTTATTGAAAGAGCAGCGTCACCAAGGATGATCCCGGAGGGATCACAGCTCTTAGCCGGGGGTTGAGCGAAGTGTCGACAGACACGAAGCGACACCCCCGGAAAAGCAAGAGTGACGAACGCACCCCGGCAGGGGTGCCAGCACCGTTGCTCGCTGTATCAAATTGCGAGATTCCGGAACACCTATCGTGAAGCCATTCGCTCTGGCTCCACTGGCGGTGTCCCGGAATCACGCAAGGC
>JAKFUF010000073.1 GCA_021732845.1 Planctomycetaceae bacterium | reverse complement strand
ACCCTTCCCGATCACAACGGCCGCCCGATGTACCTGCTGGAAGACCGGGAGTCCATTCAAAACCTTTAAGCTCAGGTTGATTCGCTCGCACGGTTGAGCCCGACAGCGGATGAGGAAGGTGGCGCAGGCCACCCATCCGCGCCAGGGGTTCCGCAGCGAGCAAAAACTTACCAGCGAGCGAGGAACCCCGACAGCGGATGAGGAAGGTGGCGCAAGCCACCCATCCGCGCCAGGGGTTCCGCAGCGAGAAAAAACTTACCAGCGAGCGAGGAACCCCGACAGCGGATGAGGAAGGTGGCGCAAGCCACCCATCCGCGCCAGGGGTTCCGCAGCGAGCAAAAACTTACCAGCGAGCGAGGAACCCCGACAGCGGATGAGGAAGGTGGCGCAAGCCACCCATCCGCGCCAGGGGTTCCGCAGCGAGCAAAAACTTCCCAGTGCGGGAAGACTACAGCGTCCATCCCTTCCTGTATTCCTTGTGGATGAGCTGCTGGGCGACGGGGGAATTGGTGACTTTGAGGTTCGCCGCGTCCCACTCCAGCCGCTGGCCGCTGCGGTAGGCGACGACGCCCAACAGCGCGGCTTCGGTCAGGGCTCCGCCGTAATCGAAGTTGCAGGTGGTGGGGCCGTTGCTCCGAATGGCATTGAGCCACTCTTTATGGTGGCCGATTGAATTGGGAATGCTCTGTTCGGGCCGCTTGTAGTCGGTGAACTTGTCCTCGGGCAGCAGCAGATGGCGGCCGTAGTCGGAAATCAGCATCCCCTTGTCACCCACGAACAACTGCCCGCTCGTCCACTGAATGGGCTGGCCGGATTTGTCCTTGAGGTTGGAGGCGATTTCCGGACGCGGGTTCGGTCCGTCGTACCAGGTGAGATGCACGGGCGGCAGGTCCCCGCGGGCGGGGTAGTCGTAATCGACGGTGATGCCCACCGGGCAGCTCACGGCATCGGGTGGCGGACCCTTGGCGACGACGGTCGTGGGGTGCTTGAGGTCGAGCGCCCAGTGGACAAGGTCGCCGTAGTGGCAGAAAAAGTCGCCCAGACCGCCGCTGCCGTATTCCCAGAACCGCCGCCAGAAGAACGGATGAGCGCCTTCGGTGTAGGGGCGATCGGTTGCGGGTCCGAGCCACAGGTTCCAGTCGAGGGTCGCGGGGGCTGGCTTGTCGGTGGTGTATTTGGCACCGGTGTAGCTCACCGGCACCCAGACATGGACCTCGCGGACGGCACCGATCGCGCCGCCCTTGATCAGTTCGACCACGCGGCGATAGTTGTCGCCGGCGTGAATCTGGGTGCCCATTTGAGTGACGAGATTCTTCTCTTTGGCGAGTTGCGCCAGCGTCCTGGCTTCCAGCACAGTGTGGGCGACGGGCTTTTCGCAGTACGTGTGCTTGCCGAGCCGCAGGGCCATGGCGGCCGCGGGAGCATGGCAGTGGTCCGGCGTGCCGACGATGACCGCGTCAATCTTGCCGGCTTCCTTGTCGAGCATGTCGCGAAAATCGCGATATTTGCGGGAGCCTTTGTACGTCTCGCCCGCCTTGTCGAGGTTGTTGCTGTCAACATCGCAGATGGCCACGATGTCTTCGCTGGCACATTCGGCGATGTTGGCAGCCGCTCGGGCCTGCGTGCCGACACAAGCCAGCCGCAGTTTCTCGTTCGGCGATTTCTGGTCGGCACCAAGCAGCGGTACGACATGGCAGCTCGCCGCGAGGGCGGCGGCCACGCCCGTGTTTTGAATGAACTCACGCCGATTGAGCGGTCGACTCATGCTGCACTCCAGGGTGATGCTGAATGTTCAATGCGTTGGTCCCGCGAGTGTAACTTTCTGGCAGGGAAGTTTGACAGTCAACGCACGGTATTCAGTTTGCAAGATTCCGGCACACCTGTCGCGGATCCGCTGGCGGTGTCCCGGAACCTTTAGGGCGCACCCCGCCTTTGCCGGACGCCGCGTCTACGCCCACGACAACAAACGGTTGGTTTGCGTCGAACTGCTGGTGGAGTGAATGGGTCGGTCCCCTGTTAAAGCTGACCAAGACTGCATTTAATGACTCAATGACCAATGTCCAATAAACAGTTGGGACAACGGTCTGACGTGGTGAAACAGCCATAGGTCATTGTTTCATTGGTCATTGGGGCATTGAGTCATTTGCACCGCTTTGGAGTACGCCGATGCTGTCTGTCCGCAGACTCTACTTCGCATGGCTGAGTGTGTTTACGCTGGTTGGTGCGGCGGGCGCGCTCCAGGCAGCCGGTCCGGAGCAGCCAACGCCGGGCGAGATCGCCAACCGGCTGACCTATCTGGACGACAACGATCCGTATTATCCCTCACGCACGTTCCCGAAGTTGGTCACGCCGCAGTGGGTGGGAGAGGAGGGTGTCGAGGCGGTTGTCGTGCTGGCCATCGACGACATGCGCGACCCCGCTAAGTACGAGACGTTCCTGCGCCCGATTCTGCAGCGGCTGAAGGCGATCGACGGACGCGCTCCGCTGTCGATCATGGGCAACACGGTCGATCCGGCCAACCCGCGGCATGCCGCACTGCTGCAGCAGTGGCTCAGCGAGGGGCTGAGCCTCGAAACGCACACGATCGAACATCCCTGCCCATTGCTGGCTGACGCCGATTTTGCCAAGTCCCGCTCCACCTACGAACGCTGCGTCGACCTGTTTCACACAATTCCAGGCAATGTCCCAGTCGCCTTCCGCATGCCCTGCTGCGACTCGCTCAACACCGTGAGCCCCCGGTTCTTTTCAGAGCTGTTCAACAGCCGCACCGAGCAGGGGCACTTCCTGCAAATCGATTCGTCGGTGTTCAACATCCTGACTTCGAACGACCCGGACTCGCCCCGCGAACTGGTTCTGGACGCCGATGCGCGTGAGAAATTTCGCAAATATGTGCCGTTTCCGTCATTTGCCAACACCATTGAAGACTATCCCTACCCCTACGTCATCGGGCGGATGTGCTGGGAGTTTCCGTGCGTCACCCCCACCGACTGGTCGGCCCAGCACCTGCAAAAACCGAACAATCCCAACACGGTCCGCGACCTCAAGGCCGCGCTGGACATCGTGGTCCGGAAGCAGGGGGTCTACAACCTGGTGTTTCATCCCCACGGCTGGATCGAGAACACACAGATCGTTGAAATCATCGAGCATGCGGTCCGGACACACGGAAGGAAGGTGAAGTTTCTGACCTTCAAAGAGGCGCTGCAGCGGCTCAACCGCTACCTCCTGGCCGACAATCCGCTGCGCTCGGCCGACGGGCAGGACAACGGGGTGCGCGTGCTGGACCTCAACCACGACGGCTTTCAGGACGTGTGCATTGGCAACGAGTCGGCGCGGCTCACGCGGGTCTGGGAACCCACGGGCCGCACGTGGCAAACGACTCCGTTTCCCGCGTCGATCATCCAGGTCGACCGCAATGGCAAGCATCACGACGCGGGACTGCACTTTGGAGTCATCCGTCCGGATGGGCTGGCGCTGGCCTTGGTGAGCACCCAGGCGACGCGGCGGGCGTGGCAGTTCACGGGGATGACGACAGGCTGGGAACTCGATGTGGGACTCCGCGAACTGCTGCGGACCGACCGTGACAACCTTTTGACCAATGTTCTGGGCCGCGACCGCGGCGGGCGGTTGCGCGACATCGACGGCGATGGGGCGTGCGAGTACATCGTGTCGAGCCCCGCTGCCCAGGCGATCCATCATCTGGTGCCTGAAACCGGCAAGTGGGAACTGCTGCCCTGGACGCTCCCGGAGGGCACGCACATCGCGAACATCCGCGGCCGCGATGCCGGACTGCGGTTCGTGGATCTCAATGGTGACGGCCGCGAGGACATCGTGTTCTCCAACGAGAAGTTATACGGCGTGTGGCTGTGGGATTCTCCCGAGACCGGCTGGAAGCTGGTCCATCAGGGTGTTCGTGGTGAGGCAGGGACAGCGGCGGAAGATGAGATCCCCGTCATCAGCCGCGAGGGGACGGACAACGGTGCCTGGTTTCATTCCCGCACACTGTGGGTGCAGAACGAAGACACGGCGAGGCTGCCTGATCTCGTGGATCGGCGGAGCTTCAATACGCTGCTGGCGAAGGCCGCCTTCGTGACGAAGCCACTGGCCCCGCCGGAGGCGTTGCGATCGCTCAAACCACGCGATGGTTACCGGGTTGAAGTGGTGGCCAGTGAGCCACTGACGATGGACCCGGTCGCCTTCGACTGGGGCGCGGATGGCAAGTTCTGGATCGTCGAAATGGCCGACTATCCGCGTGGCTCAGACGGGCAGGGGGCACCCGGGGGCCGCGTACGGTTCTTGGAAGACACCGACGGCGACGGCCACTACGACAAGTCGACACTGTTCTTGGACAAGGTGCCGTTTCCGAATGGCGTGCATGCCTGGGGCAAAGGGGTCCTGATCACTGCTGCTCCCGACATTCTCTACGCCGAGGACCTGGACGGAGATGGCAAAGCCGACAAGCGCATCACACTCTACACCGGTTTCGCGGAGGGCAACCAGCAGCATCGCGTGAATGGGCTGGCGTTGGGCTTGGACAACTGGCTGTATTGTGCCAACGGCGACAGTGGCGGCCGCATCCGCTCGCTGATGCTGGGAGCCCCGCCAGCAGCGGCGGTGGGGATTGGCATCAATGGGCGAGATTTGAAAATTGAGCCACGGACGGGGACGGTCGAGGCGGTGACGGGACAGACGCAGTTCGGGCGCAACCGCGATGACTGGGGCCACTGGTTCGGCAACAACAACAGCAACCCGATGTATCAGTTTGTCCTGCAGGACGAATACATCCGCCGCAATCCACACCATGCCGCACCTTCACCGGTGGTCAACGTGCCGGTGATTCCGGGGCCGGCTCCGGTGTTCCCGTTGAGCCGTACCGTGACAAGGTTCAATGACTTTGACAGGGCGAACCGCTTCACCTCGGCCTGCAGCACGATGGTGTATCGCGACGATTTGTTCCCCCAAACCAGTTCGGATTCAGGCTGGGTGTTCATCAGCGAGCCCGTTCATAATCTTGTCCATCGCGAGCTGTTGACGGTTGACGCGCAGCGGGCAGGCGGTGTCGCGTTCACCAGCCGGCGCACCGCAGACGAAGAACGCTCGGAGTTCTTGGCGAGCACCGATGGCTGGTTCCGGCCGACGATGATCCGCACCGGTCCGGATGGAGCGTTGTGGATTGCCGACATGTATCGGCTGGTCATCGAGCATCCCGAGTGGATCCCCCTCGACTGGCAGCAGAAGCTGGACCTGCGGGCGGGTGAAGAGAAGGGCCGCATCTACCGGGTGGTGCCGGTTGGCGCGCCGCCGCGAACTGTACCACGGCTCGACAAACTGACGCCGCTGCAACTGGTCGCCGCTCTCGACAGCCCCAGCGGCTGGCAGCGGGACAAGGCGCAGGAACTGTTGGTGGGCACGAGCCACCGCACCTCTCCCGCGGCCCCAGAGGTCGTGGCTGCCCTGACCACACTGCTTCAATCCCACAAGCGTCCCCTATCGCGGCTGCATGCACTGGCCACACTCGAAGGGCTGCAGGCGCTGACCCCACAGGCTCTCCTCGCTGGACTGCGTGATCCGCATTCGGGTGTCAGACGGCATGCGGTGTGGTGCGTTGCCCGCGCCTTTGGGACTGAGCCACCGTCGGCGGAGATCATCGAAGCGCTGGCAATGGTCGGGCAGGATCCCGATGCGCTGGTCCGTCGCGAGTTGGCCGGTGCACTGGGGGATCTGCCCGGCGAGGCGGCGGGACACATTCTGGGACGCCTGTTCGTTCAGAACCAGCTTGATGCCTATGGGCTGGCCAACGCCTTCTCGTCGCTGCGGGAGGACAATCTCGGCTGGGTGCTTGAAGAGGTGCTGACGCATGGCGGAGACTCGCCGCAGGTGACTTCCGTCCTGAGTGCGGCGGCGGCCTTCAAAAACGACACCGCCACGGTAGCCCTGCTTACCACCATCGCCCGCCGTTCGGACCCCAAGTCGACTGCGAGCGGTCACTATGCTCCGTGGCAGTATGCGGCTCTGGGCGACTGGCTGGACCGCCTCGACAGCCGTGGCGAGACCCTGCCAAATTTGCAGGTGAAAGCTTCGCCCGCGTTGAAGGCGGCGATTGACGGGCTGGCACCTTTGTTCGCCACGGCCCGCGAGCAGGTCGCGGTGAAGTCGGACGCTGGTGCCGCCGAGGCGTCTCTGGCAATTCGTATCGCCGCGGTGCGGTGTCTGGCCCGTGGCCCAGCAGCCACTGACGAAGACCGTCGACTGCTGGCCGGCCTCCTGGCACCGCAGAACCCCGCGTCGATCCAGGAGGCGGCTGTTGCCGCCCTGGGGCGGATGCCAGCCCCCGAGGTCGCCGCGGTCTTGCTCGGTGAATGGAAGGGCTACAGCCCGGCGATCCGGATGGTGGTCTTCGACGCCTTGCTGAGGCGGGCGGAATGGTCCGCGGCGCTGCTTATAGCCCTCGAGTCGGGTCAGATTCGCCCGGTCGATCTGGACGCGGCCCGCCGCCAGCGGCTGCTGACACACGGCGACCAAGCGGTGCGGAGCCGCGCGCTCAAGGTGTTTGCCGTCACGACCAATGCCGACCGCTCCAAGGTGCTGGCACAGTATCAGGCCGCGCTGAAATTGCCGGGCGACGCGCTGCGGGGCAGGGGAGTGTTCACACGCATCTGCACGCAGTGCCACCGGCTGGGTGGCGAGGGGTTTGATGTGGGGCCAGACCTGGCGGCGCTGACCGACAAGTCGCCCGAGGCGCTGCTGGTCGCCATCTTCGACCCGAACCGCGCGGTCGAGGCCAAATTTCTCAACTACGTCGCCGAGACGAAAAACGGCCTGCAGTACAGCGGGTTGCTCGCCGCCGAAACCGGCAACAGTCTGACGCTGCTGGGTCCGCAGGCCAAGGAACAGACGCTGCTGCGAGCCGACTTGGAGTCACTGACCAGCACCGCCAAATCGACGATGCCGGAAGGGCTGGAGAAGGACATCAGCGTGCAGGAGGCGGCGGACCTGCTGGCCTTCGTGCGAGCCACGGTCCCGCTGCCGAAGCGGAAGGAGTTTCCGGGAAACACACCGCGTGTCGTCACCGCCGGGGCCAATGGTATCCTGGAACTGATGCCCGCCACGGCCGAGATTTACGGTCCCACGCTCGTCCTGGAAGAGAAGTACAAGAATCTCGGCTACTGGACCAACCCTGAGGACTTCGCGCAATGGAGCATCGAACTGCCGGCTGCGGGCACCTACAGCGTCGTGTTCGACTATGCCTGCGAACCTCAAGCTGCCGGCAACACGCTGCAGCTTTTGGCAGGCGATGCCACCTCGGAAATTACGATTCCGGCGACCGCCAACTGGGATGACTACGTCCAGAAAAAGCTGGGTGAGGTGATCCTGCCGGCAGGGCGTCAGCGGTTGATCCTCAAGCCGCAGGGAGAGGTTCGTGGAGCCGTACTCGACTTGCGCGGGCTGCGTCTAGAACGGAAGCCGTAGCATGGCCTTCCCAGGCCGTAGAGCGACTTGCCCGACACCTGCGACATCGCGCCAGCGGATCTGAAATGAGCGCGGGCGAGCGGATCCGGCGCGCACCAAAAGACCCGGCCATTTCGCCGGGTCTCGCCACGCTCAATCGAAAATCCGTCTTCGAAAATCGAAAATGCTCAGGCCGATTGCAGGGCATTCTGCGAGAGCTTGACCAGTTCGTCGAAGGCGCTTGGATGGAAAATCGCCAGTTCGCTGAGCGATTTGCGGTTCAGTTCGATCTGGCAGCGGATCAGGCCGTTGATGAACTGGGAGTAGCGGATGCCACGCATCTTGCAGGCGGCGGTCACGCGGGTGATCCACAGAGCGCGGAAATTGCGCTTCTTGGCGCGGCGGTCGCGGAAGGCGAACTGCCGGGCGCGAACCAAGGTCTCAAACGCCAGTTTGGCGGTATTGCCACGGCGCAGGTAGGCACCCTTGACGTCTTTGAACAGCCGTTTGCGAGCGCGACGCCGCGCATGACCCTTACGTGCACGCATTGGAAACTCTCTTCTGTCGGGACACGCCCGAAACTCATGGAGGAAAACTCAGTGACTCGTCGCGTCGGCGCAAACTAAGAAGAAGGGCGCAGACCTTCGCCAATTTCCTTGGCCCATGCGCCTTCGACGACGGGATCGTTGCGGTTCTGCCGCTTGACCTTGCCGCTCTTGCTGCTGAAGAAGTGACCACGGTTGCACTTGCGGTGCTTGACCTTGCCGGTTGCCGTAATGCGGAACCGCTTCTTCATCCCCTTGTGTGTCTTCTGCTTGGGCATCATCCACCCGCTGTCAAAGGCCGCGTTTCGGCGCGGCCATGTAGGCATACAGTTTACGGCACCCGGGCCGGGAAAGGGGAGATTATAGTGGACGGACCAGACAATGCCAGCCTGTTTGCCGGTTTTTCGAATCTGCCCTTGAATTCTCCCGAAGACTACGCGTTCCGCCGTGCGGTCCCGCCAATAATTCAGTCCCATTTTCGATTTTCGAAGAACGGTTTTCGATTGAGGGGAATCAGCAGCGTCCCCAAGCCTTAATGCCGTCGAGAGTTGCCTGATGTCACCCACGAGCAGAAACCTTCACGGCAGATGTATAAAGTCTTGAACGCCAATACACATCCTTCGACCGGGTTCTCCTTCAGCCCTTGCGCAGGCATCCAGTGATGGAGCTTCACTAAAGATGCATGGGTGTCTCCCGCAATCTGTCAGATTGGCAGTCGCCAGTCGTTTGGAATCTCTCCTGCGGCTGACTCTGGCAGACACTTCGTCCTGCCTCTAAACTGCAACCTCATTAACATGTGTCGCTTACGGCTTTCGCAAGCTTCGGCACAGAGTGTGCTTGAACACGCCCGCATTGAAAAATCACCTGTTCCGGCGGTCGGGACATGATGACGCCGACCAACGGCGTCAGGACGGCGATCCGCCGAACCCCACTGATTTGACACGGCTGGCGAAAGTTCTGAGGAGCATCTCGATGGCGAAGAAGCCGACCCCGTCTAGTTCCACCACCACGACCAAAATCGTTCCCCTGGGGGATCGCGTCGTCCTGAAGCGCGAGACCGCGCAGTCGACCACTTCTGGCGGCATCGTGCTCCCCGACAGCGCCAAGGACAAGCCACAGAAGGGTGTGGTCATCTCCGTGGGTGAAGGCTACATCAGCCGCGACGGCAAGCGCCACGCGCTGACCCTCAAGGCTGGCGACAAGGTGATCTTCAGCTCCTACGCCGGCGACGAAATCAGCGTCGGCGAAGAAGACTACCTGCTGCTCCGCGAAAGCGACGTGCTGGCAGTGTTCTAGGCACCCGTGGCTCACGCCATGCAGGCCTAATCGAGACAAATGTATTCCACGGCAGCCGCTGACATCAGGTCTGCCGACAAGACACATCGAACCAAACCTTAAGAGAGACAACACATGGCAAAGATGATCGCTTTCGATCAGGAAGCCCAGGAAAAAATCCGTTCCGGCGTGAGCAAGCTGGCCAAAGCGGTCCGTGTGACCCTCGGGCCCCGCGGCCGCAACGTGATTCTTCAGAAGAGCTTCGGATCGCCCACCGTCACCAAGGACGGCGTCACTGTCGCTCGCGAAGTCGAGCTGGCTGACAAGTTCGAAGACATGGGCGCGCGGATGGTGAAGGAAGTCGCCAGCAAGACTTCTGACACGGCCGGCGACGGCACCACCACCGCCACCATCATGGCCGAAGCGATCTACGTTTCGGGCCTCAAGGCTGTGGTCGCTGGTGTCAGCCCGATCGAGATGAAGCGCGGCATGGACAAGGCCGTCACCGACATCGTCGACCAGCTCAAGAAGATGTCGATCGAGTGCCGTGACAAGAAGTCGATTGCCCAGGTCGCCACCGTGGCTGCCAATGGCGACAGCGTCATCGGCAACATCCTCGCCGACGCGATGGAGAAGGTCGGCAAAGACGGCGTGATCACCGTTGAAGAAGGCAAGAGCCTGTCGACCGACTTCACCGTCGTCGAAGGCATGCAGTTCGACCGTGGCTACCTCTCTCCCTACTTCGTCACCGATCCGACGACCTCGGAATGCGTGCTTGAAGACTGCTATGTGCTGATTCACGAAAAGAAAATCAGCAACATCAAGGATCTGGTTCCGGTCCTCGAGAAGGTCGTGCAGTCGGGCAAGCCACTGCTGATCGTCGCCGAAGAAGTCGAAGGCGAAGCGCTGGCGACGCTGGTCATCAACCGTCTCCGCGGCACGTTCAAAGTCTGTGCCGTCAAGGCTCCTGGCTACGGCGACCGTCGCAAGGCGATGCTGCAGGATCTGGCGATCATGGTTGGCGGCCAGGCGATCTTCGAAGACCTCGGCATCCAGCTCGAAAACGTCCAGCTCGCCGAACTCGGCCGCGCCAAGAAGATCGTTGTCGACAAGGACAACACCACGGTCATCGAAGGTTCCGGCAAAACGGCCGACATCAAGGCCCGCATTGACCAGATTCGTCGTGAACGCGAAATCTCGACCAGCGACTACGACCGTGAAAAGCTCGACGAACGCATCGCCAAGCTCTCCGGCGGCGTGGCTCAGGTCAACGTCGGTGCCGCGACCGAAAGCGAAATGAAAGAGAAGAAGGCCCGCGTCGAAGACGCGCTGCACGCCACGCGTGCCGCGGTCGCCGAAGGCATCCTCCCAGGCGGCGGTGTCGCCCTGCTGCGGGCCTCCTCGACCGTCAAGCCTGATGGCCTCAGTGATGACGCCAAGGTCGGATACCAGATCATCATCACCGCCTGCCGCGCACCGCTGACGCAGATCTCCAACAACGCTGGCATCGACGGCAGTGTGGTGGCTGAGAAAGTCTCCGAAGGCAAGGGCAACTTCGGCTTCAACGCCGCGACCCTCGTCTACGAAGACATGGTCAAGGCCGGCATCATCGACCCGACCAAGGTCACCCGCTCCGCCCTGCAGAACTCCGCCAGCGTCGCCACCCTCCTGCTGACCAGCGATGCCCTCATCGCCGAGATGCCGAAGGAAGACAAGAAGAAGCCCGCCGGCGGGCATGATGACATGTACTAAGGCCGATGGCTGGTGATTAACACCAGCGTCGAATTTGAGATGCGAACCCCAGGAGGCTTGATGGCCTCCTGGGGTTTTGTTTTGTGTATCCGGTGACTCCGCAATAGCGTTATTGCCCCACCTTCTCGATAGCCTTGCGAATCGACTGTTCGACATTGCATGGTCGTATGGGGAAAATTTCAGCGGCTTTGGAATTTCGGACCACCGTCGGATTTTTCAACCCTTCAATCAAGTGTCGACCAACCGTGAAATTCGTGGGTGTCACCAGGGCCAGCCAAAGTCCAGAGAGCCACGGAGTGAGTACGGGGACAGTCGATTCGGACGCGAATCCGCAGCCGCGATGCAGCGGGCCATGCTCGGCCTCAACACCACCGCGCCGTCTTCGACTGACATTCCGTAGAGCGGGATTCGACAACGAATCTCGCCTGCAATTTGGCAAAGTCCTGCCGCGCACCGCTGACGGGCATGACGACATGGACCAAGCCGACGCCCGTGCTGGTTAAACTCAGCCACGGGGTCGCCAATGATCATGTGGACAACTCGACTTGTAAGCGGCACGCTCCGTTGGTCATGATTCGCCAACCGGAACAGCTTCTGCGACACCCACGGCCGTCCAAAGTACGCGTAGAGCATTCTTGGCTTCTCGGATTTCAATGCCATGAGACCTGAAAGTCTTCCACCTGCGGCGTTGATCGGCCAATATCAACTGATCGAACGGCTTGGTGCGGCGGTTGATAAGGTCTGGCATGCCGACACCTCGCGGCTGATTGTTTTGCGGTGGCTCGACAGTCGAGAGCCAACCACGGACGACAAGATCCAATTCGAGCGGGAGATGCAGGGGCTCGCTCGGCTCGCACATCCGCAGATCGCCGTGACATTGGAGGTGGGCGAGTTCAACGGCGCGGCGTTCGTGGCTCAGCCCTTGGTC
Organism: Planctomycetaceae bacterium; assembly: GCA_021732845.1. Classification (GTDB taxonomy): domain Bacteria; phylum Planctomycetota; class Planctomycetia; order Planctomycetales; family Planctomycetaceae; genus JAKFUF01. The sequence goes on along the minus strand of JAKFUF010000073.1, from coordinate 13,666 downwards.
GAGGGACGCAATCTCGGCGGGCAGGTACGAACCAAAGGCCCACTCAGCGTGACGAACGCCTGCCGCGTGGTTCGGTCCGCCGCTCAGATTCTCGCCGCCGCCCATGCACGAGGGCTGGTGCATGGTGGTATTTGTCCAGAAAACCTGTTGATCGACGAGAAGGGGCAATTGCACCTGTTGGATTTCGGAGTCGTCCTGTTGGAAGGACACAGCACATTTGCGGATCCAGAATCCAGCGGTGAGACACGGTCTGCGGTCACGGATCTCTTTGCACTTGGTTGCACCCTGTATTCCCTGATTGCAGGGAGGCCGCCCAGCCGGGTACTGGACTGCTCTGGCATTCCCGATGGAGTTGCGGGGATCATTGAGCGGCTGGTGGCAAGAAATCCGGAAAGCCGAATTCAAACGGCGACCGCCCTGGCGGAAATGCTGGAGCCATTGACACAAAAGCCGAAGCCCGGCGAACTGCCTCCGGTCAGCGGGTCATCGAAAACGGGTAAAGCATCGCGGAAAGCGACACATGCAGGCGGGGCTACGGCCAGCGTGCCGCAGGTCGCCAAGACCGCTAATTCCTCTGCCAAGCCGGGGACGCACGTGCGCCGCCGTTTGCAACTTTGGCTGCTGGGAGCCGCGATTGCTGTGGTGGCTCTGGCGAGCTTGCCCATGATGTACTTTGCTGCTGCAAAACTGGTGCAGGTGGGAGTGGAGCCACCGAAAGCTGCGATCGCCCTCGCGCCTGCCGGCCCGACGCCTCCGAGGGAAGCCCCCAAAGCGGTTGCCGCCGAAGTCGCAACAGCGCCCGCCAAAAGTGTCGCCCAGAAGTCCGCTGCGGGAAGCGCCGCCAAGGCTGCAGCGTCGGTTGCGCCAGTGGTGAATCCACCGGTGCCCAAGCCCGTAGCCGCGGGCAACCTGGTGCCAGAGGCTCCAGACCCCATCCTGTATTCATTGGCAGACTGGAAAGGCTGGGCGGCAAACAGTCCGCCGCCGGCCATTGCCCCTTTCACCCCGGCGGAGGCGGCACGGCATCAGGCGGCATGGGGCAAACAGGTACAGGCTGAAACCGTTTTCACGAATAGCCTGGGAACGAAGTTCGTCCTGATTCCGCCGGGAGAGTTCCTGATGGGCAGCGGCCCGGCTGAGATCGAAGCCGCTGCTGGGGCCGCAAGAACTGTGACTGCCCGCGAACAGTTTAGAAGTGAGGGCCCGCAGCACAAGGTGATTTTGACGCAGCCGTTCTATGTCGGAATGTATGAGGTGACGCAGGGGGAATTTGAGGCCCTGACCGGAAAGAATCCGTCGCAGTGTCAGATTCGTGGAACCGCAAACAGCCGCGATGAAGATTTCGAAACGCGGGATCATCCCGTTGAGAATGTTTCCATGGAGGGGGTGACCGAGTTCATCGCCGCCCTCAATGCGCACGAAGCCCTGGTGGCACCGGCGACGATGACCGGGCCTCTCGATGCAATCCGCGCATACCGGCTGCCGACCGAAGCGGAGTGGGAATTTGCCTGCCGCGCCGGCAGCACGACCGCGTTTGTCCATGGGGCAGACGACGAGCATCTTCCCGGCTGGCACGAGAAGAATTCGCGGTCGCGGACGCATGCCGTCGGCGAACTGGCCCCAAACCCGTTTGGATTGTTTGACGTCCATGGAAATGTGGCTGAGTTCGTCGCGGACACACTGCTGCCTGACGCCTATGGAAGATTCGCGCAGCCAGTCATCGACCCGTTTGTTTCCGGTGGGGTCTTGTTCGGCGGCCGGGGTGGGCATTGGCAGTTGCCGGGATCTCTGTGCCGGTCGGCGTGCCGACAGTCAGTCTCAGCAGGGCCGAATGTCCGCAGGGCCGGTTTTGGGTTTCGCCTGGTGCTGCCGGTGGAGGCCGTCAAACTGCTAAGGCAACGCAACCTGCCGGCACCAGAATTGCGACGAAAGCCGGCGGAGCCCATGGTCGCGGACATGAAGGTCCCAGTGTCGAACTGGCAGATGCCGGTCCGGGTACCGGTTGGCGAGTCGCCGCTCGACAAGCTGGATCCGGCCGAGATTCCCGCGGACGAGCGGTTTGCCTATCAACCGAAGGAGCTTGTGGCGCTAATCGGCAGCCACGCCCGCCGGCATTGGGGCGAGGGCCAGGGGGCCGCCATCAGCCCGGACAAGAAATGGGCGGCCACCGGATCCAGACGGGAGGTCATCATCTGGGATCTCGCGACGCACCAGCCGAAGTGGCGTTTTCTCAGTGGCAGCAGGTACGTTTCCGATCAGTCGCTTGCCTTCACCCCGGACAGTGAGCAGCTCTTGTACGACCCTGGATTCTTCGATTTGCGGACGGGGAAGCAGAATGAATTTTCAGGAGGACTGACCAGCACTGAAAGGCTGGGTCTCGGTGATGGCGGCAAAACCATCGTTAACCAGTCCAATAGCTTCGTGGAACTCCTGGTGCTGCAACCCAGCTTGATCCCCCCGCTCCCCGGAAAAAGGAATGTGCTCGAGGGCTGGCTCAAAACGGTTGACAAGCGAGAAACCCGCTACGCGGTGGACGGGAGTTCGGTGACGCAGTTGAGTGGAAAGACGGGGCTGATTGTCTACTTGACTAAAGAACACACGTTTCGCCAGTGCCGCATTGTCGACCATGCGTTTGCCGACGACCGGCTGCTGGACATCCCGCTGCCGCCCCCAGGCAAGGAATTCGCCAGAGGTGACCCCGCCGACTGTGTCGCGTTGGGCGGACTGTCTGCCGACGGGAAAACGCTGGCCATCCTCGGCGATGACCATGTGGAAATTTGGAATCTTGGGGACCATTGCACCAAGCGCTTTGACCTTCCGCTTGGACTGGCCCGCATGAGCGCCGTGTCGCCAGACGGCCGGTGGTTCGTCGCCAGCAACCACCGAGGCACAACTCTCCACCGCATCGACGAGGCCCAGCCCCGCGAAATCGCCCGATTGGATCCAGCGGACCCGTTCCACGGCGACGTGGCCTTTTCCGAGGACGGTACCTTGCTGATCGTGAACAATGAAGCTGGCTTTGTGCGGTTTTGGGAGTTGACCGGGGATGCGGCTCGGGAGGCTGCCCCCTTTGATCCGGCAACCGCCTTCGGCCGCTTTTCCCGGAGAGACCAGCAGAACCCGATTGTCATGAACCGGTCGGAACTGCTCTTGGAGCGTCTCGACCCTCCCGACGCCGCGCGGTTCCAGCTCTGGGATCTGGCGGGAAGCCGTCCGGCACCGAGTGCGGGCGAGACCACGTTTCTAGACCTTGAGTCGCCCGATCGGCCATCCATTCGAAGACCGCCAGGCCTGGCAGCGGGCGACGCCAAGCTTCTCGACTTTGGCCCCGACGACCTTGATGCCGAATTGCAGCGTGCAGGACCGGACGCCGTGGCAGTGATCTCAAAAAAAGGCAAAGTCGGCTGGCATGGTTTCACCAACCCTGGATGGACTGAAGGGCACAACCTCACTGGCACCGACGCAACAATCGCGCAGATCTCCCCCGATTGCCGGTTGCTCCTCACCGACTCCCGGAAGCCCGGCGTCCTCTCCGTTCGCGATCTACTGTCGCAGGACCATGCCGCGCATTGGACAGTGGATCTGCCTGAACCAAAAGGCAGAGATCTGGAGTGGAACCGGTTCATCATTTCGGACAACCGGCGGGTTCTTGCCGCCATCCGGCAGGAAGGCGAGTATGGACTGCGGCAGCTCCTGGTCATGAACGACTTCCTGACGCAGCCTTCACTGGCACTGGAACTGAGCATCCCCAGAGGAGAGTTCCGTTCTCAGCCGAACCACGTGGCTCTGTCGCCCGATGGCAAAGTCGTGGTTCATAATCTGGATCGCGTCGACCGGTTGACGATCACCGACCTCGTCCTGAAAGGGAACCGCCAGGAAGGCAAAACGATGGGGATCGAGCATGGTGACCTCCGCTGGCTCGCCTTCAGTCCCGATGGCATGCACTTGGCCTACGCCGCGGCCAACTGGACCGGCGTGCTGGAACTCTCCACACTCAAGACCGTCTGGAAGTGGATGCCTCCCAGTCCCAGCCACTGGGTTGATTGGGCTCCGGACGGCCGGCACCTCTACATCCACAATGGCAACCACACGATTTACGTTGTGCGGCTCAATGCACTGTTCCAGAAGCCGGTCAAGTGATTGATGTTGGTGTGAATTCATTGGAAAAAGTGACGAACACACCACTACTAGGTGGCTCCTCAATGAAATGAGCCGGCCCGCGTTGGCGTCCGGTTAGACGCAGTTCGGTTTGACGATGGCAACCTCAGAGGCGGCTGCTCACGCCAAATCCAGTTTCGCCCCCACCGCGGAGACATTGACCACCATCCGTGTTGAGCCTGGGGCCGAGATTGAGACGCCCGAGGTGGAAGGCCAAACGCGACCCTGTTGTGGGTTTTGTGACAACCGTCAGTCTGGGTGCCGAGACGAACGACAAACAGGCAAACTCCGTTTTGAATGTGGCGGATTCGGCAACCGCCCCAGGCAGTTTGACGCTGTATGCCACAAACCCTGTGGACTGAAACGACGACGCAAGGCAACCGTGGCATCGACTGAATTCGACACCTACAAGCCACGCACGTATTCCAGCAGGTCAGCGAGTTCCTCTGCTGACAGCTTCGCGGCGGCACCGTGGCGGCCCTGCGGATTGTGCTGCTGGAAGATCGACTCCAGTGTCGGTGCCCGCCCGTCGTGCAGGTAGGGGGCCGTCTCCGCCACATGCTTCAGGGCCGGTGTGTCGAAGTCACCGTCCTCCAGAATATCGTGAGTCAAGCCGTCGGCGAAGCGTTGGCCTGAATGGCAGGCCGAACAGCGGGCCTTGCCCGCGAACAGAGCCTGCCCGCGCTGGGTTCGCGGGAAGCTACGGTCGACGTTGAGCGGCAGGTCGGTTGGGGCGTGAAGGTGAGTCAGGTATGCGGTCAGGCTGGCGGATTCCTCGACGGTCGGCTGGTGCTGAAACAGATGTTGAAGGGTACCGCTGAAGCGTTCCTGCAGACTGTCGCTGGTCCCACGCCAGCCGTAGGGGGCGGTGCCGGCCACATCCAGCAGGGTCTTGGTGTTCTCAAAATTATTGAAGCCATCGGCGGGGAGATCCCAGTTCAAGCCGTCGGTATGGCCGTCAGGGTGGCAGCTCGCGCAACTGAACTGACCGCCAAAGGAGATCTGGCCTGAATAGAAGAGTCGCTCGCCCAGACGCACGGCATCGGGCATGCGCGTCGGCCCTGCCTCCAGGGAGACGGTGCTGGTGACCTGGTTCGATTGGGTGTCGATGAGCGACAGTGAGTCGGCCAGGCGGTTCGTCACCGCGAGGGTGCGGCCATCGGCGGAGAGTGCCACGCCACGGGGGTTGTTGCCGACGGGAATGCGAGTCCTGACATACCGCCGGGTGAGCCGCACATCGTGGGCGTAGTCATCGGCGGCCTTCGCGGCATGCTCCTTTGCCGTGCGGAACAGGGCGGGAACATCGATCACTGACACGATGTCCGCGCCGCCATGCGCCACGTAGGCGGCCTGCCCGTCGGGGGAGAGGGCGATTCCCTCAGGATTGGCGAACGACTGTGTTCGCAGGTCCAGCGGCATCGAGAACCCAGGGGCACCCGGTTGCAATGGCAGGCACGCGACCGCATTCGTAAACACCCATCCCTGGTCAATCTGCGTGGCCGGCAGCCGGAACTTGGGGGCAAGTTGCGTCACGAGAACGAACTGGCCCCGCGGGTCGACGGCGACGCCACGGATTTGGCTGCAGTCCGGCAACCGCAGCACCTCTCGAACCTTTGCGGTTGTCAGGTCGACAAGGCACACGGCACAGACCGCTTCGGCCACCTGATCACAGCCGATGACCAACGTCTGGCCATCGGGCGCAAACGCCAGAGCCTGCGGGCGGGCTGGCAGAACAACACTCGCCGTCGTCTCGCCCGTGCGAATCCAGACAGTCTTCCGCCACGGATCGATCCAGGCGGCCCTGCCGGCGGCGGCGTTGAGCCACGCGACGGTGGTTGCGGTGGCGGATGCCGGCCACGGTTGGTGGTCGGTCAGCTTGCCGTCGGTGCTGACGGTGAATTGCTGATGACTTCCAGCAGCGAGCACGACGAAGGCCGAGCGTGGCGCATCCCAGCGGACGTGGATCGGATTGGACCAGCGGAGTGGTTCATCGGCCAGTGTGTTTCCAGCCAGGATGGCGAAAAACAGGCTGGCAACAAGGCAGGCAATCGGCCTGTGCGATTGGATGAAACTCATCTTTTGCAGCGAGGGCACCATAGGCTTTTGAGCGTATCGAGCGGCTCCATTGATGAGCCTTGTTGCCTTCGTCCGCATGTGATCAGGCCGCCGGAATGGATTCGATTGCCAGCTCGATTCGGACTGGCGTCAGCCCCGCCCGCCGGGTGTCGGCCGATGCGGCTGCGACCGCCGCTTCCAGGCTCTTTGCCTGACGGTCGAAAGCGATTCGCGGCACACCGGCAATTTGCTCGAACTCGACTTCGCCGCACGCCTCCCAGACCGCGTTGCACAAGTCGCCGTCGAATTCACCGGCGAGCGGGGCGAGGACCAGTTCAAATCGATAGTGGGGCATGCTTATCCTCCGCGGTTGTGCGGGGTTTTTGTGGCTTTTTCCCCCCGGACTTTCATCCAGCGGATCTCGACGGCCTAGTGAGCCATTTCCGAACATTGTACCTGTCTGGACTACCCCAACTACCCCTGATGTGGGCACTTTTTGACGAAGCGCCGAAGGTCGTCGGCGTGCATCCGGGGGTTCTTCGGCGTACTCCAGATCGACTTACGACAGCCTTCGCGGCCGCCGCATGAGCAGTAGAGGACGCCCCACGCATGGCCCGTCGCCTTGATCACCGGGAACCCGAACGATTCCGCGTATTCGATCGCCGCCTGAATTTTCCTTGTTCGGATGTCGGATGATCATCTCCCATAGCTGGTGGGAATATTACCATACATACGCTCAGACGTTGGCGACGTTTAAGCCACAACCCGGTCCACCAATTTCAGCGTGTCTATTCTCCTGCCGCCACAGATTCGGCGTTGCTGCCACGCTGAAAACGAAACTGCTGGCTCCCGACGATGGTGTCCAGTGCTGCGGAGAACTTGTAATCGTGCGCTTTGAGCTGCGACTGCATTTCCTGCAGCAGTGGTCCGTCGGACAGTTGCACCGCGCGCCCCAGGGAATAGCCCAGCAGCTTCTTGCAGAATTGATGCAGATACTCGTCGCGGCGCTGCTCCAGAATGTAGGTCCGCAGTCCCGAAATGTCCGTGAACTTGGTGCCGTCCTTGAGCTTCACGGCGGTGTCGATGGGGCGGTCGCCGAGGTCGGTCGCCCGGCGGCGGCCGATGGCGTCGAACCCCTCCAACGCAAAGCCAAAGGCGTCGATCTTGTCGTGGCACTTGGCACAAGACTCGATCTGGGTGTGCTTCTCCGTAATCTGCCGCATCGTCAGGCCGTTGGTGTCGAGTTCGCTTTCCGGAAGCTGGGGCACATTCTTCGGGGGCTTGGGCAGCTTCTCGCCCAGAAGCGTTTCCACCAGCCAGTTGCCGCGCAGAATCGGACTCGTCCGCGAGGCCCCCGACTGCTTCGAGAGCAGCGTTGCCATGCCCAAAATTCCGCCGCGTCCCTGGGCTTTGACCCCGTCAACCCGCCGCCAATCGTTACCGGCCACGTTCGGCAGACCGTAGTGTTTGGCCAGGGCCGCATTGACGAAGGTGTGGTCCGCGTCGAGGACTTCCAAAATCGAACCGTCCCGCTGGAAGAGGTCGACCAGGAACCGGACGGATTCCTCGTACATCGGCCCGCGCAGGGCGGCGAACTCCGGGAACACCTGCTCGCTCTTTTCGTTGTGCTGGTCGAAGCCCCGGATGTCGAGCCACTGGCAGCCGAACTCGGTGCCGAGGTTCCGCACACGGGGGTCCTGCAGCATCCGCCGCGTCTGCTGCCGCAACACTTCCGGCTCATGCAGTTTTCCCTCCGCCGCCAGCTTCCATAGTTCGGCGTCGGGCATGGTCGACCACAGGAAGTAACTCAACCGGCTGGCCAGTTCAAAGTCCGACACCGCCCGTGGCTCAGTTCCCTCCGCGGGTTGCTCGGCCTTGTAGAGGAACGCGGGTGCCATCAGGACGCGGGCCATCAACAGGCGGAACGCCGCGTCATGGTCGAGGCCTTCTTCCCGCAGCCGCGCGTACAGCGCCTTCAAGGCGGTCTGTTCATTGCTTTGCAATGGTCTGCGGTAGGCCCGGGCGGCAAACTCCAGCAGTTTGCCGACATGAACCGGTTCCGTGGCCAGCAACTCCTTCCGATAGGCCGCCGCGCGGTCGGCGATTGGTTTCCGCAGTGGCTCAAACAGCCGCACGTCGCCATCCTGGGTGACATACTCCATAAACTGCTTGTAGCCCACCTCGACCTTCGCCGCCTCCTGGCTGACGAACCACAGTTCTTCCCACAAGCGGTCCAGCCGCTTGCCCTGGGCCTCATCAAGCATCAGCCGCTTCAGGTGGTCATCCTCGCGGTGATACAGCGCGACGGTCACCACTTCGTCGACCGGCACAATCTGGGGATAGCACAAGGCTGCCGGGAAGATGCTGCGAAACTCGACCAACCAGGCGACGAACCGTTGCCGAGCCGCACGGCCGTCCTGCACAATCACTGGCAGGCCGGGGATGATGTTTCCCGGCTCCGGGAGTTCATTGAGGAGCACCTGCGTCTGAACGCTTCCGTCCAGGCCCGCGTGCTGGTCCTGCGCGGCCACCGCGATGAATTCGCGTCCAGCCACCAGGCCGGCGGGAAGGCGGATCTCCAACGTGGAAGGGGTTTGCAGGAGACTATGGCCATCAACGGGCTTGCCTTGCGGATGAATTCCAAATTTCTCGCGGTGCAAACCGAACTCGGTTTGCGAATTCTCCTTGGTCCCTGGCCGACTCAGCGTGTCGGCGGCCAACTGGGCGAAATCGAGGCGACCAAACAACGGCCCGTTGAGCGAATTGAGTTGACGGTACAGCACGGCATCGGGTTGGTCCTCCGTCGTTCCCGCGGGCACACCGGCCGTCAATAGTGTCTGCAACTGCCCGGCAAGTTTCGTTCGCTCGTCCGGTGCAGTCGCATCGCGCCACTTGTCGAGCACCGAGCCACGGGGCACGGCATTGAGGGTGGAACTGTTCTCTCCCGCAATCTTTTCGGTGTAGAAATGCCACACATCGCGATGACCCAAACGGTCGGCGTGCGGGTTGCCCGCGAGGATGTCCGGGGAGACATCGCCAGCCAGGGACCACTTGCGTTTCTCACCGGCGACTTCCGTGAGCACGAGATCCACTTCCGTGAGATCGCAGGAGTGGTCGGAAGCGCGCGGGCCGATTTGCAGCGACAGCAGGTCGCCGGAATGGACCGGGAAATTGTCGATGGGGGCGATGGTTGCTGCCTGAGCCCGGTCGGTTTCGCCGGCTGCCAGTCGTCGCCGCTCGCCGCCGCGGCGCAGCTCCAACGCCCAGGCGAGACCGTTGCCGCACTCGGGATGCGCATGCACCACGCGGGCTTCAATCCGGATCTGACCTGTCAGTGGACTGCGCCAGCCAACGGCGGCGGTCTGCGTGGGGGTGGGATGCACGACGACCGCGTGCGGGTTCATGATGCCCGGGATTCTGACCTGCTGATCGCTGGAGTTGGCCAGCACGGTTGGCAGGTCTCCGCCCCAGCCCTTTACAAAATCGTAGCTCCCGGCGCGTTCCTGTTTGCCGGCGAGGTAGCCCTCAATCTTCAGGTCACCTTGAGCCACGACTCCCAAGTAGTCGAACCAGGCGGCCAGCATGTCGGGGTCGAGTTGACGGGCGGTGGCGTAAACCACGGCGTCCACCTTCGATGTTTCCTTGCGGGCTTCGTCGACGGCGGCCAGATACTTCGCGGCCTCCTTTAATGTTTGGCGTTTGACCGCCAGCCCCTGGAGGCCCGGCTGCAAGTCCCGTAGGAGCAGCGCAGGACGGCCTGGAGCTTCAAATCGCGGATGTTGCCACTCGACGAGATCACCACTCGAACCGTCGCCCGCATCGCGGACGACCAACCGCAACACGATTTCTTTCTGTGGATCCAGATTCGGGTCAATTTTCACGTGGAACCCTTGGATGGGAAGCAGCGGTGTGACCGGTTCCTGCCAGGGTTTAAAGTGGCCAACGCTTTTGAACTGCGTCAGTGCCGCCTGCCACCGGCGAATCTCGGCTGCCAGTGGTTTGATGTCTTCCAGCTTGGCCGACTTCCATTTTTCCCGCAGGGGATCAGCCAGCGGGGAAGGTTCGGAACTGGTGAGAAAGGTCCAAACTGCCTGGAGATACTTGGGGCTCAAATGGCTTTCGTCCGCCACCGCTTTGAAGGTCTGCGTTCCTGCTGCCAATGCCGCGCGGTGCTCCACCAACGAGGCGAGATACGGCTCCAGCGGAATGCGGCCGCCCGAGTTGGTCTCCCATGTCAGCCCCTGCAGGTTGACCCGCGTGCTGCCGGCGGGATCCGTGTATTGCTTGTAGAGGCCGCGGATGTCCGTCAGCAGTTCGTCGGTCCAGTCGGGCCGGGTGTTCTTCTCGGAAAAGCGAAAGCCATTGGGCAGCAGTACCGCATGGGAGGCGATCCCCTTGGCCGAGGCGATGTACTTGTCCAGCATGGCTGGCGACATCACCAAGGCTTCGCCCACATTGGTAAAACCTTCGCCCGCGGCGCTGTCGGCGGGAAACTCACGAGCCGGCTTCAGGTCGATGCCCGTCAGGTCGCGCACCGTGTTGTCATACTCGACGTTGCTCAGCCGTCGTAGTACCACCGCTCCCGGGTCGCCCGCGTTCGCCCGGCCTTCGGCCTCCAGATACTCCTTGACCCAGTCGCGAATCTGCTTCCGCTGGCCGGCGGTGGGCTGCGGACTCTTCTTCGGCGGCATTTCGCCGTTGTCCAGCATCTCCACGACCTTCAACCAAGCCCGTGGCTCGCTCCGCACCTGCTCCAGCTTGGCAAACTGTTCCAGGTCGAGTTCGCCCTCCTGCTTCTCGGTGGAATGGCAGTCGAGGCAGAACTGCTTCAGCAGCGGCCGGACGCTGACGGCGTAGTCTTCGCCCAGTTTCGCAAAGATCTTTTCTGATTCCGGCGTCCGCTGTGGTTCCGCGGCGACGCAGACCCAGGGGAATGCCAGGAGGAGACCGATCGAACCGAGCAGAGACCGCATGCCACACCAACCCGAGAAACAGATTCAAGGCCGCCGACGCCGAGCCGCTGGCGTCGACTCCATCATACGGGATCGAACACGGGCCTGCCGAGTGACGCGGTCACGTTGTCGATGCAACCCGGTCTGCGCGACCGTCCAAAGGTTGCATCGCGGTCTCGCCCTGCTACAGTCGATGCGGAGAGACGCTGCTCGAAATCACTCTGCGTGCTTCGGCTGGAATCCTGTCATGGGACGGCGCGGAAGCACGTCAATCTGTCTTGGAAATCGCCATGAATGGAAGCTCCAGCGAACCGGTCCACCTGCAATACGGAGTCGAGCACTGGGGAGCGGGCTACTTTGAAGTCAGCGCCAAGGGGCAGTTGGTGGTGCGTCCCAAAAGGGGTGACGCGCGTTACGCCGATGTGAAGGAAATTGTCGACCACCTCGTCAACGAGAAGAAGCTGGCGACGCCGATCATCCTGCGGTTTCCACAGCTTCTCGAACATCAGTTGGACCGCCTGCATGATGCCTATGACGCGGCGATCCGGGAGTTCAAGTACACGGGGAAGCATTGCCCGGTGTTCCCGATGAAGGTCAACCCCCGCCGCGAGGTGGTGGAAGAACTGCTGCGGTCCGGCAGTGCCTCGCAGTTCGGCCTCGAGTGTGGCTCAAAGGCGGAACTCTACGCCGCACTCTCCCTCGAACAGCCCGCCGGCTCCCTGTTGATCTGCAACGGTTTTAAAGACCAGTCCTTTATCGACCTGGCGCTCCTCGGTCAGCAGACCGGCAAGCAGGTGATCGTCGTCCTCGAAAAAATTGGCGAACTGCAGACGGTGCTCAAACGGTCGCAGGAAACCGGGGTGAAACTGTGGATCGGGCTGCGGGCAAAACTGTATTCCAAGGGCTCGGGAAAATGGGCCTCGTCCGGGGGTGATGCCGCCAAGTTCGGCCTGACCACGTCGGAAATTCTGGAATGCATCCGGGTCCTGAAGGCCGCCGGCTGCACGGACCGGCTCAAGCTGCTGCACTTTCACATCGGCTCGCAGATTACCGATGTCCGCCGGGTGCGCAACGCGGTGAAAGAGGCGGCCCGCGTCTATGCCAAGATCCGGCAGATGAAGGTCGACGTGCAGTACCTCGATATCGGCGGGGGCATGGGGGTCGACTACGATGGCTCGAAGACGACCTTCGAGGCGTCGATCAACTACACGATGAGCGAGTTCGCCAACACGGCGGTCTATCAGATCCGCACGGTGTGCGACGAAGAGCATGTTCCCCACCCGAACATCGTGACGGAAAGCGGCCGGGTGATGACCGCCTATCACTCGATCCTCATCACGTCGATCCGCGATGAAATCGAGACTTTTCCGGAACAGGCCCCGGCGGTCGCCATCGAAGAAGATGACCCCCAGGTGCTGCAGGAGCTTAAAGAGGTCTTCGACAAGATTTCGACCAAGAATTATCGGGAGTATTACCACGACGCCCTGGAAGACAAGGACGAACTGCACACCCAGTTCAACCTGGGGTTGATCTCTCTGGAGGACCGGGCGAAGGGCGAGGTGCTGTTCTGGGAGATCTGTGCCAAGGCCGAAAAACTGTCGCGTGCGGCAAAGATCCCTGAGGACGAATTCAGCAGCCTGGGGAAGATTCTGGCATCCAAGTATCTGTGCAACTTCTCGGTGTTCCGCTCGGCTCCCGACAGTTGGGCGATTGCCCAGTTGTTTCCCGTGATGCCGATTCACCGGTTGAATGAGCCAGCGGGCGACCGGGCCACGCTGGTGGATGTGACCTGCGACTCGGACGGCTGCATCCAGCGGTTCGTGGACCTCAAGGATGTCAAGGACGTGCTGGAGATGCCGGCGTTTCACGCGGGAGAGCCCTACTATCTGGCGATCTTCCTGGTCGGCGCCTACCAGGACGTGATGGGCAGCAACCACAACCTGTTCGGACAGCCGAACGAGGCCCACGTGGTCATCGACGCCGACGGGCGGTATCACATCCCCCGCATCGTTGCCGGCAGCCGCATCGGGGAGATGCTGGCCTTCGCCAAGTACGACAAGGCCCAGGTGTGGGAAAACTTCCGGCACCTCGCCGAGGCGCAGGTCACGGCGGGCCGGATCACCCCGGAAGTGGCCGCCGGACTCGTACGGCAATACGAGGCGGACCTGCAGCGGTATACTTATCTGGAATGATCAGAACCGCGAGCCTTTCGCTGGACGTTAACCCGTCAGCGAATGCACTGCGCGTTATGACGAAAATAATCTCAGCTTTGAGGTCTCCGACAGAAGTCGGGCGTCTCAGTTTCATGGAATGTCAAATTTGACGTGTCCGACAAAAGTCGGGAGCCTGGACAGCGATTCGTTCGGGCGCTAATGTTTTAGCCGGTGATGGATTTCTGACAGCAGTGGCGGTGGCTGGAGCGGCACGATGCGGCACATGGTGGATCCGAGGGAGCAGCGGCTGTTCAGCCCGTTTGTCGGGCTGTTCTCCGGTCAGGCGAT
>JAKFUF010000149.1 GCA_021732845.1 Planctomycetaceae bacterium | reverse complement strand
ACTCCCCCGCCCGTGGCTCCGGCTGGAGCCACCTGCCTCCCACCCCGATTGGAAAGTCCGTCATGGACCTGGCTCCTTCTCCGTCCTCACACCCGGACACATCGCGCCGCATCGTCGTCGCGCTGCTGACGGCGCTGGTGTTGGGTTATGCCGCCTGGCAACTGTCGCACAGCGCCCTTGTGACAGAAACCCACCTCATTGAGTCGCACGCCGCCGAACACATTGCCGAGCACACGGCGGGGGCTCATGCCGCCACGCACGCGGCGGCGCACGCCGCGCACCCCGCGCCGCCGGCGTTGTTGAGTGTCGTGCCGTTTGCCGTGCTGCTCCTCGGCATCGCCCTGCTGCCCTTGTGGCATGTGTCACACCACTGGTGGGAAAACAACTCCAGCAAGCTCAAGGTGGCCCTCGCCGCCAGCGCGCTGACCCTCGTTTACTATGCCTTCGCCTACGGCGAAGGGGTGATCGATCATGCCACGCATGAGCTGTCGGCCCCCGGCATTCCCGCGGCGATGGTGGTCCTTAAGAATGCCCTGCTGGGTGAGTACATTCCGTTCATCGTGCTGCTGTTCAGCCTGTATGTCATCTCCGGTGGCGTCGCCATCGAAGGCCGGCTGGTTGGCAAACCGTCGCTCAACTCCGGCCTGCTCCTGATCGGCGGCGCGATCGCCAGCCTGGTGGGCACCACCGGGGCCGCGATGCTCCTGATCCGGCCGTTGCTGCGGGCCAATGCCAAGCGGCACCATGTGGCCCACACCGTGGTGTTCTTCACCTTCATCGTCTGCAACACTGGTGGCTGCCTGCTGCCGATCGGCGATCCCCCGCTGTTCCTCGGCTACCTCCGCGGCGTGCCCTTCACCTGGACGCTGAGCCTGTGGCCCATGTGGATGTTCATGAACCTCAGCCTGCTGGCTGTGTACTTCGTCTGGGATGCGATCCTCTACCGCCGCGAAGACCGCGCGGTGGTGGAAGCCGCCGATGCCACGACCGAACCATTTGCGATTCGCGGCGCGCTCAACTTCGCGTGGATGGCCGGCGTGATTCTCGCTGTCGCCCTGCTCGATCCCTCCAAGCCACTGCCGGGCACCACCTGGCATGCCCCGCTCTACTTCCGCGAAATTGTCATGATCGGCCTGTCGGCCCTGTCGCTGGCCCTGACCTCGACGAAACTGCGGCAGCAGAACTCGTTCAACTACGACGCCATTTTGGAAGTCGCCGCGCTCTTCGTCGGCATCTTCATCTGCATGCAGGCCCCGGTGCAGTTGCTGAACGCCTACGGCCCGCAGCTCGGCTTCGACACCCCCACCAAGTTCTTCTGGGGCACCGGCTTTTTGTCCAGCTTCCTCGACAACGCCCCGACCTACGTCGTGTTCTATGAAACCGCCAAGACGCTGCCCGCCAACGGTGAACTGGTCGCCGGCGTGCAGCCCCTGATGCTGATGGCGATCAGCCTGGGCTCGGTGTTCATGGGGGCCATGACCTACATCGGCAACGGACCAAACTTCATGGTCAAGGCCATCGCCGAGAAGCACCACGTCAGGATGCCGAGCTTCTTCGGCTACATGATCTATAGCTGTGCCGTGCTGCTGCCGCTGTCGGCCATCATGGCGTGGCTGTTCTTCTAAGTGGGATCACCCCGACGATTGGCACCGTGTCGCACGAGCGGCGTTACCAGATTTGTCCCTGGTAACGCCGTTTTCGTTTTGACATCGACCCGTGTGGCTCACCGGAGGGCTCGCGCCCTGCCGCTTCCATTTTAGCGGCACGGCGCAAGCCGTCCGGTGAATGCGGACCAGCCCGTGTGGCTCACCGGAGGGCTCGCGCCCTTCCGCTATAAATTTAGCGGCACGGCGCAAGCCGTCCGGTGAGTGAGGATCGACCCGTATGGTTCACCGGAGGGCTCGCGCCCAGCCTTTTGAAGGTGTGAAAATAGCGGGAAACTCGGGGTTTTCTGGAGAGTCCGGCCACCTGGATCCAGCGTCGAAACGCGCCAAGGTCCCGAATTCTCGGTGGTTTTCACGAAAATGCACCTTCAAAAGGTTGGGCTCGCGCCCTTCCGCTATAAATTTAGCGGCACGGCGCAAGCCGTCCGGTGATGGACTGGCGGTGCCTGGAATCATGCGGGGCTGCGCTAAAAGCTCCACAGGAACGGGATGATCAGCATGGCGATCAGAAAGCACAGGCAGTTCAATGGCAGCCCCACCACGACGAAGTCGCGGAAGCGGTAGCCACCGGCGTTCAACACCATCAAATTGGTTTGATAGCCAATGGGCGTGGCGAAGGCGCAGCTCGCGGCGATGCAGACGGCGATCATCAGCGGCCGCGGGTTGACCTGCATCTGCTGCGCGGTCGCCAGGGCCAGCGTCCCCATCAAGGTGGCGGTGGCGTTGTTGTTGAGCAACTCCGACAGAAGCACGGTCATGATGTACATGACGGCCAGGACAACGAAGGGAGCCACGCCTGGCGGAACACGACTGGCACACTGTCCCAGCAGGCCGTCCGCCAGAAATCGCGCCGCCCCCGTGGATTCCAGCGCCTTGCTCAAACCAATGCCGGCGGCGACCAGCACCAGAATCGACAGGTCGATGCTGCGGTGCCCCTCCTGCCCGCGAACGCAGCGCGTGAGCAGCATCAGCACGGCGCCGGCCATCGCCACCAGGGTGGCCTGGGCAGACCAGATCGACATCCCCAGCACCGCCATGGCGAATACAATCAGGGCGATCCAGGCGCGTTCATGAATGACCGGCGCGCTGTCATCGACGCCAGAGACCAGAATGAAGTCGGCGGAGTGCCGCCAGCGGTGCAGAAAGTCGTCGTTGGCATCCACCAGCAGCGTGTCGCCGGCGCACAGCGAAATCTGGCCAATTTTCTGCTGAAGCTTCTCGCCACTGCGGTGGACGGCGATGATCGCGGCGTTGTAGCGGGTCCGGAACTCGGCGTCCCGGATGCTCTGCCCGACGAGCGGCGAGCCGGGGGAAATCACCACCTCGCACAATTGGCGGCCCTGCCGCGGCGCGGCCTCCGCCACGGGCGGCAGTCCCTCCAGGGAATCCAGGGACGACATCCCATCCAGAGAGGCGGCCAGTTGCGGTGTACGGTACTCGACGGGATCCAGGCCACGGATCCGCTGCAGGTCGACGACGGAATCGGCGACACCCGAAAAGCAGAGAATGTCGGCCAGCAGGAGCCGTTCCTCCGGCGGGACAGGAGAAATCGTCTGCGTTCCGCGGTCGATCCGGTAGAGGTAGAGGCCGGGCAGTTCCCGCAGTCCCGACTCGCGGATGGTTTTGCCGGCCAGCAGACATGTCTCCCGCACGATCAGCTCCACGGAATATTCGCGCGGATGCGTCTGCGCGTACTCCAAGAGATCCTGGCGGTCGGGCAGCAGGCGGCGGCCGATGGTGGACAGATAGATCAGACCGCAGACCGCGATCGGCAGGCCGACGGGAGTGAGTTCAAAGAATCCCAAGGGACGAACTGCCTCCCGGTCGGCAAACCGGCCCTCTTGGCCCCGGTTGTATTCCGCCTGCAGAATGCTGTTGAGTGACAGGTTGGTGCTGGTGCCGATCAGCGTGACGGTGCCGCCCAGAATGGCCGAGTACGACAGCGGGATCAGCAGCTTGGAGGGGGATATCCGCAGCCGTTTGGCCAGTTGCACCATGATCGGCAGGAAAAACGCCACCAGTGGAGTGTTGTTCATGAAGGCGGACAGGACGCTCACCGGCCAGAACAGCCGTATCAGGCTGGTGCGGGCCGTTGGCCGGCCAAGTGCCAGGCGGCTGATGTATTCCATCGCTCCCGTGGACCGCAGCCCCGCCCCAACCACATACAGGGAGGCAATCGTGATCACACTGCTGTTGGAAAAGCCGGACAGGGCGGCCTCAACAGTGAGCGAACCGGTCAAAACCAGCACAATCAGGCCGGCCAGCAGAACGATGTCGGGGCCAATCTTGTCGAGGGCCAGCGCGGTGATGATCAGCACAAGGACCACGAGGGTAATAATCAACGGACTGAACACGATGCTCCTGACAATCTTCGCGCATGCGACAACTGCAAATCAATCGCACATTGCCTGCGGTGCGCGCACCGTCGCCTGGCGGGGATCACAACATTGGTTCCTTGACAGAGGGGACTGGCCCGCCTGTCAAACAGAGCGATTGTGGAAAGGTTGCGGGTGGCGTGCAAGCCGCGGGCATGCCAGGCGACATGGGGCGATGGGCGGATGCGCATCGCCCTCGACGTCACCGCAATGGCTTCGGGATCGCTTTTTAACACGGGTCTGCGACCGAATTTACTCAGCCGCCTTTCTGGCAACTTCCGCTTTCCGCAGACCGTCCGCCTCTGCCGCGGCAAGTTTCACCGGCCCGACCTCGACCACGACTTTCTGGATCTTGCCGGTGAACGAATTGTCGCCCTGTTTGTAGTCGTCGCTGACGGGCGTCTCGCCGTCCTGACCGACATCCGCCCCTTCATCCGCCGAGAAGCAGCCCAGTTGGGTGCGGTCGATCTTACCCTCGGCGACCTGTTTGCCATTGACGAGAATCGTTCCTGTGCCGCCCTTGCCCAGCCCGGGGCCGTCGTAATTGAACTCGAAGCGGATCGTTGTTCTTCCCGCCGGCAACACTTCAGTTCCCGCGATCCTGGTGGTTTTCAAACCCAAAAAATTATAGGCATACATGGGCCGGCCATCCTTCAGATACAGGCTCCAGCCGCCGAAGCGTCCTGCCTGCGACAGGATCACGCCGTTGCCACCGCCCGGCGGCAGCGTCACCTCCGCGGTGATCGAGTGGGACCGGTTCTTGATGTTGATGAAGACGTTCTCGGTCATCCCCACGATGCCCTCGAAGACCGTCAGCGACGTGCGGCCAGCCATCAGGTCCGGACGGCCAACGAGTTCGGCGTTGGTCCGTTCCAGAAAGCGGTCATCCAGCGGCAGCACCTGGTATTTGACGGCTTCCTGCAGGAACAGCGTTTCGAGTTGATTGAGCTTTTCAGGGTTTGCCACCGCCACGTCTGTGGATGAACTGAAATCCTCGTCCACGTGGTAAAGTTCCCACTTGTCTTCCAAGAACGGATGCCGGCCCTTGTTCTCCCAGGGTGCCCGGTGAACAGTGTGGGCCAGCCAGCCATCGTGGTAGATGCCCCGGTTTCCAAAGATTTCGAAGTACTGCGTCTTTCGCTGGTCCTGCGCCTTGCCGTCGGCAAAAGTGTAGAGCATGCTCCGGCCCTCAATGGGCGTTTGCATCGTCCCATTCACTGACTTGGGCTCGGGCAATCCAGCGGCTTCAAGAATTGTCGGCGCGATGTCAATGACGTGATGCCATTGTGACCGCACTTCACCCCTCGCTTTGATTCGGGCGGGCCAGTGAATGACCATTCCATTGCGGGTTCCGCCGTAACTGCCAGCGACTTGCTTTGTCCAGGTGAAGGGGGTATCGCCGGCCACCGCCCAGCCCGCGGCAAAGTGCGGGTACGAATTCGGACCGCCGAGGTCATCGTAATGCTTGAGGATTTCCGGAACGGTTTCGGGCACGCCATTGAAGTAGGTCATCTCGTTGAACAGTCCGTTCATCCCGCCTTCAGCGCTGGAGCCATTGTCGCCGGCGATGTAGAAGATCAGCGTGTTGTCCAGTTGGCCAAGATCCTCAATCGCCTGAATGACGCGGCCGACTTCAAAGTCGGCATACTCCCCATAACCGGCGAAGACCTCCATCTGGCGGGCAAACAGCTTCTTCTGATCGGCGCTCAGCGTCTCCCAATCCCGGATCGCTTCGGGTTTGGCGGCAAGCTTGGTGCCAGCCGGCACGACGCCCAATTGGATTTGTCGGGCCAGGGTTTCTTCGCGGAGTTTGTCCCAGCCCTGGTCAAACTTGCCCTTGTACTTCGCGATCCACTCCTTGGGTGCATGGTGCGGAGCATGTGTGGCCCCCGGCGCGAAATAGGTGAAGAATGGCTTGTGCGGCGTCAGCGATTTCTGGGCGCTGGTCCATCGGATGGCCTGGTCGGCCAGGTCCGTCATCAGGTGATAATTGGGATCCGGCGGCAGTTCGATCCGGGTCATGTCCTCGAAGAGTGCCGGAGCCCACTGGTTGGACTCGCCGCCGATGAAGCCGTAAAACTTGTCGAAACCCGCGCGTGTCGGCCAGCGGTCGGTTGGACCGGAGGGGCTGACTTCCCAGGCGGCGGTTTCGTGCGACTTGCCAAACGCCGCGGTGCTGTAGCCGTTGAGCCGCAGCATTTCGGCCAGCGGTGCGACAGCGTCGGGGCGCTTCCCGGTTTGGCCGGGGAAAGCCGTGGCGGTCTCGGTGACCGATCCCATGTTGCAAACGTGATGGTTGCGGCCGGTCAACAGCGCCGCGCGTGTGGGCGAGCAGAGCGCCGTCGTGTGAAACTTGTTGTACTTGAGTCCGCCTTTTCCCAGTTTCTCAATCGTTGGCATCTGCACCGGACCGCCAAACGCACTGGAATGGCCGAACCCCATGTCGTCAATCAGCACGATCAGGACATTCGGCGCGCCAGCCGGCGCCGTCACCTGGAACCGTGGCGGAGCCGTGGCATTGCGGGCATCGAGTGTCGTGATCGGCACGAGCTTCGGCTCGGCAATCGGCAGGTGCGTCCGGTCCATGGGCGCCGGCGCAGGTGCAGCCTGCGCCACCTGGCCTGCTCCCTCTGGTTCCGAGGCCGCCAAGTGGCTGAGCCACGCCACGGCGGCCAGCGCGATGACACTCAGGGGGGTTCGGATGTGCACGACGGTTTCCTTCGGTTGGGGCAGACTGCCCGCGCGAGCCGGCAGGTCTTCAAGGAGGGGAGCATCGAGAGAAGTGAGTCATCCAACATTTCGAGTCATCGGACGCGGGGGATCATACAATCCGTCTTGGGGAAAATGCACTGTGTCATTCAAGTTCACAGTGGACCTCTCCTCGGGATCGAATCACGCTCTCAACGGCAAGACGCCGGCGCGCCACGCCCCACCGTCAACTGTCGCGATGACGAGGCTGTCCTCCGTCCCTTCCGCCTGAGCGAGGAGTGCTCCCCCCGGTGCCCACACGGCACTTTTGCCGATTGATTGCAACGTACCAGTGGAAGCCGCATGATTGGCCATGACGACCAGCAGGTCACAGCGTTTGGCATGCTCCGCCAGCCGCGGCGCGTCGGTGGCATGCCATTCCTCGGTCAGAAAGACTCCGGCGGCATAAATCTGCGCTCCGGCGTTGGCATACGCCTGAGGGTGCGAGGGCCGCGAGGCGTCCGCGCAGATCGCAATGCCCGTGGTCATCCCGTCGACCGTCAACGCCAGTGGCTCAACGCCCGGCTGGAAAAACTGCGGTTCGCTGCCGCCCAGATGCATCTTGGCGTAGGTCTTGGTTTCGCCCTCCGCCGTGAACACGATCGCCCCCAGGTGTGGCTTCTCCGCGCCGCTTTGCAGGGGCGCTCCGATCACGAGGGCCATCCGATGCTGCCGGGCCAGGGCGAGCAGCGGTGCCAACCGGGGATCGTTGGCGCTCATCGCCAGTTCGCACGCCAACTCGGGCTCATAGCCGGTCAGCGAAAGCTCGGGAAAGACGAGCAGCGCGACCCCGTGGCTCGTCGCCGCGGATGCTGCCGCCAGATGAGCCACGATGTTCCGGTGAATGTCGCCGCGGATGGAAGGGATCTGCGCCGCTGCGATCTTGAAGCCAGCCATTTCGGCGTTTCCCGTCAATCACTCAAACTCCATCGTTCCCCGCGTCACCCCGAGCTGGCTGAGCACACGCAGGTGCTGCCATGTGGCTGGGGTGGAGGCCTGACCGGAGAGGGCGTGAGCGTAGGCGTCAAGGAGGGTCACGGTTTCTGCGGGAGATTCCCGCAGTAGTTCGACGCGAAAATGTTGGACGCCCCATTCCTTCAACTGCGGCAGGTACGGTGCCGCCGACTGGGCACGGGCGTTGAACAGCGTGTTGCGGCAGCCGACATCGGCCACCAGCGGATGCGACTCGCCCACATGGTCCTTGAGTTCGACCGCGTGCCGGTCGCACGGCCGGCCACAGTCGCGAAAGTCTTTGCCATTGGACAGGACATGCGAAAACACGCAATGCTCCATGTGGAACATCGGCAGATGCTGGTGCAGCACCACCTCGAACCAGTGCGGGTCGACATGCTGCAGCAGGGCCTGCAACTGCTCCAGATTCAAATCGTAACTCGGCGTCAACCGCACCAGCCCCTGTTCGAGGAACAGGCCGGCGGTGAGGTCGTTGGCGATGTTGAGACTGTAGTCGCCGACCAGCAGCAGGTCGGGGGTGTTCTCGCGGAACCAGGTGAGCCCCGCCAGGTTTCGCACCAGCACGGCGTCGGGCTTGCAGTTGGCGACCTGTCGCAGCAGCCCCTCTTCGCCCGGCTTGATGATTCGCGGTGTCGCCAGGGCGATCGGCATCCCGCGGTCGCGGCAGAGAGCCACGGCGTTTTTGGAAAGCCGGATCTCTTCGAAGTCGCAGTACACCGAGTCGGCCGGCGGCAGACCTTCCGGCGGCTGCCAGTCGAGCACCGCCCGCAGTTGGTCCATGTTGTGGACGAGGACGGAGAGGGTCTGGAGATTTTCGATTTTCGATGTTTGATTTTCGATTGGGTCGGCGCGCAGGGCTGTGACATTGGCCCGCAATTCGTCCAGGGCTTCGGTGTGGATTGTTGGCTCTGGTCGTGTTCTTCGCCGGAGATGCGTGAGGTTCTCAACCAGAGTCCGCCGCAGTTCGTTCAGGACACTCTTGGGGACCATCACCGGCAATGAACCGACGGGATGGTCATTGACCAGCAGCGTCACGTCGCCCAACTGGAACGGCGTGCCACCGAGGCGGCTGAACTGTTCCCGCACCACGTCCTTGTCGAGTTCATGCTTCACCGCGGCGGAGAGCGGCTGGTTCCATGAGACGCTCGTCTCAATCGGTGGCTCAGAACCCGCCAGCTTGGCCTTCACCGTCAGCAGCTCGCCCACGTTTCCGCGGACTTCAATATCGAATGTCGTCGGATGCCTCTGGGGGTTGCCCGCCCACGATCGTTCCAGCCGCTTCCGCATCGCGGGATCGTCCGTCTTCCAAACCAGACTTCCCACCTCGACCGCCTTCAGGTTCACATCCCCACGGCCAAAGTTCAGTTCGACTTCCGTCGGGCCGGTCGGCGCCCGTCGTGGCATGGCCGCAGACTTCTCGGGACGGCCGCCTTTGGTCATCGGCGCGACCTGTCGCTTGGGCGGGACAGCGGGCACGAGGCGGACCTGAAACAACCGCCCGCCCTGCTCATCCTGCTCGGGCTTCCCTTCATCAATCACGACACCGTCACCAGGTTTGACCGGCAGCAGTTCGTCGGTCATCTGGCCATCGGGAGCGGTGTGCTTGACGGAGTGCTGCTCGTCCAGGGCGATCACCACGCCGTCCCGCGTCACCCGCAGGATGGTTCCCAATTTCACGCCACGGGCCTTGGGAGCGCGGCCATGCACCAGTTCCTGATGGTTCACGCCGCTCAGAAACCCATGCGTGAATCCGCGAGAAAACGTTTGCGACAGGTCGAGTTCCTGCTGCCGGGTGAGTTCGAAGGGCTGCCCCCATCGCGCTGCCTCCAGCGCCGCCCGGTACGTTTGCGACGTGGCCGCCACATAGTGTGCACTCTTGAGCCGCCCTTCGATCTTGACGCTGCACACTCCCGCCGCCGTCAACGGCGCGATGAGGTCGTACGCCGCCAGATCCTGCGGACTCAGCAGATACGCCTTGTCTCCCAACTCCCGTGGCTCACCGTCCACAATCATCTCGTACGGCTGCCGGCAGGCCTGGGCGCACTGCCCACGGTTCGCGCTGCGACCACCCAGCGACTCGCTCGTCAGGCACTGCCCACTGTAGGCGACGCATAGAGCACCATGAACAAAGACCTCCAGCGGCATCTGCGTGTTCTTCGAGATGGCCACGATGTCGTCGATCGACAGTTCGCGAGCGACGATCGCCCGTTCCACGCCGAGCCGCCGCACAAACTCGATCCCCCGTGGCTCAGTCAGTGTCATCTGCGTCGAGCCATGCACCGGCAGCGTCGGCAGCATCCGGTGAATCAGCCGCGCGAGCCCCAGATCCTGGACGATCACCGCATCGGCACCGGCCTGGGCAATGGCCGTCAGGTACTCGATCGCGCGCGAGATCTCGTCGGTAAATATCAGCGTGTTGAAGGTGACGTATCCACGCACGCCATGCTCATGCAGGTACTGCATGGTGGCGGGCAGTTCTTCGAGCGTGAAGTTCGTGGCCCGGTGCCGGGCATTGAAATCCCCCAGGCCAAAGTAGACCGCGTCCGCCCCGTTCGCCACCGCCGCACGCAGCGCCTCGGCATCGCCCGCCGGAGCGAGAAGTTCGGGGACGGGAACGGACGACGCAGGAAGAGGCATGAAAAACTTGCTTTGTGTTGGGCGCAGAGGAGACCGAAACTATCTCAAATCTCAGATTTTAAGTTTCACAGTAAAATGACTGTTTGCAACGGTCACTCTGAGGGGCGGCAGTCGCAACCTGCATCGAAATTCCGCAGATAGTTCGATGCCGCTATACAGGCTGTGAAATTTGAACTCTGAGATTTGAAATTACTTTATCACATGTTCGTCCGCGCATCCCCCACTTCGCCCAGGATCTTGTTCAGCGCCTGCTGGATCTCGCGGTCGTGGTGATGGTCCAAGGTGTAGATCCGGCACATCGAGAAGCTCATCGGCTGTTCGCGGAAGAGTTCGAAATCGTCCAGTTCCCGCGCCTCGCCCACGGCAGGGTCGAAAACATAGTTCTGTCCGCCGGTGGGTCCGCGGGTGCTGGGGCGGTGATAGTGCCGGGCGACGTCGATTTTCATTTCCAGGTCGCGAATGGCGGGCGGCAGCCGGGATCGCAGCCGCTTCACCACCAGTTCCGGCTCCGAAAAGATCGACGCCGACTCCGACTGCCCGGCATGGAAATAGACCGTCTTCTCGGCGGCCATTTTCCAGTGCAGGTTGCGGGTCAGCACATCCCGCCAGCGGTTGCCCAGGGTCCGCAGCGCATCATCTTGAGACCGGGTCCAGCGCTGGACATCCACGATCAGCGAGGACTCGGTCAGGTGCTGATACAGTTCGAGATGATTCAGCGGATTGCCGGGAAACAGGTGCTGCATCGTTTCCGGGAACAGGTCTTCGAGAGCCACGTCGAGCGCGCGAACCGTCCGGTGAAAATAGATCGTCCGGAACAGGTTGGCGCGGACTTCGATGAAGTTGATCAGCGCGGGCAGGCCACGGGCGTGAATGGTCAGGCCGGCCGGGGTGAAAAACGTGTAGTGCAATAGCCGCGAGAGGTCGAACGCCTTGACGTTGTAGCCCGACATGTAGGCGTCGCGCAGCACGAAATCCATGTTGTCGACGGTGTAGATGCCGCAGAACAACGACCGCAACTTGATCAGCCAGTCAGGATGTTCGCCCGGCTCGGTGCGGCCCTTCGGACGGCGGATGAGGAAGGCCACATGCGCCGGCTCCAACTGCTCCAGGGGCTGCAGCTTCCCCCGTGGATTGCGGCGAACCCTTACCAGCAGGTCGGCCAGGTCGCGGGTGATGATCGCCGCGCCGAGATCCTCGTGCGTCAGGTCGAACTGGTGCAGGTAGTGATCATCAAAAAAATGGCCAAACGGCCCGTGCCCGACGTCGTGCAGCAGCGCTGCCATCCGCACCAGGGTTTCGACATACGGGCGCGACGGCACATTCGAGCACGCCTCGCGGAGCGAATCGTACCAGTGTTCGATCGCCATCGACGCCAGATGCATCACCCCCAGAATATGCTGGAAGCGGGTGTGCTCGGCCGAGGGAAACACCCACCACGCCGTCTGTAACTGATGAATCTGCCGCATCCGCTGGACCCACGGATGGTCGATCACCTCCTGCTCGGAGATCTCCCCCGGTGGCAGCCCAGACCGGGAGACAAACGGGATGTAACCGTGAACCGGGTCATGCGACAGACTCTCCGTCGCAAAGTCGCGAACCATCAAACCGCTCCGTGGATTTCGTCAGTGATACGGCAGTCCGCCGTGATCCGAGTTTTTTGGACTTTTCGTCATTGCGCCAGCAGAGGCCATTTCAGTGCCGGCTCAACATTATTTTCCCGAGATCCATCCGTTGGCAACATCTTCGTTGAGTCGCCGGCCCCAAATCAATGTGCCGTTATGCTTGTCGAAATAGCATCGGCTTCACGATAGGGATCATCCGTTTGAGTTCGTGCATGTTGTGAATCAAATGAGGATGTTGCCACAGCCCAAAATCGTTGTTGTAACATCCTTCGGCGAGGGCCGTCCCGACTTCTTCTATTTTCATTTGCAACTCCTTTTTCAACGCTTCGGGCTCAATCTTCGAACTCAACAGAAAAACGCGCGGCTTCAAATCATCTGGAATGGCCTGGTTGAATAGGGCAAGGCGATCATGTTCTCCGTGCAGTTTGTTGTCCAGGTCGATCAACATGAGCACGTGGACTCGTTCGTTTCGACGCAGTTTGGTGATGTAGGCGGTCTTGAATAAATTCAAAACCGCTGGCCAGCCTCCCGCTGGCCGGCCACGGTCAACATGATCGTCAACAAACCCGTGATGCAAAAAGAACCCGTTCAGCAGGTCGATGTTTGCCTGGTCCTCCGGAATTACCAGCACTTGGGCTTTGTACTTGTTGGGGCTCATTTTCAAGGAATCTCATCATGAAAGATGGCCTCGACGCGATCGCCAGCAATGTCAAGTTCTGCCAGGATGCGCACAATGGTAGGCTCCAAGTGCGATTTTCTGCTGAACACAATCGTATTGTCCTCCGAGAAGCTGCGTATTGCTTCCGGGTGATGTGATGTCGCGATGAACTGGCCGTTCTGCTGATTGGCCAGTTTTCGCAGATGAAGGATGAAGTGACTCACTTCTGCAAGGGACAGGTGGTTGTCGGGTTCATCCCACATGCAAAAGACCGGCTCGACCTTATTGGTTGCATGTATCAGTGCGCTGAGGAAGAAGCATTTTTCTCCGCTTGAAAGCTGCTTGAACTCAGGCGAGAACAGCCGCGCCGTTTGCTGTTGTTCAAATTTAACGCGCAGTTGCATCCCATTTTCACCACGCGGCACATTCTCGAAAGATTCGAAGTCTGGGATTACCGTCTTCAGATAGGACTCCATCACTCCGTAGGCGCGGGGAAATCGCGAGAGCAAATCGCGCAGCCAGCCTGCGAAGTTGCTTGCATCCGGCTCAAGTCCCGCTGGCTCGCCCTCAGTAAATCCAGACATCAAGCTTGGAACTGGTTCAATCAGGATCATGGATGCAAAATACGCGCGGAGTCGCTGCACCAGTTTCTCGCCGGGACGTTCATTGATCAGTGGCAGTGCAACGACGTGCCAGTCCATATTGAAGGAGCCGCCACTTTTGAGATCAACCTGCTGCTTCTGCCTGGCAAATATCTCTTCACCGTCCGCGATCAGAATCTCTTCCGCCACACGTGCTTCTCGGAAATTCTCCGGAAATTCAAATGAAATCGCATACTTGACCGGCTTCCCTTCAAGCCTAACTTCGATTTCGAATCGCATCGGAACATCCGTGCGGTCATATCCAAAGTCACTGGCCCCCACGAGATCCCGGACGCGTGTGGTTCCGCGACAGATGCGCTGGAAGAGCGCAAAGGAGTGACGGAGGGTGGATTTTCCAGTTCCGTTCTTGCCGATGATCAACGCTGATGGACGACCTATCAAGTCGATGGAAAGATTCTCGAAACATCGAAAATTATGGACGTAAAGACGCTCAATCATGAGGTAGTCTTGTGAGAATGGAGAGGTGGCACCGCGGCCTTGTACCAAGTCTCATCGCAAAATCAGAGGAGTGCGTCGGCCACAGACTGGCCGACGCATATTCCTCAAGAATCACCCGCCCATCGGCGGGTTCCCATCCTTCCACGCGCCGGCCAGCTTCATGTATTCCGGCTCTTCCAGCACGCTGCCGGTGTCGCCGCCTTTCCAGCCGGCGACGTGGTGTGGCTTCGCCCGCGCCTTCGACATTTTTTCCCAGCCGGCGGCCCAACTGGCGTCGGCTTCGGAGACCTTGCCGGTCTCGCTGTCGAAGAAGAAGGCCTTGCCCTGGCGATAGCTTTCCGAACCGAGGGTGACCACCACGATGGCGGCGGCACCGAGGTCTGGCGGGTTGTTGCAGAGTTCCTGCTTGCCTTCGCGCATCGCCTTCAGCCAGTTCTGGAAGTGGGCGTAGGTCGAATCGCCGATGTCGTCGACCTTGATCGCCTCGTCGACCAGCTTGCTGTTGCGGGTGACCTGCGGACGTTCGGCGAGGAACTGGATCTCTTTGAAGTTCTCGCCGTTGCCGAACTCGAACGAGCCGTTGTGGCCGCGGATGACCTGCTTCACCGGGGTACGGTCCGCACACATGGTGGCGGTGATCAGCCCCTGGGCACCTTCGCTGAAGTCGGCCACGACGGTGGCCACGTCGGGCACATCGCGGCCATCGTATTCGAGGAAGATGCCGCCAGCACCGACAACGCGGCGGGGATACCGCAGGCCGGTGCCCTTGAGCATCGAGGTGGTGCGGTGGACGAACAGGTCGGTGTACATTCCGGCGCCGAACGGCCAGAACCGCCGCCACTGGGCGTAGATCTCGCGGTCGAACGGCATGTCGGGAGCGAGGCCCTCTTTGACGCCGAGCCACTTGTCCCAGTTGATCGTCTTGGGGGTCATTTCCTTGGTGAGCTGGTAGTAGCGCCACTGGCCCATGGACGAGTTGCGGAAGTACTCGGTCTGGAAGCCGAGCAGTTTGCCGATCATCCCGCTCTGGATCTTGTCACGGACCATGTCCCAGACAGGCAGGCTGGTCGACTGCACGCCGACCTGCATCACCTTGCCGGTTTCCTTCCAGGTGCGGACGACGGCCATCGCCTCTTCGATGGTGTGCGTCATCGGCTTTTCGCAGTAGACGTGCTTGCCAGCCTTCATGGCGTCGATGGTCTGCTTCGCGTGCCAGTGATCGGGGGTGCCGATGCAGACGGCGTCGACATTGGGGTCGGCGAGCAGGTCGGTGTAGTCCTCGTATTTCTTGGGGACGAAGCCGGTTTCCTTCTCGATGTGTTCGGCGGCCATGTCGCGGTGGACGCTGTACACGTCGCAGACGGCGGTGAGTTCGATCCCCTTGGTTTCCTTGGCGATTCTGGCCAGGGTTTTGACGTGGGCTCCGAAGCCACGGCCGCCGGGGCCGATGAAGCCGATGCGAATCCGTTCGTTGGCGGCGAAGGCCTGGGCTGCGGAGGGGGCAGCCACGACACCCACCACGGCACTGGCGGCGAGGGCAGCGGTGCCTGTGGTTTGCAGGAAACTGCGACGATTCACCTGATCCATATGTCACCTTGCTTTCGTTGAGTCTGCGGATTGCCGCGTGAGGACCGAGCGCTGGTTGTTCGGGGGATCGGACAGCCGCTGCCGGCCATGTCGGAGCCCAGACCGGCGCTGTATGCCGATAGCGTCAGCATAACTCTGGCAATGGCGAATCGCCACGCGCGGCGGGATGCCGTCGTTGGACCTGGACCGCCGATCGCCACCGATGAACGGGGCGACTCCTGTGGGCAGAACGTGACCGCAGTCGCCGTTCGAGTCGGAGCCAGGCCAATTCCGACTGCCTGAAGTTCCCAATCCAGCGTGACGTGCGTGGTGCGGTGGCCTGCCTTAAAATTCCCCGATCGTCATTCCATCATTCTTCCAACACAGCCTCTGCCAGGTTCCCAGGTCCTTGCCCGGCTGCGAGTCGATGGAATTCTTGAGGAAAATGACCGACCCGTCGCCCATCCCCACATGGATCCCGCCGGCATGGTTGCTGGAAAATGAAGACAGCCCCGCGTTGGGTCGCGACCGGTGGCTGCCGTCGGTGACGGCATCATCTTCGTGCCCGCTGTCCGTCACACCGGCCCAAATGGCCGATCCGCTGCTGAAGCCACGCTCGGCCACCATGATTGTATTGGAGGTCCCATCGGTGATGTCGCGCAACCCCACGCGGCTGTTGCGGGCAAACAGGCCCGAGGATTTCATGGGAGACTCAATGGCACCCGGCCAAAAATCAGCGGTGCCCAGCGGTGCCAGACGTGCCGGGACATGACCATAATTTCCTGAATAATTCGACGTGCCATAACCGCCGCGCAGCGGGTTGGCCGCTGGCGTCGGATCAGTTGGGCAACGGAATTCCTTGATCGCCACCCGCATGTTCTTGTCGTCAGGCTCGGGCAATGGGCTCGAAAAGTTGAGTTGGTTGTAGAGTGGCGCGTGATCCATAAACGGCAGAATCATCGCCTGCCAGCCGAACCGCGGACCGGTGCCCGGCGTTCCCGGAACCGAAACGAATGCTGGAGGGAAGGTGCCGAACGTATCGTGGTAGTTGTGCAGCGCCAGGCCAAACATCTTCAGGTTGTTCTTGCAGGTCATCTTTCGTGCATCCTGGCGGTATTGCTGCGCGGCCGGCAGCAGCAGAGCCAGTGCGATCGAAACAATCCCCATCATGACCAGGGCTTCCGTCAGCGAAAATCCACGGCGACGCATGAGAACACTCCAGCAGGATTCAGTATGAAAGTGGAACGCGTCAGTTGGACGGCGCGGCGGGTGCATCAACCGGTGGCTGCGCGGGGGCGGGGGTCTTCCGGCCACCATCCATTCCCGTGAACCGGACGAACCGCCAGTTGCCGCCGACTTTCTCCATCTGGATCTGCACCATTTCCGCGGGAGGCTTGAGTGTCCCGAGCTTCGCGATTTCGCCCTGCACCGCGGTGGTCCCGTCGAAGAACCGCCAATCCGCGCCCACTTTCTGGAACTTGATCTGCCGCGACGGGCCGTCGCTGCCTTTCAACGTGTAGGTCGCCACGTTCTTCCCTGCGTTGAGCACGGGCGTCAGCGCTTTCAACGCCTCCAGATCCTCCAGCATTTTCTTCGGCAGCTCAGGAACCAGTTCCATCTGCGCGGCCAGCGTCTCCACCTGTCCGGGGCCACCCAGGGAGGCGGCCACGGGAGTGGGGAAGACTT
The DNA here is from genome assembly GCA_021732845.1 of Planctomycetaceae bacterium. Lineage (GTDB taxonomy): Bacteria > Planctomycetota > Planctomycetia > Planctomycetales > Planctomycetaceae > JAKFUF01. The sequence goes on along the minus strand of JAKFUF010000149.1, from coordinate 8,924 downwards.
TCTCCGCCAGCGACGCATATTCCTTCTCTTTGAGTGCGGCAATCGCCTTGGCGATCACCACCTTGAGGTCGCCGCCAAAGCCCGCGCCTGGCTTTTTCTCAGCCACCGGCTTCGCTGGCGTGGGCACCTCGGCCGCCGTGCCGGCCTCTTCGAATTCAAACGTCGCCAGGCCCTCGGACGCATCGACTTGTGGCTCGTGCGCCTTCGCCCCTTCAATCATCTTCAGCAGCGTCGGAATAATCTCCGGATTGCTGGCGAAAATCGGATCAATCCTCAGGATGATCCCCTGTTCCCGCATCATCCGCAGCTCTTCCACCGGGGCAAATTTCTCAAGGAACAGCCGGAACTTCTTCTCTTTCAGAAGTTTTGCCGCCTCGGTCAGATCGGTTTTGATGTCGGCCTTGGCATCCGCCCGCAAGACAGCAGGTTGTGCCAAGCCACCAAGAGCCAGCAGGAACAGCAGGCCGAGCAACCTGCGGGAAGAGCAAAGGGATCGAGACATCGGACGCTCCAGACGAGAAAAGCTGAGCTGTTCAGAGCCACGCCGCCGAGTTTACGCGCACGCGGGGAACTGAACAACTGGTGCGGATGGTTTGTGCGAGATCGCCCGGTCCGCCACAACTTTTGGTAGTCTTGTGAAAGCGAAAGCTCTCCGGTCTTGTCGGCATACGTTTCGAATTCCTGGGACTGTTCAGGCAACAGGATTCCGCCATCGATTTGATTCAGGGTTGTTCGGACTTCTTGCCACATTGCCCCTTTTGAGCCATCTCAACAACGAGAGGCGTAATGTCGTCTTTTGCTCCCGCAAAAGAACGCGAGGGGGATTCGGCGTTCCGGTTTGCAAGTGTGTCTTGATTGACGGGCATCAATCAGTTGGTCTAGGTTGACCCCGATGAATGTCGTCGTTCGCCGTCCGCGTCCTTTCGCGGAGCGAAAGGCGACAATCACCGCTTTGGTTCATCAAGTCGCCGGTACAGGGCCGCTTCGCCGTGATCCCTTTGAGCAGCTTGATATAGTGGCAACGCGCCTCGATCCGATCTTCAAGTTCCCATGGAGTCCGGCCATGCTGATCCCCAGTTTGTTGGTTCTCTGTTTGGCCTCCGCCGGCGCGGACTCGCCCAACAGCACACGGGCGGGAGCGCTGGTGGTCGAGCATCCCACGCTGCACAACCTGGGCTTCGAATGGCCGATTCAGGGGGACGTGAACCGCAATGCCACCGTGACGGTGACGTTCCGGGAGGCGGGAACAACGGAATGGCGGCCGGCCCTGCCGCTGGTGCGGATCGGCGGTGAGAACGTCTACCGGCGACGCGAGAATCTTGACTACACCGTGCCCGAGGGTTTTGCCGGCAGCATCCTGAATCTGAAAGAGGGCACCGAATACGAATGCCGGCTGCAACTGACCGATCCGGATGGAGCCACGGGTGAGGTCGAGCAAACGGTGCGGGTCAAAACGCGGACTGAGCCACAGCCGTTCAAGGGCGGACGGACACTGCATGTCTATCCGCCCGATCATCAAGGGGAGAAGCTGGAACCCAATTTCACCAGTTTATTGCAGGCCTATTATGGGGCGGGACTGGGAGATTGGAACGCCGTCTGGGAGCGGCGGGCGCAGGCCGGCGACACCATTCTGATGCATGCCGGACTCTATAAGAACGAGCGGCTGAACTACGTCGACCCGCAGATGACGCCGTTCGATGGCACGATGTCGCTCACGCTGAAGGGGACGCCGGAGAAGCCGATCACCATCAAATCCGCCGGAGACGGCGAGGTAATTTTCGACGGCGGCGGCAATCACCGCGTCTTCGACATCATGGCTTCGCGCTACCACCTGTTCGAGGGCCTGACGATCCGGAACACCGACGTGGCGATCTTCGCCGGTCAGAAGGAAGTGCTGGGCGCGGTCGGGCTAGCCGTGAAGAATTGCCGGTTCGAGAACGTGGGGTTCGGCATCTGGACGGAATATGCCGGCTCCAGTGATTTCTACATCGCCGACAACTTGTTTCTGGGCCGCGATGACCGCTTTCGCCTTATCGGCTGGACGGGTCCGCTGTGGGCCAGCGCCGGTCCGTATGGCTCCCACCAGCTCACGAGCTATTACGCGATCAAACTCTACGGTCCCGGCCATGTCGTCAGCCACAACGCGATTGCCTACTTTCATGATGGCATCGGTCTGTCGACCTACGGAACGCCGCCGGAAGACCCGCATCAGCGCGCCTCCTCCATCGATATCTGTCACAACGACCTGCATCTGTTCAACGACGATTTCGTGGAAGCCGACGGCGCGGTGCATAACGTCCGCGTGATGCACAACCGCGGGGTCAACGCCGCGCATGGTGGATACAGCGCCCAGCCGGCGTTTGGCGGCCCGGTCTACTTCATTGGAAACATTCTGTACCACGTCCCCTCGGGTGTCTCGTTCAAGTTCTCGGGAAAGCCCGCCGGACTGTTCGTGTATCACAACACAATCATCGGCGAGCAGACGATTCCCGACCCGTCGTCGAACATGCACTTCCGCAACAATCTCTTTCTAGGCCGGGACACTCCGGATCGTGGCATCATGACCTGGGCCAACGCCACCGCCGCCCACAGCACCGACTACAACGGCTTCCGTCCCAACAACGGCGTGTCCGCCCAATACTCGTGGCTCAGCCCCCAGCCCGGCCAATTCCTCTACGAACCCAAGCCCGCAGACTGGAAAACCTTCGCCACCCTCGCCGAATTCCGCGCCGCCACCGGACAAGAGACGCACGGCCTTGAAGTCGACTTCAAGGATTTCGAATCCCTCGTGCCTCCCGACCCCACCCAGCGCCACGCCGTCTATCACGCCATGGACCTGAACTTCCGCCTCAACCCCACCGGCCGCGCTGTGGATGCGGGCGTACTAATTCCCACGGTCAACGACGGCTTTGCCGGCCGCGCGCCAGACCTGGGTGCACTGGAAGTTGGCCGTCCGGAACCAAAGTACGGTCCACGGTGGTTGAAGGGGCAGCCGTTTTATCGGTGAGGCATCAGACGATCCAGAAACCCGCTCATCCCAGAGACAACTCCCATGAAATATCGCCTTTTGCTTGTGCTGACGTTCCTGTTCGCTCCACTCGCCACGATGCAGGCCAAAGAGCCGGAACGTCCGGTCATTCGTGCCGGAATCATTGGATTGGACACGTCGCATGTCATCGTGTTCACCCAGACACTCAACAATCCTCAGAACACGGGCGATCTTGCCGGCGTGAAGATCGTGGCGGCCTATCCCGGCGGGAACGAGGCGTTCCCGCTCAGCCGGGATCGTGTCAAGAATTACACCAAGCAGGTGCGCGAGTTGGGCGTGGAGATCGTGGATTCGATTGATGCGCTGCTGGCCAAGGTCGATGTCGTGCTGCTGGAAAGTGTGGATGGCAGCCAGCATCTCGAACAGATTGAGCCAGTGTTCAAGGCGGGCAAGCCGGTGTTCATCGACAAACCGCTGGCCCACAACCTTGCCGATGCGCTCAAAATCCAGGCGCTGGCGAAGAAGTATGGGACGCCGTGGTTCTCCTCCTCATCACTGCGGTTTCAGAAGCGGTTGCAGGAACTGCTGCAGGGCGACTCTCTTGGCGAAATCGTCGGGTGCGATGCCTTCAGCCAATCCCGGTTTGGCATTGGTCACAATGATCTCGGGTGGTACGGCGTGCATGGCGTGGAGATTCTCTACAGCGTGATGGGCACCGGCTGCGTCTCGGTCACGCGCGTGCAGACGGACAAGAGCGAGCAGGTCACTGGAACGTGGGCCGGCGGACGCATCGGCACCTTTCGCGGCATCCGCGAACACACCCACCAGACCGGATTCGGTGCGGCCGTATTCGGCACCAAATCCATCCAACAGATCAGCCTGCCCTCCGACTACACCGGCCTGCTCGTGGAAATCGCCAAGTTTTTCAAAACCCGCGAGCCACCAGTCAGCAACGATGTGACGATCGAAATGTTCGCCTTCATCGAAGCCGCGGATGAAAGCAAACGCCAAAATGGTGCGCCCGTCACGCTGGAGAGTGTGATTGCCAAAGCCCGTGCCATGCCGTGATATGGCTGACTGTCAAGCTGTAGCTCCACGCCACCGGTGCAGAGTGGACCAAGGGTCATCGGAGTCGAGTGGGCGGCGTCTCGGCTCAGCGCCGCGAGTTCGACTCACTACTGGATTTGTTCCCCATTCATCTAGCAGAGGACGCGCCTTGCCTTCGCATGAAAGGCGACTCTGAATTACTACTGGGCTCTGTATTGAAACACAGCAGGCCTTAGCGTGCCGAGGAGTCACCCACGACGTGTGGTGCGATTCGAGAGCCCTCTGGACTTTTTTAAAACAGAGACTAGGCGCATTTCATATTCACACCATACATCTTGCGGCGTCAATTATTGCAAGCTGGCTAAACGCCAGCGACTCCATCCGTGCCTTCAGGTGCCGTCTACCGAAGAGTTTTGATGACAGCTCTAGCAATGTCCAGTCGACTGAACCCTGCCTCAAGATCCCATCCAGTCGATCGACGAAGAAATGCAAAAAACGGACTTGGATGTCGAGGAAACGAATTCCAACACATCCAGCGTTTGTCGATCCCCATCAAGAAACATCCTCCGCGCCGATCGAATTCAGGAAGCAAGACGTCAGTCTTCAAGAACTGTTGCCGAATTAATGACCAAGCTTTGATGTATTTTACGCACAACCGGATCCTATATAGATGTTTCACAACTTGGATAATCATGCAGAGGAAGCAAGCAAGGACGCAGAGACCGACCACGGAACTTCCGGCACGTCCAAGGTCGCGGTCGAATGGTAAAGCGCTCCACCTTACTCCGCTTTCGTAGATAAAATATAGGACGCGAAATCTCAGAACGCTTAGTGAGAGTTCGCCCATCAAGTCTAACCAATGATGCTTGGAAAGGACTCTTGGCATGACCCACACTGTTTTTGCGCGAAATTCCGGGCCGAGGACCAGATTCATTTCCCATTGGGTCCCAACACCTTCACCGGGGATCAAAAAGATCTTTGTGGCACGCTGCGCCAACCTTACTACGCCTGGCTGCCAGTCCGCGTCAGATAACTGAATTCGGCCAGCTCCGAAGTGTTCACCAGGCCTGCCCACCGCGATCAAAGGCGCATTGCCGTCAAGCGTCTTTGCCAAGATCGTCTCCAGGTCAGCGCTCGCCGAGATCGAGAAGCATTTCATCAACTCGGTTATCTGATGACAGACAAGTTGCGTGATCGGGTTGTTTGCGGGCGCGACTTCTGGTTCGATCGGGAGACGATCGCGACACACAAACGGCCTGAGATAAAGGCTGTAGCTGCCACTAGAAGGAGAATCAAACAACTGAAGTGCATGAGCATCGCGAGCAATCTGATTCGCACGCCGCCAGTTCCACGAGTGGATAGAGATTGCAATGACGGCGCATAACGGCGCAACATAGCCTGCGGTTGTATACCATCCGCCGCCGCCGAACAGGTAGCGCGTCAGGCACGCCGCACTCATTAAAATGCTGAGAGTGAATACTGCGGCATACGCGATCGGTCTGTAGTCGGATGAAAATGAGTCCTGACGACGCGTAACTGGACTTAGTCTGTCAGCCCACAGTAAAATGCAGACAGCGACAAAGAAGCACAATTCGAACTGTCGAAAAAGTCGTATGTTTGCTTCAGCAATACTGTGGCAGAAGATAATTGCCGACAATTGAAAGAAAGCCAATCCAACGAAAGCCACTGCGAGGGCCAGCAGTTGATGCAATCCAGAGTGCCATCGAGACCTCTGGTGCTCAATGATGGACTTTACGGATGACCTGGACATAGAACACTCTCGCTGGAGCCAGTGCACGCGATGGCCGGAACTGTCTGGAGTTGGTGACCGGAGATTGCCTCTAAAATGTTCGCGGCAGCGTAATTCATTACCTGTTTCTCGTCCAACAAATCTCGGACTCATCATGGAGCATGACGAGCAAAGCAAACAGGCCAGTCACCCCAATTACCTGTTGCACTCGACTAATGCTGTAGCTTGGGCGGCATTCTGGGGAACACCAATTGCTGCGGGGATTGTGCTTGCGATCAACTATTGGAGGACGGGGCAATATAGTGCGGCCAGATATGCGGTTGTCCTTGGAGTAATCCTATTCGCGGGCGTTTCCGGAGTTCTGTATTTTGTGCCGGACGAACTCTTCGGCCGCCTGCCGCTGTCCGTGATCATACTTCCTCAATTGCTGCTGGTACGTTTTGTGGCCGTGCGACTTCAGCAGCAACTGCTCAATGAACATGTCTCGCATCAGGGGCACATTGGTAGCGACTGGCGAGCAGTGGGGATTGGCATTCTGTGTGGTGGCGTATTGCTGTTTGGAATACTTTTGGCGTTTGGCGTGGAATCTTTTTTTCAACCTTCCCCGGGAGTACTCGTCAAATCTGGAAATTTCCGCATCTATTGCGGCGCGAACGCAACAAAACAGGACGTGCAAAAGCTGGCCAGTACATTAGAGGCAATCGGTTATCCGCAGTCCGACTTACCGTTAGCACACATCAAGGCTGACGGTTCGGCGATCACGATTTCGTTTTTTCTGAATATTGAAAGCGACTTTGTCGAACCGGACGTCGTGGAATTGTTCCGCGAAGTCGGCAGTCAACTAGTCCTGCGCGGCTTCTCACCGCCATTGACACTGCAAATATGCGATGAGTCATTTGCTGTCAAGAAGGTCCTCACAATTGACTAATCTCATGAAGGTGCTTGGAACTGTCGCCGTATTCAGCACAGGAAGTGCAAGGGCGTCGGGCGATGTGCTTCTTCTCCTCTTATCGATGTGACGGTACCACAGAGGCCGCCCTGAAGACGCAGGCGTGTCACTCATCAAACAGTTTTACAGGCAGCCAGGTGAACAAAAACAGCGGGATCCAGAAGAACGACGCAAAGAAGCCCTTGACCATGAGAGCGACAACAATGCTCGGTGATGGCACGTCTTGGGTGCTTGGCATTGGAAGGAGCAGCAATGCGATCGTCACAAGCGAGGAGAACGCGAATCCAACAAAGAACAGTACTTGAAAGAACTTTGCCGCAGTGGTTTTCGTCCAGTAGAGCAGAAACATTCCTCGAACCAACTTTTGCAGCATCGACTGTTCTGGGGTTCTCTCAAAATTGAACCGAGCTTGCGGTTTCTTGAGGACTGGGGCGTCGTCCGACGGCGTGTTCGCTCCCTGAAAGTTCGCCAACGGGATGATCGCCGCTGGAGCTTTGCTTGTAGTCGGTGGCTGCTGGCTCTTCGGCGGCCCAGGATTCGGCAGGCTTTTCGCCGCCGGAGGGTCAGGTTTCTTCTGAACCAGCGTTTTCTGGAAGTGCGCCTCCAACCCGGACAACAGCCGCTCAAGGTGGATTCGCAGGTCGCTCCCGGAACGCAGTTCGGAAGCGTTGCGAAAGGCGAAGGGGCGCAGCGATTCGGGCAGGTCTCTTTCCGCTGGCATGGTGGCGTCGTCGGTGAGGATCGGAATCACCGGGATGTTCCGGCGCAGGGCGGCTTCGATCTCGAGCCGCAAAAAATCCGCCGGGTCGTCCAGCCGGCGGGTTCCATCCTCGTGCTGGCAGTTGAGCCACGAGTTGCCGACAAGGGCCAAGAGAATGTCGCACCGGGCGATGGCGGTGTCGATGTGACGCCGAAAGTCCACGCCGAGCGGAATGTTGTCGATGTCAAAAAAGACTGAATTGGGACCAAACTGCTGGACAAGTGTTTCCGCCAGCATCGTGGCGACATAGCCAGTGTCTGCACGCCGGTAAGAAATAAAGATGTTGGGCACTGCGCGGCCTCTCGACACAAAACGGCGGCGATTCTAAATCATGGAATCGACATGAAAGATGCGACCAACTCGCCGCGCGCATTCTGCTCCAGCTCAAGTTGGCCGTCAAGCGCCGAAGCAAGCGGAAACCATGCCGTTCGAGTTACCCATCATGCATCTTGACCCTCAATGCACGAGCACAATATCCCGGCTGTTGAAGATCGCCCACATCAGATCCTGAATGGCAGAGGTGCGGTCCGTCCCGTAACTCTGGACATGGAGTTTCGCCACCTCGATCTCTTTCGCCGTGGGGCGGCGGCAGAGGGACCATAGGTAGAGGTCTTCGATCAGCGGGTCGTCGGTGGGGTGTTTGGCGAGGAGTTGAGCCACGCGGCTGTTGGGGGCGGTGACGCGGCGGAGGAGGGAGTTGCCGTTGATCAGAACACTTCCATAATTCACCCGCAAAAACAAAATGTACCTATGTATCAAATACATTATCCGCCTGTCGTGTCGAAGTCAAACACAAACACGACAGAAGTTCCATGTCGTTTCGCGTTTGTCAGGGGGAGTCGTGTCTGTATACGACGAGAAACCGCATGTTCGTAGTGAACAGGCCCGTTCACCACCGAGATAAACTCGGTGGGGTCGTGGTGGTCCGCCCGCGATTGGGGGCGGCCTAAAGTCGCCTTTCGTTCCCGCGAAAGGATGCGGGCGTGGTCCGGCGAGGCCGAGCACGGTGACTCAAGATTCGCGCTGTCGGCATTGTCGCCAGACGTTCGCGTTCTTTTGCGGAGCAAAAGACGACTTTACGCCATTCATTTGTAGCGGCACGGCGCAAGCCGTCCGGTGAGCCGCTGGGACAAACGGGTTGTTTCCATTTGTCGATCGGCGTGGCGGGAGGGCTCTGGTCCTCCAGAGCCGCGGGCAACAGCCGATCCGGCGTTTTCGAAGGACTTTCGAGTCATTTGCGAATCGTTCACACACCCAAGCAGCGCCCACCGTTCACCGTGGCTCAGCAGGAGCTGGAGCCCTCGTGCGCTTGCACGTTTGTTGAATCGGCGGGTGAAAGTCCCAGCCAGGAGGTTTAAGTTTGATCCTGTAGTCGACCGCAACTGCGTCGCCGTGAGGCGGGGTGGGGAGCAGCGGGAGATGATTGACC
>JAKFUF010000020.1 GCA_021732845.1 Planctomycetaceae bacterium | reverse complement strand
GCCCACCCGTGGCTTGAGGACATACCCTGATCCAAACAGATCCGCGTGCTGCCCCAACGTCTGCCGGACTTCGGCGGGAGATTCCACGGGAAATGCCCTCGGAACACGGAACGTGCGGGCCTCGGCCAGTGTTTGGTAACACGCCAGCTTGTCCCGGACGGCGACCCAGACCGAATTCGGATTGATCACCCGCACGCCCGACCGTTCGTAACTCCACGGCAGTCCATACCACCAGCGGAACACGCTGCCCGGCCGAACCCGGCTGCCATCGCTGGCGGTCAGTTCTTCTGCCGGTTCCTGGTTGTCTTCGACATGGCAAACCACCGGTGGCTCAACCAGATGCTTTGCCAGATACCCCCCGATGTAGCAGGCATCCTCGTCGGCATCGGGGAACGGATCGCCGCGCCGCCACAGCAGGCAGGCCGGACCATCAGCGGCCTGCATGGCGCGGGCCGTCAGTTCGAAGGGCCGCTCATCTCCGTGGAACTCCATGTACTCGCCGAGCATGTGCGAGGACCGGTTGGCTTCCAGCAGTACCGGAACACCATCCGCGTCCAGCATGAAATCCAGGCCGGCCCACAGGTAATGCCGGATCATGTGGGCTGGCCGGAGAGTTCCAGCGTCTGCCGCAGCACACGGATCTGGTCGCGCAGCAACTGCCGCTCATCCTGGAAGAGCCGCTCCTGCTCCTGGGTGGCGGCCTGCCGCTCCAGGCGTTCCTGCTCCAACTGGACCCGCATCGCGTCCACCATTTGCTTCAACTGCGACATTTCGGCCTGAGCCGCCTGCCGGATTTCTTGAACCCTGGCCTGTGCGGTGCTGTGCGCCAGTTCCAATTCCTGCCGCAGGGCGACGACCGTCGTTCGCAGATCGTGGACCTGACTCGCGGCTTCGGCCTTGCTGGCGGCGAGCGCCCCGGCATGCTCCAGATTGATGCGATCCAAATCGCCCCGCAGAGCCAGCACCGCCGCCCGCAACTGCACGATTTCCTGACTGGCCGCATGCTGCGTTTGCCGCACCCGGGCATCGCCTTCGAGCGCCGCAACTTCCAAGGCCTGCCGCAGGGCGATCACTGTTTCCTGCAGATGCTGCGTCTCCACCCGTGCGAGCCGGGAGGCGGTGGGATCCATCTGTTCTTCGGTCATGTTCGGTTGCCCCGACGTGTTTGGGTCGGTGGAATTTCAGATTGATTTCAGATTTCACAATCAAATGCCTTTTAGCAGCGCTCGATTTGCGGGGCGAGGGCAACGGCCCAAACCCGGGCTGCATGCACCTTTGCCGCGGCAGAGGCCTGCCTGGCCTGTAGGGTCTGGGGGAAAATTGCCGCCCACGCCTGCAATTGGAACCGCGCCGCAAAGTCGAGTTCGGCTCTCGATTTCCGGTCGCCAAAGCCGTTGCCCGCCATGAGCCGCTGCAGCGAACCATTCATGTCACTCAGGACCGTCAGCAGCCAATCCACCGGCGAGAACACAACCTGCAGGTGCCGCGACCTTCGGGCGTGACCGCCAGGGTGCCTCCGGCTTCGCGATCTGGCGAAGCCGGGAAGGCAGAGTCTCACTCCTTGTCGACGCCGGGAAGAATCTCCTCCAGCGAAACGGAACCCGACTCGGACGTCGAGCCAAACCAGCCAATCTGGAACCGCCTTGCTGTTGCCCCAACGCAAGCCCGAGAGCAATGGCCGTGCAGGGTGATCGATCGGCAGACGATTCGCACACGCGCGAGACGGATCAGAGCGCCTCGCGGGCGACATTCTGGACGCGCTGCACCATGGCGAACAGGCCGTTGCTGCGCGAGCGGCTCAGATGCTTGGTGAAGCCGAGCTTGTTGAACAGATCCTTGATGTCAAATGCCAGGATCTCTTCTGGAGTATGGCCTGAGTACGCCAACAGCAGGACGGCCACGAGCCCTTTCACGACCTGGGCATCGCTTTGCGCGGCCAGCTCGATGATCGGCGGGACGCTGTCGGTCACATGGGTCGTGAGCCACACGTTGCTTTGACAGCCTTGGACGCGGTTCTCTTCGGTGATGTCCTCCGGCGGAAGCGGTGGAACTTCGCGGCCCAGATCGATGAGAAACTGGTAGCGTTCCTCCCACGAATCGAGCAGGTCGAAGGTTTCCAGCAATTCGTCGAGGGACGAACACGTGGTCATGGTGTTCTCACTGAGCATGGGATCAACCCTCCGACTTTCCGAGAGCAACCAGTTCCAAGGGGAACTTGACGGCCTTGTCGCCGCTCTTCCCATTGGCATTCACGCTGATGACAAGCTGGTGCTTTTCTTCATTCATTTTCACGGAGGGTTCGCCATGCGATGCTTCGGGAGGCGGTGCCAGCAGGAACACCGTGGGGTGTGTCGTGCCGGCGGACTTGGCACTGAGCTTGAACAGGGCCGTCATCGGCGTCACCGGCTTGGGATCCATGTCTTCTTTCGGGGGACAACACAGGGCGAAGTCCCGCACTTCGCTGGTGCCAAGGTGATTGCCATCGTTCGGCTGCAGACCATACCGCAGGGTGTAGGTGCCCGGCTTGATGTTCTGACCACGAAAGTCGCCGGGTTCGGCCGTCTCCGGGAACCGCATCGCCCCCAGGAGGCTGCCGGGGGCGAAGGGGTATCGGACTTGTTCGGTCGACTGAAACTTTGCCTTCAGCGTGGCTTCCTTGACGAGCCACAGGTCGCAGACAACATCCTTGCCGCTGATGCGATATCCGGTCGTCTCCAACCGTTCCAGAATCTGCGGTGCCAGGCCGGTGGGTGCTTCCTTCAACGGGGCGATCGAATAGGGCTCGGCAGCCTGGCAGACCGCAGCACCGATCAGGCAGATGAAGGCACAGGTGACGACGCGAATTCGATTCATGGCACTCGTTCCAGCAACTGAATTCCTGTGACACACCAGCGGCGCGCGGACAACCCTTTGAACATCGCTGCTCAACGGCAAGGGATCCGCGGTTACACTTCATCCTTCTCCAGCACGACAGTCACCCAGCCACGCGCGAAGAGGTGTTCGCCGTGTCCGCCGAAGCCGTGGAGCATCTTGATTTTCCAGCCTGCCGCCAGTTCACGTTCCAGATGCCGCTCCACCGTTCCGTGATTCTCGGAAGTGGCCGTTCCCAGCAACCCTTTGGCTGGCAGGTGCGAGGAATCGAGGTAGATGGTCACCAGTTGTTGGATGATGGGCCTCGCGCGTCAGATCCTCGCAACCATTCGCACTGCAGGAACACGAACGCCGCCGCGACAACTGTTCAGATCGTCGCTGCGGCGTGGTTCTGGCATTATTCAGGCGCTGAAACTGCTTCCGCAGCCACAGGACTTCACGACATTGGGGTTATTAAACGTGAAGCCACGCTTTTCCAGCCCTTCGTAGAAGTCGAGCACGGTGCCGTCGAGGTACAGGTCGCTGGCCTTGTCGACCGCGACGCGCACGCCGTGCTGCTCAAGGAGCATGTCCTTGGTGGGGTCGGTCGCATTGTCGAAGCCCAGGCTGTACGACAGCCCGCTGCAGCCACCAGCGTTAACACCAATCCGGAGAACGGTTTCCGGACCGTACTTGCCTTCGCCAATGCACCGTTTCACTTCATTGGCTGCTTTTTCAGTCAGTGTGACCGACATTTGTTCTCTCCGGACTTTTGATTCAGACCGTGATTGGTTGAGGTAAACACAATTTCACCTGCGTAAATTATAACAAACCCCGAGAAAAATCAACGGGCGAGAATGGAGAGCGTGGGACTCAAATTTTCGATTGAATCTGCCTTTCGTGCTGCCCATTCCACAATCGAAAATCTTTCTTCGAAAATCGAAAATGGCGAAGCCCACTGTTACGCCGACCGCCGATCGCTTGACGCTTGGAACGATTTGTGCGGTGACCTGGCGGGAATTCCCTTCGATTCACGGTCCTCCCATATCGGGATCGATCCCGGCGTGGTAGAACCGCCGCGGATCTTCAGTCCACCTCTCTCTCAAAATTCATCACCATGCTTCAGCGAACCTTTGGGGCGCTGCTGTTCGCCCTGATCAGCGTCTGCGCCTCCAGCGGCTTCGGGCAGGGACCGTTGCCTGCACCTGGCCCGGTTCCGTCTACCGGACCGCGACTGCCACCCCCGGCAACTCGCGGAACGCCGGAACTTGGCAATCTGGATGAAGTAGTGGACCCGAACGTCGTCCCGTTCGACACCCGCGTTCCCACGGCGCTGCCGTTCCACTGTTGGATTGTCAGCAGCCGTGGCTGCAAACATCGCGATGGGCGGTGCGGCATCGAGTGCCTGGAGTTTTATCGCTACCAGGGCGGCCGTTCCTTGCAACGGGTCGATGGTGCCGCGTTTTTCACCTCGATCGACCCCCGCCGGCCGCTCTGTATCTTTTGCCACGGTGGCTACTATCGCTTCAGTGACATTGTCGAGGAAAGCGCCCCGCTGGACCGGTGGATGCGCGGGGCCACAAAGGATGCCTGCCCGCAGGTCGTATTCTTCACGTGGCCCAGCAGCCGCTTGATTCCTGTGGTCCCGATCGATGTCATGACCATCAGCCACCGCACGGCTTTCGATGGCCTGCTGCTGGCAAAGCTCATCAACCGCCTGCCGACCTCCATGCGCGTCACGCTGATGGGGCACAGTTTTGGCGGCCGGACACTTTCCTCGGCGCTGCATGTCATCGGCGGCGGAACGCTGCAGGAACTGCCAAATTTTCCCAATGAGCCACTGGTTCCCCGACGGATGCGGGCGGTGTATCTCTCACCAGCGATCGACCATCATTGGCTCAATCCCGGGGAGCGTTATGGTCTGGCGGTGACAGTCTGTGACCGCGTCCTGATCCTCCGCAACTCGCTTGACCCCGTACTTCCCCTCTACCCGCTGCGCCGGCCGTTCGGCCAGCGGGCGCTCGGACACGACGGGCTGGGAAACAGCGACCGGGCCGCATTGGGGCAGTGGAACACCATCATTCAGGACATCGACGCCGCGTGTGTGCTGGGCGTGACCCACAACTTGAACAAGTTTTATCGGGAGCCACAGTTGTCGGCACTGATCGCGCCGTATGTGACTTTCGCGGAGTGACGCGGACGGTTGACGGCAGTCGGCAGGCAGCAACCCGCGCTAGAAGGCTTGGAACAGACGCAAGTTTGTCGGTACGATCTTGGTCAAATCAGCGGAGCCATTCATTCTCAACAGTCATTGAATTGGGGACTCATTGTGGGAATCCCGATTGCCAGAGAGTACACCGTCGAATTGGCGGCCTCGGTCACGCGGCATGTCACCTGTGAAAAATGTTCTGCCCAATATGACTATGAATTGCGGCGGAAGAGTATTGGTGGCGGCATCAGCGTCTTGTTTCTCAATGACGCGGGCGCGGAGGCGACCGCTCAGGAGCGGGCCGAAACGTCGTTGCAGAGAAAAATGAAAGAACACGATCCCGTGCCCTGCCCGTGTTGCGGATGGTACCAGCGGGTCATGATCCCCTACGCCAGACGGCAGTTTCATCGCTGGATGAACTGGGCGGCGGCGGTGGTTCTGCCCGTTGGAATCGTCTTTTTCATCCTGGCGTTTTTCGGAAAGGCCCAGAGCCCGCCAGTGTCGGACGAAACTCTAGTAAAATTGTGGGCAGCCACGGTATTGCTGCTCGGCACCTCGGCCGGGCTGTACTTTGGCCGATCGATTTGGGCGTTGTACCACCAGCCCAACCAGACCCCCAGGAAGGGACGCATCCGGCTTGGCAAAAAGCGTTCACGATTGGTCGTCGCCGGGGACGCACCACCGCCACGAAAGGTGGGGGCGAAGAGCCGACGCTGAAAGGACAGGTGGAACGATCCGATGGAGGCGGTGCGCGCAATCGGGTTCACGCACCCCACGGCAATCGAAAATCGTTCTTCGAAAATTGAATATCACGCCCGTCATTCCAGCAGTTTGACAAACTCATCCTCCGTCAAGATCGGGATGTTCAACTCCCGCGCCTTGTCGAGTTTGCTGCCGGCCTTCTCTCCCGCCACGACGTAATGCGTCAGCTTGGAGACGCTGCCGGCGGGCTTGCCACCATGCTCGTGAATCAGCTCTTTGATGCTGTCGCGCGTGAACCGCGTCAGGCTTCCCGTGACCACCACCGTTTTTCCGGCGAGCTTGCCGGCCGTGGCTGACGACGTGGCTTCTGCTGGCCGTGGCGTCCCGAAATTCAGACCGAACGTCCGCAGTTCTTCAACCAACGATTTGCCATGAGGTGAACTAAAGAAGCGGTGAATCGCCTCGGCACTGATCGGGCCAATCTCGGGAACCGCCGAGAGTTGGTCCGGCGTCTGTGCCATGAGTTCGTCGAGCGTTCCGAAATGGTCGGCGAGCAACTGGGCGGTCCGGGTGCCAACCTGGTTGATGTTCAACCCCGTCAGCAGCCGCCACAGCGGCCGGGACTTGCTCTCTGCCACCCCCGCCAGCAGATTATCGATCGACTTGTCGCCCATCCGGTCCAGTTCCAGGAGCGCGGCCCGGCGTTCCGGCAGGCGGTACACGTCGGCCAGGCGGGTCAAAATGCCAGCGTCGATGAACTGCTCGATCGACTTGATCCCCAGCCCTTCGATGTCCATGGCCGACCGTGAACCGAAGAACCGCAGGGTCTCCCGCAGTTGGGCGGGGCAGGCGGGGTTGCGGCAAAAAATGTCGACTTTGCCTTCATCCTGGACCAGTTCCGAATCGCACTCGGGACAGCGTGTGGGGTAGGTCCATTCCAGCTCTTCGCCGGTGCGCCGATGAACTTCGACGCGGACGACGTGCGGAATGATCTTTCCCGCCTTCTCGACGATCGCCCAGTCATGCACCCGCAGATCCAGGCGGGTCACTTCGTCGCGGTTGTGCAGGCTGGCCCGTGACACCGTCGTGCCCGCGATCTCCACCGGCTTGAGATTGGCGACCGGCGTAATGCGTCCGGTCTTGCCAACCTGCACGCTGATGCTTTCGACCTGGGTCACCCCTTCGTAACGCTCGAATTTGTAGGCGATGGCCCAGCGGGGGCTCTTGGAGGTCATCCCCGCCTTCTCACGCTGGTCGCGGTGGTTGACCTTGATCACAAAGCCATCGACTTCGAAGTCCAGCGCGTGCGTGTTTTCCAGCAGTTCATGGCAATAGGCGACGGCGGCGGTGATGTCGTCAAAGACCTTGACTTGGGGCGTGATGGGAACGCCCCGGCGGGCGACATCCGCCAGCAACTCGGAATGTGTGGCATACTCCACACCCTCGGTGTAACCCAGGCTGTGCGCGAAGAAGCTGACACGGCGGCTGGCGCACAGCTTGGAATCCAGCAGCTTGAGCGCCCCCGCCGTGGCGTTGCGGGGGTTGGCGAACAGCGCCTCGCCTGCCGCCGCCTGCTGGGCGCGGATGCGGGCAAAGTCCGAATTGCGGATGAAGGCTTCTCCCCGGATTTCCACCACGGGTGGAAGGTCCTCCCCCATCAACCGCAGCGGCAGGCCCCGGATGGTGCGGGCATTGTGCGTGACATCATCCCCCTTCTGGCCGTCGCCGCGGGTCACCGCCTTCACGAGTGAGCCACGCTCGTAAATCAAGGCCAGCGCCACGCCATCAATTTTGTACTCAACCACATACTCGACTTGTTCCGCCGGGCCAAGCAGTTTGCGGAGCCGGACATCGAACTCCTTGACGCCAGCTTCGTCGTATACGTTGTCGATGGACAGCATCGGCTTGCGATGCAAAACCTGCGAGAAGCCCTCAATCGCCTCCCCCCCGACAACATGCGTGGGGCTGTCGGGCGAGTCGTATTCGGGATGCTCGCGCTCCAGCTTCTCCAGCGACTTCAGCAGCCTGTCGAAGTCGAGATCGCTGATCTCCGGCTTCGCCTCGACATAGTACAGGCGGTTGTGGTGCCGCAATTCAGCGCGCAGCCGTTCAATCTCGGCCTGGATGGAAGCAGTCATCGGCGTTCGTCCAATGGCGGATTCTGAGGGATCAGCGAGAGGTGATTTGGACGGTGATGCTACCCGATCGGCGCGCTGGACGAAATCATCCGCGAACCGCAATCACTTCCCGCTGAAGCTCCCTCAATCAAGCCAATTGGTTGAGCCTCACCCGGACCAGCAGGTCATGCAGCGCGGCGGCCGTGCTCGGCGCTTCCGGCAGATGACATTCCTCATGGGCCGCCTGCAGGACCGACCGCAGTCGCTCGTATTCAGCCGCGTGAAACGTCAGGTCCGCCGCTTCCAGCCTGCCAAGTTCCGGCCCGCCGGTTTTGCGCGCGATCAGGTCAGGAATCTGGGGCAGATGAAACTCCTCATTCAAATGCACCAGGTTCGCTTCCACCCGGCCGGTCCGCATCAAGTGAATGCCGGTGAGCAGCACGCGGTAAACGTACAACAACGGCTTCACGTGCGGTGGGTCCGCCTTCTGAAACAGCTTCCACTGCGTCTCGGCAAACCCAAAGTAGTGGTGGGCATGGTGCCGCGTGATGCAGCCGGGGGCCAGCCCTTTCAGCTCGTCGTGCTCGGATGTCGTGTGGACCACCAGCGGCGACAAAAGCTGCTCGAGCACATAGCCATTCTTCTTCAGCAGCAGGCCGAAGAATTTTTTGGCATCGTGCGTCACGAGGTCGATCTCCAGCCCGTCATGGATGCCGGATTTCTCCACGGTCTCTTCACCCTCCGTCAGCCCCACAAGGTCGCGGAGCGGCAGCAGATGCGCACCCCGCAGGTCGAAATCGGAGTCCGGCGACGGAAAGCCGTACAGATGCGCGCCGCTGATCGTGGCGAACAACAAGGGATAGGGGTGATTGGCAATCTGCCGGAGCAGACGGGGGTCGTGCAGCGCGGGCTCCAACCCGGTGGTGACAACCCATCACTTCACGACAGGGACACAATCCGGTCCACGAAGGCTCGCAGTTCCGCGCAGGCTTCAATCGCCACCGTCAAATCTTCGTCTTTCAGAATTCGGCCCGCATCACGGGTCTTGATGTAATTGCACCGCGTCCGTTCGCCGGTTCGGAAGACCTCGCTCAAGTGGTACGCCGGTGACTTCTGGTGGTTGACCTCTTCCGGAATTTTTCCGGGCGATTTCTTGTTGCTGCCCGTGATCTTCTGAATCTTTTTCCAGTACGGAAGCAACCACGCCTCGAAGTCATGCAGAGCGACGTGGGGATAGAATCGCGCTTCCCCACCGACCCATCCGCTCATCTTTCGCTTGGCATCATCAGCGGACGGAAATTCGGGCGACTTTGATCCCGTGTAAACATCTGTCAGGGCGATCACGGCGTCGGCTTGCTGTTTTCCGCTGCTCAGCAAGATTTCGACCGTTCGCTTCAGTTTCTTGCCAGTCGGCACCCTGCCATCACAGGGCACAAAATCCAGCTTGGGCATTTTTCCCGCGAGTTTGACCTTGAGATGCGCTACCAAAAAGGGTTTGAAGGCCCGTTCGGTTCGTCCTTCGACAAGAATGGCAATTCTCACGCTCGCCCTCCCAGACGGCCGAGCTGCCAGACTTCATCCAGGGTGTAGTCCTCCAGCCACTTGTCCAAATCCAGCGCATCGGCCCGTGTGAATTCTGCCGCGCCGTCTTCTTTCAGGTCGATCGCGACGACTTCCTCTGGCTTTAGGAAGCGGATGAGGCGGTCCGCATGCGTAGCCACTATGAGTTGCGTTCGCGTAGATGCCTCGCGGAAGAGGTCCGCCAGCAACGACAAGAGTTCCGGATGGAGGCTGACCTCCGGTTCGTCGATCAGCGTCACGGCAGTCAGCCCAGGACTGTGAAGCAGGGTCACGAGCCACAGAAACCGCAATGTTCCCTCTGAAAGCTGGTGCATGTAGAACGGCTGCTTGCTCGTTGTCTCCTTCCAGGTCATGGCCAGCATGCCGGCCGCGACTGGTGGGAAATTGAGCCGTTCGAAGCGGGGGAACGCCGCCTGCAGAGCGGCCTCCACGGCCTCATACCGATCTGGCTCAGTTTCACGGAGCGTATACAAGCACGAAACGAGATTTTCGCCGTCTCGACCCGGCAACTGCGCGTCGCGCATTTGCTGTGGGAGCCGAACGGGTGCGCGTTCATCAACTTTCAGAACGTGGTAATGCGTCGAGGAGGCAAGTTGGCTCCGGAGTTCTTCGACGCGCGGATACATTCGGGGGATTTGGGAGAGTACCGACTCGGTTCGGTCATGTTCCCAAAAGGGCTTCGCAAAGCCCCTTTTTTTGCGCTCGAAATACCGAACCCGATCGTCTTTGCTTTCAATCCAAACAATCGGTTCGGAATCCGCCTCTCGAAAATCGGTCAAGTTCTCATCGGAATACCGATAGCCGATGCCCTGGGGTTCTAGAGCAACGCGGTACTCCAACCTCCCCTCGGCGGCGGTTGGTAGTGTGAGTTCAAGGGTGACAGCTTTCGATTTGCCGCCAGAAACATCAGCCAGATTTGCGTCGATTCCGCCGTGGGCGTTAATCGACTCCTTAAAAGTGCCCGACGCTGACGATTTCAGCAGCGAAAATACGTCCAGCAACGACGTCTTCCCGCTGCCATTGGCACCAATGACCACATTCAGCGGGCGCAGCGCCAGATCAACACTCGCCAGCCGCCGGAATCCCTCAATGCGAATTCGATCGAACATGAGCTGATTCTACGTGGGAGATGGAATGCTACTCGCGGTCGAGGCTGAACCCGCACGCTTGCACCTACAACTGCTTCTCCGCCACTTCAATCGCCTTCAGCATCCCCTTCGCCTTGTTCACCGTCTCCTCATATTCCTGGCTCGGGATGCTGTCTGCCACAATGCCGGCACCGGCCTGCAGGTACACCTTCTGGCCCTGCAGGACCATGGTGCGCAGGGCGATGCAGGTGTCCATGTTGCCTGTGAAGTCGATGTAGCCGACTGCTCCCCCGTAGGGTCCCCTGCGGTGTGGCTCAAACTCATCAATGATCTGCATCGCCCGCACCTTGGGAGCGCCGGAGACAGTGCCGGCCGGCAAACCCGAACGCAGGGCGTCGAGGGCGGATTTTCCCGGAGCAAGCTGCCCCCGGGCATTGGAAGTGATGTGCATCACGTGGCTGTAACGCTCCACCTGCATCACATCGCTGATGGCCACGGAACCGTATTGCGACACCCGGCCCAGATCATTGCGGGCCAGGTCCACCAGCATCACATGCTCGGCCCGCTCTTTGGGGTCGGCCAGGAGTTCGGCGGCCAACCGCCGGTCTTCTTCCTCAGTCGCCCCCCGGCGTCGCGTGCCGGCAAGCGGCCGGATGGTGACTTCGCCATCTTCAACCCGCACCATGATCTCGGGCGAGCTGCCAATCAGGGTCGTTTCCGGCACCTCCAGCAGGAACATGAACGGGCTGGGGTTCACGACGCGCAGCGAGCGGTAAATGTCGAGGGCTCGGGCGGACGTTTCCAATTGGAACCGCTGGCTGAGGACGACCTGAAAAATGTCGCCGGCGCGGATGTACTCCTGGCTTTGGGCCACGGCGGATTCGAAGGCCTCCCGGGTGAAGTTCGAGGTGACTTCCCTGGTCGGTTGCCCGCGCGTGTCCAAGTCGGTGAGCTGCAGCTCGCGTGTCCCCCGCTGCAACCGGTGGCAAGTCTCGTCGACCCGCGCGCAGGCGGCATCATAGGCCGCCTGCAGATCCTGCGTCTTGCCGTCCTGGTCGACCAGCCAGGCATGAGCCACGACCAGCGTGGTCTTGTTGATGTTGTCGAACATCACCATGCGGTCGTAGAAGGCGAACGACAGGTCAGGCAGGCCACGGTCATCACGCGGGGCGTTGGGGAGATTCTCGACATAGCGGACCGTGTCGTAGCCGGCATATCCCACGGCTCCGCCGCAGAATCGCGGCAGCCCCTCGACATGCAGGGCCTTGTGGGAATCAACCAGATTCTCCAGATCACGCAGCGGGTCGACGCTCGTATGGACGTCTGGTGGTTCCTGGCCGCGAAAGATCTCCACGCGCTGGCCATAGGCATTGATCTGGAGAAACGGTTCGGAACCAAGAAACGTGAACCGCCCGATCCGCTCGCCACCGATGACGCTCTCGAACAAAAACGAGGGCGGCCCCGCCTGGATGCGGCAATAGGCACTCACCGGCGTCAGCGTGTCGCTGAGAAGTTGGCGGTAGACGGGAACCAGTTTCGTTCCGGCAGGTGCTCCCGCCACAAGCTTTTGGAACGTGGCGAAGTCTGGACGATACACGGGCATGGAGAAAAAGCCCCAATCGGTGGCTCAGGACGACGATCGATCGTGGAAAAGGAACGGGCCGAATGGCGATGGACCAAGGCAAGCAGAAGACACAGACCCACCGCCGGGAGTTCACCACGCGCCGAGTTGTTGTCACTGCCTGACAGGTTCGGCAACCACCACGGGCAGTTCGCCACATCCGTCACAGGGTCATGCCGTTACGTTCACCTGCGTGACAATCATCGCTTGACACCCGTCCATCCCCGGATAAAAATTACCCGGCGAGCGCTCGGAATGCGAGCGTCCCTATTTCAGGGCCGACCGCCCCGTCCGCATGCGCCCTTCCAGAACGCGACCTGACCCATGAAATGCCGGAATTGCGCCAAGGTTGCCACGCTCCACATCACGGAAATTGTGAAGGGCGTGGTCCAGGAGCATCACCTCTGTGAGGACTGCGCCAAGCCCTTTCTCGAAAATCCGCACTTGGGTGCCAAGTCGGCCGGAGTGCCAGCCGGGCCGACGACAGGCGGAGCCACAAGCAGCGGCGAGGCTCCGGTCGATGAGCAGGACCGGCTGATCTGCCCCGCCTGCGAGCTGAGTTTCCGCGAGTTTCGCAACCAGGGGCGGCTCGGCTGTTCCCACTGTTACACTGCATTTCAGGAGGAGTTGCTGCCTCTGCTGGAAAACATCCACGGCGACACCCAGCATTGCGGGAAATATCCCAAACGGGTACCAGAGGACAATCAGCGCCAGTTCAAGCTCATCAAGCTGCGGAATGAACTGCGAGAGGCGATTGCAGAAGAGTCGTACGAAGATGCCGCGAAGCTGCGAGATCAGATCCAGCAACTGGAGAATCAGTTGTCGGGTGACGCGACGCGATAGATCAACCTGCGTGATGGCGGAGTTCCGGGTGGAGCGAGCACAGACTGCCAATCCAGGACGGAGCCAGACTCACACAAATTCTCGGGTGGCCACCTGTAAAACTCCCGGCATCTCTGATGTTCCGGGAATGGTAAGGACGGAATTGTGGATCTGAACGATTTGGCCCGCTCCAGCGGTGAATGGCTCAAGGGCACCGGTCCGGAATCGGACATTGTGATGTCCAGCCGCATCCGCCTGGCGCGGAATCTCTCGCAATTCCCCTTTCTCAGTCGCGCCGATGATGGCGTCCGCGCCGAGATCGAGCGGATGATGCGGCGGCATCTCCAGGAACTGGAACTGAAGGGCCACCTTAACTACGTGGATGTGAACGCCCTGGAGGGGCTGGACCGGCAGTTTCTGGTCGAGCGGCAGCTCATCAGCCGGGAACTGGCTGAGAGCCACGGCTCACGCGGCGTGGGGATTTCCGCACAGGAAAACCTTAGCCTGATGGTCAACGAAGAAGACCATCTGCGGATCCAGGTCTTCCAAAGTGGCTTCAACCTGGAGCGCTGCTGGGAAGAGATCAACCGCGTCGACGACCTGCTGGAAGAGCGGGTGTCCTACGCCTTCAGCGAACAACTGGGCTACCTCACCGCCTGCCCCACCAATGTCGGTACGGGCATCCGTGTCAGTGTCCTGCTGCATCTGCCGGCGTTGGTGGCGACGCGGGAAGCTCAAAAGGTCTTCCACGCCCTGCAGAAGATTCACCTCACCGTGCGCGGCCTGTATGGCGAGGGCAGCCAGGCGATGGGTGATTTCTACCAGATTTCCAACCAGGTCACACTCGGCAAGAGCGAAGCTCAACTGCTCAAGAACCTGCGGGATGTCATTCCGAACATCCTCGAATACGAACGCCGCGTCCGCAACCAGTTGATCAAGGAGAACCGCCCCGCCATCCACGACAAAGTGGCCCGCGCCTACGGCACCCTCCGCTCCGCCCAGGCGATCAGCTCCGAAGAAACCATGCAACTGCTCTCTCACGTCCGCATGGGCGTGAACCTTGGCCTGATCGACGACCTCGACATCCCCATCGTCAACGAACTGTTCATCCAGACCCAGCCGGCGCACCTGCAAAAACTCCGCAAGTCGCACCTGGAGTCAGCAGAACGCAATTCCGCGCGGGCGGCGTATTTGCGTGAACGGTTGGCGCGGAACTGAGGCACCCTCGAATTGAGCGGCCTCCGTCAGGCACGCAATCGAAAATCCGCCCTATTCCGCCGCGACCTGTGGCGCGGCCTTCCTGACATAGACCGTGCGGCTTCCCCAAAAGCCCCAGAGGATGGCGGGAAGGGCAAGGATCAGTGGCAGCAGTGCCAAAAGTTGCCGCGCGAATTCGTTGGTGGACATTGGGTGCGCGATCACCATGACGGGAGGCAGTACCAGGGCCACGCCCAGTAGCGCGCGGGTGAGCCACCTCGTCAGCGTCCAGTTCAGCAGGACTGCCGCCATTCCGCAGATCAAGCCGAACACAAGATGGACAAGTCCCCAGTCGGCCGAGGGGATGCGGCTCCAAGGATAGAACTGGTGATTGCGATCGAATGCGGCGAACGCAAGGAGCAGAAGTCCCACCAGACCAGAAACAGCGACGGTTGCCAGCAAGGCAGACTGCGGTCCGCCCGCGCGGGAAGGAGTTTGTCCGTTGAGCCGCGCGGTGCAGACCATCAGGCTGTTTCGTCCCAGGACCACCACACCCAGCGCCCAGCACAGAAACAGTACCAGTCCGACCGGATCTGGTTCGGAAAATGGCACCAGCGCGACCACCACTCCCGCGCAATAGGCCGACCACAGGAACGACCAGAAGAGCCAGCTCAGGATGCCGCGGGTGATGGGATGCTGGAGCACACTTAAGGCCGACTGTCCTGCAGTGGCGACGTGCCGGGGAATCTGAGCCACGGTTCCGCCGACGGCAGCGCCAGCCGCATTCGTTGTCTCCCGGCTGGGCAATTGCGAATTGAAGGCAGACCATGCTGACCGAACCGTTTGACGCGACCAGTCGACCACTGGATCCGCGTATCCGCGCACGATTGTCCAAGCGTGACATTCGGCGAGCGGGACGCTCTTGAATGCTTCCCTGGCGCGTGGCTGGCACAGCACCGACAGTGCCATGGCATTGAACGGCAGCTTGAAGAGCCACAGCAACGAGGGCACCAACGACAGCAGGCAGCCGACCAATGAGGCCGTTGAATTCTCTGCGTGCTTCAGATTGAGACCGGTCCAAACGGCCAGCACACCGAGGGGAAGAGTCAGGAATGCGAGCGACGGTAAAAACACCAAGACAGGCAGCGCGGCGAGAATCTCGATGAGGCCGAGGATCACGAGGGCATCGGCCGGCATCTTGAGATCGGAGAGAACTTCCGCACGGACAGACTCAGGCTCCCCCTGATAACGGTTGTGAGTGGTCATACTGGCGAATCGCGAGGCAAAGGTGGCCTTGGGACTCGCGGATTTTTTGCCGGGTGACTGGCGAATCTGCTCGATGTCCGATTGAACGTCGGTCACATGCTGGTATCGCGACTCGGGCTCTTTCTCGAGGGCGCGCAGTACCACGTCATCGAGCCGCACATCAATCTGGACTTTGCGGGAGGGGACGGGAAACCTGCCAAGCGGGAGTTCACCCGTCAGCATTTCATAGATCACGACACCGAGGGAATAGATGTCGGCGCGGTGGTCCACATCGGTCGGATGCTCCACCTGCTCGGGAGCCATGTAGTGCGGCGTCCCCATCACCTGCCACATCCCGGTGAGATGCGTTTGTTCCGGGTGCCCCGCCAGCTTCGCCAGCCCGAAATCGGCGATCTTGACCCGCCCGTCGCCGGCCACCAGGATGTTTTCGGGCTTGATGTCCCGATGTACCACCCCTTGTTCGTGGGCATATTGCAGCGCCGAACAGACTTGCGGGACGATCGCCAGGGCCTGCACCGGGGTGAGCTTGCTCGCTTTTTCGAGCTGCCGCAGGTTGATCCCGTCGACGAACTCCATGATGAAGTAGAACAGGTCGTCCGTGCGGCCGAATTCATGCACGGTGACGATGTGGGGATGGTTGAGCCGCGCCAAAGCTCGCGCCTCGCGTTGAAAGCGTTCGGCGAACGCCGCGTCGGGCCGATGATCAGGACGCAGGATTTTGAGAGCCACGATCCGGTCCAGATCTTTCTGCCGAGCCCGATATACGACCCCCATCCCTCCGCAGCCGATCCGCTCCAGAATTTCCAACTGTGGAAACCGCGGCCCCAGCTCTTCCGGATTGGGCATGAGGAAATGCGGCTGGTACGGCCCAGTCGCCGGTCCCGACAGCGGCACGTGGCTCTCGAACCCTAACTTCAACAGGCACGCCGCACACAGTGCCGACGGCAAGCCCGCCGGAAGTTCAGCGCCACATTGCGGACAAACAGGAGCGGGGTCGGACATGGGATGTTCCAGGCGGTGCTTTCAATCATTCCTGAAACGGTCTATGCGCTTCCGCGCCGTGGGTTGCGTGGGTTTTCTGGAATTTTCCCAGAAATTTGGTCCGTCGCAACCTCAACGCCCCGCCGCCACCGCCTGCAGCAGCAGCCGGAGTTCATCATCCACATCGGCCGGATCGGCCACCGTATCGGCAATTGCCGCCCGCAGCAGTTCGCGGTAACGCTTCCGCAGACGATGAGCGGCCGATTTCACCGCCTCCTCGGTCATTCCCATGGATGCCCCCAGTTCGGCGTACGGGGTTTGCGTTTGGTTTTGACGCAAGTGTCCTTCCAGCGCGGCATGCAGGGCTTCCTGGCCGCGTTCCACATACTCGGCACGCACCTGTTCCAGGGTGCCGTTCAGCAAAGTCAACGCCCACTGCCGCTCGAACAACCGCTCGGGAGTCTCAGACGTGGCTGGGTCCAGGCGATAGCGTTCCTCGGCTTCAACCGAATCTAGCGACCGCACGATCCGTCCGCCACCGCGTTTCAGCGCGGTGGCCTGCCGATGCTCGGCATGTAGAAAGTTCTGAAATGTCTTCAGGAGAAAGGCCCGGAACCGCCCGCGCAGCGGATCGGCCGTGGCAAACACATCGCCTTCCAAGACGAAGGCGAAAAATGCCTGCAGGCGGTCTTCGCAGTCGCCGGCGGGGCAACCCTGCCGTCTCAAAAAGGCGTACAATGGGTACCAGTAGGTCTCGCTGAGCGTTCCAACCGCCTGCCGCGCCGCCGAACTATG
Source organism: Planctomycetaceae bacterium (assembly GCA_021732845.1). Lineage (GTDB taxonomy): Bacteria > Planctomycetota > Planctomycetia > Planctomycetales > Planctomycetaceae > JAKFUF01. The sequence continues at coordinate 8,755 of JAKFUF010000020.1, read as the reverse complement.
CAGGCCTCCCGCCGCCTGAACCAGACTCCAGCGCGTGGTGGCGAACATGGGAACCAATGCCTGATGAATGTGGGAGGTGAAAGCCAGCCGACCGGCCACGCGTCAGGCCGCCACAATTGGAAGTACGGTACCACGAGAGACGGCAAATGCCATCCCGTAGACGTTTCCCCATGCTTCCGACAGCATATTTGTAACCACACCACTCCAACCCTTCACGAAATTCGTTGTGAAGGTCAGACTATCGAGAATGCGATTCCTGTCACTGCCCTGCCAATTCTTACATGGCTGACTGTCCCCACTGTGCGATGCCGTTGGAACATTCCGGAACTTGTCCGGCCTGCTCAACTGCCGAACTCCGCCGGAAAAAGCCTTCCTTCACGAAGCGAGCCACGGAGTTTCTGCTGGCGGTCGGTCTGGGGCTGGTCTTGCTGGTCCTGCTTGTGCCATCGATCCGCCGTCCGCTGTCCCCGAACCGTATTCAGCGTTGCGAGCATCATCTACGGCGGATTGGGGTGGCCTTTCTGGCCTACCACGAGCGGTACGGCAGCTTTCCGCCCGCCTACACAGTGGACGCCGACCAGCAGCCGCTGCACAGTTGGCGGGTCCTGCTGCTGCCGTTTCTCGATGAAGAGCCGCTGTATCGGCAGTTCCGGTTGGACGAGCCGTGGGACAGCCCCCACAATCTCGCACTGCTGCCGCGGCGGCCCGAAGTCTTCGCCGAGACCAGTGGCAAATCCACCTGCGAGACCTGCACCGCCTACGCCGCCCCACTGGGAGCCGCCACCGTTTTCCGGGGAGCGGTACCAGTTGGCAGGGACGAAATTGAAGATCCACTGTCGAAAACCATCCTCATCGGCGAGATCCGGCCAAACCTCATCCACTGGACAGAACCGCTGGATGTTCCCTATGGGAACTTTAATCTGGGAGAGGCTGGTGTCTTTGTAGGCCAGCATCGGGCCGGTGTGTACTTTCTGCGTGCGGATGGGTCGGTGGCGTTCATGCCGAACTCGACTCCGGCCCAGTGGGTAAAGCTCGCCACGTCGCGCAACAGTGGTGAACTCAAGATCAAAGCCTTCGGATCCAATCTCTTCGAGCGGTAAACGGATCGTGGAATGCCGACGACATGGGTATGGCAACCTGCCTGGTCTCCCCAACAACTGACCGCCGTGGCTCTCGTGCTCGGCGGGTTGGGAATCTGGGCGTACAGCCGCCTCCTGCGCGACAGGCTGGTCCCCGCCGTGGTCCTCGGCCTGTGGCGCGTGCTCTCGATCGTCATCGTCTGCGTGCTGCTGGCCGGTCCCAGTCGTGAGGTTCCCGCCAAACAGGCAGGCCGCCGGTCCTCGCTGACCATTCTCGTCGACACCTCGGGGTCGATGCAGACAGAAGACATGGACGGCATCAGCCGGTTGGATTTTCTTCGCACCCAGTGGCTCGATTCCGCGCACCGTCGGCAACTTGCAGACGTCGTCGACATCGACTTGAACCGCTTCGACACCGACCTGCGGCCGCTGCTGCCGGCGCTGCTGGATCAGAACGCCACCTTCTGGAACCCCGGCCGGACCACCCGTCTGGCCGAGAGTCTGGCGACGGTCGTGTCCCGTCAACCGGCGGGCGGCGCGGGAGCGGTCCTGCTGATCAGCGACGGCCACGACACGGCACAAACGTCGCTGCAACCGGTGGCGGCGCAGGCCAAGTCGCGCGGGGTGCTGATTCACACTGTGCCATTGGGCGGCCGGTCCCAGCAGCGGGATGTCGCCCTGCTCGCCCTGCCGCTGCAAGAACAGCTCTATCCCAACGAGCCCGGTGCGATTCTGTGCAAACTGTACCAGGTGGGGCTCAATCAGCGACACGTGACGCTGATTGTCAAACAGGGTGAGACCGTGCAGCGGATTCCAGTGACGTTGGACCGCCCGATCGTGGAACTGAAGGTTCCGGTGCAGCAGTCGAAGCCGGGTCAGTACGAATACCAGGTCGACATCGAACCGCTGGTGGATGAAGCCACGACGTCGAACAATTCCCAGCGGGTGTTCTTTGAAGTTCAGCGCAAGAAGATCCGCGTGCTGATGCTGGAAGGACAGCCCTACTGGGACAGCAAGTTTCTCGCGCAGTCGCTGCGCAAAGATGAACGGATCGAGCTGACACAGATCACGCAGATCGCCTCCGCCCGGCGGGAAACCATCGTCTCGCACGCCGAGCAGTCAGCGAAACCCGCCAGCCTCCCGGTCTCGCTGGAGGACTGGTCACAGTACGATGTGGTCCTGCTGGGTCAGGCACTCGAGCATTTGTTGACGGTCGACTCCGCCGCCCAGTTGACGGAGTTTGTCGCATCACATGGAGGGCAGGTGGTCTTTGTGCGGGGTCCATGCTGCACGCCGGAATCTCCCCGTGCCGCGCAGATCGCGCGGGCCATGGCCATGCTGGAGCCCGTCGAATGGTCCGGAACGGCCCAGGATGTCAGCCGGCAGGGGTCGCTCCGGCTGAGCCCCGCCGGCAAGTCCACCCCGTGGCTCGCCTCGGGAAAGATGGGCGTGGACATCGACGCGGCGCTTGTGCGTCTGCCGGGATTTTTGAGCCGCGTCAAAACCGCCAGCGAGAAGCCGGCCGCCGTCGTTCTGGCCCGCCAGGGCGACACCGACGTGGCACAGCCCGCCCTGGTCTCCATGAACGTCGGCCGCGGCAATGTCGTGGCAATTCTCGGCGACGGCTTGTGGAAGTGGAGCCTGCTGCGCGACCTGGATGCCGAATTGCTCCCCTTCTACGACACCTTCTGGTCCAACCTCGTCCGCTGGCTGGCCCTCGGGGGCGACTTTCCCCCCGGCCAGCAGGTCGCCCTGCAACTGAGCCGCCGCAGCCTGCGGCTGGGCGAGCCATTACAAATCGACGTGGCTTACCGCCACACCCCGCCCGGCGGAGCCCCGCCTCGCCTGGAAGCCCTGCTTCCCGGCGGTAAACTGCAGGAGTTGGCACTGGCCCCCACGGCCGGAAAGACCCCGCGCTACCGGGCTGTGTTGAACACCGAACTAGCCGGCGTCCACGAATTCCGACTGACCGCCCCCGGCATGCAGCCCGACACCGCCTCCGCCCGCTGCAACGTGGTCGAAGTCAACGAAGAACTTCTCGACACCTCCGCCGACCCCGACTCCCTCCGCCAACTCGCCGAACAAACCGGCGGCCGCACCTTCGCCCCCGACGAGGCCGATCAATTTCTCAAACAACTCGAACGCCACCAACAAGCCAGCCTCGTCCCCCCGCGCCGCGAATACGTCTGGAACGACTGGAAGGTGATGCTGGCGGTGCTGGGCTGGGTGACGGTGGAATGGTTGCTACGGAGACGGTGGGGGTGGATTTGAGCGTGGGCGACTTCGGCCAGATCGTGGTGTAGATATCCGAGTGGAAAGCGGCAGACATCGTGACAGTGCCAACGCCAAAAATATTTCTGTCCTATCGCCGTGAAGACAGCATCGACGTGGCCGGAAGGATTCACGATCGCCTGGCGGCTCACTTTGGTGCCAATTCTGTTTTCATGGATGTTGATTCGATTCCCTTCGGAGTCGATTTCCGGACCTACCTTGGCGATTGGGTCGGGAAATGTGACCTGTTGCTGGCAGTTGTCGGTGATCGCTGGCTTGAAGTGCATGATGCCGATGGAAACCCGCGTCTGAGAGATCCCGCTGATTTCATCACGATCGAGATCTCCGCCGCCCTTCAGCGTGCGATTCCAGTGATTCCACTCCTTGTCGGCAAGGCCGCAATGCCCAAGCTGAGCCAGTTGCCGCCGACACTTTCGCAACTTGCCTATCGCAATGCAGCGGAGGTCCGTTCAGGGCGCGACTTTCATACCCATATGGACCGTCTCATACGGGGCATCGAACAGTTGTTTCAGTCGCAACTGGCGTCGCGTGAACTTTCCGAACGACAGGCCGCTGTCGTTTCGCACGACGTTCAACCCACCAAGGCCATCTACGTTGTCGTCGAGCCACCCGCCGTTGCCAACCCGACCAACTTGGGATTTGACGATAACGTGATCGACGGGACGCCGCGGGGATGGTTCGACAGTTTTTTGTACGTTGGCGGCGTCTCCAGAAAATATGATATCTCCGTTGTGCCCCGTGAGAGTGGCGCGATGGGGCAGTGTGTGCGGATGCGGCGGTCGAAGGCCGAACGGAAGGAGTTCGGATCACTCATGCAGCGCTGTCCCATCCACAACCAGGTGGGGAACAGGATCCGCCTTACCGCCGACCTGCGAACCGAAGGACTAGAATCCTGGGCCGGCCTGTGGCTGCGGATCGACGGTTCATCCACTCATCTGTTCTTCGAAAATATGCATGACCGCCCGATCAAGGGAACAACACCGTGGACCAGATACGCCATTGAAACCGTTGTGCCTGCGGGGAGCGAGTGGCTCAACTACGGTTGCCTGCTGGCATCCAATGGATCGCTTTGGGCGGATGACTTTGAAGTCAGCGTTCAGAATCATCGCGGGGAATGGCAGGCCCTTTGACACGGCGGCCGAACGAAGCACATTTCGAAAGTGTTGGTCAACTACAGAGGCCAAATGGGAGTGGAACAAACATGTCATTCTTCAATCCCTTCCGCAAAAAGAAGCAGCCGCCCTCCAGCAAGCCCAAACGGGCGGCACCAAAGTCAGAGGGAGCCACGCGGCATTGTTTTGTGCTCTGCGCGCCGGCTGAGCCACGGGATTTGTCGCGGGCCAGCGCGATCGCCGCGAAGGTTCTCGGCCGGGGATATACGGCAGAGGTCTGCGGTGAACAGATTGTCGAGATCAAGCATCGCGGCGAGACGATGGGATTTCTGGCACACATGCCAGCGCCGGTGCCCGGCGGTGAGGCTGAAGAAAGCGCCGACGAGAATTTTCTCTGGCCCAATGGACGTGAAGAAACCGCGGCTCACCAATCGCATGTCATTGTGACCGTCGCGCGCGGTGACCTGACACCCGTCCAATCGGCGATTGCCGTTTCACGCCTCGCGCTGGTCGCGTTGGAACTGTATGACGGGATCGGTGTCTACTGGGGCAATGCCTGCGTCTGCAATTCTCGGGCGATCTTTGAGGATTTCTGCGAGGACATTTCGGAGGAGCATGTGCCCGTCCCTGTGTGGCTGCGCTTCCAAGTCGTGCGCGCGGATAATGACGAGGTTGGGCTGTACACCCTCGGGATGCCGCAATTCGGGCTGATGGACATCGAAGTGGACAGTTGCCGCATGCCGGTGGGTGACCTGTTCGAATTCGTCTCCAACATCGCCCACTATCTCATTCAAAGCGGCCCCGTCATTGAAGACGGGAACACCGTTGGCGGGAGCGAAGACGAACGCATCCTCGTCCGCCACCTGCCAAGCATGATTGACGAGGAGCGGCTCGTCTACAAGATTGTTTTTTCTTAGTCGTCTCAACATCGCCATGGAATGTGGACGTTGCCCGAGCCTCCCCATGAAAGTCAGTTCTCTCACGGTGCAACGAGATTGCCAGGCTGGAAAGAGGCAATTCGCTTCCATTCCAGCCTGGTTTTTTCACGGAGCGCCCGAAAATACTCGTCTCCCAAGATTTCTGGATCTTCTGTTACACTCGGCCCGGCAGCGTAACCCCGACGGTTGACATCGCGAACAACGTGGAACGGAGTCGAAAATGGACTGGTTCAAGATGCTCCTCGACATGGTGATGCATCTGGATCGCCATTTGGGGGACTTGATCAACTATTGCGGACCGTGGACCTATCTGGTGCTGTTCGCGATCATCTTCGCCGAAACCGGCCTGGTGGTCATGCCGCTGCTGCCGGGTGATTCCCTGCTGTTCGCGCTCGGCGCGCTGGCGGGGAGCGGCCGGCTGGATCTCGTGACGCTGATGGTCCTGCTGTCGGTGGCCGCGATTCTTGGCGACACCATCAACTATTGGATCGGGGCGAAGCTCGGGCCGGCGATTTTTCGCGGGGAGAAAGTCCGCTTCCTCAACCGCAAGCATCTCGACAAGGCACACAGCTTCTTTGAACGCTACGGCGGCAAGACGATCATCCTGGCCCGGTTCATGCCCTTCCTGCGGACGTTTGCCCCCTTCGTGGCGGGCATGGGACGCATGTCGTACGGCAAGTTCATGGCCTACAACGTGATTGGCGGGCTGGTCTGGATCCAACTGTTCCTGCTGCTGGGCTACTGGCTCGGCTCGCGGCCAGAGATCCAAGATCACTTCCACTGGGTGATCCTGGGAATCATCGGCGTCTCGATGGTCCCGCCGGTGATCGAGTTCATGCTGGAACGGCGAAAGAGCCTTGCCGCAACGCCATCGGTAAGCCACGCCGATACGGCGAAGGTGTAGCTCCTCGCCCTGCATGTCATAAGCCTCGCCATGATGTCAAACCCCACCGAGTTCATCTCGGTGGTGTGCGGGCCTCTGCACTACGGGTCGCGCGCTGTGTGCCCAGCGGTTCGACATGCTCGACCTGCCCGAGCCTGGTCCGGCGGATTTGAGCGGCGCGGTTGTCGAATTCTCCATCTCGATGCCCAACGCCCGCTACTCCATCAAATGCCCGAGCCCCATGGGAAATGGCTGTATAACAAGAGGTTCAACCCGACATGTGCGGTCGCTGGCACATTCCCGTGAAGTCAATCCCGCCCGCGGCATACGCGGGTTGACCTGGGCATTACACCAGAAAAGACATGCGCCTGCTCACGCTCAACATCAGGCACTGAAGTAGACCCCATTCCGTGTGACGATTACCCTTGATGAGCAGCAACTTAACCTGGGCGTCAGCACTTTGCGGAAAGGATCAGGCAGGTATGGCACCAACGCGACTTCCGGGTCCGGCAAGATCGAGAGCGGCGGAACCGATTGATTCGGGCACGCTCTGTCGTTCCACGTCCCCCGCTCCTGGTCTTTGCGGAGCCGGAGCCACGCACCCGGACAAGCCGGACGCCCATGTCCGGGAACTGCAAGAACTCGGCCTCGACCTCATTCAGATGGCCCTGGATCTGGCCGGCATCTTCGACCCGAGTCCGGTGTCGGACGGCGCGAGCGGCCTGCTGTCGCTGGCCCGTGGGCAGTGGCTCGACGCGGTACTTTCGGGCGCGAGCATGATTCCGTATGTGGGCGACCTGGCCAAGGCCGGCAAGCTGCCCAAGTACCTCAAGTCGCTCGAGCGGGCCGTCGAACTCTCGGAGAAATCCGCCAAGGCGGCCGCGGCCCTGCTGCCCGGCTTCCAGAAGCTCAAGCAGGCTCTTGACCTGATTCCCAGCGGCGCGAACAAGTCACTGGACCGCATGAAGGCCGTGGTCGACAGCTTTCTCCAGCGGCGCGGGGCGACGGCCGTCGCCAAGCTCCTGCCCGATATCAGCAAGCGCTTTGAATGCCGTGACTGGGAGACGGGCGACCGCATCTACAAGCAGGTGAGCGGCCGCCTTGGCGTTCCAGGCACGGTCAAGACGCACCGCAGCAAGTCGGCCCAGACAGGAGTCTCGGGAGGAACCGGTGACCACGCCGGCCACCTCGTCGGCGACCGCTTTGGTGCCCCCGGCGGAGCCGAGAACCTGTCCCGGCAGAACTGGAAGGCAAACTCGCATGGGACGTTCTACCAGCTTGAAGACGACTGGGCGAAGAAATTGAAGGAGGGGACGGGGATCGAAGTCCAGGTGACCGACATCACCCGCAAAGGGGAGGACCGGCCGTTCATGCGCCGCGTCGAGTGGACCGAGATCACCCCGGACGGCACCCGGCTGTCTCCCCAACAACTGGATTTCGCCAACACCCACACGGCCCTGAGCCGTGACAAGTCCGGAATCGCCCCCACCGTCTCGTCCCCGCAGGGCAACAACGTGATCGAGGTGGATTTCGTCAACAAGAAGAAGCTGCCGTAAATGCTGACAATTCTTGGAGGGCAACATGCGTCGGATCATGTACATTGAGAACAAGGCGGGCGGCCTCAATGGCGAGGGGCGGATTGGCTGGGTTGAGTTGTCCCGGTCCGGCCGGAGCTATACATACCGCGGCCGCCGTCTGCGCAAGACGAAAAGCGGCTACAAATACAATTGCGTCGACGAGGAGACCAACGAGACGTACTGGGTGTCGGGTCCGCGGAAAGATGGTGCGGACAAGCTCTATGGCGGAATTGTTCAAATCGACGAGGACGCCAGAGTTGCGTATTGGAAGAATGTCCGGACGCTGCCATCGCTCGCCCATCTCACCGAGTACCGGGCCGGCGGCGCAACGCGAACAGGTGACTACACGCGTCCACATGAGCAATCCCATTAACGGTTCAAAGTCTGGGCCAGCGTGACAATCGCCTCGACGTTCCTTCCGCCGAATCTGATGGCGGAGTGAAAAGCGGCAAAGCCGCAGTACATATTGCCTCGGCACGAAAAACTCGCACGGCGAAATCGCCCCGGGAGCCTTTGACCTGAACTCGGCGGTTTCTCATTCGTTGAGGATTGTGTGACTCGTGGTTCGACCTTTCGTGTGCTTCGTGCCTTTCGTGGTTCAGTGAACCAGGTGAACGAAATCTCGACCATCATTCCGCGCAGGAATAACCACGAATGGCACATCACGGGCTTGCCCGAAACCCAACACCCCGGAGTGTCGCATCGTCAGCCCCAAGGGGGCAGAATTCGATAGCCCAGGGCGAAGTTGGCAACGCCAACGGAGCCCTGGGTGCAATGACGACGAACGACGGAGCCCCAATCGGGGCGTGACCGTGATGTTTGTCGGATGTTCAATGAATCTCACCCCGTTGGGGCTCCCTTTCTCGCACCGACT